>DASQLU010000009.1:0-70818 GCA_035645855.1 Pyrinomonadaceae bacterium
GAAGGGTAGCCGCGTTCACCAAGAACGCGGTCGCAGAGAAATGTCCCAGGCGACTGTTTACTAAAAACACAGGTCTCCGCAAAGTCGTGAAGACGACGTATGGGGGCTGACGCCTGCCCAATGCTGGAAGGTTAAGAGGAGTGGTTAGTCGCAAGGCGAAGCTACGAATCGAAGCCCCAGTGAATGGCGGCCGTAACTATAACGGTCCTAAGGTAGCGAAATTCCTTGTCGGGTAAGTTCCGACCTGCACGAATGGCGTAACGATCTGGGAGCTGTCTTAACGAGAGACACAGCGAATTTGTAGTACCGGTGAAGATGCCGGTTTCCCGCATCTAGACGGAAAGACCCCGTGCACCTTTACTACAACTTGATAGTGAATACGGGCAAACGATGCGCAGGATAGGTGGGAGGCTGTGAACTCGGGGCTTTGGCCTCGGGGGAGCCACTGGTGAGATACCACCCTTCGTTTGTCTGCGTTCTAACCTACCACCGTTATCCGGTGGAGGGACATTATCAGGCGGGTAGTTTGACTGGGGCGGTCGCCTCCCAAATTGTAACGGAGGCGCTCGAAGGTTGGCTCAGGCTGTTTGGAAATCAGCCGTAGAGTGTAAACGCAAAAGCCAGCTTAACTGCGAGACAAACAAGTCGAACAGGTACGAAAGTAGGAGTTAGTGATCCGGCGGTTCTGTATGGAAGGGCCGTCGCTCAACGGATAAAAGGTACGCCGGGGATAACAGGCTGATCCTACCCAAGCGTCCACAGCGACGGTAGGGTTTGGCACCTCGATGTCGGCTCATCTCATCCTGGGGGTGCAGAAGCTCCCAAGGGTTTGGCTGTTCGCCAATTAAAGAGGTACGTGAGCTGGGTTTAGAACGTCGCGAGACAGTTCGGTCCCTATCTGGTGTGGGCGGAGCAGGTTTGAGGGAATCTGTCCTTAGTACGAGAGGACCGGGATGGATCCACCTCTAGTGTACGAGTTGTCGTGCCAACGGCAGCGCTCGGTAGCTATGTGGAGCATGGATAAACGCTGAATGCATCTAAGCGTGAAGCCAGACCCAAGATTAGACCTGCCAGTGAGACTCGTGGTAGACCACCACGTTGATAGGCTGGAAATGTAAGCATAGTAATATGTTCAGTTGACCAGTACTAATGTTCCCAAGGCTTGACCATTAAATTTATTGACGGGCAAAACCGTTCGGTAATATTCGATGGTTCGCTTCGCACAACTTTTGAAAAACCTAGTGTCACTATTCGATTGTCCAAGCCCTTTTACATGTTCTTTCAAGTTTTCCGGTGATTTTGTCGAGAGGGTCACACCCGTTCCCATCCCGAACACGGCAGTTAAGCCTCTTGGAGCCGATGGTACTGCGCGGGTAGCTGCGTGGGAGAGTAGGAAGTCGCCGGATTAATTTTAAAAAGCCCGCTCAGGCATTGCTGTCTGAGCGGGCTTTTTCTTTTGTTGTCACCCTGTAAATCTATCTGGATTGAGTTTCGTTATAGTTAAATCTTGCCTCGAAATCAGCGAGCGAATAACAAGATTAGCCAGCGAATAGCAAGTTCCGCCGGTAGATTGCTCTTGCTTGGTGAATTATTCCCCCGTACATTGAAACCTCAGGCCGCTTCCGAGTTCCCACCCTGATGGGACTATGTCCCATTTAAACCTATAGACATTAACTTCAGCCGTAGAAGGAGAACCCACCATGAGAAGTGTCAGTAAGTACCTGTTTTCTGCCCTCGCCACCGCCGCCTTGTCTCTTAGCCTTGCCGGCGCCGCCGCTGCCTTGTGCCGAACCGACGTTCAGGATCAATATACCTGCTACCCGACGGGTGAAGACGCGAACTATTGCTACTACGACTGTTATTGCAAGGTCGGCGCGGCGGAATGCGATAGGGCTCTCGCGGCGAATGGCTACCAGGCCTACTAACCTGTTTTTTTCAAGAATTGTTGTAGACCAGTGGTAAGGCAGGTTTCTCAGAACCTAACTGAAAGTAGATACCAACTATAGTTCCGCCGGCTGAGATTTACCGGCGGGACTTTCATTATCCGATATTGTTAAAGTTGGATAAGTTTATCGCATGAAATTTAATAAAACTTTTCAGATTTTCTTTATCGTTCTCGGATTGCAAGCCACTTTAGTTTCCTCAACCGTGGCAGTAAACGGGCTGCATCCCGCATCGACTCAGCGAGCCAGAATTGATCGCCGGAGTATTAAGCCCAACCAGCCCACGCCCGAGCTTTATCCTGATAAGTTATCAATGAAGATCACTCTGATGAATTTGCCCGGAGCCCACCTGTCGCGCAGCGGTTGGGAGGTTGAGTTCAAAACTTACTTTGTAGCGGAGCAGGATTTTGCCAGAACAATGAAGCAGCTTGCCAGGGAGGGGAAAAGCCGTGAGTTGAGGCCGGAATATTTCTCCAGCCGGATTCTCCTTGCCGAAGGGAAATTTAGTAAGAACAATATCAGGACACTGCGGGAACGCACCTTCTGGCGAGAAGGAATCGACTTCAAAAATAGGATTCCCTATCAGCAGCAGACATCTTTCTCCAGCCTCCTGAGTTTTTATTCGGTAAAAATCTACGACGCAAAATTGAAGAAAAATATTTACGGTTCGGATGTTTTTGTCGTTCCTCCATTCGATATGGACTCGAACGATAGAAATAATTTTTCGCCGACCTCCGGCCTTTATTTGAATTTCTATGTCTCGGACGATGGATCACTTTATAAATCGAGCAGAAAGAGCGCAAGTGAGACTACCGAGTGGAAGCCTTACTGAAAACAATGCCTGCCAGCGAGGAGACAAACGTGACAGACACCCCGAAGAAAAAGATTGTTTGGATTGGCAGTTTAGCTATCTTATGCGTTCTGATATTTTGCGTGAGCTTCGTGTTCTTTTACACTCGCCGCCAGCAGCAGAGTGCAGCAGCGAGCGTCGGGGTTGAAACTGGGCAGGCGTTACCACATGCCGATCTAATAGATGACGCTAATCAGGTGATGTCTGACGCTGATTTGAGGAAGGGCAGATTCATCCTTGTTTTCGTGACGCCTGATTGCGATGCCTGTCTGCGGGAGTCGCAATTTTTACGGAAGGCCATCGCCAAGCGCGGCGACATTCCCTTTTACGGCGTGATCTCCTTCGGCGAGAGAGAGATAGCTTTACGCGACGCCAAGGCTAAGTTCCCCTTTAGAGTTTTCTACGATCAAAATTTTCAACTTGCGGCGGGACTCGGCATCAAGCGCGTCCCGGTGAAACTCTTCGTGGAGAACGGCGTCGTCAAAAAATCTTGGGGAGGCGCGACAATTGCAGAAGACAAGCAGAATGAATTTTCTGACTGGCTGGAGAGTTTATGACGCGCCGCATCACGGGTAGAAAAAATGGCCGCGGTAGAGCCCCCGCCTGTCAACTCCTCTTGATGGCGGCCGTGTCGATCAACCTTTGCGGCTTTCTGCCAGGTCTCGCCGCCGCTTTGCCTGCGCAGGATAAGACTCCGGCTGGCCGTGGGCGAGAGGCAGGTAGTGCGCGAAAGACGGTCACTCAAGAGGAGGCGGCGCGAAAATTTCTACAGGCAAAACTCATCGAGGTGTTACGGCAGACAGCGCAGGAGTCGAAGCAGTGGGAGAAGAAAGAGGTCGCCGCCGGCGTGCAGGTGATAGCGGCGGATTTGATCTGGGACGTGGACGCTGACATCGCGCGCGACCTGCTCGTGCTGGCTTGGGAAACCTTGAGCAAGATCGAATATCCGAAGCAGGCGCGCTCTCGCTATCGTAACTATTCAAAACGCGCCTCCGACCGCCGGGAAGTGTTATACGTCGCGAAACGACGCGACCCTGATCTCGCGCGAAAGTGGCTGGAGGAGATGTCCGTTGAGAAAAAGGACGAAGGCGAAGGGACGGCGCAAGGTTTGTTCGATGATCGTAGCGAGAGGAGCGCCGTCCTGCTGCAGATGGCCGAGGGGATGATCAAAGACAACCCGGGCGCGGCGGTGGATTTTGCCGTCGAAAGTTTACGAGACGGCATCTCGTTCGGTTTGCAGCACGTTTTGATCATGCTGCAAGAGAAGTCTTTTGAGCACGCGGAGGTGGTCGTCCGTGCCGCTCTCAAACGACTGGCGACGGCCGGCATGAACGATCCGAACGAATTACTCGTGCTCTATTCATATCTCTACACACCGGGCAGGATCAACTCTGCAGGGACGGGCGATAATCAAGGGCGGAGAGACATTGCGGTCGGCAGAGCGCCCATAGCCGTCAAGCCCGCGGCTCAAGTCAATCCGGCTCTGGCGGCGGAATTTTTACTTCTGGCCTCAGACCTCCTGACCGGTGCGCCGCTGCCCTCTAGCACCGCGAATCCACAGGCGACTGCGCGTGCGCAGATCAACGCCATTCAATACCTGATGGTTCGGGTTCAGGAAGTTTCGCAGGAAAAGGCGGCGCTGCTTGCCGGTCGCGCGCAATCTCTCCTGGCCGATGCGCGGTTCACGGCCGAGCCGGCCAACCCTCCCGATGGTCATCTGGAGACGCTCCGGGGCGAAAAGCCAGCCGAGTACAATGAGCGGCGCATTGATTATCTGGAAAAGCTTGCCGAGAAAGAAACAGGCGGGCTGCAACGAGACATAGCCTTTGCGAGAGCCGCAGTTGCAACCGAGCCGACATCCTACGAGCGCGGATGGCAACTGGCCGGTAGGATCGGCGATAAGGAATTTAGACGCGATGTCGCCAACTGGATCACTTATCGCGCGACGCTGCACTTTCTCGAAAAAAACGATCTCGCTAAAGCGGAAACGCTCAACCACAAAAACGCGGATGCGGCGCAAAGAGCCGTCTGCTTGATCGTCGGAGCGCAAAAGCAGGTCGTTGCCAAAAACAATGCGCGCGCGCGCGAATCGCTGAGCGAAGCGAGTGATTTGTTGAAAAAAGCCGAACCCGATGAGAACTGGACGAAAATCGCGCTCGGCGTGGTCGCCGCTTACGGCAAGTTTGACCAGACGGCTGCGCTCGATGCGCTGCAAGATGCAGTGAAAGTGTTGAACCAGTCTCCGCTCGATACGGCGGGGCAGACCGATCTCGCGCCCGCCATCCGACGCTTTACCGGCATCATTCCCGCCGAGACCACGGTCGCCACGAGCGGCTTTAGTTTCAATTCGGCGCTAGCGGGCTTTCGCGCTCAAGATTTCGACGCCGTGTATAATGCGTTGAAAAAGGTGGAAGCTCCGGAAGCGAGGGGCGTGGCTATCGTCAACGCCTGTCAGCACTTCTTTAAAGTTTCCGGTAACAAATCAAAGGCCGATCTTAAAGTCGCGGCTCAATAGCCGCTGGTCGGAACAGCTTCCAAATACGGCCTCGCGGGAGGTCGAAGTCTCTCAGCCGCCGAATATTTATTGCGCCCGTTCGATGCAATGCATGAGCGGGCTTTTCTAATTTGTGACGCTTTGAGAAAATATTCGCGGAACAAAGGAACTTAGAGGGAAGATGCGTCATCTTTAATGCCGGGGTGTATTCGATGAAGAAACAGCTATACCGAAATTCTCTGCTCGCCTGTGTCCTCTCGATCACGGCCTGTGGGGGACAGACAGGGACGACGGCGGCCGACGCCGTGCGACTGACTCCCGCCGCAGCCGGGGCGGCCGGGCAGAAAAACGCGCCGCACAATGCGAACGCAGGCCAAGCCCCGACATCAGCGACACAGGCCGCGCCCACGCAAGCCCCGACCTACACTTATAAAATCAAACATTCCTGGCCGCACGACAGGCGCGCTTACACGCAGGGGTTAATTTTCCACGAAGGCCTTCTCTGGGAAAGCACGGGGCAATACGGCGCGTCGAGTTTGCGTAAGGTCGAACTGAAGACCGGTAAGGTCATCAAACAGATTTCCGTGCCCGCGGCTTACTTCGCCGAAGGCATGACGGTCTTTCACAACAAGGTCTTTCAACTAACGTGGCAGGAGCACAAGGGGTTCATTTACGACCCGGCCACTTTTCAAAAACAGGGCGAATTCAGTTACACGGGCGAGGGCTGGGGGCTGACGCACGACGGCGAATCCCTCATCATGAGCGACGGCACCGATCAAATTCGCTTTCTCGACCCCGTCACGCTGCGAACGACGCGCACTATCGGCATCACGGACAAGGGCGAGCCGGTGGATCAGTTGAACGAACTCGAATACATAGAAGGCGAAATCTACGCCAACATCTACCAGACGGATCGCATCGCGCGCATCGAGCCGAAGACGGGCAAAGTTCTCGCCTGGATCGACCTGACGGGGCTGCTCGCGAGCAAAGATCGCACGGGCGCGGAGGACGTTTTGAACGGCATTGCCTACGACGCGACGGGCAGACGCCTGTTTGTCACGGGCAAGATGTGGCCGAAGTTGTTTGAAATCGAGATCGTCAAACCCAAAGCGCGTTCCTGAGCACGTCCCGCCGCATCAAAATAGACGTGACTTTCGACACCTATTTCCGCATCTCTTCCTACGCGATGATCGCCAGCGGCACGCTTGCGCTGGCCGTCTCCGGCGGCATGAGCGTGGCGCTCGGCGCGGCGTTCATCCTGCTACTCGCGGCGGCGTGGAAATTCGAGGGCACGCGTTGGCAGTTGTCCGAGCGTGCGGGGATGTTCGCCGTGGTGTCGTCGCTGCCGCTGCTGTATCTCGACTGGAAAGTTCAATCCTCAACGGTCTGGGCGGGCGAACCGGCGCGCGCCGGCGTCGCGGCGCTCGCGCACTTCATACTTTTCCTCTCCGCCGTCAAACTCGCGCAGGTGAAGGCCGACCGCGACTGGCTGTTTCTCTATCTCATCTCATTTTTCGAAGTCATGCTCGCGGCGGGTTTGAGCGTCAGCCCGCTCTTCGTCGCTACGCTCGCGCTCTACATCTTCTGCGCACTCTCGACAGTGGTCTGTTTCGAGATCAGGAAAGCGCGCCGCGCCGTCAAAATTCAGGAGACGCGATTGCTCAGCGCGCCCCCCGCTCGCTGGTTGAGCCGCGCGTCGAGAAAAACGGCTGCGCTAACGTCGCCAGGCGAGGCGCGTCGCCTGCCGTTCGTCGCGCTCGCGCTGCTCGCGCTCATCTTCGCCCTCGCGCTGCCGATCTTTTTCATCATGCCGCGTTTCAGCGGAAGCGCGCTGGCACGCGCCGATGGGGGGTTGAGCGGTGTCGTGGGTTTTTCCGACGAAGTGACGCTCGGTGAGATCGGCCGCCTGCAACAGAGCCAGCGCGTCGTAATGCGCGTGCGCGTCGAAGACCCTCTGGCCGGACGACATCAAACTCTGCGGTGGCGGGGCGTCGCGCTCGACGATTTCGGAGGGCGTACCTGGCGCAGGTCGAGCCGCGAGACCGAGTACCGGCGCGGCAACGAACGCAACCTCTTTCCGTTCGGCACGACGCAATCGCTGGAGAATTTGACGACGCAGACCTTCTTCGTCGAACCGATAGATACGCCCGTGCTGTTTATCGCCCCGCGCCCCGTCGCCATCCAAGGCGCGCTGCCCTACATCGGGATCGACCGGGAGGACAGCCTGTCGACGCGCGATCACTCGCAGGAACGCATCTCCTACCGCGCCTTCTCGGACACGACCGAGCCGCCCGCCGAGCGTCTGCGCCTCGACCTCGCGGCCTACCCGCCCGAGATGGATCGTTACCTGCGCGTTCCTGAAAATCTAGACCCGCGCATCCGCCAACTCACGCGCAGCTTGATCGTCGGCGCGCGCGCCGCGAATAACTACGACGCCGCGCGCGTCATCGAATCGTATTTCCAGCAAAACTACGGCTACACGTTGGAGCAAAAGTCGGGCGGGGCGGCCGACCCGCTGGCGGATTTTATGTTCCGCGCACGCGAAGGGCACTGCGAATATTTCTCGACGGGGATGGCCGTCATGCTGCGCACGGCTGGGGTGGCGACGCGCGTCGTCAACGGTTTCCAGCAGGGCGAGTACAACGATGCGGCCGATGTCTACACCGTCAGGCAATCGGACGCGCATTCGTGGGTCGAAGTTTATTTCCCGGACACGGGCGCGTGGGTGACTTTCGACCCGACGCCGGTTGACGGGCGGCCGGGCAACCACGACGAGGCCGGCGGCCTGCGCGGGCAACTCGGCAAGTATGCCGAAGCGCTCGAACTGTTTTGGATTCAATATGTCGTCGCTTATGATAAGCAGGAACAGCGCTCACTGGCGACATCCATCCGCAGCAATCTCGGCGTCTATCGTCAGACGGCGGGACAAACTTTCGCCGAACTACGCGCCGGATTCGTCCTCTGGTGGCAGCAGTTTTCCGCCGCCGCAGGGGCGAGGGGCTACGGTGCGGCGCAGGCTAATGTTCCGCTGCTCATCGCACTGACGCTGTTGCTGCTCGGTCTGTTCTTGTTGTTCATCGCGCGGGCGCGGCGTTGGAATGTGGCATGGCCGTGGAAATTCCGGCGAGGCGAACGAAAAAATTATTCATCCGTCGTCTTCTACGAACGCATGATCAAGGTGCTCGAAGCGCGCGGCATGTCGCGCGCGCCGGACGAGACGCCGCTCGAATTCGCGGCGACCACAGGGATGCCCGAAGCGATTCTCCTGACGCGTTCTTATAACCGCGTCCGCTACGGCGCACACGAGCTCACGACGGCGGAGGCCGCCCGCGTCGAGGAATGGCTGCGGCGAGTAGAGAAAGAAAGGGAGTGACCAGCGACAAGTGACGGGTGACGAGTTGAAAACAAAAACTTGTCTGTATCCTGTCACACGTCGCCCGTCACCCGTCATTTGAATGAAGAAAATTGGCTTTATCAGTTTGGGCTGCCCGAAGAATCTGGTTGATAGCGAGGTGATGATGGGTCAACTCGCGGCCGCCGGCTATGAGATCACGACGGACGAGGCGGAGGCCGACACGCTCGTCGTGAACACCTGCGGCTTCATCGAGTCGGCGAAGCAGGAATCCATTGACGCCATCCTCGAAGCGGCGCGCATGAAGACGGACGGAAAGGCCAAACGCCTCGTCGTCGCCGGATGTCTCGTCGAGCGTTACCGCGACGAACTACGCGCGGAGATACCCGAAGTCGACGCCTTCATCGGAACGAACCAGATCAATGACATCACGAAAGTCTGCGACGAACGCGTCAACACGCGCTCGCTCCCCGTCATCGCGCTCGGCAACCAGAGCGCCACTTATCTCTACGACGAATCGACGCCGCGCGTGCTCGCCACGCCCGGCTACAGCGCGTTCGTCAAGATCGCGGAAGGTTGCGACCGCCCGTGCGCCTTCTGTTTCATTCCGCAGATGCGCGGCCATTTTCGCAGTCGCCGCTTCGGCTCCGTGGTGAGCGAGGCGCAGGCGCTCGCGGCGCGCGGCGTCAAAGAATTGATCCTCGTTGCGCAGGATTCTTCACGCTACGGCGAAGACCTCGCGCAGCCCGACGGGTTGGCGCACCTTCTGCGCGAACTCGCGCGTCTCGACGGGATCGAATGGGTGCGCGTGATGTACACCTACCCGACGCATATCAGCGATCTCTTTCTCGACGTGATGGCGTCCGAGCCGAAGGCCGTCAAGTATCTCGACATGCCGCTGCAGCACGCTTCGCAGAACGTCCTCAAGCTGATGCGCCGCGGGGGAAATCGCGCAAGCCTCGAACGCCTGATCGAGCGCGTCCGGCGGCGCGTGCCCGGCATCGCCGTCCGCACCACGTTCATCACCGGCTTCCCCGGCGAGACCGAAGCGGACTTCGACGAACTGCTGGCCTTCGTGCGCAACGTCGAGTTCGACCGCGTGGGCGTTTTCACCTATTCGGACGAAGAGGGCACGGCCGCCTTCGACCTGCCCGGCAAGGTCGATCCGAAAGTGGCCGCCAAAAGGCGCGACCGCCTGATGCGCGAGCAACGCCGCATCTCGCTCAAGCGCAACCGCGCGCGCATCGGACAGACCTGCCGCGTCCTTTTTGAAGGCACGGCGAAAGAGACAGACCTGCTCTGGCAGGGGCGTCTGGAGACGCAGGCGCCCGACATCGACGGCGTCGTCCTGATCAACGACGCGCCCGAAGGCTTCGCGCCCGCGCCCGGCGATTTCGTCAACGTCCGCATTACCGACGCGCACGAATACGATCTGATCGGAAGCATCGTTTAAGAACTGTCAATTGTCCGTAGTCTGTTGTCCGTTGCAAGTGGCCGCCGCGCGAATTGTTCAAGAGTCGGCTTGAACAATTGACAATTGACAACTGACAACTGACAACTGACAGCTTATGAAGGTTGTTAAAGAATCGAGCGATGAACTGAACCCGTCGGTGTTGACGACGGCCTTCATCGGCCGCCCTCCGCGCGAGCGCACGCTCAGGGATTACATCGCGCTCGGCGTCTCGACGTGCGGGGTGGGTTTCATCCCGCTCGCGCCGGGCACGTGGGGTTCGGCCTTAGGAGTCTGCATCTACCTGCTGGTGCGCGCGTTCGGCTTCCGCCCCACGGGGCAGATTGGCCTCGACGCCGGGATAAACGCGGCCTTGCTGACGACTTTTCTTTTGCTCGTAATTATCGCCGTTTCGCTCGCAGGCACCTGGGCGGCGACGCGCACCGAGACCATCATAGGGCGCAAAGACCCCGGCATCGTCGTGGTGGACGAGGTTGCCGGACAGTTGATCACTTTTGTCTTCATGCCGTGGGATAGCCCTGCGTGGATGCTGGCTGTCGGTTTCGTCCTCTTCCGCGTATTCGACATCTGGAAGCCGTACCCCGTCCGCCGCCTCGAATCGCTTGAGGCCGGCCTCGGCATCATGGCCGACGACGTGCTCGCAGGCATCTACGCCGCCGCGCTGATGTCGCTGCTGCTCTCAATTTACCTACTCTTTTGATAAGGAGAAAAAAGGAGAAAACATGGACGACGCCAAACAGACGAACCACGCGGACGACGCCGGCACAGCCGCCTCCGGGGTCGCCGCGCGACACGAAGAGGCGACGAGCAGCGACACCCTGAGCGACCTGCGACAAACTCAAACCGCTTCGCCCGCCGCGCAAGAGGGAGGCGCAGGCGGTTCATCCGATTCAGCCTCCGCGCCCTCGCCCGACGGCACACCCGACAACGCCTCCGGCGGAACCGCCGACGGCAAAGACTCCGGCGGCCCCATGTGAATCGAATGATGAATGGGGAACGATGAATGATGAAGTGAAAGCAACCTGTCTTTTCTTCATCATTCATCGTTTCGCGTACCCGCATTCCCGTCAAATTCTCCCCTTATGGACAATATCAAAATACTTGTATCCGACGACGTGAGCGAGAGCGGGCTTGAGCCTCTGCGCGCGGCGGGCTTCACGGTGGATAAGCGCACCGGACTCAAGCCCGACGAATTGCGCGAGATCGCGCGCGATTACGACGGGCTGATCGTGCGCAGCGAGACGAAAGTGACCGCCGCCCTGTTGGACGAGGCGGTGCGCCTGCGCGCCATCGGACGCGCCGGGGTCGGGGTGGACAACATAGATGTGCCGGCGGCGACCGCGCGCGGCATCATCGTGATGAACGCGCCCGACGGCAACACGATGACGACCGCCGAACACACGCTCGCGCTCCTGCTCGCACTCGCGCGCCGCGTGCCGCAGGCGCACGCCAGTTTGCGTGGCGGCAAGTGGGAGCGAAAGAAATTCGTCGGCGTCGAGTTGCGCGGAAAGACCCTGGGCGTGGTCGGGCTGGGGCGAATCGGGCGCGTGGTGGCGAATCGCGCACGCGGATTCGAGATGAAGGTGTTGGCCTTCGACCCATTCATCTCTCCCGAACAGGCGAGCGAAATGGAGTTGGAGCTCGCGCCGCTCGAAGAGGTCTGTGCGCGCGCCGATTTCATCACTGTCCACACGCCGCTCACGGCCGAGACGCGCGGCATCATCGGCGCGCGCGAATTCGCACTGATGAAGCCCGGCGTGCGTATCATCAACTGCGCGCGCGGCGGGCTGATAGACGAACGCGCGCTCTGCGAGGCACTGGCGGAAGGGCGCGTGGCGGGCGCGGCGCTCGACGTGTTCGAGGAAGAACCGCTTTCGCGGGATAATCCGCTGTTGCAATTCGAGGACGTGATCACGACGCCGCACCTCGGCGCTTCGACGAGAGAGGCGCAGGAGGGCGTGGCCGTGACGGTCGCCGAGCAGATGCGCGACTACTTTCAGACGGGCGCGCTCGGCGGCGCGGTGAACGCGCCCGCCCTCGGCGCGGAGGAGTTGCACACGCTCTCGCCCTACCTCGTGCTGGCCGAACGGCTGGGGAGATTCCAGGGGCAGTTGCTGGACGAGGCCGCCCATGAAGTGCGAATCGAATATGCGGGTGAGCTGGCGGAGATGGAAGCCGCGCCAGTCACGCGCGCGTTCCTCGCGGGGCTGTTGCGCGACATGAGCGCGCGCGTCAACGTTGTCAATGCGTTTCTCATCGCGGAGGAGCGCGGCATCTCGATAACGACTTCGTACACGCGCGGCGCGGGGCACGAGTTGTTGCCCGCGATCAGGACGCGCATCGTGTTGACGGAGGGCGAGCAGACGGTCTCGGGCGCTCTCTTCGGCTCAAGGAGTGCAGGCGATGGCAATGGTTCGAGCGGCGACGGTCGCATCACGGAGATCAACGGCTTCCGCATCGAAGCCATCCCGTCGGGGCACATGGTCGTCACACGCAACCGCGACGTGCCCGGCGTGATCGGCCGCGTCGGCACAATCCTCGGCGCGCACGGCGTCAACGTCAGTCGCTTTCACCTGGGACGGCGCGAGCGCGGCGGCGAGGCGATGGCGGTCATCGAAACCGACGCGCCGCTCGACGACGAGACGCTCGACGAGTTGCAGTCCTTCGAGCAAATCGTCTCGGCGCGCCGCATCGCGCTCGAATCCTGAAGGAGCCCGACGAATATCAAATCGGCGCAAAAGTAGTTTTCACTCGACGATGAATTTAGCGCGCTCGGTGGCGGTCGTCTTCGAGACGCGGTCGATGACCGTGATCTGCAGGGCGTAACTGCCGGGGACGAGGGCTGCGAGCGAGAGTTCGGCCGCATAAGGGAGGGTCGAAAAATCGGTCATGCCTTCGGTGCCGAGTTTGCGCAGGGGCGAAGTGATGACGGGTTGATCGTCGCGGAAGACCTGCACTTGCAGGGCGACATCGGGAATGCCCCCGACGGGCGCACGCAGGGCGTTGTAGACGTAGGTGAAAAAGCGCAGGCGTGAGGTGCGCGCGAGACGTCGATCCACGGTGATGTTGACGGGCAGCGCATCTTCCGGCGCACCCTGCGCGGGCACGCTCCCCTGCTTCGTCTGCTCGCCGAGAAAGATGCTGCTCAGGGCGAGTTTGCCCTTCGCGATGTCCGGGATTTCAAGCCAGTGCGCCGCGCTGCCCGTGCGCCCGCCCAGCGTTTCGCGTGCGGCGATGCGCACCTGATACATTCCCGGCTGAGCCGGCAGATGGACGCTCAGGATGAGCCGACCCGATCCGTGCGGGACTGGTGTCGCATTCAGGTCAGCGGCCGCAGACGCATTCGGAGCCATGGCTGTCGCCGCATTTGGAGTGACTGTTGCTGCCGCATTCGGAGCGACGGCGGAGGTTGCTTGCGAAGCGGCCGTCGCCGTGTTGGGCGTGACGGCGAGAGTGCGCTGGAAGGCGTTTTTGACTTCACCGCGTTCGTCGTAGAGAGCGCCGACAATTTCGATCTGCTGCTGCGCCGGAGGATGAACGGGGGCGGCGCCGGTGCCGTCGGCCGTGACTGAAGGCGCGTGCGTGCCGAGATCGACCTGGATGGAAGCCGTCAGGATCATACCGCGCGGCGGGAGGTTGAAATAGTTGAGCGCGAGCGCAGTGGGGAGCGCGGTCTTCGGGTAGATCGAATGCAGCGCGGCCATCAATTCTTTGTGCTGCGCTTTGCCGGCGGCGGACGCTTCCTTAACTCCGCTATCCTTATCCCGCGCGTCGTCGCCGCGCCCGGCTTCCTTCGCGCGCGTCGGTTCGGGGGGCGGCGTCGTGTAAAAACCGCGCTGCACGTGGACGGTAACGTCCGCGCGATCACGCACGCTTACTTCAAGTCGCCGAAATTTGCCGCCGCGCGCCTCGACGCTCTCCGGTCGCCACGCCAGCAGATAATAGACGGAGGTCTCTTTGAACGCCTGTGTGAGGGCGTCCGTGAGGGAGTTCGTATTGAGGAGCGCGCGCCCGCCCGTATCTTCGGCGATGAGGCGTAGCGGCTCCTGGCGAGCGGTCGCCTCGCCGAGCGAGCCGGCGGAGAGCTGGCCGGTGGGGTCTGGCGCGGCGTCGCTCGCGGCGTCCGCCATGCCGTTGACGTCGGCCGTCAAACCGCGCGCGTCGAGCGTGTAGACGACAACGCCGGCGCGCACGGCCGCATCCGTCACACGCCGCAGAGTTTCGCCCATGTTCGAGCGTTGCATCTCGAAGGGAAAGCCGTCGGAGATGAAATAGACGACCTTGCGGCCGGGCAGCGGCGCGAGGGTACGCAGCATGTTGCGCAGGCTGTAGAGCGTGTTGGTGGACGCCGTCGTGCTCGTCTGCGCAATCTGCGTCGCGCGCTGGCGCACCTGCGTCTCCGCCATCGAACGCATGCTCTGCTGGTTGCCCGCGTTGAGCGTCTCTCTCAGCACGGCTTCGACGAAATAGTTGAGCACGTTCGGATCGTTTTGCTCGATTGCCATGGCTTGCAGTTCCGTCATGGCCGGGCGTTGGAAATCGCGCACGTTGATCTGGCGCAGGCTGAGACGCGAGGCGGCGGCGCGCAGCACGCGCTTGTCGTCCGAAAGTTGCTGGAGGAAGCCGAGCTGACTGCTGGCAGTGGCGATGACGGCTTGATCGTTTTGCCCCAACTGTTCATCGATGAAGCGAAGCAGGAGTTGGCGTGTGCGCGCGAGACTGGCGGGCGAGAGGTGCAGGTCGTCCACGAAGAACAAGACGTTGCGCCCGCGGTCGAGCGGTCTGGCGGCCGCGCCGGACGTGTTGCCCTTCGTCAACGAAGTCGCACGCGCGCCGCCGCGCGCCGCCGCGAGCTGTGCGTCTTCGTTGATGCTGCCGGCAGTCACGCGCTCAAAGAAAGAGATCAATTGTGGTTTGCCGTTCACGCGCAACTCGAACTGCTCGGGCTTGAGACCTTCGACAAACTTACCCGCCTTGTCCAGCACGACCACGTCTGTCTGGACGAGTTCGGTGTTGACGCGAACTACTTCGTCGGACGTGTCGGCAGGGGTATTGGGCGTTTGTTGTGCGGCCGCGTGCGTGGCGAGCCACAGCCAGAAGGGGAGCAGCAGAAACGTTGCGCGAAGGAAAGGAAGTGTTTTTGAGAGCATCGCCGGCCAGCCTATGCGAAAGTGAAGGGATATTGACGAAAGCATCATAGCACCGTGCGTGGCGCGAGTGTGAGAGCGAGTTGTCGCCGGGAGCGAGAGTGAGTTTAAGGCTGAGAGCGAGTTGTTGCCGGCGCGGGCGGTAAAACTTCCGCCGCCTCGCTTCCGTATACAACGTGTCAGTCTGGAACTTTAAGACGCCCGTATGTGCAGAGCTTCGACAGGCGTCCGCGGGAGGTGAAGCGAACTCTTGAGTGAAAACGGTGTGACTCTGGCGCTCAGTCGCGTCTCGAAAAAATTCGACGAGTTCGTGGCGGTGGACGAACTGAGTCTGGAAGTTCGCGCCGGGCGAATTTTCGGCCTGATCGGGCCGAACGGAGCGGGCAAAACCACGACCATCCGCATGATCGTCAATATTCTCGCGCCCGATTCCGGCAGCATCGAATTGTTCGGCGAGCGTATGAACGAGCGTTTGCAGGATCGCATCGGCTACCTGCCGGAAGAGCGCGGTCTCTACAAGAAGATGCGCGTCGGCGAGCAGTTGCGTTACTTCGGCGAGTTGAAGGGGCTGTCGGCGCGCGAAGCCGAGATACGACTCGACCGCTGGCTCGAACGCCTGAAACTTTCCGAGTGGAAGACGCACAGGACGGACGAGCTCTCCAAAGGGATGCAGCAGAAGATTCAGTTTATCGCCACCGTGATGCACGAACCAGACCTGCTCATCCTCGACGAAGTTTTCTCGGGTCTCGATCCGGTCAACGCCGAGTTGATGAAAGACGTGCTGCTCGAACTGAAGGCCGAACGCCGCACGATCATCTTCTCGACGCACATGATGTCGCAGGCCGAACAACTCTGCGACGACATCTGCCTCATCAACCGTTCGCGGAAGGTGTTGGAGGGAAGTTTGCGCGAGGTGAAAAGCAGCTTCGGCCGCCGCGCCGTCGCGCTGCGTGCCGAGGGCGCGGAGAGCGTGCTGGCGGAGGCGCGGCTCGTGGCGGGCATCAAGCCTTTCGGCGACTACGTGGAGGTCGAGTTGGCCGCCGGAGCGGACGCGCAGGAATTGCTCGGTCGCCTCGTCGAAAGCGGGGCGCGCATCACGCGCTTCGAGAAGGTCGAGCCGAGTTTGCACGACATCTTTTTGTGGAAAGTGGGAGAGAGCGCGTGAAGAAACTGCGGGTCATCATCCGACGCGAATACCTGGGGCGCATCCGCACGAAGGGCTTCATCATCTCTTCGCTGCTTGGCCCGCTCATCATGATTGGCTTCACCGTTGTGCCCGGCCTGCTCATCACGATGAAGACGGGCGGCGCGACGAAGGTCGCCGTCGTTGATCAGACGGGAAAAATGTACGAGGGCGTCCGCGAGTCGATCCTGACGCGCCGCAGCGGTGAAGGGGACGGCGGGCGAAAGAACGCGCCGGGTGCAGGTGCGGTCGCGCCGGATCAGGAGGCGCAGATGCGGCAGGCGGCCGCGGCGCTCGGCGCGCAATACGAGATAGAGCAGGTGTTGCCGGGCGGGCGTCCGATTGAAGAGATCAAGGCCGAGTTGAACGCGCGCGTGCGAAAAGGCGAGTTGGGCGTTTACCTCGTGCTGCCCGAAAAGATTCTGGAAGAAGGGCGCGCGGAATATTACGGGCGCAACGTGAGCGACCCGATCACCACGTCGCAACTGCGCCACAGTTTGAATCGCGCAGTCGTCGAACAACGGTTGCGCGAGGCGAACATAGATCAAAACCGCGTGCGGCAGTTGTCGAAAGAGATCGCGTTGGAGATGACGAAGGTCAGCGAGGGCGGCCTGGAGCGGGATAGCGGCGGCGGCTTCGGCGTGGCGATGTTCGTCGGCCTCTTCATCTACATGGCGATCCTGATGTACGGGCAGGTGATCCTCTCGTCGGTGGTGGAAGAGAAGACGACGCGCGTCTCGGAGGTTCTGTTCTCGTCGGTCAAGCCCTTTCACCTCATGCTGGGGAAATTGTTGGGCGTGGCCGGCGTGGCGATCACGCAGTATGTTTTGTGGGCTGTGGCTTTCGGCGCGTTCGCGCTCTACGGCGTCTCGATGCTGGCGGCGAGCGGGATGGAGGTGCCGCTGCCGTCTCTGCCGCTCTCTTTCGCCGTCTACGCGCTCCTGTTTTTCGTCCTCGGCTTTTTGATGTACGCCACGATCTACATGCTCGTCGCCGCGATGGTGACGACGGAGAAAGAGGCCGGGCAGATGGCGATGCCGGTGATCTTCCTCTCCGTGATCAGCATCTACCTGGCGTTCCCGGTGATTCGCAATCCCAACTCGTCTTTCGCCTTTTGGGTTTCCATCGCGCCCTTCTTCTCGCCCATCACGATGCTCGTCCGCATCGTCACGGAGAAACCGCCGTTCTGGCAGATCGCGCTCTCGCTCGGCGTCGGGCTGGCGAGCGTCGTCGTCTCGGTCTGGGTGGCGGCGCGCGTCTACCGCGTCGGGATGTTGATGTACGGCAAGAGCGCGAGCCTGCCGGAAGTCGTGCGTTGGCTCAGGCAAAGCTGAAGATTGTCCGTCGTCCGTGGTCAGTTGTCCGTTGTTTGTGTTTCACGGGCAAGTGACTGAAGATGTGAGCATCAACTTCGGCCACGGGCGACAACCGACGACAGCCAACTGACCACGGACGATGTTTTTATGGGCACTGAGATCGAGAAGAAATACCGCGTGAGTTCGGATGAGGTGGCGAATTTGCGCGTGCGTCTGCGCGCGGCCGGGGCAAAGGCGCACGGCGAGGAGTTTGAAGAGAACACTTTGTATGCGGGGCCGGGAATCGAGCGCGGCAATCGCGTGCTGCGGCTGCGACGCATCAAAGGCGGCCGCTCCATCTTCACCTTCAAAGAGAGCATGGCCGGCACGGGTGGTATCAAGCGGCGACGCGAGGACGAGACGGAGGTGACAGACCCCGAAGCGCTCGCCTCCATCCTCGACGCGCTCGGTTACACGCCCGCCGCCGTCTATGAGAAGCGCAGGGAGACCTGGCGCGTGGCGGGTGTCGAGGTGGTTTTGGACGAATTGCCGTTCGGGCTGTTCGTCGAGATCGAAGGCACGGAGGAGTCGATCCTGAAAGCGGAGAGGTTGCTGGAACTCGGCGCGACGCGAGCCGAGCCTAAGTCTTACCCGCAGTTGACGCTTGAAAACGGCGTGCGCCGCGACGAGTTGGTCGAGGCGCGATTCGAGAAAGGCGGACACGAAAATGGCTGATGACGGGCGCGAGAATTCACATCCACATTTCAACGACCGCGGCGCGGTGCGCTGGCACACGCGCCTGGCGGACGCGCTGGCCGAAGCGCGGCGCGCGGGGAAGTTCATCTTCGTCGAATACGGGCGTTACGCTTGAGGAAACTGCCGTGCCCTCGTCGAGGGCATCATCCCGCAAACTTCCATCGCTTCTTTGCTCACGGATCACTTCGTCTGCCTCGCTTCCGACTGCGACCGACCCGAACCGGAGATCAAGGCCATCGGCGCGCGCCACATGGCTCACGCGCGTGCGCTGCCGTTCTGCCTCTATCTCGACGCCGACGGGACTTTCGTCCACGGCACACAGGGGGGCGTCTCCGTCTATACGTTCCGCGAAGATTTGGAGCGCGTGATCAAAAGTCGCCCCGCGCCCGCTTAAATCGAGATGAACCTGTCTTACCTCTCACCGAAGGCGGCGGTCAGGGAAAGCCGCATCCACGGGCGCGGGCTGTTCGCCACGGAGGCGTTCGCGCGTGATGAGATCGTGGCCGTTAAAGGCGGGCACATCTTCGACCGGCGCAAGCTCCGCGAGGTTGAACCCCTGCTCGGCGCGGCCGAGATACAGATCGGCGAAGACCTCTTCATCGGCCCGCTCACGGAAAGCGAACGCGAGGGGAGCATGATCTACAGCAACCACTCATGCGAACCGAACATCGGCGTGCGCGGCCAGATCGTTTTCGTCGCCATGCGCGACATCGAGGCCGGTGAAGAATTGACGCACGACTGGGCGACGACCGACGACGACACCTATCGCATGGAGTGTCGCTGCGGCGCACGCGCCTGCCGCAAGCTCATCACGGGTCAGGACTGGCGGCGCGTTGAGGTGCAGGAGAAGTACGGCGTTTACATGTCCTGGTACTTGCTGCAAAAGATCGCGCGAGCGGATGCTTGAAACATCAAGGTGTCGCCGGTTATCGCTTCAAAACGCGAAAGCGCGAGTTGAATTTTGCCTGTGACTTTATTTGGAGCCGGACACGCTTGGCAGCCGGTATGAGTTCGAGTTTCCCGCGTCGTCAGGGCTGCGAGCTCGCGTCGCCCTGCGTCGCTTCGGCCTGCGTCGCCAAAAATTGCGGCTGTCGCCAATCCCAGACGCGCTCCGGGTATTGGTCTACGTTTCGCGGGTACACGTTCCAACGCCAAGCCGCGTGCGAAGTCGCCCCGCGCATGTTGATCAGGATACTCAAGGCCAGCAAAGCCGCGCCGAAGTAAAGGGTCGCCGCCCGCCGCCCGCCGCCCTCAAGAGCATCCGCTCCGCTCCATTCAAACAACGCCTTCAAGCCCAATATGCCGAGCAGCACGAGCCACGGGACGATGCCCGTCGTGTAGCGCGGCCCGTAGGCGTGGCCGCCCCACCACGGCGAGAAACCGGCGATGAGCAACAGGTGTGCAGCGCAGACGGCGAGCGCGAGCAGCGTCAGGCGCGCGTGCTTATTCCAGCGCGCGAAACGCAGTTGGAGATAGACGACGAAGCCGAGCGCGGGGACATAGACGAGCAAGCCGCGCGAGGGGCTGATCAGATTTCCGGCGAAGGCCGTCGGAAAGGAAGCGAACGAGAGTTGATTGACGAGGTAGTAATAATTCGGGAGCAGCTTGCCGTAGTGAAACAGGGAATAGGCGACGAAAGCCGCGCCCCATGCCGCGCCCGTCGACGCGAATCTGAGGAAGAGCTGTCGCCGGTAGATAAGAATGTAGATGGTCAGGGCGACGATCTGGATCGAATAGGTCGGGCGCACGAAATATGCCCAGGAGAGAAGCGTGGCGAGTTGGATGGGCTTGAGCCTTCGTTTGCCGGCGGCGTCGGCGAGGATGGAGAGCAGCACGAGTCCGAGCAGGAATGTGCCCCACGTGTCAGTCCACAAAGCCCTTGAAGCGGTGCTCCACACCTGCGTGCCGAGCGCGCCGCCGAGCGCGAGCCACACGCTCCAGGACAGAGGCAGGAGCAGGCGCGCCGTGTAGAAAAAGACCGTGGCGAGCGCGGCCATCAGCAGGGCGGCGAGGCTGCCCTGAATAATACTTTCGCCGCGCTGGTTATAGCTGCCGTCGGGGTGCGCCGCCGAGATGCCGCACAAGTTCAAGAGGGCGACGTAAGGAATCGAGAGCACGGGGCTGCCCGGCGGGAAGAAATGATAGAAGTGTCCATTGACGTGCTCGATCTGGTAGATGCTGGTGTTTGAAGCCGAGCCGTGTGTCAGCACGGGCGTCAGGCCGGGAATGCGGTAGTGATCAAGTGTGAACGTGCGCCGTTGGATGAGGCTCTCGCTGACGAGCATGGAAAACCTGGAATCCGCGATTTGATGCACGGGGCTGGCGAGGAAGATCGCGGCGGTGAGGAGGAAGATGAGCGCGCCGGCGAGCGCATCCGGGTCGAGCTTGTCGAGCCGCCTCCACGGCCGAGCCTGCAGGGCGTCATACGCCAAAACTCGAACCTCCCCTTGCGCCTTCCGAATCGACAAACAAGCGTCGATGTTAAGCGACGGGGCGTGCAATCTCAAGTATGGATAAAGGACGCGCTGCATCTGCTTGGTACACAGGGTTGAGACCGAGATGGTAAACACGCTGCTTTTACTAAGAAACTGGCGCCTCCCGGCCTGCACGGCATGGCACGTCGGTTGCGCTTGCAAAGGGACAGTTAAAGGGGTATCCGCTTACAATGGAGGGAAGATAAAAGTGGAAAAACGTTTTTCAGTGGGCATGTGTGTGCTGGCTCTGTCGATTTTAGTCGCCGGGTGCGGCGGCGGTGATAACGCTAATTCGGTGAACGTGAACGCGACGAACGCCAACGCGACCGCGGCGACCCAGATGACGCCGACGACGCCGATGACGGGCGGCGCGGACGGCGAGGTGGTCTCGACCGAAGCTGACGGCATGCGGACGCAGACGCGCACGTTCAGAAACAACCCGCGCGTCGAGCGGGTAGTCGTTACCACGGACACGCGCACCGGCAAACGCACGGCGCGCGTCTACACTTCGGGCGGACAGGTGCGCGACCTGCCTGAGAGCAAGGTTGACGAGGCTTTGACGGCGACGGGCGATGCCGTGGCCGACGCGGCCGGGTTCGTGGCCGATAAAGGCGCGCAGGTCGGGCGCAGCGTGGCCGACAAGGCACAGGACGTGGGCAGGCCGGTCGCCGATAAGGCTGAAGATATCGGGCGCGGCGTGGCCGACAAGGCCGAAGACGTGGGGCGCGGCGCGGCGGACAAGGCCGAGGACGTGGGACGGCCGGTTGTGAAAGGCGCGAAGAAGGTCGGCGAGAAGACCGTCTCGGGCGCGAAGAAAGTGGGCGGCGCGGTCAAAGATGCCGTGACGCCGTAATAACAGATCGGGCTTTCAGCGAAAGTAAAGGGAGAAGGGCGACGGTTGGTGTGCGTGCGGTTTCGGCCGCCCGGCGCTAACACGTCGCCCTTCTGCTTTTATGGCGCGGGCGCTCTAGCCCGTCGTATCGTCCGCGCCGACCGCATCGTCCGCGCCCGCCGCTTCGCCCGCGCGAAGTGTTATAATGTGGCCGCGTGTGCGTGGATGTTAAGAGCGCGCGCGTAATTTTCGGATGAAGGAGTTTGATTGTGACGGAGACCCCACGCTTCACACTCATCTGTCCCTGCTGCGAATCCACCCTCATCATAGACGCGCAGACCGGCGCGCTCATCGCGCATGAGGAGAAGACCAAGCCCATCGCCTCGTTCGAGGAGATGGCGAAGGGTCTGGAGCGGCAGAAGCAGACGCGCGACCAAATCTTCGCGCAGGAACTCGGTTCGCTCAAAGACCGCGAGCGCATCCTCGAAGAGAAGTTTCGCGAAGCCATGAAGCGCGCCGAGAAGGACAAAGACACTCCTTATCGCAACCCGCTCGACATGGACTGACAACCCGCAAGCAAGCCAATCAAGGCGCGTGGACATGAGAGTTACTTCCTCTCTCGTCCGCGCGCCTTGTGCTTTGGGTGACTCGCTCTATTCTTCGTGTCCCAGAACGGCGTGCCGGTAAGTCGCGGCGAGCGCGAGCACGGCGGCCACCGCCAGTATGCCGGGCGCGAGCAAAGGGTTGCCACCGCCGAGCGCGCCGAGAAGCGTCGCAGACGCCGTCGCGTTGGGGCTGATCTCGCGTTGCAGCGCGAGGTTGCCCTCGACGTGCAGGTAGATTCCGACGAGCGTGCCCAGCACGACGAGCGCCATGCACACGCGCAACGCCAAGAGCGTGGCGCGGCGCGGGCGCAAGAGCGCGGCCAGCGCCGACAGTATCCCCAGCCCGCACAACCCTAACGGGATCAACTGCACGGGGTCTTCCATGTGCCCGATCAGCCATAACTCCAGCAACGACCCGCCGAGCAGGAAGACGGAGAAGACCAGCAGGAATCGCCGCAGGCGCGACAATACATCGGCGGAACTCATTGGCCGCTCAAGTATGCTTTCGCCACGGCCAATTCTTCCGCGGACACTTTCTCGGAGAGGCGTGCGATGAATGCGTCGCGAGAAGCGTAAGGACGGCCGGCGATCAGGGCTGCGGCCTCGGTCGCATCAAGACCGGGAATCTGTTGCAGCGTCGCCGCGTCAGAATCGTTCTCGTTGATCGGCACGTAGACGTATTTCTCATACTCCGCGATCTTTTCAGCCGGGACATATTTGCCCATCTCGCGCCGGAACTGCTGCAGGCTCTTGTAAGGACGGTACTCCTCGAATTCATGCACCATCTTGTTGCCTAAGCCCGGAATCCGCGCGCGGAATTCATCGCCCGAAGCCGTGTTCAGGTTGAGCTTGGCCTGCGGCGCGGTTTGACCGGCCGGAGCGCCGCCGGCAGTAGTGGCATTGCCGACATTCGCATTGCCGGCGTTCGCATTGCCATTGGATTGATTGGTCGTTGCGGCGGGAGCGTTGGAGTTGGCAGTGTTGTTTGACATCTTCTCGCCGCCGGAACTACAGGCGGTGAAGGTCAGCGCGGACAGCAGCAGCAACAGCAGGGCGGACGGTAACATGACGGGACGGACGTTTGACGGTCGAAGCATTGGCAGTATTCCTTTCGGTCGGCGAACATTAGTTGGATAAGTGAATTTAGATGGCGAGGCCATTATAAGCGTTTTTGCTGTTTTGTAATATGTCGCCCTCCCATGCAGACCGGCCGACAGCCCGCCGAACGAAGGAAGCGGCCACCGCCTGTCCAACTCGTAAGTCGTTGACGAAGCCGTTCAAACTCGCAAGTCGTTGACGAAGCCGTGTGACATTTAAAGAATCCACTTTCCGATTGATCTCTACAGCTAATAAAGTGCGGCGCGCTAACCGTCGAGGGTTAACGCGCCGCGCTGGTTGTATCTACATGTCGTCCGGCTTAAGCGACGGCGGCTTTCTCTTCTGGACGCCAGCGCAGGACGGGCTTGCGCGCGGCGGCGGCTTCGTCGAGACGGCCGATGCGTGTGGTGTGCGGCGCGCCGGTCACGAGGTCGGGTGTCTCCAGCGCTTCGCGTGCGATTGAACGCATGGCTTCGATGAAGTGTTGTATCTCCTGCCGGCCGACGGATTCGGTCGGCTCGATGAGCATCGCGCCCTGCACGATAAGCGGGAAGTAGATGGTCATCGGGTGAAAGCCGTAGTCGATGAGCCGCTTGGCGATGTCGAGCGTGTGGACACCTTTGCGCGCCTGTCGTTTGTCCGTGAAGACGACTTCGTGCATGGGCGGGGCGTCGAAAGGCTTGTCATAGTCGCTTGCCAGCCCGTGCGCGATGACGCGCGCGTTCAGCACGGCGGCCTCGGTCGCTTCGCGCAGGCCGTCCGCACCGTGCGTTTCGATGTAGGAGAGCGCGCGCACGGCCATGCCGAAGTTGCCGTAGAAGGCTTTCACACGGCCGATGGTGTTTGGGTAGTTGAAGTCCAGCTTGTAACTCTCGCCCGCGCGGACGATGCGCGGGACGGGCAGGTAGGGTTCGAGTTCCTTCGTGCAGCAGCAGGGGCCGGAGCCGGGGCCGCCGCCGCCGTGCGGGGTGGAGAAAGTCTTGTGCAGGTTCAGGTGGATCACGTCCACGCCCATGTCGCCGGGGCGCGCCCAGCCGACGAGCGCGTTCATGTTCGCGCCGTCCATGTAGACGAGGCCGCCCGCGTCGTGGACGATCTGGCAAATTTCGCGGATGTTGCGCTCGAAGAGGCCGACCGTGTTCGGGTTGGTCAACATCAGTCCGGCCACGTCGCCCGCCGCGCACAGTTCGCGCAGCGCGTCGAGATCAGTTTGACCTTCGGGCGTGGAGCGGACGGTCTTGACGTTGAAGCCGGAGAGGTGCGCGGAGGCCGGGTTCGTGCCGTGCGCCGAGTCGGGGATGAGCATGACGCGGCGGCGCGGGCGGTCGTCCTCGCCCACGCCGTCGCGTGCGTCGAGGAAGGCGCGGATGATCATCACGCCGGTCATCTCGCCGTGTGCGCCCGCCGCCGGTTGCAGGGAGACCCCGGCAAGGCCGGTGATCTCGGAGAGGTGTTGTTGAAGTTCGTAGAGCAATTGGAGCGCGCCCTGCGAATCCTCTTCGGCGGCGAGCGGGTGGAGGTTGGCGAAGCCCTTGATGCGCGCGACGCGCTCGTTCAGGCGCGAGTTGTACTTCATCGTGCAGGAGCCGAGCGGGTACATGCCGAGATCGATGTTGTAGTTCCACGTCGAGATGCGCGTGAAGTGGCGCACCACATCGACCTCGGAAACTTCGGGCACGCCTTCGAGGTCGTCCGTGCGGCGAAATCCGGCGGGTAGCAACTCGTCTAACGGCGTCTCTTCAACGTCGAGCGCGGGCAGCATGTAGCCTTTGCGGCCGGTCTGCGAGCGTTCAAAAATCAACGCCTCGTTCTGTGTGATGTGTGTGGCGGCTTTCGGTGTATTCATAGGTTTCAAGTTTCAGGTTTCAAGTTTCAGGTCTGAGGTTCTTCGTTCTCTAACTTGAAACCTGCAACCTGAAACTTGAAACTTATTTCGTCAGTTCCGCGAGTCCGGCGACGAGCGCGTCTATTTCGTTGCGCGGGTTGGTTTCGGTGACGCAGATGAGGATGTCGTTGGCGCGTTCGGGGAAGTAGCGCGAGAGCGCGAGGCCGCCCGTGATGTTGCATTCGGCGGCCAAGCGTCGGAGCAGTTCTTCCGCCGCGACGGGGGCGCGGACGACGAACTCATTGAAGCGCGGCGTCGCGGCGTAGGGCAATGAGAAGCCTTCGATCTCGGAGATGCGGCGCGCGGCATAAGCGGCCTTCTGCGCGCATTGCATGGCGACCTCCTGCAGGCCGCGCCGCCCCAGAGTTTCAAGGTAGATCGTCGCCATGAGCGCGATTAAGCCTTCGTTGGTGCAGATGTTGGAGGTGGCCTTCTCGCGGCGGATGTGCTGTTCGCGCGTGGCGAGCGTCAGGACGAAACCGCGCCGCCCCTCCTTGTCGGCCGCGACGCCGACGAGGCGGCCGGGCAACTGCCGCGCGTACTTCTCGCGCGTGGCGAAGAGACCGAGGTAGGGGCCGCCGTAGCTGAGCGGCACGCCGAACGACTGGCCTTCGGCCACGACGATGTCCGCGCCCGATGCGCCCGGCTCGCGCAGGAGGCCGAGCGAGATGCTTTCCGTGACGCAGACGACGAGGAGCGCGCCGACCTTGTGCGCGCGTTCGGCGAGCGTCTGTAAATCTTCCACGCAGCCGAAGAAGTTCGGCGACTGCACGATGATGGCCGCAGTCTGATCGTCGAGTTCGCCGAGTTCGTCGAAGTTGGTCGTACCGCTTTGTTCGTCAAAGCCGGCGCGGACGAGATCAATTCCGGCGTGTGCGACGTAGGTGTCCGCGACGTGCAGGTATTCGGGGTGGAGCGCGCCGGAGACGACCACCTTACGGCGGCGCGTGATGCGTTCGGCCATCAGCACGGCCTCGGCCACGGAGGTCGAACCGTCATACATCGAGGCGTTCGCCACGTCCATGCCGGTCAACTGGCAGACGAGCGTCTGGAACTCGAAGATGGCCTGTAGCGTGCCCTGCGAGATTTCCGGCTGGTAGGGCGTGTAGGCGGTGAAGAACTCGGAGCGCGAGATCAGGCTGTCGACGATGGTCGGCTGATAGTGGGAATACGCGCCCGCGCCGAGAAAACTCGGACGGTGGGCGGCGCTGTTTCGGGCGGCCATCGACTCGAAGCGCGCGATGAGTTCGGGTTCGGAGAGCGCGCTCGGCGTGTCGAGCAGATCGCGCAGCAGGATGTCGGCCGGGATGGTATCGAAGAGTTCCTCCGGCGAGTTCAAACCGACAGAGCGCAGCATCTCTGCGCGCTCCTCCGGCGAGTTGGGAATGTAGCGCAACTTCTCTTACTCCGTGATTTTCTTGGTGTAGTCTTCGTACTCGGCGGCGTTCATCAGCTTGTCAACCTCAAGCGCGTCTTTCAAACGCAGGCGGAGCATCCACGCCGCGCCGTAAGGGTCTTTGTTGACCTGCTCCGGGTCGTCGTTCAACGTCTCGTTCAATTCCGTCACTTCACCGGAGACCGGCGAGTAGAGGTCGTTGGCCGCCTTCACCGATTCGACCTGACCGAACACTCCGCCCGCTTCCAGGCTGTCGCCCACACGCGGCAACTCCACGTACACGATGTCGCCCAATTGATTTTGCGCGTGATCCGTAATGCCGACCGTGCCCGTGTCGCCCTCGACCCTGACCCATTCGTGATCCTTACTGTAATGCAAATCGTCCGGGATGTTTGCCATGATGCTCCTTAAAAGACGGTTTTCAGTTTTCAGTTTTTAGTTCTTAGTTTTCAGTTCTTAGTGTGATGACTATGCTCAACAACAGTGCGTCGCCTGCCAAACGGCGACAACTGAAAACTGAAAACTAAAAACTGAAAACTGTTTGTTTACTTCCGCTCGCGTTTATAAAAAGGCACGGGGACGATGCGCGCGGCGACGGGGCGGCCGCGCACTTCGATGTGAATTTCTCGCCCCTCGGTGGCGTGTTCCACGGGCACGTAGGCCAGCCCGATATTCTTCTTCAGGAAGGGAGCGGGGCTGCCCGAAGTGACGCGCCCGAGCGGCGCGCCGTCGATCAGGACGGGATAACCGTCGCGCGCGATGCCGCGCTCCGTTACCTCGAAGCCCACCAGTTTTTGTTTGACACCCTCGGCCTTCTGCGCGGCGAGGCGTTCGCGCCCCGTGAAGTCGCCTTTGTTCAATTTGCAAATCCAGCCGAGGTTGGCTTCGTAGAGCGTCGTCGTCTCGTCGATTTCGTGTCCGTAGAGAGCCATCGCCGATTCGAGCCTGAGCGTGTTGCGCGCGGCCAGCCCGCAGGGCAGGATGCCTTCATCTGTGCCGTAAGCGCCCGCTTCCAGTATGCGTTCCCAAAGTTGCTCGGCGCGCTCGGGCGCGGCGTAAACCTCGAAGCCGTCCTCGCCCGTGTAGCCGGTGCGAGAGATGAGCGCGGGCACGCCGTCAACCGCGCCCTCGCGAAAGTGGTAATACTTGATCTCGGCGAGCGGCGTCTCGGTCAGCGTTTGCAGGATGGCGAGCGCGTCCGGCCCCTGCACGGCGATCTGGCAGAAGTCCGCGCTGCGATTTACGAGTTCGACCGCCTCGTCGCCGCGATGCGCGTTGATCCAGTCCCAATCCTTTTCGGTTGTTGAGGCGTTGACGACGAGCAACAGGTGATCTTCGGCGAAACGATAGACGAGCAGGTCGTCCACAACCGTGCCTTCGGGCGTCGTGAGCGCGGAATAGTGCGCCTGCCCGTCAACGAGCTTGGCGGCGTCGTTCGAGCAGAGGCGATTGACGAAGGGAATCGCTTCGCGTCCCCGCACCTCGATCTCGCCCATGTGCGACACGTCGAAAAGGCCTGCATGGAGGCGCGTGCGCAGATGTTCCTCGACTGTCCCCGCGGGGTATTGGACGGGCATGTCCCAGCCGCCAAAATCGACCATGCGCGCGCCCAGGCGGCGGTGCGCGGCGTTGAGCGGGGTCTGCTTGAGTGGTGTCGGCGCAGTAGTCAAACTACTCTCCTGCCTATCTCTATGAGATGTGTGGAACGCTGAAAATTATTGATGTTTACGAAGGAGAAAACCTAACATGCCACGCACGGTGCGTCAAGCAAGTCAGTCTGTGGCCGCACGCGGGCGGCGTGGAGGCCATCTTATCGACGCACGGCCACCACGACAGCGTAGTTTCGCCGAAGTCCGCGCCATCCCTCCACGACACGGACGAAAAGCTCGCCCGCGCCGGAACGACTGTCGTAGATTGAGGAAGGCGAGGGGATTGATTCGCTGGTTCATTGATTCATGGATTTAATGAAGAAACGGATCGACGGATCGATGAATCAATTCCCCCTCGTTTTTCTTGACGGAAGGCAAAATTCGACTGTAAAGTAGCCTCGTTCTGGCGATCTAGCGAAACTCCGCGAAGACCGAATTTTTCGCCGTATGTTGGCCTCGCCGGACATCCTGCGACGCATTTTTCGCGTCTAAGCTCAGACCTGCGGACGAATTGTGCTGGACGGCCTCGAAGGTCTCGAATTATCGCGGATGTTCGGTTCGCCTATCGTCGGATTTACACATAAATTCACTGGCTGCGGAACCCCCCTCACGCCAGTCGCGCTTTTTCCCGAATTCTTACAACGTAGAATCGCCCTTTGATACGTATTCCGGCTTCGCACTCTATGACGGCCGTTCAGGCCAGCCCCCTCGTGCATAAAACGGAGTGTTGATTTTTACGCCCTTCCAATCTAAAGGACGCAGCTTTGAAAAAAATCAGTTTCCCCGTCGCCCGCCCCCTCTTTTCGCGTCGCCCCATGCGGCTCGCTCTCTACTTCGTCCTCAGCCTCTCGCTGGCGGCATCGGCCGCCTTCCTGTTTTCGGACGTGACGGCTGAAGCCTCGAAAGGCGTGCAGAAGCGACGTCAACAGGTGACGCGCAAACGCGCAAACGCGCCGCGCACGCGCAGGGAAACAACCACCGCCACCGCCCCTGCGGCCGCGAAGTCGCGGCAGTCGACGGTTGAACAGCCCAACGCGCCCGGCATAGGCGAGCAGGTCGAGGGCGACGAGCGCGAGGTGATCGACGCGCGCCAGCAGTGGTTCATGATGCAGCGCGCCTACCCGTTCGCCGCGCCGCCCGCCGAAGGCCGTCTCAAAGCATGGCTCGCGCGACCGCAGGGCGGCACGCGCGGCAAAGAGGGCGGCGCGGACACGCGCTCAATGGCGCAGACATGGCGCAGCATCGGCCCGTCGCCGACGACGCCCGCCTTCCCGAACAACTGGGGCGTGACCAGCGGCCGGCTCAACTCCATCGCCGTCCACCCCACCGCCCCGAACATCATCCTCATCGGCGCGGCCACCGGCGGTATCTGGCGCTCGACCGACAGCGGCGCAAACTTTGTCCCCGTCAGCGACACGCACGTCGATCTGGCCGTCGGGTCAATCGCTTTCTCGCGCAGCAACCCGTCCGTCGTCTACGCGGGGATGGGCGACCTCGACAACGGTTATTTCGGCACGGGCGTCTTAAAGTCCACGGACGCCGGCGCGACCTGGGCGCGCGTCAGCAACAACACGCTCCCGCCGCTCGCCACCACGGCCGAGATCGAAGTTGACCCGACCAACCCGAATCGCGTCTATGCCCTGCAAGCGACGCGCACGATGGCGACTTCTTACGACAATCTCAACCCCGACGGAAATCTCTACCGCAACGGCTTTTATCTCTCGACGGACGGCGGCGTCAACTGGCAACGAACGCTCCGGGGACGGCCGCGCGATCTCGCCATCCACCCGACCAATCCGCAGATTCTATATGTCGGCATGACCCTCGTGGATGTCTCGGATACGGCGACAGGCCCGGGGGGCGTCTACAAATCTCTGGACGGCGGCGCGACGTGGCTGCCCGCGCCTGTTTTCACCGCCACCACCGCGAGTTTGAGCGACGTGCGCGTCGCGGTCACGCCCGCCGCCCCCGAACGCATCTACGTCATTTCCGGCTCGCGCACCTCCATTCGCGTCGACATCGGCGACAACGGCGGTCTCCTCTGGACGAACAAGCCCTTGAACGCGGTTGACCCCGGTCAGTTCGGCTACAACTCCTACATTTACGTCTCTCCGAACGACCCGGACACGATCTATGTCGGCACGCGCGACGTTTACAAAACGACCGACGGCGGCGATAACTGGACGAATCTATCCAGAAATTTCGTACACAATCCGGCGAACACAACTAATCCTTATCCCTACAGCCCTTTCAACTCGACCACGCACCCTGATCAGCAGGCCTTCGCCTTCGACCCCGGCCAGCCGAACACGATCTACGTCGGCAACGACGGCGGCATCTCGCGCTCCACGAACGGCGGCCAGACTTTCTCCTCGCTCAACGCATCGCTCACGCTGACGCAGTTCGTCGGCATCTCGATGCACCCGACCGACCCATCCATTTCCTACGGCGGCACGCAGGACAACGGCACGCAACTGCGCATCGCCAACACGAACACGTGGCGCGAGTTCAGCAGCGGCGACGGCGGGCGCAGCATCGTCAACGCCGCCAACCCGAGCATGGTGTTCACCACCTACATCTATGGCCGCGTCAACCGCTTCAACAACAACGGCCTCAGCTTCAACGGGACTATCGCCGACAATCCTACGTTCGGCGAGCCGGCCACCGGACAGCGCATCGCCTTCTACCCGCCGATGGTCGGCAACGGCGTTGACTCCACGATCTATTTCGGCACGTGGCGTCTGTTCACCTGCACAAACTGCCACGACACCACCCGCAGCCATCCGAATGCTCCGGCGAACTGGACTGCCCCCGCCGGCATGGACGATCTCACCAAAGGCGCGCCTGACGTGCTGAGCGCCATCGGCGTCGAGCGCAAGGCCAACGCGCAGATCATCTACACCGGCTCGGCGCAGGGGCGCGTGATGGTCTCCACCAACGGCGGCATCAACTGGACGGACAGATCGACAGCTCTGCCCAACCGCTTCGTCGAAAGCATCACGGTCGACCCGTCGAATGCGGCTATCGCTTACGTCACCTACGGCGGCTTCGGCACGGGGCACGTCTACCGGACGACGGACTTCGGCGGCACCTGGACGAACATCGGCGGCACGCCGGGACAGCCGAACGCCATTCCGAACGTCCCCGTCAGCGCGTTTCTCATCGACCCGACGAACCCGTCGACGCTCTACGCCGGTTCGGACATCGGCGTCTTCCGCTCCACCGACAACGGCGCGACGTGGGCGACTTTCAATAACGGGATGCTCCCGGCCGTCGTCACCGGCTTCGCCACGAGCGCGGGCGGCGTGATCCAGCTCTCGACCTACGGGCGCGGCGCATACGAGTTGACCGGCGCGGCCGCTTACACCATCAGCGGCAGCATCCGCAATGCCATCGCCACACCTTTCAGCGGCGTAACCGTGACGCTCTCCGGCTCGCAATCTGCCACGACCACCACCGACGCGCAGGGCAACTACTCGTTCACCAATTTGCCGACGGGCAACTACACCGTCACGCCGACGCAGACCTACTACACGTTTGAACCGACGAGCCGAACCTTCTCGAATTTGAGCGCGAACCAGACCGCGAATTTCACCATCTCGCAAGGGCGTTATTCGCTCAGCGGGCGCATACTCAATGCGAGCGGCAACGCTCTGGAAGGCGTCGCGGTATCCCTGATTGGAGCGGGCGGCGGCACGACGACCACGGACGCGAACGGCAACTACTCGTTCGCCAACCTGATCGCCGGCGAGAACTATGTCGTTGCGCCCGCGAAAGCCAACTACACCTTCACGCCGCAGAACGCGACCTTCGCCAACATCAGCGCAAACCATTCGGGAGTTAATTTCACGGGCGCTACGTCCTGTACCTACACCGTCACGTCTCCGAGTCCGGAGAGTTTCCCGGCGAGCGGCGGCTCCGGCAGTTTCCAGATCATGACCCGTGCGGGTTGCGCCTGGTCTGCTACGAGCCGCGCCCCTTCGTGGCTCACGATCACGAACGGGAGCGGTACGGGCAACGGCACGATCACCTTCAACGTGGCGGCCAACGCTGGCCGCGCGCGCACCGGCCAGATACTTCACACAGACGACTCCTTTATAATCATCACGCAGGCCGCCTCGGCGACGCCCACGCTCGTCGAGTTCGCGGCGGGCGGCTACACGGTCGGCGAGGGCGCGGGACGCGCGGCCATCACCGTCCTGCGCACGGGCGATCCGTCCGGCACCGCCACGGCGAATTACCGGACGGTTGACACGGACACTTTCACCATCGGCTGCTTCAACCAGTTCAATAATCAGGGCGGAGCATACGCCCGCTGCGATTTCGCCACCACGGTCGGCACGATCAACTTCGCCCCCGGCGAGACCAGCAAAGTGATCAACGTGCCGCTCATAGACGACGCCCATGTCGAAGCGTCCGAAACTTTCCAACTGCATCTCACACACGCTTCCGGCGTGCTGTTGGATACCACTACCATCACCGTGCAGGACAACGACGTGTTGGGCGCGCCCAATCCCATCCTGTCGTCGCCCTTCTTCGTGCGGCAGCAGTATCTCGACTTCCTTTCCAGGGAGCCTGATGAGGGCGGCTTCAATGCGTGGCTCGGTGTGCTGAACGGCTGCCCGAACGTCAACAATTCTCCGGCGTGCGACCGCATCTATGTTTCGGGCGAGGGCTTCTTCCGTTCGCAGGAATTCCAGTTGAAAGGTCTCTACGTGTTCCGCTTCTACAAGCTGGCCTTTAACCGCCTGCCGGAGTACACGGAGATCGTCTCGGACATGAGTTTCGTGGCGGGACAGACGGCCGAAGAGGTCTATGCACGCAAGGCGCAACTGGCGCAACGCTTCACGGAGCGGCAGGAGTTTCAGACGACTTACGGCAGCATGACCAACGAGCAATTCGTGGACGCGTTGTTCGCCCGTTACAGTTTGACCGAGATCACCACGCCCGACCCGGCCGCGCCGGACGGGAAGGATAAGGTGACGCTCACAAGCACGGACTTAAAGAACCGTCTCAACGCGAACACCCTCACACGCGCACAGGTCTTCAGAGCGGTGGCCGATTCCGACCGCGTGGGCACGCGAGAGTTCAACAACGCTTTCGTGGCGATGCAGTATTACGGCTATCTCAGGCGCAAGCCCGAACCGGAAGGCTACGAAGCGTGGCTGCGTGTGTTGCAGTCGGGCGACATTCGTACCATGGTCGGCGGTTTCCTCAATTCGCAGGAGTACAAGTCGCGCTTCGGCCAGTGAGCGCCACGGGTTGACTACAGAACAACGGCCGCCGGTTTCACTCTGGAAACCGGCGGCCGTTGTGTTTAGCGTGGACGGCTAGGGCGAGTTGATTCGTAAAATTTAGAAACCGCGCTCGCGAATTTCGCCGGGTTTAGAAACTGCGTTCGTGGACGCTGACTTTGGAGACCGAGATGACGACGCGCAGGGTGGCCGGGCGGCGGTCGTGCGAAGCGGGGACGAAGGCGGGCGTCTGGCGAAAAGCCTCCTGCACCTCGTCGAGCAGGCGCGGGTTGCGCGGCGGCTGGACGACGCCGGCGAGCGACGCGCTGCCGTTGCTGAACACGTCCGCGTAAATCACCATGTCGTCGGCATCGTCGTCGCCGCGTTGTGAGGGGTTCTGGATGAGCGCGGCGAGCGCGCCGTTCGGATTGATGGTCGGGACGGGCTTCGTCACGTCGTAGCCGCCGCCTTCAAAGAGCGATTTGTCGAGCGCGTCGTCCTCGGCCGCGCGCGCCGCAATCGTCAGTTCGCGGAGCACGCGAAACTGCGGGCGCAGCGCGTTGACGACGCCGATGAACAGGATCAGGGAGGCGAGCGCGCCGATGGTGTAGGGCATGAGGCGCGGTTCGAGCCAGCGCATGGCGCGCGCATAGAGCGAGCCGGTGGGCTGCTGGCGGCGCGCGGCGCGTTCGATGAGGAGCAATTCGTTGATGGAGGCGGCGAGACCCGCGGGCGCGGCCGGGCGTTCGAGATTACCGAGCGCGCGCACCAGCGTGCGCGCCCGCGCGAATTCCGAGCGGCACACCGGGCAGGCTTCGAGATGCGCGTCAATGCCCGCGCCGTGCGCCAGCCGGCCGTCCAGGTATGGCGAAAAACTCTTTTGTGTCTCCTCGCAAGTCATAAATTATGAGGTCGGAGGTTAGAGGTCAGAGGTTAGTAAGAAGACAGTTTTTGTTTTAACTGATCTCTGACCTCTCACCTCTCACCTCTGCTTTCAAACGAATGGCTGGCCGACCCCGGCTGCTCCCTCGCTCAAGGAAGCAACGCTTGTTTGTCTATTTCCCACGCCTGCGCGCACAGTGAGGCAATTGGCGCGCGTCGTTCGTGGACGGCTGTTGCTGGCCGTGTCCTCAAACAACTCACGCACATTTGCCGCCCTCCGCAACACATGCGACGAAACTCGAACCCGTCGTCGCTTCCCGACCCATTGGCACCTCAGGATAGCTGGGCGAAGCCGGGGCGGGGCAGCCATTCGTTTTCAAAGAACTTGTCGGTGGTCAGTTGTCAGTTGTCAGTTATCAGTGGCTCAAGTCCGCCCCTGGTAACTCGTGTGATAACCACGTCCGACTGACAACCGGCGACCGACGAAGAACAAAGAACAAAGAACAAAGAACAAAGAACAAACTTACAAAGAGCCTTCTAACATACGGCGCAACTCGGTGCGGCCGCGCGAGAGCCTAGACTTGACCGTGCCGACGCTGATGTCGAGCGCGACGGCGACCTCCTCATAACTCAAACCTTCCACATCGCGCAGCACGACGGCTTCGCGGTAAGGGCGCGCGAGCGTGCGGACGGCGGCGAGCAAAATCTCCTCGCGTTCGTGCGCGAGCGTGCGCGCCTCGGGGTCTGGCGCGTTTTCGTCCACAAGGCGCGTGCCGAGCGGCAGTTCGTGCGTCTCGTCCGTCGCATCGAGCGAGACGGTTGCGCCCCGACGCCTGCGTCGCCACCAGCGCCAGCGGTTGCGCGCCTGGTTGACGGCGATGCGATACAACCACGTGCGCAGGTCGGAGTCGCCGCGAAAGTTGGCGATGCTGCGAAAGGCTTGCAGAAAAGTCTCCTGCGTCAGGTCGCGCGCCTCTTCGGGGTCTTCCGTCAGGCGATAGAGCAGGGCGTAGATGTCCGCCGAACGCTCCGTGACGAGCCGGTCGAAGGCCGCCGCCTCGCCCGCGCGCAATCTTTCAATGAACTGTAACTCCGCGACGGGACGCGCCTCGGCCGAATCCGCCACGGCGGCGGGATGCTCCAATTCGGCTTGCCCGCGGAGGGCGATTGGCTCTCCGTAGCTCACAAACGTCCTCCAGCGCGAACCGGCGACCGATACGGCAACGGCCGCAAGCCACGTCCACTTTCCATTAGACACCGCGCCCCCGCGACATGTTCCCGAAATATTTCGCCCGTTCCCATTCGTCTCATACTCGTTCGCGTATGCGGGCGCGAAGCGTAGCACGCGCCCTCCCGGCGGTCAATAAAGTCTCTCGGAGCCAGTGAGTTGTGCCGCCGGACGCTTGCTTGACAAGCCCGCGCCGCGCTCGTTAGAGTGTGTCGTTTCACCCTAACTGCTGAAATCAGAACGCGCACGACCGTGCGATGTTGCAAGAGAAAAAAACGTGGCTCCATCCAAGAAAAAACATGCGCGCGAAGTCCGCCGCGATAAGTTTCGCGAAAAGGCGTTTGAACAGTTCGACCGCGTCGGCGACCGCCTCGAAGGCCGCGGCCGCACAATCCTCTACGCCCTCGCAGGTCTCGTCGCACTCGCGCTCCTGGCGGGCGTCTATTCGTGGTGGAGCGGGCGCAAGGCCGAAGAGGCCACGCGCGCCCTCGGCCGCGTCATCGAGGTCGCCAGCGCCAACGTCTCGGCCTCGCCCGCGCCCGTCGGCGCGACCGGCCTGAGTTTCACGACCGAGAAGGAGCGCGCGCAGCGCGTCGTGGATGAGGCACAGAAGGTGGAGAATAAGTATGGCGATCCCTATAAGTCGCTGGCGCGCTACTTTCGCGCGGCCAATTTGCTGACGGTTGACCGCGAGAAGGGCTTGAGCGAGCTACAGGCATTGGCCGGCAGCGGCGACGCGGAAGTGGCCGCGCGCGCCCGTTTCGCGCTGGCGCAGGCGAAGGAAGCCGACGGGCAATACGACGCGGCGGCCACGCTCTACACCGAACTCGCGCGCGCGCAAAATCCGGCCGTCCCCGTGGATACGGCGAATTTGCGGCTCGCCTCCATCTACGAAAAACAGGGCAAGCGAAGCGAAGCCGCGGACATCTTCTTTCAGATCGCACGGACGGCGCGCGAGGCCAAAGGAAAAGACGGCAAACCCTTGACGCAATCGGCCGCCGCGCGCGAGGCCGCGCAAAAACTCGAACGCCTCGACCCGGCACGCCACGCCCAACTGCCCAAAGAGGCAACTCCCGCGAACCTTCCGTTCTAACAGCAGAGGTCAGAGGTCAGAGGTTAGAGGTTAGTAAAAATCAGTTTTTGCTTTTCACTAATCTCTAACCTCTAACCTCTGACCTCTTTTCTTCATGGATAATCTGACGCATACGCTGGTCGGGTTGACGGCCGCGAAAGCGGGTTTGGAACGTCTCTCGCCGGGCGCGACCCTTGTGTGTCTCGTTGCCGCCAACGCGCCGGACGCGGACATCGTGGCGAGATTCGGCGGCAGTTGGTTTTACCTCAAACATCATCGCGGCATCACACATTCCATCGTCGGCACGCTCGCCATCGCGCTCATCATCCCTTTGTTGTGCTATGCCGGAGACCGCATCCTTGCGCGCCTGCGCGGGCGCGAGCCGCGCGTGCGTCCCGTGGGATTAATCGTCGCCTCGCTGCTCGTCAGCGCGTCGCACCCTTTGATGGACTGGACGAACAACTACGGCGTGCGCCCGCTGCTGCCGTGGGACGGGCGCTGGTTTTACGGCGACCTCGTCTTCATCGTCGATCCGTGGCTGTGGCTGAGCCTGGGCGGCGCCTGTTTTCTCCTGACCGCGACGGCGCGCTGGCGCACGCTTGCGTGGGGCGCGCTCGCGCTGCTGGCGACTCTCGCCTTCGTCGTCCTGCCGCTGAGCGCAGGGATTGATTACCCGCTCGCGTCGCGCGTCCTGTGGCTCGCGTGGCTCGCCGCTCTCGTCTGCGCGCATCAAACGAAACTCGCCGCGCGCGGGGGGCGTTCAATCGCGCTGGCCGCGCTCGCCTTCGTCGTCATGTACTGGGGCGCGCTTTCGCTCCTGCACGGACGCGCGCTCGCGCAGGCGCGGGATTTGGCAGGGGCGCAGGCCGCGCGACAAAATGAGACGTTGCTGCGCGTCGCGGCTACGCCCACGCTGGCCGACCCGATGCGCTGGCTTGTGCTCGCCGAGACAGATCGCGCTCTCTATCGTTTTGAAACTTCCCTCATGGCTCGCGCCGGAGCGGAGCACGATGCGACGGGCGATGCAGCGCGTTTCGAGAAGCCGCAAGGTGAAGGCGCGGCGACGGCCGCGCGCGCCGCCGTGGACGAGCGCGCGAAAATTTTCCTGGACTTCGCGCGCTTTCCCGCCGTCCGCGTCGAAACGCAAAACTGCGCAGAGGCATCGCTCGTGTGGTTCGCCGATCTGCGTTTCACCGAACCGGGCGCGTCGCGTCGCGGGGGTAGTTTCTCGCTCGAAGTGGCCGTGCCGCCCGCGCGCTGACGAATAAATGATACAGTCGCTCTCCCTCTAATCCGCCGCCGTGCGCTATAATTCAGCCCCCCCGATCCCAACTCGCCTGCGCTTTGGCGAATCGTCCGCGTTTAGTGTATGTCGTCTATGAACTCTTCTTTGCCGGAAGATGCAAACTCGTCGCGGGAGGGCAGCGAATCGCCCGCCGGAGAGACCGCACCTTTCGGCGGGACGGGCGACGGGCGTTTCCTCACCTTCGCCGAGAACGCCGCCGACGCCATCATCATCATTGACGCCGGGAGCGTTATACACTTCATCAATCGCGCGGCCGAAAGGATTTTCGGCTATCCCGTGAGCGAATTGCTCGGCCAAAATCTCACCATGCTGATGCCGGATTACCTGCGCCACGTGCACAGCGCCGGGATGGAACGTTACCTCACAGAGGGCGTGCGCCACATCAGTTGGAGCGGCGTCGAACTGCCCGGCCTGCGCCGTGACGGGCGCGAGGTCGAACTCGAAATCTCTTTCGGCGAACTCGTCGAACATGGCGAGCGCTATTTCACAGGCATCGCGCGTGACATCACGGAGCGCAAGCGCGCCGCGCGCCGTCTCGCCGCGCACCACGGCGTGACGCGCGTCCTGGCCGAAGCCGCAGGCGTCTCCGAAGCGGCGTTCAAAATACTCGAAGCCGTCTGCGAGAATTTGCGCTGGGAGATGGGCATGTTCTGGTGCGCGGAATCCGACGAGGGCGTGCTGCACTGCGAGGAAGTCTGGCAGTCGCCTCAAATTGCGGCCGAAGAATTTGCGGCGCGCACGCGCGAAATAACTTTCACGCGCGGCGTGGGGCTGCCGGGTCGCATCTGGGAGAGCGGCGAACCGGCCTGGATCGAGGATGTGATGAGGGATAAGACCATCGTGCGCGCCGACGTGGCCGCGCGCGCGGGGCTGCACGCGGCTTTCGGTTTCCCCGTCACGCTCGGCCGGGAAGTGCTCGGCGTGATGGAGTTCTTCAGCCGCGAGGTGAGAACGTCCGAGCCGGAGTTGCGCGCGCTGATGAACACCATCGGCAGCCAGTTCGGCCAGTTTATCGAACGCAAGCGCGCCGAGCGCGCTCTGTCCGAGGCCGAGCAGCGCGCGCACCTCGAATACGACCGTTACCGTTCGCTCGTAACGGCGACGGCGCTGGTGGTGTGGACGGCCGACGCGCGCGGTCGCATCCGCGACGTGCCGGCGTGGCGCGCCATGACCGGCCAGACGGAGGACGAGGGACGCGGTTGGGGCTGGCTCGACGCGCTCCACCCCGAAGACCGCGAGCGCACCGTCGAGCTCTGGCAGCGCGCCGTCGAAACGCGCAGCATCTACACGACCGAGTATCGCATCCGCCAGCACGACGGGAGCTACCGCGACTTCGCAGTGCGCGGCGTGCCCGTCATCGCCGAAGACGGGAGCCTGCGCGAATGGGTCGGCACGCTCTCGGACATCACGGAGTTCAAGCAGCAGGAGGCGGCCGGTCGTTTCCTCGTCGAAGCGAGCGGGCTGCTCGCCGCCTCGCTCGACTATGAGACGACGCTGCAATCGGTGGCGAGCCTCAGCGTCCCGTTCCTCGCGGACTGGTGCATCGTCTACGTATTGGACGACGAGGGCGTGATTTGCCCCATCGCCGTCGCCCACGGCGGCGGAGACGAGGCGCAGGTTCAGTTGGTCTGGAAACTCGAACGGCGCGAGAGCCGGAACCCGGACGCGACGTCGGGTGTGCCGCAGGCCATCCGCACCGGCCGGTCGGTGCTCTACAGGGACATTCCCACGTCGGCCGACGCCGCATCGGCCGACGACGCCATGCGTTTCCGCGTCGCGCGCGAACTCGGTTTGGTGTCGGCGATGATCGTGCCGCTCGTGGCGCGCGGGCGCACGCTCGGCGCGATCACGTTCGCCACTTCCGCCTCCATGCGGCGTTACGGCGCTTCCGATCTCGCGCTCGCCGAAGACCTCGCGCAGCGCGCGGCCTTCGCCGTGGACAATGCGCGCCTCTACCGCGAGGCGCAGGAAGCCAACCGCCTCAAGGACGAATTTCTCGCCACGCTCTCGCACGAACTGCGCACGCCCCTGACGGCCATCCTCGGCTGGACGAATTTGCTGCGCTCCGTCAAGTTCGACGAGGCGACCACCGCCGGCGCGCTGGAAACCATCGAGCGCAACGCGCGCTCGCAGAAACAACTCGTGGACGACCTGCTCGATGCCTCGCGCATCATCACCGGCAAGCTGCGCCTCGAAGTGAAGCCGGTCGATCTCAAATTGGTGGTCGAAGCCGCGTGCGCGGCGGCGCGCCCGGCGGCGCAGGCGAAGAACATCGAACTCGCCCTCGCGCTCGACGATGCGGCGAGCAGCGTCGCGGGCGACGCGGAACGGTTGCAGCAGGTGATCTGGAATCTGTTGTCGAACGCCGTCAAGTTCACGCCCGTAGGCGGGCGCGTGGAAGTGGGTCTCGCGCGCGAGGAGGCGCGGGCGCGCATTTACGTCAGCGACACGGGCGAGGGCATCAGCCGCGAATTTCTCCCCTTCGTCTTCGACCGTTTCCGGCAGGCCGATGGTACGACGACACGCACGCACGGCGGCCTCGGCCTCGGCCTCTCCATCGTGCGCCACCTCGTCGAACTACACGGCGGGACGGTCGCGGTCGACAGCGCGGGCGAGGGGCACGGGGCGACCTTCGAGGTGCGCCTGCCGCTGCTCGAACACGCGAACCAGAGTGAGAGCGAGCCGGCAGGCGGCGACGCGGGCGAACTCCCGGAACGACGCGCGGTGCTCGGCGGCCTCCGCATACTTATCGTGGAAGACGAACCGGACACGCGCCTGCTGCTCGGCAAAGCTCTGGAACGTTTCGGAGCGGCGGTCGAAACGTGCGAGTCCGTGGAAGATGCCCTGGCCGCACTCGACCGCACCCCATTCGACTGCATCCTGAGCGACATCGGGATGCCCGGAGCGGACGGCTACACGTTCATCGAAAAACTCAGGGCACGTGGCGCGGCACACGGCGGCACAACCCCGGCCGTCGCCCTCACGGCCTACGCGCACGAAGAAGACCGCCGCCGCGTAATCGCCGCGGGCTTCCAACTACACCTCGCCAAGCCCATCGCGCCGAAGGAACTCGCCGAAGCCGTCGCCGCCGTCGTCGGCCGCACGACATCTCACGTCTGAACACGTCTCAGCGAAAATGTTGAACGATGAACGCGGCGTGATGAACGATGAACGCGGAACGATGAACGATGAAGGCGGAATGATGAATGATGAATGATGAATGAAAGACGCGCTGCTTGCGGTTCGTTATTCGACATTCATCATTTGCCTCTCAACTCGTCAAGGGCTGCGCCGAGGCGTTCGAGTCCGCCGGAGAGCATCGCGGTGTCGCCGCTGATGCTGAGGCGGAAGTGTGCGGGCATCTCGAAAAATCTCCCCGGCACGATTGACGTTTCATACTTCTCGCGCAGGAGCGCGCACAGCGCCTCGACGCCAACGCCTGAATCGTCTGAGTCGTCGCCGCCGACGCGGCTCAGGAGGCGCGGGAAAGAGATCATGCCGTCGGTGATGGGGAAGGTTTCGAGGTCGTCGCGTGTGGCGAAAAAATCGTTGGTGAGGGCACGGTTGCGTTCGAGCAGGGCGTGGGACTCGGCGGCGATTTCGGGGAGACGCGCGAAGGCGATGCAACTGAGGCGTTCGGCGGCATGCGGCTGGGCGACGCCGAAGAGATCGTTGAGCCGCCACATGCGCTCGGCCAGCGCGGGCGCGGCCAGTATCCAGCCGCAGCGCAGGCCGCTCAGACCGTAAACTTTCGTCAGGCTTCCGGTGCTGATGAAATGCTCGCCGAGATGAAAGGCGGTGCGCGGGGCGCGCGCGAAGGCCGCGTCGAGATAAACCTCATCGACGAGGACGCGCGCGCCCACACGCGCCGCGATGTCGCCGATTTGCCCGAGCGTCTCTTCGTCCGCGTAGGCGTTCGAGGGATTGTGCAGATTCGCCAGGACGACGAGACGCGTGCGCGGCGTGATGGCGCGCTCCACTTCCGCCGGGTCGAGACGAAATCCATGCTCGCGCGGGCGCGAGAACCTTTTGACTTCCGCGCCGAGGTAGAGCGCGGCGGAGATGATCAACTCGTAAGTCGGCTGCTCGACGAGCACCTCGTCTCCGGGCGAGAGAAGGGCGGCGAGCGCGAGGAAGTTCGCCATCGAAGTGCCGTTGGCGGAGACCACAGAGTCAACCGAAACATCGTGCTTCGCGGCGATGGCCTCCTGCAGCGGCGGGTAGCCGTAGCCGCTCGTGCCGCTTAGTTCGAGGTCGGAGAGCGAGACGCGGAGGCGTTCGAGCGGATAGTGGCCGACGCCGCTCGACGCGAGGTTGTAGCGCGCCTGCGACACGGTCTTCGCCCAGTGCATGTAGGCGGAACTCAGCACGCGCTGTCGTTCGTTCATTGCAACTTCTTCCTTTGTTGCCGCAGCCAGTAATAGGCGGCGGGCACGCCCGCGCCGACGATCAACAGGCCGATGGCGCTGTTGGCGGGGTATTTGTAGATCGTGCTGAGGACGACGAGCCAGCAGGCCGCGACGAAGAGAGCGGTGGTGAAAGGGTGGCCGGGAACTTTGAACGTCGCCCTACGGTCGCCCCCCTCGGCGACGCGGCGGCGGAAGATGAAGAGGGAAAGCCCGGTCAGTCCGAACCAGATGAAATCAACTGAGACGACATAGTTGAGTATCTGCCCGTAGCGGCCGGAGAGGGCGATGACGATGGCCGCCGCGCCCTGTAAGGCGATGGCGAAGACGGGCACGCGCGTGCGCGCGTTGACCCGCGCGATGCGGCGGAAGAAGAGACCGTCATCGGCCATGGCGAAATAGACGCGCGGCGTGGTGAGCAGGGATTGACTGAGGAAGCCCAGCGTCGAGACGGTGATGCCGAGCGCGATGAGCGTCGCGCCGCGTTCGCCGAGCACGCGGCGCATGACGGCGGTGGCGGGCGTGGTCGTCTGCGCCAATTCTTCCGTGCCGAGCACGTAGACGCACACGAAACTGACGGCCGTGTAGAGCAGCACGACGCCCGCCACGCCGAGCAGCAGCCCGCGCGCCAGGTCGCGTTGCGGGTCGCGCATCTCGCCCGCGACGAAACTCGTAGTCTGCCAGCCGCCGTAAGCGAACATGACGGGCGCGAGCGCCGCGCCCATCGCGGTCAGCAAATCGAACGACAGCGGCTCGCGGAGCGCGGGCGCATTGGCGAAGCCGCTCGCTCCGTTGGAGAACCACCAGCCGCAGAAGACGAGCGCGGCGATGGCCGCGATCTTCAGGATCATGAGCGCGCTCTGCACGTTGCTCCCGGCGCGCACTCCCAGACAGTTGACGGCCGTCAACAGCGCGAGCGCGAGCGCGGCGAGCGCGCCTTCGGGAAGAGGCGCGCCGGTGAGTTCGGAGAAGTAGCGCGCGAAGGTGATGGCGACGGCGGCCATGCCTCCAGACTGGATGACGAGCAGCAGAGACCACCCGTAGAGGAACGCCACCGTCGGGTGATAAGCGTCGCGCAGATAAGCGTACTGACCTCCGACCTCCGGCCGCCGCGCCGCCAGTTCCGCGTAGACGAATGCCCCCGCGAGTGCGATTGCCCCGCCGACGAGCCACGCGCCGAGAATGAGCAGGGGCGTGTGCACCTGCCGCGCGACGTCGGACGGGCTGACGAAGATGCCCGCGCCGATGATGCCGCCCATGACGAGCATCGTCGCGTCGAAGAGAGTCAGGCGGCGTGCCAGCCCGCGCGCGTCCGGCGCGGTGTCGCTGCCTGTGGGCGTGGTGTCGGCGAGCGTGGGCGCGCTCTCCGGGTTGGGTTCACGTCTGAAGTTCATTAATTCGTCGCGGCCGAAAACTTTGACGCCATAAAACCGTGAATGGGAAGCGATGACACCTTGATGGCGCGGGTGGAAATTGTCAGGTGGAAATTGTCATGCGATTGCCCTCAATGTATATTGCTTACGCAGGAACATCTTATCTCCAACAACGCGCCCCGGCCGGGTTTCGCCGCTGTTGCGGCGAGGCCGCGTGAAAGTCAGTCTTTGTGAGACAAGTCTTATACACCATTCTCGCCCTGATGTTTATCGTTGCCCCGGTCATGTCGCAGCCGGGCACCGGAGCGGCCGGAGCCGGCGTGTGTCGCGCCCCGGCGTTGCGTTTGGGAAACAGTTTGAAGGCGGGCGGCTTGCCCGTCTCCGTTGCCGTGGGCGACTTTAATCAGGATGGGAAGCGCGATCTGGTCGTGACGAACAGCGCCACGGACAGGGTCTCAGTCTACGTGGGAGACGGCACGGGAAATTTCGCCGAACCTGTCTTTTACGGCGTGGGCAAAAATCCGCGCGCGGTTGTCGTCGGAGATTTCAACTCGGACAAGCGTGCGGATATCGCTGTCGCCAACTTCGCATCGAACGATGTCTCGATCCTGACCGGCGACGGCCGGGGTCGTTTCGGCTTGGGAACAGCGTCGCCCGTCGGCGCGGGGCCGGTCGCGCTCGTGGCTGCCGACTTCAACAACGACGGCAGGATCGATCTCGCCACGGCGAACTCGAAATCCAACAGCGTGTCGAGATTGATGGGCGGCGCGCGTGGCTCTTTTATGCCCGCCGTCGAACAGCCGGCCGGCGTCGAGCCTTTCGCCCTGGTGGCCGAGGACGTGAACGCCGACGGCAGACTCGATCTGTTGATCGCCAACGCAGGTTCCGGCGACCTGTTGCTACTGACCGGAGAGCGCGCGGGGGTATTCTCGGCCGGGGTGAGATATGCCGCGGGCAGGAGGCCGATTGCGCTGGCGGCGGGCAACTTCGACGACGACCGTCAACGCGATCTGGCCGTCCTCAATTTCGGCACGAACAGCCTGATGCTCATCCGCGGAACCGGGACAGGCGCGCTCGCCGCTGCGCGGAGCTTCAACACGGCGACCATTCCACTCTTCGGTGCGCCCGCCGATTTCAACGGGGACGGGCGCGCTGACCTGGCTCTCGTGGACGGTTTGAGCGGAGCCGTCTCCATTATGCTCTCGAACTCCGCGGGTGAATTGATACGGACGCGAGTCATAAATCTTCAGGGCGGCGAGTCGCCCGCATCCTTTATCAGCGTCGCCGACCTGGACAAAGACGGTAACGAAGACCTCGCGTTGTCGAAGGGCGGCGCGCTGGTGGTACTGCTCGGAAGGGGGCAGGGAGAGTTTGCCGCTCCCGATGCTTACGAGGTCGGGGGCGTATCCGCACTTGCCTTTAGCGACTTCAACGGCGACGGCAAAGTTGACCTGGCTGCCAGCTCAGGCAAAAAAGTGTTGGTTATGCTCGGCGAGGGGAAGGGAAAGTTCGCCCTCCCGAAGAGTTTCCCCGCCGGCGGTGAGCCGAACGCGGTCGCGGCAGGCGACTTCAACGGCGACGGCAAGACCGACCTCGCGACCGTCAATCCCAGAGAAGGAACTATCTCTGTGTTGCCGGGCGACGGTCGTGGGGGGGTGGGCACGCCGGCCAGCTTCCCTGCGGAAACTACGGTGCGTTCCCTTGTCGCCGCAGACCTCAACGGCGACGGCAGGATTGATCTGGCGACGGCTGAGGATGCGGGCAATGCAATCTCGGTTTATCCGGGCGACGGCGGCGGCGCATTTGCCACGCGCCGGCGTTATCCCGTCGGCGCACGCCCCTTCCAAATCGTCGTCGCCGACTTCAACAAAGACGGTAAGCCGGACATGGCGACCGTCAACCACGGTGCGAGCAACGTGTCCGTCCTCCTCGGTGAAGGGCAGGGCGGCTTCGGCGCGCCGGTAAATTACGTGGTCGGCGTTAACCCGACTTCGCTCGTCGTCGGCGACTTCGACGGCGACGGGCGCGACGACCTGCTCACAACCGATTACGGCTCGCACGGCCTGACGCAATTGCTCGGCGACGCGCGTGGAAACTTCAAGGGCGCAAAGGGCAATTTCGCCACGGGTGTACGCCCATACGGTCTGGCCGTCGTCGATTTCAACAGAGATGGCAATGACGATGTGATCGTCACGGCCTCCGGTTCCGGTGATGTCTCTATATTCTTAGGAGACAGGCGGGGCAACTTGACGGTCTTGCCGCGTGTGCCGGCGGGGAGAAGTTTGCGGGGCGTCGCCGCCGGCGATTTCAACGGGGACAGCCTCACCGATTTGGCCGTGGTGGATTCCGACGCCGAGTCGGTATTGATCCTGCTTAACAATTGTCGTTGACGGCGGAGGCGGAAAGGCTACGTGTTGTTTATATTCTCGTTCAAGACTACGACCGCGACCCTCTGCTTTTCTTTCGCCCTCGCACTCGGTTTGCAGGGCGACTCGTGCCGCCGGCAAAGCAGCCCTGCTCCGGAGGCGAGTCCTTCGCCGCAGGCTAAAAGTACGCCGCGCGCGAAGGGCGAAGAGGGCGCAAAGGCAAAGGGGAGCGATGTTGTGGTCAAGACCATTGAGACGGGCGAGTGGGGGGGCGCGCGTATCAGCCTGACGGTAACGAAGGAAGGCGCGACCGTCGAGTACGACTGCGGGAATGGGACGATAGACCAGCGCGTGGAGTTAGACATCGACGGGCGATTCGACGTGCGCGGGACACACGAGGACGAAAACGGCGGCTCGCCATCCGAGATCAGCGCAACAGACGACGAGGGCAAGGTCAGCCCGGCGGACACGAGCGCGAAGAATCGTCGTCCGGCTCGCTACACCGGACGCGTCGATGGGCGCACCCTGTCGCTGACCGTAACCCTGACCGACGACGGGAGCACCTTCGGGAAGTTCGTCCTCACCAAAGGGGCGTCAGCGCGCCTCAACAAGTGTCGCGGGTAAAGGCGCGGCGCGAATTCGTGCAAGCGGTTGTCCTGATTTGTGTGTGATGTGGTCGAAGCCACTCTGAGCCGTGAAAGTCCCGGTATGTAGTGCGGAAGTGCGTGTTTGCAGTATAGAAGTATGAATTTACGGGAGAAGTGTATTGCTCTCAGCCTTTCTCTGTGCTCGCTCTGCGCCCACCGGGCTGCGTCGGTGAATGTTCCCCGTTCAGGACACTACTTATCGAGCATTTAGTTTTGCATTGCATTCAATATTCGGTTAATATTCTCACACTGTTCCGACTCGGACAGCGTTCCAGGTTCTATTGTCAGACAATCGACTCTTACTCCATCCTGTTTCAACGCTATGGTGTCGAGAGCACTTTGTGGGACACTACTGCCAAATCTGCAAAAACTAAAAGGCTGACGCCCTTCCTGGTAATTGATTTACATACCTTAAGTATTCCGGATGCTCCGCGGGTGGTAATTTTCTCCGCGCGACCTTCCTCGACAACCACGACCTTCGCCGGGCAGCCCCGCTAAATGTTGCCGTAGCGAATTTTTTTGGGAGAAAAATGAGAAACTTTAAAAGCACTGCAACCCCCCTCGCCTCATTAAAGAGTCAGACCCGGTCTGTGCGGCGAATGATGCTGTGGAAGAAATTGACGATCACTGCTCTCGGCTTCACACTCGGCGTAATGCTGCTCTGGCCGGCACTCGTCTCTAACTCCGGTTCAAGCGCACAGACGAAGAAGTCGGCGGGCGGGAGAGAGAAAACACCAATATCCAACCAGCCCGGCGCTGCCGGCCAGGTTTATTACCCAACGCAGCAGGGGATCAAGCTGGCCGGAGAAGTGAACGTGAGCCATGTTGCGGCGCAGGAAGCGCTCGCCCCCTCGACGGCCGAAGGCCCTTTGGAACTCAGACCCATCCACGCGCCGAAGGGTCTCCCGGAAGGGTACGAGAATGATGCCGTGCCCATCATCGACGGTCTGGTCGAGACGGCGATGGCGAATCTGGCCGAACCGCTGGCTCCGCTGGCTTCCGAACAGGGTTCCTCGCCGGGGCCGAGCAAGACGTTTCAGGGCGAATTCCTGAGCGGCGGCTCTATCCCGCCCGACACGATGGGCGCGGTCGGCACGAGCCACGTCGTCTCGGTCAGCAACAACCAGATGAACTTCCGCAACCGCGACGGCGTTCTCATCACGCGGTTGACGCTCGACGCCTTCTGGGCGGGCGTCACGCTTGAAGGGGGGATCACGAATCCCTCGACTTTCGACCCCAAGATTTTCTACGACCGCTTCAACGACAAGTACTTCTTCTTCACGTCGGCCAACTCCGTTTCGCCCGCGTCTTCCGTGCTCTTCGCCGTCACGAATACGAACGACCCGACGGGAACGTGGACGCGCTACGTGTTCGACGCCGACCCGAACGCCACCGGCGGCGCGGGCGGCTCGGGCAGGTGGGCCGATTACCCGACCATCGGGTTCAACAAGAACCACATCGTCGCCAACTACAACGACTTCAACTACACCTGCTCCACCGCCACCACTCCCGTGTGCAGCACCACGGGTTACGCCGGCCCCACCATCTATGTCATCGACAAGCAGGCGGCCTATACCAACACGCTCGGCACCGTGTCGCGCTTCCAGGATTTCGCCTGCGGGACTCCGCAGCAAACCGATCTCGGCTGCGGCTTCACGATGGCTCCCACCGTCGCCGAAGACAACACGACCGAAGTCACCTATCTGGTCGAGAACTGGAACGGAACCTCCGGCCAGCTCCGCATGAGCAAGATCACGGGAACGCCCTCGGCTCCGGTCATCACCGTCGGCACGCAGTTTCCGCAATCGCCGTTCTCGTGGCGCACCAACGCCGCGCGCATCGGGACGAGCGGCGGTTATGTGCCGCAACGCCAGCAGATCGCATACGCCGTGTCGGGCACCCGCATCATGGCGAACGACGCGCGCATCAATAACTCGGTGCTGCGAAACGGATCGCTCTGGACTTCGCATCACGTCATGGTCGGGGCTGCGCCCACGCCCGCCGGGACGGGCTTCTCCACGACCAACCCCGACATCCGCGCCGCCGTCCAGTGGTGGGAGATCGACCCGACCATCGAAAGCAGCTCGACTTCGACCCCGCCCATCCAGCGCGCGCGCATCGAAGACCCGAACGCGGACAATTGCAACAGCGGCAGCAGCACCAGCAACTCGACAGAGCGCGCCGCCTGCGTCCAGCAGGGTCAGCACTTCATCTTCGCGGGCATCTCGGTCAACAAGGACGAAGACGTGCTCATCGGCTTCACGCAGGGGTCGCCGCTCACTTACCCGTCCGCCGCTTACGCCATGCGCCGCGCCTCCGACCCGCCCAACACCATGCGCGACGTAGTGGTGTATCGCTCGGGCGCGTCCAGTTACAACCTCGGCTCCGGTTCGGGCACGACCCGCCAGAACCGCTGGGGCGACTACAGCGCGTCGCAGACCGACCCCATCAACGACACCGATTTCTGGACTGTTCAGGAATACTCCGGCACGCGTTCAAACTTCGGCATCGGCATTGCCGCACCGTGGGCTACCTGGTGGGCGCTCGTCAGCCCGACCTCCACGCAACCCTCGAATACGGGCAACCTCATCATCAGCGAGTTTCGCCTGCGTGGGCCGCAGGGCGTGAACGACGAGTTCGTCGAACTCTACAACCCGAGCACGACGACGCCGCTCAGGGTCGTCTCGGCGGACAACAGCGAAGGCTGGGCGCTCGCGACCAACAACGGCACGACGACCACCGGCCTGACGGTTGTGCCGCAGGGCGTGGTCATTCCGCCGCGAGGCCACTACCTGATCACCAATAGTCCCATTGACAATGCCGGAGGGGAAACCACTAATTACGGACTCAACGCCCATCCGGGCGCGGCGGGGCGCACCGCCACCGCCGACACGGGCTACTCGGTTGACATCCCCGATAACACGGGCGTCGCAATCTTCAAGTCGTCGGTTGCGGCGGCCTTCCTCCCGGCCAATCAGGCGGACGCCGCTGGCTTCGCCGGTGTGGGCAACACAACCTTCCGCGAGGGAACCGGCATTCCGGCCATCACGGCGGGTGCTGTCACCGGCCAGATCAGCTTCTACCGCGATCTGACGGGCGGCGTGCATAAAGATACACAGGACAACGCGAATGATTTCATCTTCGTCAACACGCTGGCGGACACCGAGACGCTCGGCTCCACGCCGCGTATCGGCGCGCCGGGGCCGGAGAACGTAGATGCGCCCATCCAGCGCAACGAATCATTCAAGGCGTCGCCCGTGGATAATTTCTGCACCGGCGGCGGCCCCTCAACGAGCGCGTGCGGTCGCGTGCGCAGCTCGGCGGGAGCCAATCCAACGAACGCCGCCTTCGGTACGCTCGCCATTCGCCGCAGATTCACCAACCGCACGGGTGCACCCGTCACGCGTCTGCGCTTCCGTGTCGCTGACATCACGACGGGGCCGGCCTCAAGTGTCTCGCCCGGCATGGCCGACCTCCGTGTGCTCTCCTCGACGGACATCGCGGAGGCAACGCTCGTCGACGGTGGAACGACCATGATTCGCGGCCTGACCCTCGAAACGCCACCGACGCAAGCGGCGGGCGGGGGCTATAACTCCACGCTCTCGGCCGGATTCATCACGCTCGCGCAGCCGCTCGCGCCTGAGGCCAGCGTCAACGTCGAGTTCCTGACGGGTGTAATGCAGGGCGGAGCCTTCCGCTTCCTGATCAACATCGAGGCGCTGATGGCTCCCACGGCCGTCGTCGTCAACGAGTCTTTGAACTTGAAGGGTCAGGAGGGGAAGGCCGGCAGGCGCAACCGCTAGTCGCCGGGTGTTTAAGTCGCCGGGTCTCTGAGTCGGCGGGTCTCTGCGTATCAAACGGCCGTCCTTCGACGGTCATAACGGAAAGCCGGCGGGATGAACAATCCCGCCGGCTTTTCTCCTGTTCGGGCAGGGAACAGCGTGCGTGCCGCGCGAATCTCGTTTATTGTGCGGCGTCATTGACAGTGGGTGCCGAAAGATATTACTTTACACGAGCTTATTTAAATGATTTGTGAGTTTCTACTGGAAAGGGAAGAGACCACGGTCTCGCTCCAATTTTCAGTGAACCGTTATTTTCACTGGAACAGCTTCCAACCCTCCGCAAACTACCTAATCCTTTCAACCTGAAAGATGCGCCAATGGCGTTTTTGTCAGAAGCGAGAGTTCAGTCGCAGGGGATTCATTTCGGCGTTTCGCTCCACTTCAAATGAAAATTTATGGCTGCGCTTTAGTAGCTGGCAAGCGTTAGTAATCGTGAACCGTGCGGGTGCGGCACAGGTGGCGGCTTTGTGTAAGTTGCGGCCGCGCGCTCGTCTAAACTCCAGACAAACCCCTCCAGGAGAATTTGCATGAAGAACAACATGAGATGGATGCTGCTCGTCGGCGTAGCCATACTCGTCTCTCTCTCGGCTCTACACTTCAAATCAATCACCAGCGCGCAGGAAAGCGGCAAGCGGACGAAGGCCTCCGCGGCCGGCCAGCAGGACGGCGAGCAGCCGGCCGTGCCCACCAAACGGATGCGTAGCCTGACCCGCAAAGCGGGCGAAGTTAAAGAAACCGACCCCGACCTTCCCGCCTTCCAGAAGGGCAAGGTCAACTTCGAGGCCTACTTCCTGAAGCGACAGGAGCACATCAACCTGCTGCTCGGCGTGGCCGAAGACGGCACTTATAACCCGATGCTCCGCGTCAAGGCGGTTGATCAGATGGAACTGCAGGAGTCGAAGCTGCGACAGGATGCGAAGAAGGGCTTGTTAGCCCAACCCATGATCAGCAGCACGAGTTGGACGCCTATCGGCCCGCAGCCGATCCCGAACGGGCAGACTTCAATTGTGGTTCATCCGGTCAGCGGGCGCACCACGGCCATCGCCGTCCACCCGACCAACCCGGACATCGTCTTCATTTCAGCGGCCAACGGCGGCGTCTTCCGCTCGTTCAACGGCGGGCAGACGTGGCAGCCCATTTTCGACAATGCGGAATCGCTCGCCATCGGCGCGCTCGCTTTTGCGCCCTCCGACCCGACCATCCTGTACGTCGGCACGGGTGAATCCAACCAGTGCGGCAGCGGTTGCTACGCGGGCGTCGGCGTCTATCGCATTGATAACGCGCTGACGACCCCGAGCCTCGTCGGCCCCATCAATCCGACCTATAACTTCACCACCACCGGCGCCACCCCGACAGCCGCCTCCACCGGCACGTTCACCGGCCGCGCCATCAGCGACATTCTGGTGCACCCGACCGACCCGGCGACCATCTTCGTCTCGACCACCTCGGCCATCGTCGGCAACCCGAATCAAGCCCCGCAAGGCGGCACGATTCCGCCGACCGCGATTCGCGGCCTCTATCGTTCGACGAACGCGACCGGCAACGCGCCGGCCGTCAACTTCCAGAAGTTGACCGTCGCGCAGGAGAATTGCTTCGACACCCCTTGCACCGGCAACCACAACATTACGGGCATTCGCTTCGATCCGGGCGACCCGAACGTGCTCGTCGCCTTCGTCCGCCCCGTCGTCACAGCCACCGTCGGGGGCGTGTGGCGTACGGGCAACGCGCTCGCCGCCAACCCGACCTTCACGCAGCAGCTTTCGCTCGGCAACATCCCGCGCGGCGAGTTCGGCGCGGCCAGAGTCGGCGGCGTCACCACCTTTTATCTCGCATCGGGCGAATCGGCGGCGGGCACGTCCTGCACGACCAACTCTGGCGCGGTGCGCAAGTCGGTGGACGGCGGACTGACGTGGGTTAAGCAGATGGGCGGCGGCGGCTTCTGCGGCGGCCAGTGCTTCTACGACATCTCCATCGCGCCCGACCCGAGCGACCCGAACATCGTCCACCTCGGCGGTTCCGCGCAGGGCGCCTGCTCGCGCGTGCAGGCTCGCTCCACGGACGGCGGCGCGAGCTTCGTCCGCAACGACACCGGCCTCCACGCCGACACGCACGCCACGGTCGTCTCCCCGTCGAACCCGAACATCGTCTACACCGGCAACGACGGCGGCATCTGGCGTTCGACCAACAAGGGCGTCAGTTGGACTTCGCTCAACAACCCCGGCTACAGCGCGACGCAGTTCCAGGGCTTGGACGTGCACGCCACCGACCGCTTCTTCTCGCTCGGCGGCACGCAGGACAACGGCACGCAGTTTCTGCTGCCCACCGGCGACGCCGACCCGAACAAGCCGATCAACCAGTGGCGGCGCGCGGACTTCGGCGACGGCGGTTACGCCCTCATCGATAAGAGCACGAACGACACCACCAACGTGACGATGTATCACACGTACTTCAACCAGACGAGCAGCCTCATCGGCTTCGCGCGCGTCTCGCGCACGGACTGCGCGTTTGAAGGCGAATGGGCGTTCAAAGGGTTCGGCGTCAGCACCGGGTTCGTCAACGCCTGCGGCGACACGGAGGGGCCGAACGGCATCACCGGCACCGACGCGGTGCTTTTCTACGCGCCGATGGACTTGGGGCCGAGCCTCGTTCCCGGACAGCCGAACACGCTCTACTTCGGCACGGATCGCCTCTATCGCTCCGTCAATCGCGGCGACACCATGGTGCTCGCCAGCCAGGCTCCGGTCGATCCGGCGTCCGTGGGTGCGACGACGGGCAGGCCGATTTCATCCATCTGGGTGAGCAAGACGGACGACAACGCACGCATCGTCGGCACTACGGCCGGTCGCGTCTTTGCGACGCGGTCGGGGCTGCCCGTCCTGACCGACGTGACGCCGACGGGCGCGCCCGTCAGAGCGGTCGGGCGCGTCTTCATCGACCCGACCAACTCGGCCACCGCCTACATTGCCTACGGCGGTCAGGGCATCCCCGCCAACCAGCACATCTGGAAAACCACCAACCTGAGCGACACGGCCGGCGCGACGATATGGACGGCCATCGGCAACGGCATCCCGGACGTACCCGTCAACGCCTTCGAAGTTGACCCGGCCGACCCGACGCATCTCTACGCGGGCACGGACATCGGCGTCTACACCTCGCAGGATGCGGGCGCGACGTGGGTTCCCTACGGAACCGGCCTGCCGCGCATCGCCGTCTTCCAGATGGTGATCCAGAATGCCAACCGCATTCTGCGCATCGGCACGCACAGTCGCGGCCTGTGGGAGATCGCCCTCACGCCGCCCTCCGCGCTCACCATCAGCGGCAACGTGACCGGCCTCGCGGCGGGCGAAACCGCAACCGTCACGCTCACCGGCTCGACCACTCAGCAGCAGGTTGCGACGGGGCCGACCGGCGCATACACGTTCACCGGCCTACAGGCGGGCGGCAATTACACCGTCAGGCCGTCGCGCGCCAATACGCGCTTCGCGCCCGCCTATCGCACCTACACGGATGTCCCGAGCAGCCAGAACGGTCAGGACTTCGCGGCCTCGGCCAACACGGCCAATTCGACCGCCACGCCCGGTCAGGTGCTCATCAGCGAGTTCCGCCTGCGCGGGCCGGATGGTGCGGCCGATGAGTTCATCGAGTTGTATAACAACACGGGCGCGGACATCACGGTCAACACAGCCGACGGTACGGAAGGCTGGGCGATCAGCTCCACCTCGGGCGGCACGGCCGAGAACGTGGCCGTCATCCCGAACGGCACGGTCATCCCTGCGCGCAAGCACTTCCTGCTCGCAGCGGGCGGCTACAGCCTCGTCCGGTACGCCAGCGCCGACTTCTACTACCGCCCCGTCAGCGGCACGGACATCGACGACGACGCGGGGCTGGCGTTGTATTCCACGACCAACCGCGGCACTTTCACGCCGGCCAACCGGCTCGACGCGGTCGGCTTCACCGGAAGCCCGACCGGAAACATCGAAGGCGCGGGTCTGGCTCCCATCGGCACGGCCAACGGCGAGATCAGTTTCGTGCGAAAACTCGCGTCGGGCATCCCGCAGGACACCGACGCGAACAATCTGGACTTCGTGTTCGTGTCTACGAGCACGGGCACCCTCGGCGGGATACAGCCCATGCTCGGCGCGCCGGGGCCACAGAACACCGTCAGCCCGCGGCAGGACGCGATGCGTAACATCACCGTGATGATGTACGATCCGACGGTCGCCTCGAACGCCTCGCCCAACCGTTCGCGCGACGGGTCGAACATCGGCGTAAACCGCAGTTTCGGTACGATGACCATTCGCCGCCGTTTCACCAACAACAGCGGTCAGACCGTGACGCGCATTCGCTTCCGCGTGGTGGACATCACCACGTATCCCGCGCCGGGAGGGCTTGCCGATCTGCGCATACTCGATTCTTCCGATCAACGTGTGCCGACGGCCGCCAGCGCGACCGCTTCGGTGCGCGGCACGATCATCGAGCAACTGCCGATGCAGCAACCAAACGGGGGCGCATACAACTCGTCGCTCACGCTCGTCAACGCGCAATTCCCGGACGGCCTCGCTTCGACGGTCGCGGGAATCTGCCCGCCCACCTCGACGTGCTCCGTGGACGTTCAGTTCATGCTGGGCGTCGAGAAGGAAGGCGCATTCCGGTTCGTCGTCAGCCTGGAAGGTCTGCCCTAAACAATCAATCAACGCCGACAGACGTTGATTTAACCGGAACGCCGCCGCTCTTCAACTCGAAGAGCGGCGGCGTTTCGTTGTGCAACGTGAAGTGAGCGCCCCGGCCGCGCGCGAACGCGGACGCAAGTTAGAAGAGAGAGGGGCCGGAGGCGAGATATTGCTCCATGCGGCCGAAAGGGGCGGACGTGAACAGGTGCGCCGTTCCCGCGAGGCGCAGGCCGTGCCGGAGCGCGAAACGGATCGCGTCGTGATTGACGCCCGGCACGCGCAGCGAGAGCGTTTCCGACTGTGCCGCGGCCTCTCGGCAGCCGAGCGTGAGCAACGCCTCCGCTCCGTCCGCCTCCGTCCACGCCGCCGGCCCGAACGCCGCCCCCTTGAAATAGTAGTAGCCGACGAGCCGCCCCGCGCGCCTCACCTGCCGCCCTTCGAGTTGCTCCACCGAGCGCCAGAAACGGTGATCCGCTTCGCGCCGCGTCTCGCGCACCTCCCGGTCGATGCCGCACGCCGCTTCGGGCGTGAGCGGTTCGATTGTGTAGCCCGCCGGGGCGGTTGGCAGCGCGTCTGGCCGCCCGGCGAAAGTGAAGATTTGATAGCCGGGGAGCATCCCGATTTTGAGGTAACTTGCGATGGCCGTGGGGTCCATCGAAGACCAGACGAAAAACTTACGCGCCCCGGCCTCCTCGCCCTCCCGCCACAGTTCCCTGAGCAGGCGACCGCCGACGCCGCCCGCCACCAGTTCCGGTCTCGTCCAGAAACCGGACAGGAACCACAAAGCATCGCGCACGACGGCGTGGCCGATGGCGACGATGCGCCCGTCCGTCTCCGCGACGCGAAAAATTCCGGTCTTGAAAATGTGGCGGTAGGCCGTCTCGACGGCGGCTCGCGGCGGCAGCGGCATCTCCAGATTGTGCCGGCGGTAGAGGTGTGTGACGGCTTCGAGGAACAGGTCGAGCGCGGCCGGAATCTCTTCCTCGCGCGCCGCGCGATATGTGATGTTCGACATAAATTAACGGCCTCTTTGTTTTCGCCGACGGGTCTCTTGCGAGCGCATCGAGATTAGAAGATTTTTCGAGCATTTCCTAGCCGGATGCGTTATAAGTAGAGTTTCCCTGCGATGTATCCAATTCAAAAATACGGAAACTACTACGGCCTGAGAACCGTATCCGTTTGCTCGCAAAGCAGGAGACGAGGGAGCGAAATTATGAGACGTGCGACGATGTGTGTGTGGGTGGTATCGCTGGCCTTGACGTTCGGCGCGGTGGCGGCATGGGCGCAGCAGGGCAAGAAGTTGACGATTGAGGACGCGCTGGCGTTTCAGGAGGTGGGCGCGCCGCAATGGTCGCCGGATGGAAAGTTGATCGCTTTCACGGTCGGCGAGTGGAACCGGAAGGAGAACCGGCGCGAGACGCACATCCACATCATCCCGGCGACGGGCGGCGCGTCTTACAAACTGACGAACGGCGAGCGCGGCGAGAGCGCGCCGCAATGGTCGCCGGATAGCCGCCGCATAGCCTTTCTCGCCAACCGCGACGCGCCGCGACCTGACGCTCCTGCTGCGCCGCGCAATCAAATCTGGGTCATCCCCGTCGCGGGCGGCGAGGCCGAGCGCGTGACGGAGGAGGAGGCGGGCGTGGCGCAGTTTCGCTGGTCGCCCGACGGCAAACGGCTCGCCTACGTCGTGCGCGACACGCCGCAGGACAAGGCCGAGCGCGACAAGAGAAGGAAGGATAAGTTCGACGCCATCGTCGTCGACAGCGGCTTCATCTATTCGCACCTCTGGACTATCAACCTCGACACGAAAGAGAAGCGGCGCGTGACGGAAGGCTCCTACACCGTCTCCGACCCGCAGTGGTCGCCCGACGGCGCGTGGGTCGCCTACACGATGAGCAGGGGCGGCTCGCAGGAGTCTTCCTTCACGGACATCTCTGACGACCGTAACACTGATCTCTTTATCGCTCCCGCGTCGGGCGGCAATACGGCGGTGCGACAGCTCACTACGAACCCCGGCCCTGACACTGCGCCGCGTTTCTCGCCCGACGGGAAATGGATCGCTTATGCAAGCTCCAGCGATCCGCTGGGGTGGGCGCAGAAAACCGATTTGATGATCGTCGGCACGGAGGGCGGCGCGCCTCGGAATCTAACAGGCAGCTACAATGATTCGGTAACCGGGACTGCCAAATGGTCGCCGGACGGGCGCGCGCTGTATGTCGGCAGTTTTGTCGGGGTGTACGGGCAACTGCTGAGAGTTACCGTCGCGGGTGGTGAACCGAAGGCAGTTTTTGAGAGTCCCGCCGCTTACACGGGCGTTGATGTCTCACCAAACGGTCAAACGCTCGCTTTCATGTTTGAAGACCCGAAGACGGCGAGGGACATCTGGATCGCTTCGAGCACGGGCAAAGAAGCAAAGCAGTTAACGTTTTTCAACCGGCAGGTCACGAACTTCGCGCTCGGCGATATTGAAGTGATACGTTGGAAGGGAGCGGATGGGCTTGAGATCGAAGGTATGTTGGTTAAACCCGTCGGCTATGAAAAGGGCAAACGCTATCCAACCATCCTGCAGATTCACGGCGGCCCTTACGCGCGTTTTTCTTATGGCTTCGAGCAACGCGCGCAAATCTACGCCGGGAACGGTTACGCCGTGCTGATGCCCAACCCGCGCGGCTCTACCGGCTACGGCCACAAGTTTGCGACCGCGAACGTCGGCGACTGGGGCGGCAAGGATTATCTAGACCTGTTGGCGGGCGTGGACGAACTCGTCAAGTCCGGCCTGGCCGACCCCGAACGACTCGGCGTGATGGGCGGCTCCTACGGCGGCTTCATGACCTTCTGGGTCATCACGCAGACGAACCGTTTCAAGGCCGCCATCGGCCACGCCGGCATCAGCGATTGGTACAGCTTCTACGGGCAGAGCGATATCCCCGGCCTGATGGAGTACGGCTTCGGCGGCCAGCCGTGGACGGCGCGCGAAGTTTATGAAAAGTGGTCGCCCGTGCGCTATGCGGATCGAGTCAAGACGCCGCTCATGCTCACACACGGCGAGCAGGACAGGCGCGTCCCCATCGCGCAGGCCGAGCAGTATTATCGCGCCCTGCGCAAGCGCGGCGTCGAAACCGTCTTCGTCCGCTACCCGCGCGAAGGCCACGGCATCGCCGAACCAAATCACCAGATCGATCTCGTGCGCCGCCAGTTGGAGTGGTTCGACAAACATCTGAAATCAACAACACCGGCGAGCGGAAATTGAAAAGCCCACTCAGCCACGGGCATAGGTGTGACGGAGAAGAAGCATTTTAAATTTCAGATTTGAAATTCTCCTTTTAAATTTCAGATTTGAAATGCTCCTTACTCCGTAACTGTTGCGCTCCGCCGGTCTGCCAATAGTGAAGCTCGCTCTAACCGGACACTTACTTCTATAAAACACATGCTGCTCAACAAAAAATCAAGATACGCGTTATCCCGTTCCTTTACTCGCCGCACTTTCCCGGTCTCCTTATTGCTCGCCCTGTCTATCGCTATCGGTTTCAGCCCGGTCAGCGCGCAACAACCGCAGCCCACGCCATCGCAAACGCCTGCTGCCGCCAGGGATTCCGACCCGCTCAAACTTTTGCAGTGGCGCAGCATCGGCCCCTTTCGCGGCGGGCGCGTAACGGCCGTGGCCGGTGTGGCGTCGCAACCGATGGTCTATTACTTCGGCGCGACCGGCGGCGGCGTGTGGAAGACGACCGACGGCGGCGCGACGTGGGAGCCGATCACGGACAATTCGGTCTTCGGGACGGGTTCGGTCGGCGCAATCGGCATCTGCGAAGCAGACCCGAACGTCATTTACGTCGGCATGGGCGAGTCGCCGGTGCGCGGCAACGTCTCGCACGGCGACGGCGTTTACAAGTCAATGGACGCGGGGAAGACCTGGAAGCGCGTCGGCCTCGAAGACACGCGCCACATCGGCCGCGTGCGCGTGCATCCGCGCAACCCGGACATCGTTTATGTCGCCGCGCTCGGCCACCTCTTCGGGCCGAACGAGCAGCGCGGCGTCTTCCGCTCGAAGGACGGCGGGAAGACCTGGGAGCGGATTCTTTATCGCAACAACAAGGCGGGCGCAATCGACCTCACGTTCGACCCGACGAACGCGAACATACTCTACGCGGGCTTCTGGGAAGTGCTGCGCACGCCGTGGAGCCTGGAGAGCGGCGGCACGGGCGGCGGCCTCTTCAAGTCGACCGACGGCGGCGACACCTGGACGGAGATCACACGCAACGCGGGCTTGCCGCGCGGCCTCGTCGGCAAGGTCGGCATCACCGTCTCGCCCGTGAACCCGGAGCGCGTCTGGGCGATTGTCGAGGCGGAAGACGGCGGCGTGTTTCGTTCAGACAACGGCGGCCGGACGTGGACGAAGACCAACGACCAGCGCAGTCTTCGCCAGCGCGCCTGGTATTACACGCGCATTTACGCCGATACGCAGAACGCGGACACGGTCTATGTTCTCAACGTCGCGTTCTATAAATCGAACGACGGCGGGCGCACGTTCTCGAACATCGCTGTGCCGCACGGCGATAATCACGACCTCTGGATAGCGCCCGACGATGCCGCGCGCATGATCAATGGGAACGACGGCGGCGCGAACGTCTCCTTCAACGGCGGGCGCACCTGGTCGGAACAGGATCAGGCGACGGCGCAGTTCTACCGCGTCGCGCTCGACAACCAGTTCCCCTACAACATCTACGGCGCGCAGCAGGATAACTCGACCGTGCGCATCGCCTCGCGCACCACCGACTTCGGCATCACCGAGCGCGACTGGTGGGACGTGGGCGGCGGCGAGTCCGGCTGGATCGCCCCTTCGCCGAAGGACTCGAACATCGTCTTCGCAGGTTCCTACGGTGGCCTGCTGACACGCTACGACCACCGCACGGGACAACTGCGCAACGTCACCGTGTGGCCTGACAACCCGATGGGCGCGGGCGCCGAGGCGATGAAGTATCGCTTCCAGTGGAACTTCCCGATCCTCTTTTCGCCGCACGACCCGAACACCCTCTACGCCGCCGGAAACATCCTCTTCAAATCCACCAACGAAGGGCAGAGTTGGACTGCGATCAGCCCCGACCTGACGCGCAACGACAAGACGAAGCAGGGTTCTTCGGGCGGCGCGATCACGAAAGACAACACGAGCGTGGAGTATTACGACACGATCTTCACGGTCAGCGAGTCGCCCGTCAAAGCGGGCGTCATCTGGGCGGGTTCGGACGACGGCCTCGTCCACGTCACGCGCGACGGAGGAGGCAAGTGGGACAACGTCACGCCGAAGGGGATGCCCGAATGGATTCAGATTAACTCGCTCGACGCCTCGCCGAACGACGCGGGCACGGCCTACGTCGCCGCCACGATGTATAAGCTCGACGACTTCCGCCCCTACCTCTACAAAACGAGCGACTACGGGAAGTCGTGGAAGAAGATCACGAACGGCATCCCCGACACCGCTTTCACGCGCGTCATCCGCGAAGACCCGAACCGGCGCGGCCTGCTCTACGCCGGGACGGAGACGGGCATCTACGTCTCCTTCAACGACGGCGAGACGTGGCAATCGCTGCAGCACAATCTGCCCGTCGTGCCCATCACCGATCTGGCCGTCCACAAAGGCGAGCGCGATCTGGTGGCGGCCACGCAGGGGCGTTCCTTCTGGATTCTCGACGACCTCGCCGTGCTCCATCAGGTGATGGACGCAGGCGGGAAAGCGGCCGCGCGGGAGACGCGCCTCTTCAAACCCGAAGACCCCTATCGCATGCAGGGCGGCGGCACGACGTTTCCCGCCACCGCGACCATCGGCAGCAATCCGCCGAACGGCGCGGTCGTCTATTACTATCTGAAGTCGAAGCCGACGACGGATGTCGTGCTCGAATTTCTCGACGCCGCGGGCAAGAGCGTCCGCACGTTCACCGCGAAAGCCCCGGTGCCGCAACCCACTCCCGCGCCCGGCAGCGCGGCCGTGCAGACGCCGCCCGAGCAACCGCAAGCCGCTTCCGGCGAAGAGTCTTCGTTCTTCGCGGGCGGCGGCGGCGCAGTTGCGAATCGCGTGACGACGGAGGTCGGCCTCAATCGTTTCGTCTGGGACATACGCCATACGGACGCCGTGCGTTTCCCCGGCATGATCCTGTGGGCTGGCAACGTCACCGGCCCGCGCATCACGCCCGGCCGCTACCAGGTCAAACTCACCGCCGACGGCAAGACCTACACCGAAACTTTCGAAGTGCGCAAAGACCCCCGTCTATCGACCACCGACGCAGACTTCGCACGCCAGCTCGATCTGCAACTGAAGATACGCGACAAGCTGACCGAGACGCACAACGCCATCATCTCGATCCGCGAGGCGCGCGGCCAGATCAGCGATCTGCTCAAGCGCGTGCAGGGGCAGCCGAACTTCAAGACGATTTCCGAGGCGGCGAAATCCCTGAGCGGGAAACTAACGGCCGTCGAGGAGGAGTTGTACCAGACGAAGAATCAGAGCAGCCAGGATCCGCTCAACTACCCGATTCGCCTGAACAACAAACTGGCCGCGCTCGGCGGCGTCATCTCCGGCGCGGACGCCGCGCCCACCGAACAGTCTTACGCCGTCTACGAAGACCTGACCGGAAAGATCAACGCGCAGTTGCAAAAACTCGACGCGGTGTTGAAGTCAGACCTTCCGGCCTTCAACGCGCTGGTACGCGAGCAAAACATTCCGGCCGTGATCATCCGCGCGCCCGCGCCGGCGAGAGGGGACAGGCCGTAGTAATTTCACGACAATAGAAACCGCATGACAATTATCAAACTGGGCGGCGAAGTCGAAGCCGCGCTCGGCGCAGGCCGCCCTGTCGTTGCGCTCGAATCGACGGTTATAGCGCATGGCCTGCCGCGCCCCTTCAATCTGGAAACCGCGCGGCGGCTCGAACAGATCATACGTGATGAAGGCGCGACGCCCGCCACCATCGCCATCCTCGGTGGCGTGTTCTGTGTCGGTCTCGACGACGCGCAACTCGAACACATCGCCACGAGCGACGACGTGAAGAAGATCAGCCGGCGCGACCTGCCCATCGCCGTCGCGCGCGGTTGGGACGGCGCGACCACCGTGGCCTCTACGATCTGGATCGCCGGGCGCGCGGGGCTAAACGTCTTCGCCACGGGCGGCATCGGCGGCGTGCATCGCGGCCGCTTGCCCGACGTGTCCGCGGACTTGCCGGAACTGGCGCGCGCACGGCGTCTCGTCGTCGTCTGCTCCGGCGCGAAGATCGTGCTCGACCTTCCGGCCACGCGCGAGTGGTTGGAGACATACGGCATCACCGTCGTCGGCTACGGCTGCGACGAATTGCCGGCCTTCTACCTACGCACGAGCGGCCTGCCCGTGGATGCGCGCGTGGACACGCCGCAGGAGGCGGGCGCGATAGCCCGCGCGCAGTTTGCGCTGGAGAAGGAAGGCGCGCTGCTCGTCTGCGTGCCCGTGCCGGCCGCGAGCGAAGTGCCGGCGGAGATGCTCAACGAAAGCCTGCACGCGGCTCTCGCCGAAGCGGAGCGCGAAAAGATCGTGGGCCGTGAGCTGACGCCCTTTCTGCTCACGCGCATGTCCGGCCGAAGCGGCGGTGCGACGCTTCGCGCCAACGTCGCCCTGCTCGAACAAAACGCGCGCGTCGCCGCGCGGATTGCAAAAGTAGTCAGTAGTCAGTAGTCAGTTGTCCGTTGTTTATGCTGCACGAAGAAAGCGATGATAGATAAAATCGAGCAACTACAAACGAAGAACAACTGACAACTGACAACGAACAACTGGCTACTGACTACTGACACATCTCCTTCACTATGATTGCTGCCGAAGAGAAGAAACGCGCGGGGAAGATCATCGGCCAACTTAAGCGTGCCTACCCGGACGCGCACTGTTCGCTGAATTTTTCGACGCCGCTCGAACTGTTGATTGCGACGATCCTCTCGGCGCAGTGTACGGACGAACGTGTCAACCAGGTGACGGTCGGGCTGTTCGAGAAGTACCCGGGCGCGGAGGATTACGTGCGCGCCGTGCCCGCCGAACTTGAGCGTGACATTCATTCGACGGGATTTTTTCGCAACAAGGCGAAGGCGATACAGGGGGCGTGCCGGATGATCTGCGAACAGCACGGCGGGCGCGTGCCGGAGACGATTGAAGAATTGGTCGCGCTTCCGGGCGTGGCGCGCAAGACGGCCAACGTCGTGCTCGGCAACGCCTACGGCATCGCGTCCGGGGTGGTCGTCGACACGCACGTCTCGCGCGTCGCGCAGCGATTGCGTCTGACCGCGCACGAGCAACCCGAAAAGATCGAGCGCGATCTGAATGAACTCGTGCCGCGCTCGAACTGGATCATCTTCCCGCACCTGCTCATCGCGCACGGCCGCGCCATCTGCAAAGCGCGCACGCCGCTCTGCGCCGAGTGCCCGGTCGAACCTCTCTGCCCATCTTCACTATTGCGGAATGCGGATTTCGGATTGCGGGTTGAACAGCCGTAGCTCGTTCGGCCGCATCCTGTTTTCAAATCCGCATTCCGCAATCCGAAATCCGCATTTTAATTGATCCAGTCGCGCGTCATGTCGCACCAGAGGGCGAGGCCGCGCCACTCGCGGAAGTGTGCGTAGTGGCGTGCGATTTTGCGGTCGTCGGCGGTGCGGCCTTTGTTGTGGAGGCGTGCGTAGGTGGCGCGCACCCAGGAGTCGAGCGCGAGGCAGTCGTAGCGGCCGAGGAGCTTTAAGAGATTGTCCGCCGCGTACTCGCCGACGCCCTTGACGCGCTTCATTTCACGCTTGAGGTCGGGCGTCGGAAGCTCGCTCGTCATCCAACTCTCCACGTCGAGTTCGCCCGAGGCGACGCACCCGGCCAGTTCCCTGAAATAATTTGCGCGGTATCCCGCGCGCATCACGTCGCGATAAAAACTCTCCGGCGCGGCGGCCATCGCCGCGGGCGTCGGGAACGTGCGCCGGCCGTCCTCCGGCGTCGGTCGTCCTAAATTGTTGACCAGCCCTTCCACCATCTTCTGCGTCAACGCCCAGGAGCAGTTGGTCGTGCAGATGGTCTTCACCAAATCCTCGTAGACGGTGGGCGAACGGAGCAGGCGACCCGCGCCCTCTGCGTCGATCCAACGGAAGTCGGGGTCGGCGGCGACCGTCCCGTAAAAGGCGCTCAACTCGTCGTCGAGCCGGAACATGTGGCGCACGTCGCGCGTGATAGCGGCGATGTCGCGGCGGCCTGGTTTGCGGCGCGCAACGTCAACCGAGAGCGCGGCGTCCTGTGCGGTAACGCGGACGGTGACAGGCGCGCCGTCGTCGCCGCGCGGGGCGAGCACGCGCGTGATGCTCCAGTTTGCTTCGTCAAATTCGAAGGGCAGGAGCGTGCGCCAGCCGTGGCTCATGGCCGTGCGTTTGAAGTTGAAGGTGGGCGGAACCGGAATTGAGATTTGCACGGAAGATTCGGGCGTCCCTCGAAAGAGTATCGGAGCGGGAGAGAGTTTAACAAATAGGGCGCGGGTCGTCGCGTGGAGGGATCGCGCGTGCAACGTCGCGCGTGGCGTGTGTGATCGCGGAAGGAGGAATCGAACCTCCGTCGCCCGATTATCGGTCGGGTGCTGCTGCCATTGAGCTACCCCGCGTGAACATACGTCTGCTCCGGCGAGACTTGGGACGGATTTTGAAACGCGATGCGCGCGCAGGCGCGTTTGCGTGAAGCCTCGCGTATGAAGGCGAGGCTCCGCGCTAACGCGCCGGTGCGCAGTCGTCCTCGGCACGACCCGCCGGAGACATCTACGCTACTTGAGGCGACTTGTCATGACGTTGTTTCCGCGCGAACCTTCGGGAACAGCAAAGAGAGCACGACCGAGGCGGTAATGACCGACGCGATGATGCCGAGCGACAGGGCGATGGGGAACTTGCCGCCGAACAGGTCGTTGAGCCACACCATTTTCAAACCGACGAAGATAAGCACCAGCGCCAGCCCGTACTTCAGCATGTGGAATTTATCAATCGCCCCGGCCAGCATGAAGTAGAGCGCGCGCAGGCCGAGGATGGCGAAAATGTTTGACGTAAACACGATGAGCGGTTCGCTCGTCAGGGCGAAGATTGCCGGGACGGAATCCACCGCGAAGATGACATCCGTCGCCTCCAGAAACAGCAACGCGACGAATAAAGGCGTGGCGTGCGTCACACCTTTCAATCTGACGAAGAAACGCTGATCGTGCAATGCTGGAGTGATCGGCATGAAGCGTCGGAATAACCGGATCAATAAATTTTTGTCCGGCTCGACACCCTTATCCGGCGCGAACATCATTTTGACGCCGGTGATGATCAGGAACGCGCCGAAGACGACGACGACCCAGTGATATTGCATCAACGCCGCGCCGAGGGCGATGAAGATAGCGCGGAAGATCAAAGCCCCGACGATGCCGTAAAACAACACGCGATGCTGGTATTTCGCGGGAATCCCAAAGTAGCCGAACACCAGTACGAAGACGAAAATGTTATCGACCGAGAGGGACTTTTCGACGATGTAGCCGGTGAGAAATTCGAGCGAGACGCGCCATGCCGCAGCCGCCGGGTCGAAGCCCGGCGTCGCCATCAGGCGCGCGTCTTGCGGAAACTTCCAGAGCGCGTACTGGTAGAGCAGGAAATTGAACAGGAGCGCAAGCGCGATCCAGACCACGCTCCACGTCGCCGCTTCGCGGAACGAGACCTCGTGCGCCTGCCGATGAAACACGCCGAGGTCGAGCGCCAGGAGGAAAAGCACAAAGCCGGTGAAACCTAAATAGAACCACCAGTATTCGACAAAGGGGAAAATCTCAACCACCACCCAATCCTTTCACGATGAACGCCTATGTGACGTGCGCGCAAAAAGAAAGACCCTTTGCGCGCTACGCGAGCCGCAAAAGGTCTTGGTCGTTGAGCCTGGCTGTTGACTCTTCCAGATGAGCCGGATGCTCCACAGCGAGCAACGTATTGACGGCTTCACCAAACCCTCAAGAGAGGGTGACCTACTCCCCTTTCGAAGGCGGCATTTTAGAGAGAGCGCGAAAGCCTGTCAATCGCAGGGTGCGTTAAATTATTGTTAACTGATCGATAGCCGCCCGGCGCTTATTCAGACCGGCCGCCTGAGAAATACCCGGTTGACCCGGCGGGACTCAAACCCGCACCTCGCGGATTAAAAGTCCGCTGTAACGGAGTGAGTGTGATCGCGGAGGGAGGAATCGAACCTCCGTCGCCCGATTATCGGTCGGGTGCTGCTGCCATTGAGCTACCCCGCGTGAGTTGCGCTGCAAGGGTCAGGGGACGAGGTTCCGCCGGACGTTGCGTGCAGAGACAAAGGATAAGCCCCGCCGGTGTGGGCGAGGCTTATCATGGTCGGGTTTACATGTCGTCGGCGGATCGCGCGCCGTGTCGAAGACTCAGTCCTGTGCGCTATGGCTTCTCAGAGGTTGATCCATCCTCGTATGTGATTTGGATGATGGTGGACTTAAGATCGGCGACGACAGGCGACTTGCGTCCGCCGGGGGCGGCACTCACCGTGTGGGCACGCGGGGTCGGCAACTTCTTCTCAAGCTTCTTCGTCGCGCCGGGGGCGATTCGCCGCTTTGTCTCGATGTTGTATGTGCGGATCAATGCGCCCGTTGCCGGGTCTGTGAGCGTGGCTAACCAGGAGACGGATTTGATGGTCTTCGAGCCGCGATTGGTGATGTCCAACTGCGCCTTGAACGTCGATACGTTCGCGAAAGGCGGGGCGTCGGCGGCACGCCTCGGCCCGCTTAGCTCCCTGCTGCTGATGCTGATCAGGCGTTCTTCCCTGCGGATGGGGTCGGGATCGCTCAAGGCAGCCTGTCTCGTATTATCTTCCGGATTCGGTCGCCGACTTACCTGCGCCTGCGCCGACACGGCCGCGAGCAACGTCAGTGTGGCGGCGAGCATTAATTTCGTCATAATTTGTCCTCCCACGGTGCCGAGGTTGTCCTTCGAGAAGGCGCGGGTTACACGCGCCGCTCGCCTGTGGTTGATGGCTGAATATTTTACAGCACTTTAATTGGTTTCCAACCTTAAAATTCAATTCTCTTGAGACGCCGGCTGCGAAAACCTGGTTGACCCGGCGGGGCTCAAACCCGCACCTCGCGGATTAAAAGTCCGCTGTTCTGTCGCTCGAACTCCGGGCCAACAAAAAATCATTGTCCCCAACGGAGGCGGGAAGACGCACGGCCGAGACCGGGAGGCTGCGGCCGTGCGCCTTTGCTTGGGGTGGGGAAGTTGTGGGAGTCGGAAATTGGTTGCGGGGGCAGGAGTCGAACCTGCCGTTTGTGCGTGGCTTATGAGACCACGGAGCCGCCCTTGCTCTATCCCCGCGCCGGACGCGAAACTTGCGGCGACGGGAGTCGAACCCGCATCATCCCGTTTACAAGACGGGCGCTCTGTGAGCCGTTGAGCTACGCCGCGAAATTTTGGTGGAATGGGAGAGACTCGAACTCTCACCTAACAGTTTGCAAGACTGTCGCTCTGCCGAATTAAGCTACCATCCCGAAATCAAACACCTGCGGAAAATTAATCGCGGAGGCGGGACTTGAACCCGCGCACTTTCGCTTATGAGGCGAATGCTCTGCCAACTGAGCTACTCCGCATGAGGAAAAAACAGTTGGCGGGTCTGGCAGGACTCGAACCTGCGCCGACTCGTTTAGAAGACGAGCGCTCTAATCCCTCTGAGCTACAGACCCCTGTGCGTGTGGAGGCGACGGAGGGAGTCGAACCCTCAACCTGCTGTTTACGAGACAGCCGCTCTGCCGGTTGGAGCTACGTCGCCGCGGGAAACTTCCGCGTCGAAGATTCGACGCGAAAGATTCGTGAACGTAGATTCGTCATTGAAGATTCGGCGTCGAAGATTTGGCCGGGGCGTGAGGCAAGCCGCGCCTCGATTCTCCACAAACCCGCACAGTCGCCGTTCTGGCGGGCTGAGACACGCCCCGAAAACTTTGGTAGCCGGTGAAGGAATCGAACCTTCGACATTCTCTTTGTAAGAGAGGCGCTCTGGCCGTCTGAGCTAACCGGCTGCGTGCAAAAATGGCTGTGGCGGTGGGATTCGAACCCACAACTTCTTCCTTAACAGGGAAGCACTCCGCCAGTTGAGTTACACCACAATAAAATTCTCTCGCTTCGTTCGATGGTCGGGGTTGGTATCGAACCAACCTCTCCGCGTTTTCAGCGCGGCGCTCATCCGTCTGAGCTACCCGACCGTGCGGCTTCGCAACGTTCCGCCTTCACCCGCGCGAGGTATGAAGGGCGGGCCACGCCCGCCCTTCATATATAGGCAGTGTTTTGTTCCCCGCGCGCAGCCGACGCACCGTCGCCGGCCTCTTCGAGAAAGAGATACTTACGCCATTCGGGTCGCGCCTCCGCGTAATGGCACAAGACCACGCGCTCCAGACGCACGCGCAGCGCGCTCTGCGTCGTCAACAGAGGCATACGCGCTTCTTCCGGCGTGCGGTTGCCTTTGCGGTTGTTGCAGCCGAGACAGGCCGTCACGATGTTGAGGGGCGAGTTGTCGCCGCCGCGCGAACGCGGGAAGATGTGGTCGAGCGTGAGCGTCGCGGGCAGCTTGCGCTCGCCGCAATACTGGCAGCGATACTTGTCGCGTATGTAAATGCGCAGGCGTTTCATGCCCGATGCTTCCCGGCGGCGACGCACGTTGATGTAAGTCCGGCGACGCACGACCGAAGGCACCGGGTACTCTTCGCGCGGCGTGCGCAGCGTGCGTCCCTCGTCCCACTCCTCGACCGTCACGCTGTTGTTGAAGAGCATCACCATCGCGCGCGCCACGCCCACCGTGCCGAGCGGTTCGTAAGTTTGATTGAGCAGTAGAACTCTGCCGTTGATCGTCATTTGGTCGTCGCCTCCTTTCCCCGTCGATGTTGAAGCGGCCGCAAACGGCCGCGCGGCGAAGCGCGGTCTGCGGGTCGGCTGAAGCGCCCGGCGGGAATCGAACCCGCGTTAACAGTTTTGCAGACTGTCGCCTTGCCACTTGGCTACGAGCGCGCGCGTGAAAATGTGGAACGAGAGGCGGGACTCGAACCCGCGACGCCGGTTTGGAAGACCGGGGTGTTAGCCGTCTACACCACTCTCGCAAAGAAAGGCGGTACAGGACTCGAACCCGTATCGATCACGTTCGAAGCGTGATGCTTTTCCGTTAAGCTAACCGCCCGCGTTGAAGTTTGGAGCACCGTGCGGGAATCGAACCCGCGTCTCGGCGATGGCAACGCCGTGTCCTCGGCCGTCTGGACTAACGGTGCGTGAATGGTCGGGGTGGACAGAATTGAACTGTCACCACAAGTTCCCAAGACTTGGATGCGAGCTTTACACCACACCCCGTTTGCATGACCGTGCGGCCGGGCTTTCGCACGATCAATTGATGCGCCGCCGGGGTCTCGAACCCCGTCTCCGTCGCTTAAGAGGCGACTGCTGCACCCGTATAGCTCGCGGCGCGCGTTGACAGGAAGCGGAACTGGAGGGACTCGAACCCATCATCGGCTTGCTTGACAAGCAAGTGCCTCACCTCTCGGCCACAGTTCCCGGAGAAAAATTTTGACGGCGCGTAACAAATCTGAATTGTCGATTTCCTGATCGAGACTCAGGCAACTTGAACCGGACTTGCCGCGCGCGCCCCGGCGCAAAAAATGTTGGGTCGACTGGCGAGACTCGAACTCGTCGTCTTCGCGTTCACAGCGCGACGCTCTGCCCTTGAGCTACAGCCGACATGAAATCGAATAGGGATGGCGGGACTCGAACCCGCACAGGCTTGATTGAAAATCAAGTTGCTTAGTCCTTTTGCATACATCCCCGTGGAAAAATTGGTGCGCGTGGAAAGAGTCGAACTTTCACCCGTGCAGTTTTTGAAACTGCCGCCTCTGCCGTTTGGGCTACACGCGCCCGATGCGGAAGGTGGGAGTTGAACCCACAACCCCGGAGGAGCGGTTTTTAAGACCGCCGCGTTTACCAGTTACGCCACTCCCGCCCGCCGCTCGATACTGGAGGTGGGATTCGAACCCACAATGAGACTCTCGCTCTCGGCGACCTCAACGCCGCGCGTCTGCCTGTTCCGCCACTCCAGCCTGAAAGATTGCGATGCCGACGAAGAGATTCGAACTCTTACTGTCTGGTTTCTAAGACCAGCGCCTCCTGCCGTTGGGCTACGTCGGCCGAACATGAAAGCTCCGGGGGAAGGAGTCGAACCCTCATCTCATGATCCAAAGTCAGGCGTCCTGCCGGTTGGACGACCCCGGAATAAATTGAAAGAACCCGGCGCGATTCGAACGCGCGACCTCAAGCTCCGCAAGCTTGCGCTCTCATTCCGC
>DASQLU010000010.1:0-52871 GCA_035645855.1 Pyrinomonadaceae bacterium
CACGGCCTCGACATCACGCGCGAACTCATTCCCGTCTCGCCCGCCGCGCACTACATCATGGGCGGCGTGCGCACAGACCTCGACGGGCGCACCACGCTGCCGGGACTCTACGCGGCGGGCGAAGTGGCCTGCACCGGCGTCCACGGCGCGAACCGTCTCGCCTCGAACTCGCTGCTCGAAGGTCTCGTCTTCGGCGCGCGCGCGGGTCGCGCCGCCGCCGCCGCGCACGCCGCAGACGCGCTCGTCTCCGCCGCGCCCGCCGGTGCGAGCGGCGGAGACGGCGCGGGAGAGGCGCGGATGGCGGAGGCGAACGCGGGCGAGATCGCGCTCGCCGTGCGGAAGCGCGTGAGGCGTCTGATGTGGGAGCGCGTCGGCATCCTGCGCTCGCGGCAATCGCTCGTGCGCGCGCTCGGCGAACTCGAACAGATTGAGCGGGCGCGAAGTTTGCGCGCGCCCTCGCGCAACTTCGTCGCGGTCGCCCTGCTTATCGCGCGCGCCGCTCTCTGGCGCGAAGAGTCGCGCGGCGCACACTATCGCTACGATTTCCCCGCGCGCGACGACGCGCGCTGGCTCGTCCATTCCATCGCACGCAAAGATTCCGCCATCGCCGGCGGCGAGACGATTGATTTTTCAACGCCCGAAAAAACTGCGGTGTGAATCGCCACGAAACTAGCCGGGGCGGCAAGGTGTTCAATTCGCACGCGCCCCCGGTCGCCAGGTCTGTCTCCCGCGCCGCCGTCCGCCCCCGCGCACGCTTCTTTAGTCTTCGAGCCACTCTCTTATCAACACACGGCCGGCGGGGCTACCTCATCAACGCCGGAACCCGGCGCGGCGGGCAACGTCATTGACATAAATCATCGGTTGTAATAAAAGGCTGTTGTTTTCCGGCAGTGATGTGCTTCCTTGAAACGGCCTGACGCCTTCTTCACCGCCCCGACTCGACACCGGATGCTCAGAGATTGCAATCAACCTACGCTAGCGAAAATGTGAACAAATCACCGGCGCGGCCGCGACGCCTTAGAGAAGCGTGCCGGCTCGGTGAGCCGGGGCGTTGATCCTTAACCACTCATGCACGAGTTTCGGGAGGAGCGACATGGTCGAAAAGAATGAAACATTGACCCTCGCGGTGGACGCATCCGTGACGGGGACACCCGTCCTCAACGAGCGCCTGAAGTTTTACTTGGATCGGCCTGTGAGAGAATTGATCGCCCTCGACGCGAAGCCGCTTTCGGCCGGCCAGAAGGAACGCCACCGCCTCTACTCGCTGGCCTTGATGACGCTGGTGCATCATTACTGGAACGGCAACAAGTACGGGCGCAACGGCGAGTACCCGTGGAACGAACCCGACGACGCCGCGGACGGCAAGTATCTCAACCGCGACTATCTGGGGCACAACATCGCGGCCATCGCCGTTGACGGGGACGGCCGCGTCATAGATTTCGATTTCAACCACAATAAAATCTTCAACAGCTCGGTCGAGCACGCCGAGGCGCGTCTCGTTCGCCGTGTTTACGGGCTGGCGCAAGTTCAGGACACCTGGAACACCAACGACTACTCGCTGCACTCGCCGGCGAAGGACGACTACAACACGCTGGAGAACGTCACGATCTACACCTCTCTGGAGTCCTGCTCGCAGTGCGCCGGAATCATGGCTCTCGGTCGCGTGAAGGAGATCGTCTACCTGCAATCCGACCCCGACATGTATATGATCGGCAACATCCTGCGTAACCTGACGCTGGACACTAAACTCCAGGCGCCGCTCCCAGTGGCCGCGAGCGAGGGCGGCCTGTCGTATTTCAACCGGCTGAACAGCGCATTCATCAGCTTCACCAGACAGGTTGCCGAGAAGCCGTTTTTCATCCCGAGGGGCGGGAAACCCGATCACTCGAAGTCTATTACCTCTTTCCTGTGTACCAAGGCTGCCCGCGACATCTACGGCGAGGCGGCCGGCGCGTTCGCCGAATATCTGAAAGACGAGAGTAAACTTGAGCACCCTGGATTTAAACCGCTGAACAAGGACGGGCAGAAGGTGAAGACCGCTCTGACGAATCGACAGAGCCTCACCGAACTGAAGTGTTTCCTCTCATATGCCGTCGCCAACGGGCGGCGCGGAACGCCCCACTGATCGACTTCTCACGCCGGCAGCCGCAACTCGCCGGCGAAACTTCGTTAAACCGGGATTCACGATGGCTCATTACGAACAACTGCACGATTGGGAGATACGGCCGCGCGAGGCGATTGAGTTGCAGAAAAGCCTGCGCGGGCGGGTGCGCGTCGAGCCGCACGCGGTCGGGAAGATTGAGACGGTGGCGGGCGCGGACATCTCCTTCAATAAATTCTCGCCCGTCATCTACACGGGCATCGTGGTGGTGCGTGTGCCGTCGCTCGAAGTGTTGGAGGAGGTGGGCGTGGTGGGCGAGACGCGGTTTCCCTACGTGCCGGGGCTGCTGTCGTTTCGTGAAGCGCCGTCCGTGTTGGAAGCCTGGTCGAAGCTGAAGACCGAGCCGGACGCCGTGATGTTCGACGGGCAGGGCATCGCGCACCCGCGCCGCATCGGCATCGCCTCGCACGTCGGCCTGTTTTTGAACCGCCCGACGTTCGGTTGCGCGAAGTCCGTGCTGGTGGGCAGGCACGAAGAGTTGGCGGAGGAGCGCGGCAGTTGGCAACCGCTCGTCGACCCGAAGAACGGCGAGACGGTCGGCGCGGCCTTGCGGACGAAGACGCGCGTCCAGCCGATTTACGTCTCGCCCGGCCACCTGATCGACCTCCCCGGCGCGATTGAACTGACGCTCAAAGCCGACGGCGGTTATCGCCAACCCGAACCGACGCGCCGCGCGCACCTGCTCGTCAACGCCCTGCGTCGCGGGGAAAGAGAGCCGGGCTGAAACGCATCCGGCCGCGGCGCGGCTCTCGACGAAGCGCGCTCGTAAAAAAGGTGGCGGCAAGTATGAAAACTTGCCGCCACCTTTTTTATGTTCGAGCCGGAGACTTCTACTGCGTGATCGTGAACTTCTCGGAAGGCGAGAGCGTCTGGCCGGAGACGCGATCTTTGATGCGCACGGAGAGTTCGTATTCGCCGGGGGCGAGCTGGTCGCTGGTGATCATGCGGGCGAGCGTCAGGCGCTGGCCGGCGTCGCTCATGCCGCGCCAGTCTTCGGGCATCTTGCCGAGTTCCTTGCCGTCCTTCAGCAGCACGTAGTCAACATCCACCGAGGGGCGAAGCGTCGTCTGGTCGACCCCCGCGTTGTAAACCTGCAGGTAGATGCCGACGGGTTCGCCCTTGCGGTAGGTGCGCGCCACGTTCGGAATCACCTTGAACTGGCCGATGGTGAACTGGCCGACGGCAGGCGCATCCGACATGCTCTGCAATTTGGCCGCGAGCACGAGCGTGGAAGTCGAGAGTTGCTTGGCGTCGTATTTCGGCACGGTGAAGCCGAGGTGTTTGACCTGCGTCGCGCCGGAGTTGATGTCGCGCACGATGACGTCCACGCGATAAGTGCCGGGCGCGAGCGGAACGGTCTTGCCATAGGCCGATTTGCGGTTCTTCATGTCGAGCAGGTCGGAGCTGCTGGCCGTGGTCGTCACGGCATCTTCAAAGACGCCGACGCGGCGACCGGCGACCGAAGTGATGCGGCCGAAGATATTCATGCGCGCCGTCTGCACGCCGCCCACGTCGGAGAAGGTCAGTTCCTTGTTCTCGGTCTGGATGGTGAAGGCCGTCACGACGCGCTCGTCAGACTGGCGGTAGAAATCGATGCGCATGTCGAAGTTGAGCGGGTTGTCTTCAATCTTCCCCGAGTCGGTCAAAAGCCCGGCCAGCTCGGCGTTCTTGATGACGGGCGGCCGCGAGAGGTCTGAGATCAGTTGGAGACGCGCGAAGGGGCTGTCCTGCTCGCGCTGGTAGCCGCTGCCGTTGGTGATGCGGTCGGCCTTGCTGCTGCGCCCGAGTTGTTCGCTCAGGGTGAGTCCCGCGCCGGGAACCATCGCCATCGCGTCCTTCTCGTCGGGCGAGCGGGCGAGGCGATATTCGCCCGTGCCGGTCGGGTCAACGAACTCGACCTCGATGCCGGAGCCGATGCCTTCGAGGTAGCGGTAGAACCAGACTTCAAACGGGTAGGTCGTCGTCGAGCCGCCGCCGTGATAGCTCGGACGGTCGTATGAGCCGCCCGAAGGGTGCGACTCGACGGAATCCGGCTTGCCGAAGGTGATGTAGATGCGGCCGCGATCCGTCTTCCAGCCGGGGATGCCGGAAGCGTAATGCTCGTTGGCGTAGGCGATGCGCTCGTAATACTGTTCCTTGTATTCGTTCTCGTCCGTGTCGGGGTCGGGGTCGCGCCGCTGCCAGAAGCCTTCGATGAACTGCTCGCGCTCCTCGTCGGTGGCGAGCTTCTTGTAGGCGTCGCGTTCGGCGTTCGTGATGATGTAGGCCACGTCCTTGTCCGGCCACTCGCGGTAAATCTTCTTGACCTCTTCCTTCTGCTTGCGCGGGCGTTCCAACACGTCCTGCGCGTCGGCATTCTTCTTTTTGTCCTTTTGCGCAAAGGCCTCCTGCGGGGCGGCGAGCGCGAAGATGAAGAGGGCGAGCATGAGCGTGCTTCGCAGACTAAGATTACGAGCCATCGTTTTACTACTCCTGTTGCGTTATTCGACCGTAAATTTTATTTAGCGAGTCGCGCCGGGCTGATGCAGCCTGTGGAGCGCGTGCGTGTTTGAAAGAAAACCCTTTTGATAGATTTCTTGCCGGAAGTCGTGAAAACGGCGACGCCGGAAGGTCAACACCGTCTCCGCAACCGGGGCTTAACCGTCTTGCATCGCCAAACTTTCTAGCCGCGATTGTAGAGCCTCGGTCGGACTAGGTCAAGATGCGCCAAAGGGAGCTAAAAGTTGCCTGAAAAAGGGAAAGATAGAGGTCAGAGGTCAGAGGTTAGAGGTCAGAGATCGGTTAAAACTTTTACAACCGTCTTCGACTAACCTCTAACCTCTAACCTCTGACCTCTGTTGTGGTTCGCGCGCGGCCGAAAATCCAAGCGACGAAGATGGAGATGACGTAGAGGACGAGCATCGGGGCGGCGAATAGCATCATGTTGAGCACGTCGCTCGTCGGCGAGATGAAGGCCGCCGCGACGAAGATGACGATGAGCGAGGTCTTCCAGATGCGCACGAGCAGCCACGCCGTGACGAGGCCGATGCGCGCCAGGATGTAGGTGACGGCGGGCATCTGGAAGATGAGTCCCATGCCGAGCATGATGAAGATGATGAAGTCGAAATAGTCGTTGGCCTTGAGGAGCAGGCGAAAGTCCTGTCCGAGTCCGAGCAGGTAGCGCGCCGCCGGGGGAAAGATGATGTAGTAGGCGAAGGCCGCGCCGCCGACGAAGAAAACAGAGGCGAGGATGACGAAGGGGACGGCATAGCCGCGCTCGTGCGGATAGAGGCCGGGCGCGACGAACGCCCAGATTTGCCAGAGCAGGAAGGGCACGGACAGGCACACGGCCGTGTAGAGCGAAACTTTCACGTAGAGCGAAAAGGGTTCGAGCGCGGTGTTGACGACGAGGCGGTCGTCCAGGCCGGGCAAAGCCTCCGGCTGCGCGTTGAGGTCGAAGGGCAGGCGCACGCCCTTCGGGATGATCGTGCCCCCGGCGTAGATCGGCTCATCCGTGAAGAGGCCTAGTTGCCCTCCGGCGTCGCGCGCGACGCGCGCCGCGACCGACGTGCCCACCGGGATCACGTTCGCGCCGAGTTTCGTCATCTCGGTGAAGACGTAGCGACCGGTATCATGCTCGCGGGCGGAGGTGAGCGGGAGCACGGCCTCGCTGCCGGTGATGCCGCCGAGCGGAAGTTGGCGGCGTTGCGCGTCGGCGAGGGCGGCGAGCACCGGGCGCGCGAGGAAGTTATAGATGTAATCGGAGACGAACCAGCAGGCCATGAAGACGACCACGACGAAGATGATCGAGCGGACAAGGCGGCGGCGCAGTTCGTCGAGATGATCGAGGAAAGACATCTGGCCGCCGAGCCGCGAATCCTGCTCGTCGCCGGTGTCTTCGGATTCCAAGAGTGTGGACGCCATGCTCTTTCGGGAAGGTTGCTCTGACGGGCGGTTCTACAACCAGTCGGCCTTGCGCGACGGCGTCTGCTGCTCCGCCGTCTCTTCCGTCGCAAACGCGGCTTCGGACTCGGTCGCTGCCGTCGCGCCAACTTCAACGCGCGCGCCGCGTGCGATGTTCGCGCCCTGGACGGGAGCATAAGCGGCTGCGGTGATGTCGCGTGCGGGTGGCGGCGGCGCGTCCGCGCGATTTTCGCCCGTCGGAATTTGCGCCGGGGTGGGCGATTCTGCCACCATCGCGCGGTCGATGGCGGCATCGCGCTCCACGCTCTCCAATGCCACCTCGCGCTCCCACGTCCGCTTGAAATCGTCGCCCGCACGCTTGAACTCGTTCAGGCTCTTGCCGAACTTGCGCGTCATCTCCGGCAGCTTGCGCGGCCCGAACAGGACGAGCGCGAGCACCAGAATGACGAGCAACTCCGTCGTGCCGAGCGATTCGAGAAATAAGAAAAACATGGTTTCAAGTTTCAGGTTTCAAGTTTCAGGAAAGAGGTTCCTTGTTTCGTAACTTGAAACCTGAAACCTGAAACTTGAAACTATCCTTTGTAATCCGGCGGATAGTAGATGACTTCGATCACCTGCCCGCCGACGCCTTTCGTGTAGAAGGAGACGGTGCGGTCGCGGTGCTCTTTGAGCGGGCGGCCTTCGCGCGCGGCGGCCTGTTCGAGTTCTTCGCGCGTCTCGACGCGCAAGCCCAGATGCGGCGGGTGCTTCGAGTCTGGAGGCAGGAGCGCGACGCCGAAGCCGCGCTCGTCGCGCATCATCGCCCAATCCTCGTACATTGTCTCCACGCGAAACCCGATGCGCTCATACTCGCGCACGTCGCGCCCCAAATCCTCGCAGCGCACGGCGATGTGATCCACCACCCCGCCGAAACGCGCCTCCTGCTGCTGCTCCGTCATAACTCAACTCCACAAACAAACGTTGAACGCGGAACGATGAACGATGAAGTAAAGCAAAACGCTTTTGTCTTCAGTTCATCGTTCATCGTTCATACTTCATCGTTGCTTTTCCACGCTTCCCCGTAACGCTCGCTGTAGACGAGGCGTGCGAGCGGGAAGCGGCCGGGATAAGCTTTGTCCGGCTGCTCGGCGCGCCCGATGGCTAAGAGCGCGACCACCTCGGCCTCTTCGGGCAGCCCGAACTCGCGTTTGACCGCCGCCGCGTCGAAGCCCTCCATCGGCGCGGTGTCGAAGCCGTAGGCTTCCGCCGCGTACATCAAAGTGGTGAAGGCGATCATCGTGTGGCGATTCACCCACACGTCCATCGGCATGTGCGAGAGAAACCCGAGCGCGCCCTGTTTATACTGCTCCACCGTGTCGGGGTTGCCCGCGCCGCGCGCCGCGCCCTCTCGAAACACTTCGTCCGCAGTCTGCCTCCACTCCTCTTTCATCCCGACGGCGATGACGACCACCGGCGCTTGCCCGACCTTAGCCTGATTGTAGGCCGCCGCCTGCAGCCGCGCGCGATTCGCCGCCTCGCGCACGACGATGAAACGCCACGGCTGGAGATTGTAGCCCGAAGGGGCTTGCAGGCCGAGTTGCAGAATCGCGTTCAAAGTCTCCTCCGGCACTTCATCCGGTTTGAACCTGTTGGTGGCGCGGCGTTCGACGACCGTCTCCGTGAAAGATTTCAGCGGCTCGCCGCCGGGCTGCGTCGTCGGTAAATTCGTCGGTTTGTCCCGCATCGGGCGTGTCCCTCGTATTCCGTAAAGAAGTTAGAGGCAGGATTGTAGCGCGAGAGGCGAGCAAAGGGAAAAGCCGCCGCGCGTCGGGCATTCTTGACAGCAACCGCCCGGACGCGCGAACCTCTCAGGCGAAGATCAAGCCGGACGGGGAAAGTAAATTTTTGATGAGCAAACCACACACGCCGCGCATCGTCTCTCTGCTGCCTTCGGCCACCGAGATCGTCTGCGCGCTCGGACTCGAAGACGCTCTCGTCGGCGTCACGCACGAATGCGACTACCCGGCAACGGTCGTCGGTCTCCCGCAACTCACCGCCAGTCGCATCTCGCACCAGACGATGTCGAGCGCCGAGATCGACCACGCCGTCCGCTCCCAACTCGACGGACACGGCTCGATCTACGACCTGGACGAAGCGGCTCTGCGCGCGCTCAACCCCGATCTCCTCATCACGCAGGAACTCTGCGACGTGTGCGCCGTCAGTTACAAACAGGTGGAGCAGGCCGCGCGCCTCTTCGAACGGGATGTGCGCGTCGTCTCGCTCGAACCGAACACCATCGCCGACATCTTCTCGAACATCCGCACCGTGGGCGGCCTGACGGGAAGAGAGCGGGAAGCCGAACAACTCGTCGGCGAACTCGCCACGCGCCTCGATTCGCTCGCGCTCGTGCTGTCGGAAGTCGAGAGGCGGCCGCGCACCTTCGTGCTCGAATGGCTTGAGCCGCCGTTTGCTCCCGGCCACTGGGTTCCCGAACAAATCGCGCTCGCCGGCGGCGACCACGCTTTCGGCCACGCCGGTCAGCCTTCAACCACGACGACGCCGGAAGCCATCCGCGACTACGCGCCCGAAGTGATCGTGCTCGCGCCGTGCGGCTATTACAAGGAAGACACGCTCCGCGCGCTCGAAGCGGCGCGTCTGCCGGCGGGCTGGCAGGAGCTTCCGGCGGTCGCGCGCGGCGAAGTGTGGGCGGTGGACGCGACGGCCTATTTCAGTCGCCCCGGCCCGCGCGTCGTCGCGGGCGCGGAGATTCTCGCGCGCATCATCCACCCCGAACTGTTCGGCGCGCCCGAAGAACACGAAGCCGTGCGCGTGCCCGCGGAGTTGATGCGGAGTTGATGCGGAGTTGATGAGAACCTGAAGACATGCCACGTACGAAGAAGCCGGACGCAAAACGGCCGCAGCACGAAAGCTCACCCGGCGAGGCGGCGGGCGGCGCGCTCGCGCATTTCGCGCGGGCGGCCGAAGCGGTCGCGGCGACGACGAAGAAACTCGAAAAGGCCGCGCTGCTCGGCTCATACTTCCACACGCTCGACGATGCAGACCTCGTGCGCGCCGCGCGCTACTTCGCCGGACACCAGTTCGCCCTGAACGACGCGCGCACGACCAACGTCGGCACGAATTTGTTGCGCGACGTGCTCTCGGACGTGACAGGCCTCGACACGGAGAATTTGCGCCCGCGCTACGTGCGCCTCGGCGATTCCGGCGAAGTGGCCGAAGAAGCGTTTCGCGAGGCCGGGCGCGACGAAGTGAACCAACCGACCTTCACGCTCGCCGGGGTCGAAAGCCTCATCCACACCCTGAGCGACACACCCGGCACGAAAAACAAGCGCGCGCTGCTGGCCGAAGCGTTCGCGCGCGCCACGGCGCTCGAAGCGAAGTATCTCGTCAAGCTGCTCGTCGGCGATTTGCGCATCGGTCTCAAAGAGGGATTGGTGGAGGACGCGCTCGCACGCGCCTTCGAGCGACCGCTGGCCGACGTGGCGCGCGCGAACATGCTCACGGGCGACATCGGCGAGACGGCCGCGCGCGCCCGCCGGGGCGATCTCGCGGGCATCTCGATGCGCCTCTTCCACCCGATCAAATTCATGCTCGCCACCGCCGGCGAAGACCTCGCGGACATCGGGCGCACGATGCCCGCCGAGTTTTACGTCGAAGACAAATTCGACGGCATCCGCGCGCAGGCGCACGTGGAGGCGGGGCGCGTCGCGCTCTATACGCGCACGCTCGACGAGGTGACGCACCGCTTCCCCGAACTCGTCGCGCCGCTCGCCGCGCTCCCCGCTGACGCGATCATGGACGGCGAGATCGTGCCCGCGCGCGGGGCGGAAATTCTGCCCTTCGCCGAGTTGCAAAAACGACTCGGGCGCAAGACCGTCGGCGACGAACTGCTTGCCTCCACGCCCGTCGTCTTCATCGCCTACGATCTGCTTTACGCGGGCGGGCGCGTGTTGTTCGACGAGCCGCTCGCCGCGCGTCGCGCCGCGCTCGAAAGCCTCGTCACGAATAAGGAGGCGACGAATAAGGAGGCCGGCGGGGACAATACTGCTGCTTCTATGGCGGCGGCGACGCTCCGGCTCTCGGAGGCGACGACGCTCCGGCTCTCGGAGGCGAAGCTGTTGAGCGATGTCGCGCTGCTCGATGCCGAGTTCGAGGCGGCGCGCGGGCGCGGCAACGAGGGCTTGATGATCAAAGACCCGCGCTCGTCCTACAAGCCCGGCAAGCGCGGGCGCGAATGGTTGAAGTTGAAGCGCGCGCTCGCCACGCTCGATGTCGTCGTGACGGCGGTCGAAGTCGGCCACGGCAAGCGGCGCAAGTTGCTGTCGGATTACACCTTCGCCGTCAGGCGTTCGGCCGAAGACGCGGAACTGCTCAACGTCGGCAAAGCCTATTCGGGTTTGACCGATGTCGAGTTGGCCGAACTGACCGAGTGGTTTCGCGCGCACACGCTGCAGGAGTTCGCGCACGGGCGCGTGCGCACGGTCGAGCCGCAGATCATCCTCGAAGTCACCTTCGACCGCGTGCAGGCCTCGAAGCGACACAAGAGCGGCTACGCCCTGCGCTTCCCGCGCATCCTGCGCCTGCGCGACGACAAGAGCGTAGACGAAATCGACACGCTTGAGACGGTGAGCAAACTCGTGTGCGAGGGCGTGGACGCGGGCGACGACGCCCTCGCGGATTGAGCGGGGACGCATCGCGGCCTACAGCGTTAGACATGCCCTGCGGGGCTGACCCGGACGGACGGCTCGCTTCGCGCGCTTGAGGCGGCGGAAAATTTCCGCCGGTAATGGCGCGCCCAGATGTAGCTGCCGATTGAGCCGACGGCGGCCGGCCACAACCAGCGCACGAGCGGCGGCAGGAAATGAAAGTTCACCACCGAAAAGGCGGAGACCGTAGCGATGTAAGCCCCCAACATGCGCCCCATGTGCACGAACAACCACGCGCGCTTGTCCGCGGGAGGGCGGAGAAAGGCGCGTGCATCCGTTATCGCCAGCAGCAGACCGATGCCGCCGAAGACGACGGCCACCACTCCGAACGACGACGTGCGCAGCAAGTGGACGCCGTAACCGACCAGCGCGAGGCCGCCCGCCAGCATCAGCATCGCCGCGCCCCAGTCCAGAAAGTTGGCGCGCTCCAGGGGAGTTTTGCGATAGAGCACCCGGTAGCCCGTGAGTGCGAGATAAAAGCTGAACACCGCGACGAGCAGAAGAAAGAGACCGGGGCGCAGCAGCGACAGCACGACCGCGCTCGCCGCCACCGTCGCCATAGCCCAGAAGTAAACTTTGCCCCAACGCCTGTGCCACGTGCCGCCTTTACGTGTAATCATCGCGCCCGGCGCAACCAGCAAAGCGACGCCGCCGAAGATGATGTGAATCGTCAGTACCACGCGGAACGTGTTGCTCATTTGTCTTTCTCCTCTGTGCAAAAAACCGGCCGTGACTTAAGATCACTTCGCCTCAATCCGTTAGCTATATATCACTAAGATATATACAATGTCAATATATGAGAGAGACCAAAAGCAAATATGCCGTGCTGGGGATGTTGAGCATCGCCCCGATGTCCGGCTACGACATCAAGAAGCGCGTCGAGGAAAGCATCAGTAACTTCTGGACGGAGAGCTACGGGCAGATCTATCCGATCCTGAAAAGCCTGGTGGCCGAAAAGCTGGTGACGAAAACCGTGGAGCGGGGGGCGGGCAAGCCCGACCGCCACGTGTATGCGCTGACGGATCAGGGACGCGAGGAATTGCAGCGTTGGCTGGCCGAAGGGGTGACGCCGAAAGTCGAACGCAACGAGCTTCTCCTGAAGCTGTTTTTCGGCGAGGAGGTGTCCTTCGATATTAACGTCGGGCACATCGAGGGCTTCCGAGAACTCCAGCGCGGGCTGCTCGAAAAATATAAGGCTATCGAGAAAGAGATCAAGGCCGAGTATGCCGACAACTCTAATTTGCCCTACTGGCTGTTAACGGTCAGTTACGGCCAACACGTCAGCCGCGCCTTGCTCGACTGGTGCGATGAAGCGCTGTTGAAGTTGAACAAGACGGCGAAGAGCCGCAAGAAGTAAGCAGGGCGACGCCTTTGCGGTCTGAGAGCGACGCCGTGCGCGAAAGGGCGAGGCCGCTTGCGCCGAACGTTGTGTTCGGCGCAAGCGGCCTCGATTCGTGCGAAGACTTAACTTCGTGTCCCGCGTGCCTACGCGCCCTGCGCCGTCGCGGCGGCGTTCGGCACGGCGGCGATGTTCGGTTGCTCTTCGGCGAGCAAACTTCTGAGCATCCAGGCGGTCTTCTCGTGAATTTGCAAACGCTGGGTCAGCAGGTCTGCCGTCGGCGCGTCGTGGGCGTTTTCAGCAGTGGTGATGACGGAGCGCGCCGTGCGCGCGGCCGTCTCGTGGCCTTCGACGAGTTGGCGCACCATCTGCGTCGCGGCGGGCACACCGGTCTCTTCGGCGACGGCCGTCAGGCGCGCGAACTCCCTGTAGGTGGCGGGCGCGAAGACGCCGAGCGCGCGGATGCGTTCGGCGATCAGGTCGTTGGCCGTCCAGAGTTCGTTGTATTGCTCCTCGAACATCAGGTGGAGCGTTTGGAACATCGGGCCGGTGACGTTCCAGTGAAAGTTGTGCGTCTTTAAGTAGAGCGTAAAAGTATCGGCGAGCAGGCGCGAGAGACCTTCGGCGATCTCGCGCCTGTCCTGTTCTTCGAGACCGATGTTGATCGGCATCGGCTGTGTTTCGACTTGCGTCCTGGTTGACATGAAAATTTCTCCTTCGGACACGGAGACTAAGAGAAATTTTTGTCGGTCATTTGTCGAATGTCCTGCTTTGTTTCAACGTCGCGGGCGGCGTGGCCGGAGCGTCGGCCGGGGGCGGGGCGGAGGGCGCGTCGGCCGTGCCCGTCTCGCGCAGGCGGACGCGGTAGATCACGTGACGGTTGATGCGCTCGCCGGCGTCGCGCTCGTACCAGCGGTCGAGGGGCGCGAAGTTGAAGGGTTGATCAATTTGCGCGACGACGTAGGCGAGCCGGGGCGTGGCGGCCTGTTCGCGTGTGAAGCCGGCGTGAAAGTTGGCGTAGTTGTTCTTCTCGGCGTCGATTTCGGCCTGCGTGATGGGGCGATAGTTGACGGTCAGGCGGGGATTGGCGCGTTCCCAGCCGAAGATGGCGAAATAGATGAAGCCCTGCTGGCGGTAGATGGTCTCGAAGTCGTTCGCCGCGACGCCGGAATAGTAGAGGTACTTGAAAAAGCGCTCCTTGTTTTCCGCCACCGAGACCGTGGAGAAGACGAACATGTGCGGCGCCCAGACGGTCGAGAGCGGCGCATAGGTCGGGAGATTGTCGATGCGATAGACGCTCGGATTGAAGACGACCGGGTGCGGGTCTGCCTGTTCGCTCCGCGCGCGCTCCTTCAGCCGCAACGCAACCTCCGCCCATTCGTCTTTCAAGAGGTTGCCGGCCGCGCCGCGCCTGGTGATGACCAAAGTTTCGCCCGCGCCCCACAAGAGCGCGCCGAGCGCGACCGCAAGCCAGATGCGACGCGGGAGCAAACGCCTCGCCGTCGCCGCCGTCGCCGTGCCCTCGCCGTTTGCTACAGCGGCGGCGTCTTTAACAGTTTGCCGCCCCTGCCAGAGCAAGCCCGCTGCGAGCGCGGCCGCCAGCAGCGCGACGTAGTTGCCGATGTATTGCTCGTAGTGCATCGGCTGGAGCGAGCGCCCCGTGACGATCTGTTGATTGAAGACGACGAAGACGGAGAGCGCGAGCGCGGCGTTGAAGAGGACGGCGGGGCTTCGGCGCGCGTCGAGCCAGCGGCGGCGCGCGCCGAAGGCAAGCGCGCAGAGCACGAGCGCGGCGAGCAGTATCACGCCGCGCCAGAGGTCGGGCGCGCGCGAATGTGTGAGCGCCTGCACGGTGTCCATCGTCGGCGCGCGGCGCGCGAGCAAGAGAAAGTAGGGCACGAGCGAGACGGCGGCGCACAGGGAGATGAGCGCGAAGGGTTCAACGGCGCGTCGCCAACCGGCGGGGCGCGCGGCGAGCCAGAGCAGCGCGAGGCAGGCGAGCAGCGCGGCGGCCATCGTCCAGTGATAAAAATAGGAATAGACCATGAGCGCGAACAGCGCGCCCGCCGCGAGCCCGGACAAAAGGCGCGCGCGCCGCCCTTCGGCCGCGAGCGCGCGCCAGGCGAAGCCGCAGAAGAAAAAGAAGAAGGCGAAGGGCACGCCCGGCACGTAGCGGCGCAGGAAGGGGAGGAAGACGTAGGCGGTTTTCTGCCCCAACAGATTCAACACCAGCCCCTGACCGGCGACGAGTATGCCGAGGCAGAGCACGAAAGGCACTCCGGCCGAGGCGATCCGCTCGTCGCGCGTGAGCATCGAGAGCAGCCAGAAGATCGCGAGCGCGCTCGCCCCGGCGATGAGCGGCATGAGCAGGATGAACATCGTCGAGGTGGTGAGACCGAAGGCGCGCGCCGGGAGGGAGAGCAGGTAAGGGGGAATGAACTGGATCGAGAAGAGGGATTCGGGCAGGCGCGCTTCCGGGCTGTCGTCCTGCCCTGTGTAGGGATCGTTCAGGCGCGGGCGGCCGTCAATGAGCGCGTTGACGTAGGCGGCGTAGGCCGGTTCGTCGCTGTAGAAATGCGCGTAGGAGCCTTGCCACGCATCCCCGCGCTTGTAGCACAGGTGCGCCTGCGGAAAGAGCGAGAGCAGCATGAGCGCCAGCGCGGCGAGCAAGCCCCAACGCCAGCGCGCGGGCGTTTCGCGTTCAAGCGGATTGGTCATAGCAGAGGGCGACGGACGGTTTCCGGCGACTGACGGCGGACGGCTCGGCAAAACGCCTGATACTAAGTTTTCGGGGTCGCATCCGGCAAGTCTTCAAGGGCGCAGACGGACGCGGTAGATCGTGTAGACGCCGACGCGCTCGCCCGCGTCGCGCTCGTACCAGCGGTCTAGCGCGGAGAGATCGTGCGTGCGTTCCGGCGACGCGACGACGTAGGAGAGCAGTGGGCGCGCGGCCTGTTCGCGTGTGAACGCGGCGACGTAGACGGCGTAAGCGCGCCCCTCGCGATTGATCTCTTCTTCGGTCAGGGGCGCGTGCGCGTTGGACAGGTAGGGCAGCGCGCGCGCGGGGCCGAAAAGCATGTAGATGAGGAAACGGTTGGCGTCGATGAAGCGCGGGAAATCGGCCGGAGCTACGCCCGTGTAATAAAGGTATTGATAGATGCGCTCTTTGTGCTCGCTCGCCGTGAGTCCTGAATTGACCAGCATGTGCGGCGCCCAGAGGACGGCCTGCGGGGCGGCGACCGGCAGATTGTCGGACAGGATGTAACTCGTCACGAGCGCGACGCGCCTGCTCGCACCCCCCGCCCCTTCGTTGCGCCGCGCGCTGCCCGTCCCGTTGCCGTCGCGCCTGCTCGCGTCGCCCGCCCCATCGTCTTCGGCGCGCACGGCGTCCTCCATGCCGATCTCGGCCATGCGGCGCACCACGCGCATCTGCTCGTCGCGCGCGAGGTTCGTCGGCGCGAGCAGGCGCGTGGCCTTGACGGTATCGAGCAGGGCTGCGCCGTAAGCCATCGACGCCAGCAGGACGGCCGCCGCGCGCACGGCGATTCTCCTTCGCGCCGTGCGTTGTTGCACGCACGCTTCGCGCCGCTGCCAGATGAGCGCGGCCGCGAGGAAGAACCCTAGCAGCGCGACGTAGTTCAACGTGAACACCTTGTAGTGGATCGGTTGGAGCGAAAGCCCCGTGAGCACCTGCTGGTTGAAGACCACGAAGGGCGTGAGCGCGAAGGAGGCCGCGAACAACACCACCGCGTCGTGTCGTGAGAGCAACCCGCGCCACGTGCCGAAGGCCAGCAACGTCAAGGCCGCGTAGCCGATCAACTCCGGCGCGCGCCAGAGGTCGGGCGCGCGCGTGTGTTGGAGCGCCTGCACGGCGTCCATCTCCGGCGCGCGCCGCGTGAGCAACAGGGCGTAAGGCACGAGTGCGAGCAGGGCGAGCGCGCCCGACATGCCGAAAACTTCCCAGCCACGCCGCTCGCGGTCGCGCCCGAACGTCGCCAGCCACAGGAGCGCGAGGCAGGCGAGCCACGCGGCGGCCGTCGTCCACAGGTAAAAGTAGGAGAAGATCAGCAAGGCCAGTACCGCGCCCGCCGCCAGCGCGGACGGCCACGGGTTGCGCTTCCCGTCGGCGGCGGTGAGAGCGCGCCGGATGAGCGCGATGAAGAGAAAGAGCAGGGGGAAAGGCAGTGCGGGAACGTAGCGACGCAAAAACGGGAGAAAGTGTGGAGAGGCGCGTCGCCCCGTCAGCGCGAACAGCGTGCCCTGCCCGGACGCAAACACTCCCAGACAGAGAATGACGACGACGCCCAGCGCGGCGAGCCGTTCGTCTTTCAGCAACAGCACGAGCAACCAATAGAGCGCGAGCGAGGCCGCGAACGTGGCGAGCGGCGTGAGGATGATAAAGACCGCCGGCGCGCCGAGGCCGAGCGCGCGCGCGGGCAGCGCGAGCGCGTAAGCCGGGACGAACTGGATCGAGAAAAGCGACTCGGAGAGCGGCGCGCCCGCGCGGTCGTCAACTCCGGCGTAAGGATCGTTTAAGCGCGGGCGGCCTTCGATGAGCGCGGCCAGATAGGCCGCATAGGCCGCCTCGTCGCCGTCGATGGAAGCGTATGCGCCCTGCCAGTCGCCGCCGCGCGCGTACCACAGGTGAACTTGCGGCAGCAGCGCGAGCAGCGTCAGGGCGACGGCCGCCAGCACGCCGGGACGCCAGCGAAAATTTCTCTGCATCAGGGTCTCGCTTCAGTCAGGTGCGCTGTGAACCGTCAAGGTTCTCCGGCGAACGCTTATGTTTGTTGGCGGATGCTTTCGGCGTCGCTCAATTTCAACCCGCCGTTTTAGAGGCCACGGATTATAACCTCTCGCGTCGCGGATGCCAGGAGCGAGAACGCAGAGTGCGGCGCGCGTCGCGAAAGTTGAAGTTGACAAGGCGTGTGGAGCGGGCGAAGATGCGGAACAACCTCGGACGGATCAGATTTTAGTTCTCCTGAAAAAGTTTAGCGGACACGCCGGCTGCTCGAAGTCCACGCTTGTTATGTCAACGACCGTTTACGAAGACGACGCCCCGGCACAAACTTCGACGCGTCTCGCCGCCGTGTGCGCGTGCCTGTTGATGCTCGTCGCGCTGGTCGATTCGCAGGTGGTCGCGGCCATCACGCCGCAGATCGCCGCCGGGTTGGGCAGCGCGAAGACGAGCGTGGCGGCGAGCGTGTTTGCCTATGCGCTGGCGGCGGCGGCCGTCGCGCTCGTGCTCGGCCGCAGCGCGGGGCGCGTAAACCCCGTGCGCTGGCTGCCGGTGTCGGCCGGCATCTTCGTCGCGGCGAACGCGCTCGCGGCCTGTGCGCCGCACGTGGCGCTCTTCTGGGCGGCGCGCGCGCTGGCCGGACTCGCGGGCGGCCTCGTGAGCGCGCTCGTCATCGCCGCGCTCGCGGACGCTTCGAGCTACGCGCGGCGCGGCAGACAGATGAGCGGCGTGGCCGTCGCGTATTTTCTCGCGCCCGTGCTCGGCGTGCCCGTGGGCGCGTGGCTCGCGGGGCGTTTCAGTTGGCGCGTGGTCTTCGCCGCGTCGGCCGTGCTGGTCGCCGTCGCGGGACTGCTCGTGCGCCGGTTTCCACTGCCGACCGCGAAAGAGACGCGCGGCGGCGCGACGGGCGAGGAGACGGGCGAGGCAATGGACGGGGCGGCGCATGAAGCGACGGGCGAGACAGGGGACGATGCGGCGCGGGAGACAGGAGACGATGCAGCGCAGCAGGCAGGGGACGATGCAGCGCAGGGAATAGGGGACGGTGCGCGGGCGCGGATGTTTGATGCGCCCGCACAGACGCCTGCCGCGCGGCCACAACTCGACGCGCGGCGGGAGACGGTTGACGCGCGGCGGAAGCAGCTTGGCGACGCGGCGCGGGCGCGTCTGGGCGACGCGGCGCGGGCACGTCCGTCTCTGTGGCGGCTGGCGATGCGCTCGCGCTCGACGCGGCGCGGCATCGCGAGCGCGTTCTTCGTCTCCGGCGGACTCGTCGGGCTGACGACTTATCTGGGCACGTGGCTCTCGGATGCGTTCCGCGCTGGTGCGCGCGAGGTGGGGCTTGTCTACGCGCTGGCCGGGGCGGGCGCGGTGGCGGGCGGCGCGCTCGGCGGCCTGCTCGCGGATCGTTACGGCAAACGACGCATCGCCATCTGGAGCAGCGCGTCGATGATCTTCCTGGTGCTCGTGTTGCCGACGTTCAACTGGGGCGCGCGCCTCTGGGCGATCATCTGCGCGACCGCTTTTCTCGCCGCCCTGCGCGTCGCGCCGCTGCAGGCGCTCGTCACCGAACTGGTCGCCGCGTCCGAGCGCGCCACTTACGTCGCCCTGCGCAACGGCGCGTCGCAACTCGGCATCGCGCTCGCGGTCGCGGCGGGCGCGCGCCTCTACCCGCGTTGGGGACTGGCGGGCGTCGGCGCGATGTGCGCCGCTCTCACGCTCGGCGCGACGCTCAGCATGCGCAAACTCGCAGACCCGCACGACGAAGCGACGCGCGCCGGCGCAGACCCCGCGCCGCCCGATGAACGCTTCACGCGGCAAGATAAAGACTCCGCGCCGCAAACTGAAGACTCCGCGCAACGGGTTGAAGACTTCGCGCGGCGAGGTGAAGACTCCACGCCGCAAGGCGAAAACTTAGAGCGGCCAAGTGAAAACTTCGAGCGGAGCGCGGCCGGAGGCGTGGCAGGGCGTGACGTGCGCGCAGCACCCGTTGATGAAAAAGACGCGGGCACGCGGCGCGGTCGTTTCAGCGGCCGGAGCATCGTGCGAAAGGTAGTCGCCGTCGTGGTCGCGCTCGTGCTGCTCGTGACGCTCGGCTTGCCGTGGCTCCTGAGTTTCGCCGTCACGAAGGCCGGGACGCGTCCCGGCGAACGCGACCGCACCGACACGCCCGCCGCGCACGGCGCGACCTTCGAGACGATCTCTTTCACTTCGACGGACGGCAACACGCTCTCCGGCTGGTATCTCCCCGCGAGCGGCGCGGGGGGTCGGCAGCGGCCGCTAACGTTCGTCCTGACGCACGGGCTGTTTCGCTCGCGCTACGAGATGCTCGAACGCGGTCTCGCACTGTGGCGCGAGGGCTACGCCGTACTGCTCTACGACCTCAGGCGACACGGCGCAAGCCCCGCGGAATTTTCCACCATCGGCTACGACGAGCGGCACGACGTGGCCGCAGCCTTCCGGTTCGCACGCGAGCGCGCGCCGGACAATCACGTCGTGCTGTTGGGCGTCTCGATGGGCGCGGCGGCGACGCTCATGGCGGCCGCCGAAATCCGCGACGAAAAACTGCTCGGCGTCGTCGCCGAATCGAGCTTCCTGTCGTTTGCCGACACGGCGCGGCATCACATCAGGCTCCTTGGCCTCCCGGCTTTTCCTTTCGCGACGCTCTTGATAAAGTTCACGTCGTGGCGTTTGAACTTCGCGGCGGAGGATTACGACCTGCTGCGCGCGACGGGGAAAATATCGCGCCCCGTCCTCTTCATCGGCGGCTCGCGCGACACGCGTATGCCGACGGCCACCGTGCTTGAACCGCTCTACGCGGCCGCGCCGGGCGCGGGCAAACGCAAGTTCATCGTCGAGGGTGCAACGCACGGACGCGCCTACGACGAGTCGCCGGAAAATTACGTCAAAGCCGTCAACGAGTTTGTCGAGTCAATCGCGCGGCAGTAGCGTCAAGGGCGGGACGGCGGCGCGCCAGCGCCCCCTGAAACTGCGAGCGCGGCGCGCGCGTATCAATTGTTGGCCTGACGGAAATCATCCACAAACATTTTGACGAAAAGAAAGTCCGCATAATATGAAAACTCTCAAACATAGCCGCCCGCACGCACGCGCCGCGGCCTTCGCGTTCGCCGCCGGGTTGCTCTTCGGCGGCGCGTTCGCCCTCTACCACGGCGGCCGTGAAGTCTCGGCGCAGGAAGCGACGGCGCAGGAGAAGAAAGTTGACCGGCGCAAGTTGACGACGATCCAGACGGCGAGCGTCGACGTGGGAGCGACGAAGCACGCCGTCGAGTTGCGTTATCTGGACCTGCCGTGGGGCAAGGCGACCTTCGGCTACATCGAGACCGGCATCGACCCGCGCAACGGCCAGTATTATGCGAAGCGCACCTGGCCTGTCGCGCACCTGCGGCTCGCAGCCCCGGCCGGGTATCATGGCAAGATGCTCGCCCCCGGCGACTACGTCATGTTCATCACGCCGAAGAATCCGGAGACGAAAGCGGGCATGAAGCTCTCGTTCGCGTCCTTCAAACCGGCCGCCGAGGGCGGCACGTTCCTCATCCCCGGCAACGTCTTCGTCGAGACGCCGAAAGACGTTTCAGTCGTCGCGGAACGAGAGATCGCTTTCGGCACGGGCGCGCCGTTGGCCGAACAACTGTCGATCCGGGCGGACAGGAAAGGCAAGACCGTCTCGATCAAAATCCACTATGGCGACCGCACGCTGACAGAGAAACTCACGCTTCGCTAAGACGGGCGACGCGAGAGTTGCCGACAGGAGAACTGACATGAGTGAAGAGAATCCGTTGGAGGCGTCCGGCAATGGTGGCGGCTCCGTCGCCAGCTCCGCCACGCCGCCCACGACGACGGGGGCGGCGGGCGCAGACGGCGCGAACGCCTCACCATCCGCCGAACTGCACGACGCGGCGGCCGATGTGGAAGGCGTCACGCTCGACACGGGGCGGTTGATCCCCGTGGCCGAAGACGAGGCGACGAACTCCTACTCCATGCTCGAACCGCGCATGAAGAAGGTTTACGGCGCGTACTACAAAGAGTTGTATTACACGCCGGAGCGGCGTATCCTCGACCCGAAAGTGCAGGAACTGATCTCGATTGCCGCCTCGCTCGTGGCGAAGTGCGACGGCTGCATCGACGGCCACATGAAGAAGGCGCTCGCCCTGGGCGCGACGAAGGAAGAGATCAGCGAGACCATCTGCATCGCCGCCGCCATCAACGCCGCCGCCATGATCGACCAGAGCGACCGCACGGCCGCGCGCCTCGGCCTCAACCATTTTCCGGCGAAGCCTCCCGCGAAGGGCTGAAGGCGGGAGCAACCTGTGATGAGGGACGCACAAAGAGTTATGGAGCTTTGCCGGGCGAACGCGGGCGCGTCGTCGCCATGCCGCCCGCGCGTCGTCGCTCCTCGCGTTCATCAAGTACATCGCGCTCGTCAACTTCGTGGCGGCGGCGCGTGCTGCGCGTTGCTGCTCGCGGCGTGCTGCGCGCTGCTGCTCGCGGCTGCGCCCGCGTGCATGGCGCAGCAGGAGCGGAAAGCCCCGGCCGCCTCGTCGTGCGCGCCCGCCGGGCAGCGCGGCGTTAATTCATCCGCCGGGCGCATCGAGTACGCGGAGTTCGCATCGGCGAGTCTCGGCCGAAGCGTGCGCTACGCCGTCTCTCTGCCGCCTTCGTATGACAAGCGGAGCGCACAGCGTTACCCGCTCGTCATCTTCCTGCACGGCCTGAACAACGACGAGCGCGATTGGGAGTCGCGCTGCATCGAGGCGAAACTCGAAGCCCTGCGCGCGGCCGCGAAGGTGGGCGACTTCATCATCGCCATCCCTTACGGCGCGAACAGTTTTTACCTCAACGCGCGCGACGGCACGCGCTACGAAGACGCCATCGTCCGCGACTTCCTGCCCTTCGTGGACAAGACTTACCGCACGCACGGCACGGCGCGCTCGCGTCTCATCCAGGGCATCTCGATGGGCGGCTACGGCGCGCTCCTGATCGCCTTCAAGCACCCGGAACTCTTCGCGGGCGTCGCTGCGCATAGCGCCGCGCTGTTCGACGAATTGCCGCAGCCGCCGAAGTCTTCGGAAGACCGCGGCGCGAAGTATCGCTACGACCTCGCGACGAAACTCTTCGGCACGCCGCCCGACCCGGCCTTCTTTCAGGCCAACAACCCGCTCTATCTCGCGCGCGCGAACGCTTCGGCCATCAAGCGTCTGAAGATTTATTTCGACATCGGCGAGAGCGACCGCTACGGCTTCGAGCGCGGCAACGCGCAACTCGCCGCCGTGCTCAAGGCGGCCGGCGTCGCACACGAATACACGCTCGCTCCCGGCGCGCACGGCTGGTCGTTTCTCTCGGATCGCAGCGAACCCGCTTTCACCTTCGTCTGGAACACCCTGCGCTGAACGCGCAGGTTGACGAGACGGAACCGATTAGGCTTGCAGCTCAAACAAGAAGTGAAAAAATGAGTGGTAAAAAATTATTCGCGTTAGTCAGCTCCCTGCTGTGCGCGTGCGTGCTGGTCTTGGTCGTGGCGGTTCGGCCGTCGGGCGCGGCGCATGACGGGGAAAAACATATCGGCGAGGGCGGCAACGGCCAGCCGGGCAATCAGCCGATGTCGGCGATGAGCCTGACGCCGTGCGTGAACGGCATGGCCGGCACGTTCCCCTGTCAAAATATCGACCTCGCTTCGTTCCTCCCGCTCGCCAGTATCGGCGGCGGCACGGGCAACGACGTCTGGGGCTGGACTGACCCGCTGACGAACAAAGAATATGCGCTGATGGGTCGTTCCAACGGCACGGCCTTCGTCGATATCAGCGACGCGGAGCACCCCGTCTACCTGGGCAATTTGCCCACGCACAGCGTCGATTCGGTGTGGCGCTCGATTAAGGTCTATGCCAACCACGCCTTCATCGTCAGCGAAGCGCCGAATCACGGCATGCAGGTCTTCGACCTGACGCGCCTGCGCAATGTCCCCGCCGCGCCCGCCACCTTTACCGCAACGGCGCACTACAACGGCTTCAGCCGCGCGCATACCATCACGCTCAACGAAGAGACCGGCTTTGCTTACGCTAACGGCGTGACCTCTTACACGGACCCCGCCGCCAACAAGTGCGCGCGCGGCCTGCACATGATAGACGTGCGAAATCCCGCCAACCCGACTTTCGCCGGGTGCTTCGCGGCCGACGGCTACACGCACGATTCCCAGTGCGTCACTTATCGCGGCCCGGACGCGGCCTATCGCAACCGTGAGATTTGCTTCAATTCCAACGAAGACACTCTGACCATCGTGGATGTCACCGTCAAGCAGTCGCCGCGACAACTGTCGCGGACTACTTATCCCGGCGAGGGCTACACGCACCAGGGCTGGCTGACCGACGACCAATCCCTGTTTTTAGTGGACGATGAACTCGATGAGCAGCAGTTCAAGACGAAGACGCGCACGCACATCATCAACGTCTCCGACCTCGACGCGCCCACCGTCACGGGCATCCACGAAAGCACGAGCGCGGCAATAGATCACAACCTCTACATCCTCGGCCGATACGCCTATCAGGCCAACTACCGGAGCGGTCTGCGCGTGCTCGACATCAGCCGCGCCGCCACGGCCTCTTTGCAGGAGGTCGGCTATTTCGACATCTATCCAATCGACGACCTGCCGGAGTTTAACGGGGCGTGGAGCAATTACCCGTACTTCAAAAGCGGCGTCGTCGTCGTGAGCGGCATCGAGCAGGGACTTTTCGTCCTGCGGCCGAGGACGAATTTTGTCTCGACGCCGCAACTCCTCACGGAGTGGAATTCGACACGCGCGATTGCCGTCGATTCGGTGACGCGCATGCGCGAACCTTTCGCCGTCAACTCCGCGCTCAACTTCAGCACGGACGGACGCACACGCGTGATGCTGTTTGCCTCCAACGTGAATCTCGCGCCGGGCGAGCCGCAGACGGTGTTGACGGCGCAGGCGGAAGATGCGCAGGGCAGAATCTATCCGCTGCAAGTGGAATTCGTGGGCAAGTTTCCCGATTACGAATTGGTGACGCAGGTGGTCGTCGTCCTGCCGCAGGAGTTGGCGAATGCTGGCGATGTCTCCGTCAGTCTCAACCTGCGCGGCACGACGGGCAACAAGGCGCTCATCAGGATTCAGTGAAGCGACGGCGGCGGTTCGATAGCCGCTGTAAGCGGCGGTGCGCATCCCGGCCGCCGCAAACACTCTCGTTATCGTCGGCGCGTCGCTCTCGTTATTGTCGGCGCGTCGCTCTCGTTATTGTTGCCGCGCCCACACCGCCCGCATTGTTGCCGCGCCCACACACGCATTATTGCCGCGCGCGTGCCGCCGTGAGGCTCTCGCTCAGACTACCGGCATCAGGCTCTCTTCGTGCGGCGCGTGGTGTCCGTCCTCGATCCTGAAACTCGCGGTGAGCCGTTTTATTCCTTCTTCAATCTTGTCCGGCGGCTGGCTGGCGAAGCAGAGACGCAGCTCGCCCGCCCCGGCCTCGTCCGCGTAGAAAATCTCGCCGTTGGCGAAGACGACGCCCGCCCGAATCGCCCGCTGCAAAAGTTGCCGCCACTTACAGATGATTGTGCCCCAGCCGGCACCAGAAATAGAGGCCGCCTTTCGGTCGCGCACAGGTCGGGAATTTGGCGGGCAGATGCCGTGCGATGGCCGCGCTCATACGGTCGCGCCGCGCGGAACGTCTGGATCACGCCGGCGTAGCCGGGTCTGTCGAGCAATGCCCGCAACCAAGGCTAGAGGCGGCAAGGCCAGTGTGCGCGAGCAGGAGGCCAGTCGGCCGGCCGGAGGTCGTTTTGTGGACTGTTTGCCGGTTAGTTAAAACAGTGTGTGATGCGGGGACGAGCGTAAGCGGGCGCGGCGTCTATTGTGCGCGCGACCGTCCGGGAGGGATGAAAAGCGATGGATAGTTTTACGCCGACGGGGCGCAGCGCAGTGAAGCGTCTGCCGAAGCGGGGCGAGTACGGGCGCGAGGGCGTCTACAAAATTCTGGACGAGGGTTTGGTGTGCCACGTCGGGTTCGTCGTCGAGGGGCAGCCCTTCGTTATCCCGACCGGCTACGGGCGCGCGGGCGACACGCTCTACCTGCACGGCGCGCAGGCGAGCCGCATGCTGCGCACGCTGCGCGAGGGCGTAGAGGTGTGCGTCGCGGTGACGCTCGTTGACGGGATGGTGCTGGCGCGTTCGGCCTTTCATCACTCGATGAACTACAGGTCGGTGGTGATCTTCGGTCGCGCCGTCGCGGTTGAAGACGCGGCGGAGAAATGGGAGGCGTTGCGCGTGCTGACGGAACACCTCGCGCCGGGTCGGTGGGCGGAAGTGCGACAGCCGTCCGAAGGCGAGATGCGCGCGACGCTGGTGCTCGCGCTGCCGCTCGCGGAAGCGTCGGCCAAGGTGCGCACGGGGGCGCCGGTGGACGACGAGGAGGATTACGAGTTGCCGGTCTGGGCGGGCGTCGTGCCGCTCAGGCTGTTGGCCGACGCGCCAATTGACGACCCGCGCTTATCTTCGGGCATAGAGCCGCCGCCGCACGTGTCCGGTTACGCGCGCGGCCGGCGCGAATGAGCGACGGCGATAGCGCGGCGGAAAGGGTTTTGCGAGATGGAGCGAGAATGGCGACAGGGCGAATATACGATCAGCACGGATCGCGCGCGTCTGGACGTGGAGCTGATTCACGAGTTCCTGAGCGAGTCGTCTTACTGGGCGCAGGGTCGGCCGCGCGAAGCGGTCGAACGCTCCATCGAGCATTCGCTCTGCTTCGGCGTCTATCTCGGAGAGCGGCAGGTGGGGTTCGCGCGCGTGATCACCGATTACGCGACGTTCGCCTGGATCGCTGATGTGTTTATCGTGGCCGAGTTTCGCGGGCGCGGCCTGGCTAAGTGGCTCGGCGGGGTGATGCTCGCACACCCGGAGTTGCAGGGGTTTCGCCGCTGGGTGCTGGCGACGAAAGACGCGCACGAACTCTACCGGCCGATGGGCTTCCGGGAGTTGCAGCGTCCCGAACGCTGGATGGAACGTCACGACCCTGCGACCGTGGAGCGGCCGGATTACTGGACGGCGGAGCCGGGCGGGTGAAGTATTCGACAATGCAGAGCGACCGGGCAAAAGAGAGCGCGGCCAAGCCGCGTGCGAATCGCTGTCCGCGCGGAGCGAATCGTTATTCGCGCGGAGAGGGGAAGAATGGCTTTCCACTCCTTTCGCATACGTGCGGCCTGGTGTTAATTTCAAGCGAGCAGGTATTCAATGAGTAGACCCGTAGTCGTCTGGCTGGTGCTGAGTTTGATCTGGGGTTCGACGTGGCTCTTTATCAAACTCGGCCTGCAGGATTTGCCGCCCTTCACTTTCGCGGGCGCGCGGTTCGTCGTGGCCGCGTCCGTCCTGCTGTGCGTGATCGCCGTGCGGCGCGTGCCGCTGCCGCGCGCGCCGCGAGACTGGCTGCTCATCGCGCTCACGGGCTTCATGGCCTTCTCGGTCAACTACGGCCTGCTGTTCTGGGGCGAGCAGCGCACCTCTTCGGGACTGGCGGCCATCCTGCAAACGATCATCCCGGCCTTCGGCCTCATCATCGCCCACTATTACCTGCCCGACGAGCGTATCACGCTCTGGAAGGTGTGCGGCATCGCGCTCGGCGTCGCGGGCGTGGCGTTGATCTTCTCGGATCAGGCGAGCGTGGAGGACGGCAAATCGGCGCTCGCGGGCAGCGCGGCCATCGTCGTCGGGGCGTTCGCCGTGGCCTACTCGAACGTGCTGATCAAGGCGCGCGCGCGCCACATCGAGCCGGCCGCGCTGGCGGCCGGGCAGATGATCTGCGGGCTGCCGCCGCTGCTCGTCGCCGGCTTCGCGCTCGAAGGCAACCCGCTCGCGTTTCGCTGGACACCGCTGGCCGTCACGTCGCTCCTGTATCTCGCGCTCGTCGGCTCGGCCGTCGCCTTCCTGATGTTCTACTGGCTCGTGCGCAACATGGACGTGACGAAGACGATGCTCATTCCGCTCGTTACGCCGCCCATCGCGGTGTTCCTCGGCTGGCTCATCCTCGGCGAAAGCCTGACGTGGCGCACGGCGGCCGGCGCGCTCGGCATCATGTCGGGCATCGCCCTGATCGTCACGCGCAGGAAGAAAGAGTTGGAAGCAGCGCCGGTGATGGCCGTCAAAGAATGTGAGACGAACTGAGTTTTCGACGGGGAGGTCGATGATGAAAGACGACGAACGGGCGGATGGACGGGAAGGGATGCAGACGAAGGCCATCCACGCCTCGCGGGAGCACAACCTGACGCACGCCGTCAGTTCGCCGATCTGGCAGACTTCGACTTTCCACGCCGACTCCGCGGAGCACTTCGCGGAGATGGCCGCCGGCGCGCGCCCCGCCGAGTTTTACACGCGCTACGGCAACCCGACGCACCGGCAGGCCGAGGCCACCATCGCCGCGCTCGAAGGCGGCGAGTCCGCGCTGCTGGCCGCCTCCGGGATGGGCGCGATCTTCACGGCGATGCTCTCCAACCTGCGCGCGGGCGATCACCTCGTTGCGCAGCGCAACCTCTACGCGGGCACGACGGCGCTCATCGAGGAGTTGCTGCCGCGCTGGGGCATCGAGCACACGTTCGTCGAGCAGACCGAAGCGACAGACTTCGCGCAGGCCGTGCGCCCTGAGACGAAACTGATCTACGTCGAGACGCCGACCAACCCGCTGATGCGAATCACAAATCTGCGCGCCGTCGCCGCCCTGGGACGCGAGCGCGGTATCACGACGATGGCCGACAACACGTTTGCCACGCCCATCAACCAGCGGCCGCTGGCGCTCGGCATAGACGTGTGCGTCCATAGCGCGACGAAATATCTCGGCGGTCACAGCGACCTCACAGCGGGCGTCGTCGTGGGCGGGCGCGAGTTCGTCGAGCGCGCGTGGAAGTTCGGGCTGGTCGCGGGGGCGGTGCTCAGTCCCTTCGATGCGTGGCTGCTTTTGCGCGGCCTGCGCACGCTCGGCCTGAGAGTCGAGCGGCACAACGAAAACGCGCTCGCGCTGGCGCGCTTCCTCGAAACGCACCCGCGCGTGGAGCGCGTCCACTATCCCGGCCTCGAAACGCACCCGCAACACGCGCTCGCACGCGCGCAGATGAGCGGCTTCACCGGGATGCTCGCGGTGGAAGTGCGCGGTGGCCGTCACGCGGCCGAACAGTTCATCGGCGGGCTCAAGTTGGGCGTGAACGCAGGGAGCCTCGGCGGTTACGAAACGCTCGTCGTGCACCCGCGCGCGATGTGGGGGCGACAACTGAGCGACGCGCAGCGCGCCGGCCTGGAGATCGGCGACAACCTCGTGCGCGTCTCCGTCGGGCTGGAAGACGAACGAGACCTGCTCAGGGATTTCGCGCAGGCGCTCGACGGCCTGGCGGAGTAGTGAGAAAAAGAGCGGTGGAAACAGAGCGTTGGAAAAGAAGCGGCGGTAAAATTTCACCGGCGTCTTGTGGGAGAGTGAAGGCTTGAGAAAACTACGCTATCACCTCGTCGATGTGTTCACGGACAGGCAGTTCGGCGGCAACCCGCTGGCGGTTTTTACGAACGGGCGCGGCATCGCCACGGAGACGATGCAGGCGATTGCCAAAGAGTTGAATTTGTCGGAGACCACCTTCGTGCTGCCGCCGGAGACGGCCGCGAACGACTACCGCGTGCGCATCTTCACGCCGGGGCAGGAATTGCCGATGGCCGGCCACCCCACCATCGGGACGACCTACGTGCTTGCGCGCGAGCACATGATCGCGCGCGGACGCGAAGGCACGGAGACCGAGATCAAGCTCGAAGAGGGCGTCGGGACGATCCCCGTGCGCGTCGAATGGCGGGAGGGCGCGGCGCGCTTCATCGAGATGCGGCAGCCACGGCCGACCTTCGGCGCACGCGTCGAAGATTTGCGGGCGGTGGCCGAGATGTTGTCCGTCGAGCCGGAAGAGATCGCGGCGACGAATCTGCCGTTGGGAGTGGTCTCGTGCGGCGTGCCGTTTCTCTACGTGCCGATTCGGAGTTTGCGCGCGGTGCGAAACATCAAGTTTCGGATGGATGTGTGGGAGAGCCGGTTGAAAGACCTTGCGCCGCCGGAAGTGTTCGTCTTCACGCGCGAGGTGGAGTACCCCGGTTCCACCGTGCATAGCCGCATGTTCGCGCCCGGCATCGGCATCTGGGAAGACCCGGCGACGGGCGGGGCGAGCGGGCCGCTCGGCTGTTATCTCGTGCAACACGGCGTCGTCGCCTGCGACGGCTGGGCACACGTCACGAGCGAGCAGGGGATCGAGATGGGGCGTCCGAGTTTCATCCACGTCAGGATCGCGCGCGAGGGCGAAGAGATCACGGACGTGCGCGTCGGCGGCGAGTGCCGCTTCATGGGCGAGGGCTGGCTTGAGATTGAAGATTAGCCGCGCCCGCGTCGCGGGACGGCCGGGTGGCATGACGACGGCGCGATTGCCGTGGCGGGATAATCTATGAAAACGATCCGTGTCGCCTTGTTGCAGATGACGGGCTGCGGCCTCGACAGGGCGGCGAGCCTCGCCAAAGGCGAAACTTTTTGCCGCCGCGCACGCGCGCTCGGAGCCGACATCGCGCTGTTTCCGGAGATGTGGAGCACGGGGATGACTTTCTTCGACGCGACGCGCGAGGGCGAACGCGAACGCTGGCAGGCGCGTGAGGCTATCGGCCGCGACGACCCGTTCGTCACACACTTCCGCCGGCTCGCCGCCGAATTGAACATGGCGATTGCCCTGACCTATCTTGAGCGTTGGCCGGGCGCACCGCGCAACTCCGTCTCGCTGATCGACCGGCACGGCGAGATCATCTCGACTTACGCGAAGGTTCACACCTGCGAGTTCGACGTGGAGTGTGCGCTCACGCCCGGCGACGAATTTCCCGTGTGCGCGCTCGAAACGGAGCGGGGCGAAGTGAGAATCGGGTTCATGATCTGTTACGACCGCGAGTTTCCCGAAAGCGCGCGGCTGCTGATGCTCGGCGGCGCGGAACTCATCCTGACGCCGAACGCGTGTACGCTCGAATCGCACCGCCTGACGCAGTTCAGGACGCGCGCCTACGAGAACATGGTCGGCGTCGCAATGGCTAATTACGCCGCGCCGCAACTCAACGGGCACTCCGTGGCTTACGACGCGGTGGCTTTCCGGGAGAACGAGGAGCCGCGCGACACGCTCGTTATCGAGGCGGGCGAGCGCGAAGACGTGTACGTCGCCGAGTTCGACATGGATGCCCTGCGCGCCTACCGCGCGCGCGAGGCGTGGGGCAACGCTTATCGCAGGCCGCGTCTCTACGGGATGCTGGCCGCCGAAGAAGTTTCGCCGCCCTTCGTCCGCCCGGACGCGACGAGGTAACGGAAGATTTCGCCTTAACAGCCGGAGTTGAATTCAATGAGCAAAGTCCGCGTCGCGTTAATCCCCGCACCCCGCGCGCCCGTCGAGGTGCGCGAGGTGGCGGAGCCGGAGTTGGAACGAAACTCCGCGCTGCTCGAAGTGGAACTCTCGGAGGTGTGCGGCACGGACGTGCATTTGCAGCAGGGGCGGCTCGCGGGCGTGCCCTACCCGCTCGTGCCCGGCCACGTTTCGGTCGGGCGTCTCGGCAAGATGCGCGGGCTGCTGTCGGACATCGAGGGGAAGCCCTTCGCGGAAGGCGACCGCGTGACCTTTCTCGACGTGCATCGTACTTGCCACGCCTGCTGGCACTGCCTCGTCGCTAAATCCACGACGCGCTGCCCCGCGCGCAAAGTCTACGGCATCACCTACGGACTCGCCGATGGACTCTGCGGCGGCTGGGCGGAGAAGATTTATCTCAAGCCGGGCACACGCTTGCTACGCCTCAACGACACGGACGCGGACACGTTCATGGCGGGCGGTTGCGCGCTGCCGACCGCGCTGCACGCGGTGGAACGCGCGGGCGTGGAGATCGGCGACACCGTGCTTGTTCTCGGCAGCGGCCCCGTCGGTCTCTCCTCGGTCATCTTCGCCTCGATGCGCGGCGCGCTCCGCGTCCTCTGCATCGGCGCGCCCGCCGCGCGGCTTGAGACGGCGCGCATGGTCGGCGCGTCCGCGACGCTCGACATCGAAACGCACGACGACGAACAGCGCGCCCGCTGGGTGCTGGACGAGACCCACGGCCGCGGCGCGGATGTCACTATCGAAGCGACGGGCGCGCCCGTCGCCGTGGCGCAGGCGATGCGCTACACGCGCGACGGGGGGCGCGTGTGCGTCGTCGGGCAATACACGGATCACGGCGAGGTTTCATTCAACCCGCATCTCGACCTCAACCGAAAACATCTAGACGTGCGCGGCTGCTGGGGGTCTGACTTCTCGCACTTCTACAGGGGCGCGCTCCTGATGGCCGACGCGGCGCGCTCGCGCCCCTGGTCGCTGATGAAACTCGAACGCTACGGCCTCGAACGCGCGAACGCCGCGCTTGCCGATGTCGCCTCCGGCCGCGTCGTCAAGGCGTTGATCGATCCGCACATCAACTGATGCGCGCGCGCGCCCAGCGAGCGGCTCTTATGAAAAAACTACCGCGCTTCCTGCTTCTCCTCTGCATCGCGGCGGCGATGGCCTTCGTCGTCTTCTGGTATGCGCGCCCCGCCGATCTCAACTTCGAGGAGTTTCGCGCCGTCGTCCCGCACGCCGCCGCGAGTCGCTTCGCGGACGTAGAAGGCGTCGGGCGCGTCCACTACCAGGAGAAGGGACGTGGGCGTGCGCTCGTGCTGATTCACGGCAACAATTCTTCCACCTATTCGTGGGCGGATGTCTTCGACGGACTCGCGAGGGAGTTCCGCGTCGTCGCGCTCGATCTGAAGGGCTTCGGCTTCACGTCGAAACCCGAGGGCGACTATCGCATCGAGACGCAGGCCGCGCTCGTCGTGCGCTTGATGGACAGGCTGGGGATCGAGCGCGCGACGCTGTGCGGCAGTTCGATGGGCGGCGCGGTCGCGCTGGCGGCGGCCATCAATTACCCGGGGCGCGTGGACGCGCTCGTCCTCGTCGGGTCGTCAGCGTTCTCGGAGACGCGCGGCGCGGCGCTCGCGCCCGCCTACCTACGCTGGCCTTATATCGGCGGGGCTGCGACCGCGCTCGCGCTCACGTCCGACTCTCTGGTGCGCGATGGCCTGCGCAAAAGCTTCCACGACGAATCGAAGGTGACGGCCGAACGCGTCGCGGCCTACTACCGCCCGCTGCGCACGCGCGACGGGCAACGCGCGGCGCGACTCGTGCGCGAACAGCGCGACTACACGCGGATCGAAAACTCGCTCGACCGCATCCAGCAATCGACGCTCCTCATCTGGGGCGCGGAGGATCGCCTGAATCCACTGGAGGACGGGCGGCGGCTGCACGCGAAGCTCGCAAATGCGCAACTCGTCGTCTACGCACGCTGCGGGCATCTCCCGCAGGAAGAGATGCCGGAGCGTTTCGCGCGTGAAGTGTCGGGCTTTATGAAGTCGAAAGCGGCGAGAGGTTAGACGAAAAGTCGTCCGTAGCCGGTTAAACGAAAAGTCGTCCGTCAAACGAAAAGTCGGCCATTAAATGAAAAGGCGTCAGTCAAACGAAAAGTCGGCCGTCAGGCAAGGTGGCCGCGCGCGACCAGCAGTTCCGCGTTGAGGATGGCCGCGCCAGCCGCGCCGCGCACGGTGTTGTGGCTGAGCGCGACGAAGCGAAAGTCCAGCACGGCGTCCGGCCGGATGCGCCCGACGGAGATGCTCATGCCGCGACCGGCGTCGCGGTCGAGGCGCGGTTGCGGCCTGTCCGGTTCAACGCGCACGATGACGGGGCGCGCGGGGGCGGAGTGGAGGCCGAGTTCCTGCGGGAGCGCGGTGAACGAAGCGAGCGCGTCGGTGAATTCTTCCAGCCCGGCGGGGCGCGCGAGCTTGACGCGCAACGCCCCGAAATGCCCTTCGGACACGTTGACGCGGTGACATTGCGCGCTCACGCGCATGTCCGCGGGCGTCACGCGCGCTTCCGTCATACGCCCCAGAATCTTCAGTGTCTCGCTCTCGATCTTCTCTTCTTCGCCGCCGATGTAAGGCAGCAGGTTGTCCGCCACGTCGAGCGACGCGACGCCGGGATAGCCCGCGCCGGAGAGAGCCTGCATCGTCGTGACGACGCACGAGCGGACGCCGAAGCGTGCGTGGAGGGGCGCGAGCGCGAGCGCGATCATGATGGTCGAGCAGTTCGGGTTGGTGACGATGTAGCCGCGTTCGTAGCCGCGCGTCAGGCGTTGAGTTTCGATGAGCGCGAGGTGTTCGTGGTTGATCTCCGGGATGAGCAGCGGCACGTCCTCGTCCATGCGGAAGGCCGACGAGTTGCTGATGACCGGGTAGCCCGCGCGCGCGAAGGCGTCTTCCGAGGCGCGTGCCATCTCGCCGGGAAGACTGGAAAAAATGAGGTCGCAATCGAGCGGCGGACGCGGCGCGGACACAAGCATCGCGGCGACGCGCGCGGGCATCTCGCACGGCAGACGCCACGCGCACGCCTCACTGTAAGGCTTCCCCCGCGAGCGATCCGAGGCCGCGAGCGCCGTCACTTCAAATTGCGGGTGTCCTTCGAGCAGTTCGACGAAGCGCTGTCCGACCGTGCCCGTCGCACCGAGTATGCCGACGCGAAATTTTTTGCTCATCATAACTCCGGAAGAATGAGAGGTCAGAGGTCAGAGGTCAGAGGTTAGTAAGAATCAGATTGTTTTAACTACTCTCTGACCTCTGACCTCTAACCTCTGCTTTGTCCAACGCTGTCTTGATTCTTTTGACGCCTTCGGCGAGCGTCGGCTCGTCGGCGCAGAAGGAGAGTCGCAGGTAGCCTTCGCCCTCCGTGCCGAAGGCCGAGCCGGGCACGGTGATCACGCGCTCTGCGAGCAGCCGCTCGGCCACCTCCAGCGAACCACCGTGCGTGCTCACGTCCAGCATCAAATAGAACGCGCCTTCGGGGGCAACCGCGCGCAACTTGAGTTCGCTTTCAATAAGCGACATGAGCGCATCGCGGCGCGCGCGAAAGATGCGGCGCGTCTCGGCGCGCGCAGCTTCGGCCTCGTCCGTCCACGCGGCGAGCGCGGCCTTTTGCGAGACGGTCGAGGCGCACGTCGTGACGTAGCCGTGCAGGACGAGCGCGCTGCGGACGACCTCGGCCGCGCCGCACATCCAACCCGTGCGCCAGCCCGTCATGCTCATTGATTTCGAGAGGCCGCCGATCACGAGTGCGCGCTCGGCGCGCGCCTCCGAGATCGAGGCCGGACGCTCGTCTCCGAAATAAATCTCACGGTAAATCTCGTCGCTGATGACGTAGGCCGCGCTATCGCGAAGCGCGCCGGCCATCGCCGCCAGATCGGCGCGCGAGAGGGCGCGCCCCGTCGGGTTCGACGGGCTGATGACGACCACGGCCTTCGTGCGCGGCGTGAGGCGTCGGCGGAAGTCTTCGGCGTCGAAGGCGAAGCGGCCGCTCGCGGGCAGACGATAAAAGACGGGGCTGCCGCCGGCCATCCGCACGATGGTGGGATAGGCGACGAAACCGGGGTCGGGCAGGAGCACTTCGTCGCCCGCGTCCACGAGCGTCAACAGGGCGAGGTAGAGCGCCTCTTGCGAACCGGCGGTGATGATCACGTTGTCGGGCGTGGCGTTGAGTTGCGGGTAGTCTGCGGCGACGAGCGCGCGCAAGGGGGGCAGGCCGGCGTGCGTGGTGTAGCCGTTCTGTTCCTCCTCGATGACGCGCACGGCGGCGCGACGGATCACCTCGGGCGTGGGCAGGTCTGGCTCGCCCAGGCCAAGATTGATGCTGCCGGGGAGAGCGCGGTCGAAGAGTTGACGAATCATGCTCTTCTCGATGCCGCGCAGGCGACGCGCAGGCTGAAACTCGGCGGCGGTGTGTTTGCTGTCCATCAAAATAACTCGACCAGAATGTGCGGATTGACGGCGACCCGAACCCCGAACGAGAGAGGCGACGCGCACGTCGTAGCGCACGCCGAAACATCGCTCGTTCTCAACGCAAATAATCCTCCAACTGCACGGCGCGGTCGGTCTTCTCGTCGCGGTATTTGACGATGACGGGCGCGTAGAGCGACAGCCCCCATTCGCGTCCTTGCTCGCCGGCGACGGCGCGCGCGCCGGGGACGACCACCGCGCCCGCCGGAATTTCGAGCGGCGCGTCCCCGGTGCGGCGATAGATTTTTTCGCGGACGAGATCATAGACGGGCGTCGAGCCGGTAAGGATGGTGCCGGCCGCGAGCACGGCGCGCTCGCGCACGACGGTGCCCTCGTAGATGCCGCAGCCGCCGCCGACGAGCACATCATCTTCGATACAGACGGGCGCTGCGCCGATGGGTTCGAGCACGCCGCCCACCTGCGCCGCCGCCGAAAGATGCACGCGCTTCCCGACCTGCGCGCACGAGCCGACGAGCGCGTGGCTGTCGATCATCGTGCCCTCGTCCACGTATGCGCCGACGTTGACGTACATCGGCGGCATGCACACCACGCCCGCCGCGAGATGCGCGCCGTCGCGCACGCTTGAGCCGCCGGGCACGAGCCGCACGCCGTCCCGCAAAGCGAACGGGCGGATCGGGTAAGTGTCTTTATCGAAAAACTGGAGCGAGCGGTCGGGCGGCGACATGTCCGCGAGCGCGCCCATGCGAAAGCCCGCGAGGATGCCGCGCTTGACCCACGCATTGACGCGCCACACGCCGTCCGTCCCGCGCGTCGCGGCGCGCGCCTCGCCGCGATTCAAAGCGTCTTTGAACTCGGCGAACAGCGCGAAATCCGCTTCCGTATAAGCGCCCGCCGCTTTGGCCGCGAGCGTTTCGATGCGTTCATCGAGGGCGGCCATCAGGCTTGTCCTCCGGCCGCCTGTTGCCCGATGAGGCCGAGTTCTTCCAGCACCTCGCGCACGCGCGCGCGGCTCTGCTCCTCAATGGGGACGAGCGGCAGGCGGAAATTCTCTTCCAGCAAATTCAACAGCTTCATCGCCGCCTTCACCGGCCCCGGACTCGACTCGATGAAATTAACTTCCATCAAAGGCAGCAGGCGGAAGTGCAGCGCGCGCGCCTCCTCCCAGTCTCCGGCGAGGGCGAGCGAACAGAGGCGCGCCATCAAATCGGGCGCCTCGTTCGACGCGACGGAGATCACGCCGTCCGCGCCGAGCGCGATCATGGGAAGCGTCAGCGCGTCGTCACCGGAAATGACGCGGAAATTTTCGGGACGCCCGCGCAAAATCGACATGATCTGCGAGAGATCGCCGGAGGCTTCCTTGACGGCCACGATGTTCTCCACGTCGCGCGCGAGGCGGAGCGCGGTGGCCGCCGCGATGTTTGAGGAGGTGCGACCGGGCACGTTGTAAATACAGACGGGCAAGCCTTCGATTGACTCGGCCACGGCGCGAAAGTGCGCGTAGAGACCTTCTTGCGTCGGCTTGTTGTAGAACGGCGCGACGACGAGCACGGCGTCCGCGCCCGCCTCGCGCGCCGCGCGCGCATACTCGACGGCGGCGGCCGTCGAATTGCTGCCCGTGCCCGCGATGACGCGCGCGCCCGCACCGCGCGCCGCCTCAATCGTCAGACGAATGACAAGTCGGTCTTCTTCTTCCGACATCGTCGCGCTCTCGCCCGTCGTCCCACAGGGCACGAGCAGACGCACGCCGCCCTCGATCTGCCGCCGGACGAGAGCCGTCAGGCGTTCCCCGTCAATCGCCCCGTCCGCTTTGAACGGCGTCACCAACGCCGTCGCGCACCCGCGCAGCCATTCAACTTTAAGTGTCATCGCTCATCCCTCTTTAAGTGACAGGTGACGGGTGACGGGTGACAGGATAAAAACTTTATCTTTGTTCTTTATCCTGTCACCTGTCACCCGTCACCTGTCACTATTGAATCTATCGCTTCGGAGAATTCATAGACGCCGCGCCTGCCTGCGATCCAGCGTGCGGCGACGAGCGCGCCGGCGGCGAAGCCTTCGCGCGTGCGCGCCGTGTGCGTCAGCGTGATCTGATCGGCGGCCGAGTCGAAGCCGACGCGATGCGTGCCGGGGATGTGCCCGGCGCGCGTCGAGACGACGGGGATGTCGCGCGCGAGGGCAGCGGCCAGCACGTCGCGCAGTTTGAGCGCCGTGCCGGAAGGCGCGTCGCGCTTGCGCGAGTGGTGCGCTTCTTCGATGAAGGGCGCGTAATCGGTGGCGGCGAACAGTTCGGCCGCGCGCGCCACGATGCGGTAGAAGAGATTAACGCCCACCGAGAAGTTTGCGCCGAACACGAGCGCGCCCCCGTGCGCTTCGACGAGGCGACGCGCTTCCGCCTCGCCCGCGTTCCAGCCCGTCGTGCCTTCGACGAGGGGCACGCCCGCGCGCGCCGCCGCCTCGACGTTTTTCAGCACGGCCGGCGCGACGGAGAAATCTATGACGGCATCGTGGCCGCCGAGTAACCCGACGAGATCGTCCATGCCGCGCGCCGTGTCCGCGGAGGTTAAGACGCGCGCGACTTCGTGCCCGCCCGACTCGGCGAGCGTGCGCACGAGCGTGCCCATCGCGCCGTTGCCGATGATGGCGAGTTTCAAACGGTGCCGCCTCCTTCCCGCGCTGGCGAATCAGTCCCGGCGTTTAAATTCGCCGCGCCGCCCGCGCCAAAATTCGCCGCGCCGCCCGCGCCAAGGGGTTCGCGCGCGCGCGCGAGCAATCGGGCGGCGAGTCGGGCGTAGAGTTCGACGGCCGCTGTGAGTTCATCCTTGCGTATGCGCTCGTCGGCCGTGTGCGCGTCGAGGATGGAGCCGGGGCCGAGCAGGAGGGGCGCGCCCCAGTTCGGGAGATACGGGATGTCCGTCGTGAAGCGCACGACCTCGCTGGCGAAACCTTCGACCGACAGGAGGCGCACGGGTTCGGCGACGGACAGATACTCGATTTCGGCGCGCGCGTCCACGGCGCGTTCCAGTTCCGCTTTGACGCGCGCCGATTCCGTGACGAGGCGGATTTGCAGTTCGGCCTGTGCTTCGGCCGGGATGATGTTCGGGCGCGTGCCGCCGGCGAGCGTGCCGATGTTGCAGGTGGTCTCGCCGAAGAAATCGTCTCGCGGCCAGACGTGCGCGCGGATACGTGCCAGCACGTCGAGCAGGCGTTCGATGGCCGAGTCTCCTTGTTCCGGATAGGCGGAATGAGCCGCGCGCCCGCGCGTCGAGAGTCGCACGCGCAGGGAGCCTTTGGAACCGGCGGCGAGTTTGTTTTCGGTCGGCTCGCCGTTGATGAGATAGGCGCAGGAGTCGGCGAGCGCGTGCGCGTTGGCGGCGCGCGCTCCCGAACTGCCGAGTTCTTCGTCAACCGTAAAGAGCAGGCCGACGTCGTTCGTGCCCTCCGCGCGCAGGCGTTCGGCGGCGAAGATTTGCGCGGCCATGATGCCCTTCGCGTCGCACGAGCCGCGCCCGTGGATGTGCGTGTCGTCTTCGCGCGAGGCGATGAAGGGCGGCACGGTGTCGATGTGCGTGGAGAAGAAGAGGCGCGGCGCGGGCGAAGCGGCGGCGATGACGTTGGCGCGGCGCGGGGCTACCTCCTGTAGCTCGACCCTGTAGCCCAGGCTTTCCAGGTGCGAGGCGATGAAGCGCGCGGCTTCCCATTCGTCGCCGCTCGGCGAGGGGATGTCTATCAGGCGGCGCGTCAGGGCGTAGAGTTGCTTCAACGCGAAACGCCCTCCTTCCGGCGTTGAAAGAGCGGGGTCAACTCCTGCGTGTCGCACTCGAAGAGAGACGCATGCAGCCGCCGCACGGTCTCTTCCACTTCGCGCTCGGCGACGACGAAAGTGAAATTGACGTTCGACGCGCCCTGAGAGATCAGTAGGACGTTGATGTCGCCGAGCGTGCCGAAGATGCGCGCGGCGATGCCGGACGTGTAGCGCAGTTCTTCGCCGACGATGCAGACGACGGCGAGGTCGGATTCGACTTTGACGGCCGCGATGGGGCGCAGGTCTCGGATGATCTCTTCAACCCGGCTCGTGTCTTCGAGCGAGAGCGAGACGGAAACTTCCGAGGTGGTCACGATGTCGATGATCGTGCGATGGCGCTCGAAGACTTCAAAGAGCGCGCGCAGGAAACCGTATGCGCCGAGCATCCGCGCGGAGGTGATGTGCAGCACCGTGACGCCTTTTTTGTGCGCGATGGCCTTAACGGTGCGCGGCGACATCTCCGCGTCGAAATAGACGCCCGTGCCCGCCTGTTCGGGCGCGCGCGAGTTGCAGATGCGCACCGGGATGCTGCGGATGACGGCGGGCAGAATCGTCTTCGGGTGAAGCACCTTCGCGCCGAAGTAGGCGAGTTCCGCCGCTTCGGCGAAAGAGAGGCTGGGGATCGTGCGCGCGTGCGGGACGACGCGCGGGTCGGCCGTCAGCACGCCGTTCACGTCCGTCCAGATTTGAATCTCGCGCGCCCCGAGGCCTGCGCCGATGAGCGCGGCCGTGTAGTCCGAGCCGCCGCGTCCGAGCGTCGTCGTGCGGCCGTCCGTGGTCGAGCCGATGTAGCCGCCGAGCACGGGGATGCGCCCCTCTGCGAGCAGGGGCGCGAGTTCGGCGCGCGTGCGGTTGTAAGTCTCATCGTTCGAGGGTGTGGCCGCGCCGTGCGCGTCGTCCGTGATCACGCAGCGTCGCGCGTCCACGTAGGCGGCGGGCAACATGCGCTCGGCGAGCACGGCGGCGAGCAACTTCGCCGAGAGGCTTTCGCCGTAAGCGACGATCATGTCTCGCAGGGGCGGGAGCAGTTCCGCACGCGCGGTGACACGCCGCAACAATTCTTCGAGTTCGCGCCGCGCGAGTTCGAGTTCGAGAAACAACTCGTCGCGCGCGCCGGCCGGCAGGGCGCGCATGACGAGCGCGTGGCGTTCGAAGTGTTCTTCGAGCGAGCGGAGCGCGGCGTCAGCATCGCCCGCAGCGGCCGTCTCCACGCTCGACAGGAGCGCGTCCGTGAAGCGGCACATCGCGGAGACGACCACGACGGGACGCTCCTCGCGGCGGTCTGAGACGATGCGCGCCACGCGCGCGAACGCACGCGCGTCCTCGACCGACGTGCCGCCGAACTTCATCACGGTTGGTTGATCAGTCAACTAATTCTCACTCACCCGGCGGCGTGCGAGGCCCAAAGCACGCGCGCGCCGGAAGACGACCCGAAATCTTTTGTCTGTGTGACGGGGGCGAGGCATTATAAGGCATGAGGCGCATTGTCTGATACACACGCGGGCACAAATCGCTGTTAGTTGTGCCATGATTACGCTATGCGCCGCCGGAACCTCGAACGCTTCATAGCAGGCCTCAACAAGTATCTGCCTCCTCAGGTATGTGTTTTAAGGACACGACGCACGAACAGGTTTTCCTATGATTATCTGTGGAAGTAAAATAAACGTCTGACTCTCAACGTAGAGCCACTTATGATTCTAAACAAGGTCTTTTACATCTCAGATATGTTTCCAAAATAGTTATATACGTCTTTATTTAACTTTGGATTATTGATATAAATGGGGAAATTTAGTTACCCAATGTTTAAAGCAGGTGACCAAGACCTCTCTATAAGGAGCAAGCCTCATTGACTTTTCGGGAAGACATTAAGAGACCATTCAATATTGTCACTCTTATTTTGGCTTTCATCTCTATTGTTATCTCCGTAATTTTTTACTACGGCTCTCAGCAAGAAAAACGTATCGCGTATGTCCAATCCGAGCCTTCCAAAATTTTTGACAGCAGTGCGTCGCGTCCTGCACTTCGAGTACTCGATAAGAATAATGAAGTAGTCAACCAAGATGTGTTCGTGCGAACTTATACAGTTTGGAATGCAGGGAATCTACCTATTGAGCCCGCAGAAGTCAGAAAGCCCATTAACGTTATTTTTCCTATAAGTACAAAAATATTGGGACTAGAAATATTAGGGCAAACACGAGGTGATGTGGCTAACTGCAAACTAGTGGACAGTTCAATGGCACAAGAAGTACGTTCAGCAAGTCTCACTTGGGATCACTTCGATCCGGGATTCGGTGTTAAATTTCAAATAATTTATACAGGTGCTACACCTGAAGCTAAGCTTGACGGCTATATCGTCGGTGTTGACGAATTAGAGGAGGGGGTGAAATCAAAAGTTAGTAGATATTTGCCATTTAGAAGAGGGTGGGGTGGTGTTTCAATCGCAGTCTTATTAATCTTCATAATATTTGTAGTAATAGATAAAATATGTGACAGGATGCGAGATCGACTTTTAAGATCCATATCAACTGAGCGTTTAGGGGTTAGGAGTTCGGTTGTATTCGGTAGTGTTGTCCTCGAAGCGGCGGTCTTAATTCCTCTATTAACCTTTTTATCGAACTTATTATTTCCAAAACTTACGCCGCCATTATGACGTTGTTTAGTAGCAATTTTATCTTGGGATTGGTGAGATGCTGGCTTCCTTGATGAAAAGTACAAAAACTCAATTAAACCGCTGATAAAAATAATGAAGGCCGGACAATTGTGTCCGGCCTTGCGGATGATTACTGGGAGACAGGGACTCGAACCCCGAAAGCCTGATCCAGAGTCAGGTGTGATACCATTTCACCATCTCCCAACATGACGGCGACGAGAGAAATTAACGTGCGGGCGCGGGTGTTGTCAACCGCGCCTCCCCGGCCTCCAGCGACCTCATCCGCCGTCCGTGTTTATCGCTGCTGCCTGACGGTGACGGTCGCATCCTTACTGACGGACACTTCAAAACGCTTGCCCGCCGGAATCAACGCGTTCTCGCCGCGCTTGAAGCCGTGCAGGAGCGCGACCGGGGCGATGAGCGGCATCAGCGCGCCCGTCAGGATCATCTTCGTCGCTACCTTCGCGCCTTTGCTGTCGCCGACGATTCGCCCGGCCGACGCGAGCGGGATGCGCGTGCCGTCGACGGCCGTTACGTCCTGCATCGCCCAGGCGATACGCCCGGCGCGCCCGAAGTGCCCGCCCCTGCTTGCTTTCACCACGCGCCCCGTCGCCGTTGCGCCCACGGCGATGACTTCCACCCCGTCAACCATCACCGGATTGATCACGCGGAAGCTGATCAACTCGCCCGCGCGCACCTCCTGCGAACTGATCGTGTAAGCCATCTCGACATCGAGCGGCGTGCCCTGCGGCAGTTTCACACGGAGAGCTTGCGGCGGCGCGACGGCGGCCGTGGACACTGTGCCCGGCGCGTGGGGCGCGGCGTGGGGCGCGGCGGTCTGTGCTGTGGGCGCGGCGTGGGGCGCGACGTTCAGTGCGGCGTGCGTTGCGGCATTTGGCGTGGGGCGCGGCGCGTTGAGCATGGCGTGGACGACGGCCTCGGGCACGCCGGCGGCCTTGAGTTGTTCCAGTGCGGCGGGCGTCGTCTCGAAGTCGCAGGCCGACGATTTGATTTTGGCGTTGATCGCATCGGCCGCAAGCCCGGCTTTGACGAGAGCCAGCACGTCCGCGTTGCCGAGCGGCCTGACGGCCGTTTCCTGCGACGGTTGGATGGTTTTTGCTGCTTCCTGCGTGCGTGCGGCGTAGGGTGTCGCCCACGCCTGTTGGGCGATGAGCAGCGTTAATAAAAGGGAAGTGGAAAGGTTTTTCATGCCGTGTGCTCCTGAAAAAGTGTCTGGACGCGGAAGTGCGTGGCAAACGAGATGCCACGCATCCTGACATTGATTCACGGAGCCTACAGGGGCGATTAGGACACTTTTTATCGGTGTCGAATCCTGGCACGGCGCGTTGTGAGCTTGCGGATTGTCAATCGGGGCTTTGAAGGTCTCGGGCGGGCGCTTATGCGGTCAATCGCGTGAGGTTGTCGTGATGGAGGGGATTCGTTTCGCGGCGAACGCGAGATTCCGGTTCCTCTCCGGTCGATGTTGGTTGAGACGAACGCTGCTCTATCGTGGCGTGGTCTCTCAACCGGCCTCTGCTTAACGTCAAACTTGCGCTCACGAAAATCGGGACGGGCGGCTGCTCGGCCGCCCGTCCCGATCAACGTCTGTCGTTGAGAATCGAGTTGATGCCGCTACCTCATCTTCTTCTCGTCATCCTCAATTTTCTTCTTGAGGTATTTTGCCAACTTCTCGGCAGAAGAACGCAGTCCCTTATTAGCTGAACTACGATGCGAAGCGTCAGCATAGGCAACTACGCCTGTTTTTAAATTGATAACACTGATGGAAGCCGAAGCACTACCGCGAAAATCTCCCATGAAAACTTTTTTAGCCCAGCCTGCGCCTTTCTTATCCGCGGTGCCGACAATTTCAAAATCAGCCTGAGAGCGATCAGTGACCATGATGAGCGGCACGTTCTTCTTACGCAGTGCGGCAGCCAGGTAATTCTCGAAACCCTCAATCGGCTTCGTGCTGTCCTCACTCTTCATCGGCGCAATGTAGACACGAGCGTTGCGGGGGATAAATTGTGCTTCAAAGGGGTTGTTTGGCGCGGTCGGTGCGGATTTAACGGCGACCTCCTGCGGGTTGGTAGCGGGGGTTTGCTCCTGCGCGAAGGCTGAGGCCGACATGAGGAGGACGAGTAGCGAGAGGATAATGCGTTTCATTGTTTTCTCCGTGGTTTGAGGTTAGAGGTTAGGGTTGATCTCCATCAGGGGAGAAGCATCAGTAAAGCGCGGCGGGAGGAATCTACCTTAATATTTCTCGGCACGCAAATCACTGCCAGCCGTGTGAGCTAGTGGGTAGCACCTCTGGAACAGCATCGCGCCTGAGATTGAATTGCGTCTCAGGCGCGACACATTAATGTTGTTATTGATGACTGAGGGGAAGTGGCCGCAAGGCAGTTTAGCGAATTGCTACCTCTTCTTCCTCAACCAGGTAAGGCGACACCTTGACGGGTCGCTCATCCGAGTCCTCGGCGAGGATGGCCTGGACGATGGGCAGCGAGAGCGAGTGCTTCTTCGGGATGCCGGGAACTTCCTTGCCCCTGGCGTAGACGGCGTGGCGGCCGTTCTCCTCGTACCACTCGGCGAGGCCGGCCGTCTTGTGCATGTTCTCGATGATCTGCCGCCAGCCGACGCCCGTGTTGTAGGCGCAGAAGCTGATCTCGCCTTCCTGCGTGCCGTAGGGGATGACGCACATCTCCGTGCGGCGGAAGTCGTAGTTGAACAAATCCTGGAACCACATGCCCTCGACGCAGAGGACGCGCCACGCATCGTTCGGGTCTTGCGAGCCGTGCTGCGTCTTCATGCGGTCGTTGCGATCCGAGTTCGAGTTGGTCGAAGACGGCTTGAAGAGGTTGATGATCTGCGAGATGGGGAAGCCTTCGGGCGCACTCTTGGCGTCGAAGTTGCGCATGATGGTCATGCCGAGCTGCGCCATCGAGAGCTTCGCGCCGCGCGCCGTGTCTGTGATGACGGCCACGTCGCGCATGAACTGCTCGTAGTTGAAGAACTTGAAGAGCGGCGTCCACTCGCCCGTGTGGCGGTTGACGACCATCAGCGTGAAGACGCCGCAGTTCGGGTGGCAATTGCAACTCGACCAGCCCCAAGGCGCGTCCGCGCCCTGCAGCATGTCCATCACGGAGGTGAAAGCCGAATAGGACGAGAGCGGATACCAGTCGCGCTGCGCTTTGAGTTCGCCGCCGAGTTGTTTCTCCAAATCGGTCGCCATGTCGGCGAGCGTGTAACGCTGCTGGATGCGCACGTCGTCGGGCACGTCCTCGTCGCGCCCGGTGAAGGAGACGGGCTGGAAGGCGATGGTCTGAATCTTGTCTATGTTCTTCGCGGCGAACTCGACGATCTGGCCGATGGCGTCGTTGTTGACAGTGTTGACGATGGTCGTGACGAGCGTCACCTTGATGCCGACCTCGGCGAGATTTTCGATGGCCTTCTGCTTCACGTCGAAGAGATTCCCGACGCCGCGATGCTTGTTCTTCTCTTCGCTCACGCCATCGAATTGCAAATAGACGCCGTGCTGCCCGGCCTCTTTCGCCTGTTTACAGAACTCTATGTCCTCGGCGAAGCGGATGCCGTTCGTGGCGGCGAGAATGCGGTAGAAGCCGATCTTGCGGGCATAGGCGACGGCTTCGAGGTAATAGGGCGAAAGCGTCGGCTCGCCGCCGGAGAAAAGTATGATGACCTGTCGTTTCGGTTTGAAAGAGACGGCGCGGTCGAGTATGGCCTTCGTGTCTTCAAACGTCGGCTCGTGAACGTAGCCCACCTGATTGGCGTCCATGAAGCACGGGTTGCACATCATGTTGCAGCGGTTCGTCAGGTCGACCGTGAGAACCGCGCCGCGCCCGAACTTGATGTCGGACGTGCCGTGGCGATGGACGTGCGCGTCTTCGGCCGCGCGAAAATCGCGCCCGTAAAAGAGCGATTCGATGCGGCGCAAAAACTCCGGGCTCGTCGCCATCACGTCCACGAACTCGCCGTGCTTCGCGCAAGTCTTGCGCATCAGGATGCGCCCGTCCTCTTCGACGATCTGCGCTTTGATTTCGCCCGGATGCTCGTGCATCAAAGTTTCGAGCGGCGTCTGGCCGCTGATGACGGCCTCGCGCACTTCCTTGACGCAGGTCGGGCACAAGCTGTCGGTCTCGCGCGGGAAGCCGAGCGGCGGCGCGGTCTTCTCGTAAGATTTCAGGAGCGGCCCCGGCGCCCACTGCGGGCGAATCGCCTCGCCTTCCGGCAGGGCGCGGTTGACGGACTGGAACACCTTCCACGCCGCGTTCGATAAATTCGAAAGCAGCGTCGAACTGCGCACTCCGCTGAATTTGCCTCTCACCGATTCATTACGGCGAAATTGATCGCTAAACACTAGACTTTCGTCCTCCGAGAGTTAATTTCCCGCCCCGTTTCAGATGCTTGAAGTTTGGGAAAAGCGCCGTGCATTTTAACGCCGGCCGTCCTGCAAGATTGTCGCCCGCTTCAACTAAACCACGTGGCACGAAAAGGCGGCCACCGAGCGACGGGCTATGATACGGGCATACTCTCGTAAACACAAGACAGTGGAGACATTTCGGAGCCATAACGGGCGCGGGAGCGGGCGCACGCGGGGCAGGCGGAGCCAACCGCCCGCCGCACGACAAAAACGAAAGCCGCCGCGCGGGAGACTCGCGCGGCGGCTTCGCGGCATGGTCGCGCGCCCGGACGCGACCGTGCCTTCGGGATGCCCACTTCATCCCGAATCTTTTAATGTTGGGTGGGCTTTTCGGCCAGCAGTCGCGCCACCGTCTCGACCAGCCGCGCAGTGTCGCGAGGCTTGCGCAGGAAAGCGTCCGCCCCGGCGCGACGCGCCTCGTCCTCGCACTCGTCGGCCGAGAACATGATGATCGGAGTTTTACGACGACGGGGCAGGCTGCGCGCGCGGCGCACGATCTCGATGCCGCTTGCGCCCGGCAACTTGTTATCGAGCAGGAGCAGGTCATAGTGCGCCTCGCTGGCGATCTCGCGCCGCGCATCCGCGCCGTCCGCGCAAAGACGCACCGCCCACCCCTCCTCTTCCAGCGTGTCCCTGACGGCCACCGCCACCGTCTGGTCTTCCTCGACGAGCAGGATCAACGCCGGTCGCACGGCCTTCTCCCCCGTGCGCTGCGATTCGCGGTAAGGTGTGGCGGCGGCGGGCGAGCGGATGATGCTGCGCTTTCGGGGCACGATAGGCGTGCGCGCATGCAGCAAATGCTTGTGCCGGTTCTTCAGCAGCGAGACGAGGCTGTGATGGTGCTTGAAACCGAGCCACTGCGCCGCCCTCGAAACCATCCCGTCGGCGTCCCTGAGAGCACGCTCGATCAAATGCGATTCATAGCGCCGCACCGCCTCCCTGAAAGAAAAACCCTTCCAGTCGGGCGGCGCGGCTGCCGCGTGTGTGAGGAACAACACGCGGCGCGCGCACTCACACAAGCGCTTGAGCGTCGCCATATTCTGCGACTTCCCCAGCGACTCGGCGGCGCGAACATATATCTCCCCCACCTCAAACCCCGACAGGTGCGACCCGACCTCCTCGATCAACGTCAACCCCGCCAGCCCCGCGCTTTCCGTATCACCCGCCTCCTCCGCAACCTTGACCGCCTTTTCCAACACCTCCTGCGCCGTTGCTGGCTTACCCAAACGCGCCAACGCAATCCCATGCGTCGTCAACGCCTCCGCGTACAACGACTGCTGGCCGCCACCTTCCAGAACCCACGCCGCCGCACGCGCTAACTTCTCTGCCTCGGCATTCTGTCGCTGCTCTAGCAAAACCTTCGCCCGCGTCTCATCCACCTGCGCCAGATGAACCCTATCCTTGAGACTTGTCAGGAGTGCCTGCGACCTATCCAGATGCTCATGTGCTTCCGCGAACCTGCCGATTGTGCCGTACAGAAAGCCTAAATTGTTTTCAACGCAAGCCTGATAACGTGCGTGCCCGGCCTGCTCGTAGTGGTAACTCGCCGCTGTAAATTCAATGAGTGCTCGGTCTATATATTCTTCGCGGTGCTCTGTCTCGCTAAGATAGTTGAGCACGTTAGCAAAGCTGTGATGAAACTTTCCCTTGAGCACATCATTATGAATCTCTGTAAATAAGGGGATTGCTTCTATATGAATGCGTAAAGCATCGTTAAATCTCTTAGCGCCTCCTTCAACTATCGCACTACGAAGTAAAGCAGCCGCCTTCACTTCGCTGTTTGTGTTATCAACGCGACTCAAAGCCGCTTTCAGCATTATCCGTGCCTCGTCGAATGCGCCCTCGCGCCAATAACCGCCTGCTAGTTCTGTTTGCGCTTCGGCTACTTTCTCTTCGTCCGGCAGTGCCTCGAAGATTCTTATGCTCTCGTAAATAAGACTCTTCGCTTTTTCCTGTGCCCCCTCGATCTGCTTACTGCTGCCAAGCCATCCCGTTAATGCACCGACACGCAAAAGCACTTCAGCAGCGGTACGAGATTCAAGCCCGTCCAGCACAGGCCGAACGCCAATACCTCGCCAGAACTTCCCCATCGCTTCGCGCGCCGCTTCGTAATTACCCAACATCTCTAATTGTTTGGCGAGTTCGCAACGCCGGCGTGCGCGTTCATCGGGGGTAATCGTCGGGTCGGCTATTTTGTGAAGTAGCTCTTTCGTTAAAGTCATATGGGGCTTGCCTTTACTGTGTGAGCGCAAAAAAACTTGCAATAATGCAGAGCCTCACGGCAGGTGTTAACATGTTGTCCTCAACCCGTCTTGAATGGCTTGGTGATGACTACATCATCATCCATTTAGAGCAACTTCCAATCGCGTGCGACATAAGCAGATAGTTGTGGGGGCAATTGTCCCTATCCACTCTCCTTGGTAACAACATGGGCAGGAACAGACCCTGCCCCTACGATTCTTTCAGCTTGTGATTGCAACTTCACCTTTGCAAGGTAAAACCATGAAAAAATTACAACAACTCTTCGCGTCAGTCGTCTTGACCCTCGTGCTCTCCGCCTCCACATTTGCAGGGGACGGCGTCATATGGCCTTGGGTTATATCGCCAGCACCGACCCCGGCTCCGGTAATGGCGACGACCAATGAGGCTGAGGCCGAAGGCATAATAAGCACTGGCAGAACTGCATCAGCCGATTCAGTCACGGAAGTTGCGCTGAGCGTGCTGCCGAGCGTGCTGGCGCTGTTCTAGATAGTTCGTTCATCTGAAAGTTTCCGGGTTGCCGAAAAGTGAGTTTATCGGTGGCCTGGGAGTCGTGCGTCTAAAATGAGAATATCGAAAAGTCGGAATGCCGGGTTAAGGAGGTATTCCGTGGGGCGGAGATTAACTGCCGGGGAATGAGATAGCAATGGGTTTTTCGGAAAATTTGCCGGACGTGAAGCGTATTTAAAGGACTTAGGGGGCGTTGCAAATTTACGAGCAATTGGATGGGGGCGTTTTGGAGGTTTTGAATCTCAAAAGTGCTGTTTGCGTGTGGGGTTGGAGACGGGCATTGGTGGGTGGGTGTGGATGCCTTCTAGCATTGCAAAAGAGGGGCGGACACGCTGCGCGAGTCGGTTTGACGTCACTCAAGGTGTGGATGCCTTTGAGCGTTGCGAAGAGGAGGGAGGGGATGTACCATCCGGCGCGGCGGAGGGGCTAGCGCCCGAGTATTTTGGAGTGGCTAGCGCCGGATTCTTTTGGAGGGAGTAGCGCCGGATTCTTTTATGGAAATTCATCCGACAGCGGTGGTCAGCGCGCGGGCGGAACTCGCAGGGGGCGTGCGTGTGGGAGCATACGCGGTGATCGAGGAGGATGTGGTGGTGGGGGAGGGGTGCGAGATCGGGGCGCATGCGGTGCTGAAGCGGTTTACGACGCTGGGGGCGCGTAACCGGGTTTTTGAACATGCGACGCTGGGGGGCGAGCCGCAGGATGTGAAGTTTAAGGGCGAGGCGAGCCGGTTGTTGGTTGGGGATGATAATTTGATACGGGAGGGCGCGACGCTGCACCGTGCGAGCGGCGAGGGCGGGGCGACGCGTGTGGGGAGCCGGAATTTTTTGATGATCGGGGTACACGTGGCGCACAACTGCGTGGTGGGAGACGATAACATCTTTGCGAACGGGGTGGCGCTGGCGGGGCACATCACGGTGGAGGATCACGTGTTTTTGTCGTCGAACGTGGGGGCGCACCAGTTTGTGCGGATGGGGCGGTTTGCGATGGTGGGGGGGAAGTCGAAGATCGTGCAGGACGTGTTGCCGTTCTTCACGACGGACGGGAATCCGGCGCGCGTGCGCGGGTTGAACTCGGTGGGTTTGCGGCGTGCGGGTTTCGCGCCCGCGTCAAGACTCGCTTTGAAGCGCGCTTATCAACTACTGTTTCGCACGCGCCTGCCGCTGGCCGAGGCGGTCGAACAGTTGGGGCGGGCGGATGACGAACACGTGCGGCACCTGGCGGAGTTCATACGCGGCTCGCGTCGCGGCTTCTCGCGCGAGGAGAGGGGAGCGCGGCGGGGCGGGGAAGAGGCGGGCGATGTGTGAAAGCGTGCGGCTTGATGAAGCGCACCCTTAAGATGAAGTGCGTCCTTTGATGAAGGCGGTCGCTTGTTGAAGTTCGCCGCCTGTTGAAGTTTGCCGCCCGGTGAAGTGTTCTGCCTGATGAAGTGTGCCGCCTGTTGAAGTGCGCCGGCGGGTTCTTCCCGGTACTTCCGAAATTTGTCGCTTGGGTCTAATTGATTCTTCCGAAATTTGTCGCTTGAGTCTTATGAATAATGAAAGCAAACGGATGTCGGTCGCGGAGCTGGCCGCGCTGGTTGGAGGGCGCGTGGTCGGGGGCGGCGATGTGGGAGTTTTGATTGAGCGGGTCGCGAGCCTTGAGGGAGCGGAGGCGGGGGCGATCAGTTTCGTCGAGGAGGGGAAGTTTTTGGAGGGCGCGCAGGCGAGTCGTGCGTCGTGCCTGCTCGTGCCGGAGGGGACGGGCGAGGCTGCGGGGGTGGGGGAGTTTGCGGCGACGCTCGTCGAGGTGGCGCGGCCGAAGCTGGCGTTCGCGTTGATCGCGGAGGCGCTGCACGCGTCGCGCAGGCGGGCGGGCGCGATTCACCCGACGGCGGTGGTGGCGGAGACGGCGCGAATCGAGGGAGAAGTTTACATAGGGGCGGGCGTCGTGTTGGGCGAGGGCGTGCGCGTCGGGCGCGGGACGCAAATTCTGGCGGGCGTGGTGATCGAAGACGGCGTGGAGGTGGGCGGCGAGTGCGTGTTGCATCCGAACGTGGTGCTGTACGGGGGCGTGCGGCTGGGCAGCCGCGTCGTGTTGCACGCGGGCGTGGTCGTCGGGGCGGACGGGTTCGGGTACGTGCGCGCGGCGTCGGGCTATCACAAGTTTCCGCAGGTGGGCAGGGTCGTCATCGGGGACGACGTGGAGATCGGCGCGAACTCGTGCGTGGATCGCGGCGCGCTCGGGGAGACGCGCATCGGGCACGGGACGAAACTCGATAATCTCGTACACGTGGGGCACAACGTGGAGATCGGCGAGCGGGTCGTGATCGCGGCGCAGACGGGAATCTCGGGCAGCACCGTGATCGAGTCGGATGCGGTGATCGGCGGACAGGTGGGAATGGGCGACCACGCGCGCGTGCAGGCGGGCGCGGTCGTCGGCTCGAAGGCGGGGATATTGCCGGGCAAGATCGTGCGCGCGGGCGCGGTCGTGTGGGGCGTGCCGGTGCGGCCGCTCGACGAGTACAAACGCCTGAACGCGCACTTCGGGCGGCTCCCGCAGATGCGCGCCGAGATTGACGAACTCAAGCGACAGGTGCGGGAACTTTCCGCGCGTCTCGCGGAGCGGCCGGAAGCGGAAACCTGACACGAAGCCTCGTCGTAAATTAAGAGTAAGGAGGAGCGAGATGAAATCGCATGATGAACTCTACTTCCGCGAGGTGCAGCAGAACAATCAATGGTGGCTGTGGGCGGTGGTGCTCATTCCGTGTGCGGTCGTCGCTTACGGCGCGGTGTTGCAGCTCGTGTTCGGCAAGCCGTGGGGCGATAGGCCGATGTCCGACGCCGGACTCAGCCTCCTCGTCGTTTTTCTCTGCGCCGTGATCGTGTGGCTCTATAAAGTGCGGTTGGTAACGGAAGTGCGCGCCGAAGGCTTGATGACACAGTTTGAATGGTTCTGGCGGCCGCGCCTGATTCCGCTCGCAACGATCCACAGTTATCAGGTCGTCACTTACAGACCCATGGCCGACTACGGCGGATGGGGTCTTCGTTACGGCTTCAAAGGCGGCATGGCTTACACCTCCAGCGGCACGCGCGGCGTGCAACTTGAGTTCGACGACGGCGAACGCCTCCTCATCGGTTCGCAACGCCCGGAAGAACTGGCGCGCGCTATCGAGCAGGCCAAAGCGAACGAGGGCCGACCGCGCGCTCCCGGATGCTGGCAGGATGACGGCGGCAACTCTTAACCTTCCAGCGCCGACGCCGGCTTGCGGCAACTTCACCCGCCCTTCACCTTCACCCTCGCTGCGTCCCGCGCGTCTCGCTCTCGTTCGTCGCGCCGCTCCACACGCGCAGGGCGCGCAGGATAGCCTGAGCTGCGCGCACGGATGCGCCGCCCGCGCCGAGTCCGCGCGTTGCAACGCGGAGGCGCGCGCGCGTCGCGGCGTTGTGGGCGGGGTCGAGGAGTTTCAACAACTCAGCGGCGAGCGCATCGCCGGTGAAATCGTCCTGCATGAGTTCGGGCGCGAGCCGCTCGCCCGCGACGAGGTTGACGAGGCCGAAGTGTTCCGTATGGATGAGACGGCGTAGCGTGTGCCAGTTGATGAAAGATTCTTTGTAGACGACGACGAGGGGCGTCTCAAGCAGCGCGGCTTCGAGCGTGGCCGTGCCGCTGGCGACGGCCGCCGCGTCGGCCGCGCCGAGAACTTCGCGCGTCTCGTGGCGGGTGATGCGGATGCGCTCCGAGAGTTCGGCGTGATTCGGTTTGAGGGCGGCGTCGATGATGGCCTGCGCCTCGTCCGTGGAACTGTTGGGCGCGAGCGCGACGACGAACCGGGCATCGGAGCGTGAGCGGTGAATCGTCTTCGTCGCTTCGATCATGTGGGGAAGGATGCGCAGCAGTTCTTTGTGGCGGCTGCCGGGGAGAAGGGCAAAGAGGGGAGCGGCGGGGTTGAGCGCGTGGCGACGGCAAAACTCCGCGCGGTCGTAGCGCGCGCTGACCTCGCCCGTCAAAGGGTGTCCGGTGAACTCCACGTGCGTGATGCCGCGCGCCGCGTACCATTCAGGCTCGAAGGGCAGGATGGCGAGCAGCAGGTCAACGTCGCGGCGGATGTTGCGCGCCCGGTGCTCGCGCCAGGCCCAGAGTTGCGGGCTGATGTAATAGATGACGCGCACGCCCCGCCGCCGGAAGAAGCGCGCGAGGCGCAGGTTGAAGTCAGGCCAATCAACGAGGATCACGGCGTCGGGCGCGCGTTCGATTCCGGCGCGCTTGAGGGTTTGATAGGCGCGCCAGAACTGCCTGAGCGCGCCGCCTATTTCCAACAGGCCGGTGATCGCCAGATCGTCCGTCGCGACGACTGATTCGACTCCGGCCGCGCGCATCTCTCTGCCGGTCGCGCCGAAAAATTCAAAGCTCGCGCCGGGCGCGCCCTCACGCCGCAGGGCGCGCACGAGCGAGGCGGCGTGCGCGTCGCCCGAAGCCTCGCCCGCCACCATCA
>DASQLU010000011.1:0-2972 GCA_035645855.1 Pyrinomonadaceae bacterium
GCGTGACGCGACCGGGCACGCCCGTCTTGTCGCGCTTGAAATCGATGATGCGATAGAAACGCTTCGCGCCGCCGCCGCGACGACGCACGGTGATGTGCCCGTCGTTGTTGCGCCCGGAGATACGCGTCTTCTTCTCCAGCAAAGACTTCTCAGGCTCCGCGCCCTTCGTCAACTCATCGCGCGTCAGATATGTCTGGTAACGACGCGCCGGTGATGTCGGTGTAAGTTTCTTGATGCCCATAATCTTTAGGTTTCAAGTTTCAGGTTTCAAGTTTCAGGTCTGAAGTTTTCTTTAACTTGAAACCTGAAACTTGAAACTTGAAACTGCTAGATCGCTTCGCCGTAATCGAGCGGCTTTTCGCCTTCTTTGAGCGTGACGTAGGCTTTCTTCCAGGACGGCTTGCGCCCTTCGAAGCGACCGCGCCGCGCCTTCTTGCCCATGTAATTCATCGTGCGCACCGTGGCGACTTTCACGTCGAAAATCCGCTCGATGGCCGACTTGATCTCAGGCTTCGTGGCGTTCTTGTCCACGCGGAAGGTCAGGAGTTGCTTGCCGTCCTGCGTCTCTTCCTTCGCGACGAGCGCCTTCTCCGTGATCACGGGCGACTTGATGATGTCCCATACTGTTCGCATCGTTTACGCCGCCTCCTCTGTCGTATTCGCTTCCGCCGCCGTAACGCCGCCGTTGTCGTCGTCGTCGTGCGCGCCCGTCCGCCGTTTAGGGTCGAGCATGTCGCTCAACTCTTCCGCCGCCGTGCGCGAGAGCACGAGTTTTTCGTGGTAGAGCAGATCGTAGATGTTCAGGCTGCGGCTCGTCGTGATCTTCGCGCGTTTGACGTTGCGCGAGGCGAGCAGCAGGTTGTCGTTATCGTGCGCATCGACGATGAGGGTCTTGCCTTCGAGACCGAGCGTGCCGAGCGCGCCGATGAAATCTCTCGTCTTCGCCGCCCCGAGCGTGAACTCGTCGAGCACGATGACGTTCCCTTCGCGCAAACGCTCCGACAAGGCCGAGCGCAACGCGCCGCGCCGCATTTTCTTCGGCAAATTGTGCGACCAGTCTTTCGCCTGCGGCCCGTGGACGTTGCCGCCGCCCTTCCACAGCGGCGAACGGATGCTGGCGATGCGCGCCCGTCCCGTACCCTTCTGCTTCCAGAGCTTCTTGCCCGAGCCCGAAACGTCGCCGCGCGTCTTCGTGCCGACCGTGCCCGCGCGCGCCCTCGCCAGGTAAGCTTTGACGGCGGTGTGCACCAGCGCCTCGTTAAACTCCGCGCCGAAGACGGCGTCGGACAGTTCGAGGTCGGCGACCTCTTCGTTCTTCAAATTGCGCACCTTCACGGTAGGCATAGCTCACTCCGTTCGTAGTTGCCAGTTTTTAGTTTTCAGTTTTTAGCTCTGATGTCGCTGGAAACTGAAAACTGAAAACTATTTCTTCTTCTGTCTGACAGACTTTTTGACGACCACGACCGTGCCGTTAGCGCCGGGCACGGCTCCGCGAATCATCAGCAAATTGTTTTCGGCGTCAACGCGCACGACCGTCAAGCCCTTCACGGTGATGCGCACGTCGCCCATGTGACCCGAAGAGCGCGTGCCCTTGATGACACGCGAAGGATAGGCCGACTGGCCGATTGAACCCGGCGCGCGCACGTTCATCGAGCCGTGCGATTCGGGGCCGCGCTTGAATTTATGACGCTTCACCGTGCCCGCGAAACCTCGTCCCTTGCTCTTGCCGATCACTTCAATCGAGTCGCCGTCGGCGAACTGCTCACCGACCAGCACCGAGTCGCCCACGTTCACGCCCGCGTCGCCGTCGAGCCGGAACTCTTTCAGGACGCGCGTCGGCGGCGTGCCCGCGCCCGTTTTCTCGAAGTGGCCGCGCATCGGCTTGTTGACGTTCTTCAACTTCACCGGACGCTCTTCGACGAGGCCGATCTGCACGGCGTCGTAGCCGTCCTTGCCCGCCGACGATTTCGTCTGCACCACGACGCAAGGTCCCGCCTTGATGACCGTCACCGGAGTGACCGTGCCATCCTCTGCGAACAACTGCGTCATGCCAACTTTCTTACCGATGATTCCGTTAATCATCACTTAAACCTCTAGTGACAAGTGACGGGTAACAGGTGACAGGTTCAAAACAAGACTTATCTTGTCACCCGTCACTTGTCACCTGTCACCGCTCTTATCTGTCTCTGCCGAACGCTTTAATCTCGACATCCACGCCCGCCGGCAGGTCGAGTTTCATCAGCGCATCCACGGTCTGCGGAGTCGGGTCGAGAATGTCCATCAGACGTTTGTGCGTTCTGATCTCAAACTGCTCGCGCGATTTCTTGTCTACGTGCGGCGAACGCAAGACCGTCCACTTGTTCTTGGAAGTGGGGAGCGGTATCGGCCCGGCCACGCGCGCGCCCGTGCGCTTAGCGGTCTCCACGATCTCCGAGGTGGATTGATCCAGCACCCTGTGATCGTAAGCCTTGAGTCTGATTCTGATCTTTTCGTTCAGCATAGTTTCTTAGCTTTCAGCAATCGGCCGTCAGCGGTCAGCGTTCAGTCATTCAACAGCCGTTCCGGCTGATAGCTGAAAGCTGACGGCTGGCAGCTATTCAATGATATCGGAGACGGTGCCGGCGCCGACAGTTCTGCCGCCCTCGCGAATGGCGAACCGCAAACCCTTCTCCATCGCTATCGGCGCGATCAACTCGATCTCCATCGCCACGTTGTCGCCAGGCATCACCATCTCCACGCCCTCCGGCAAGTGCGCCACTCCCGTCACGTCCGTCGTCCGAAAGTAGAACTGCGGCCGGTATCCCGTAAAGAAAGGCGTGTGGCGGCCTCCTTCTTCCTTCGTCAGAATGTAGGCCTCCGCCTTGAACTTCGTGTGCGGCGTGATACTGCCAGGCTTCGCAATCACCTGCCCGCGCTCGATGTCCTTGCGCTCCACGCCTCTCAAGAGCAGCCCCACGTTATCGCCCGCCACG
>DASQLU010000012.1:0-154522 GCA_035645855.1 Pyrinomonadaceae bacterium
CACTTGTTCGACGAGTTGACCGCCGACGAATTGCGCGCGGCCTTGTGGCACGAGCAGGGTCATCTCGCGGCGCGCGATAATTTGAAGCGCACGGCGCTGCGCGCCTGCCGCGACGTGTTGATGCTCGTGCCCGCCGGCCGCACGCTCGATAATGCGTGGGTCGAACAGTCCGAGGCGGCGGCCGACGAGCACGCGGCGCGGGCGGGCGGCGCGGCGCTCGCGCTTGATCTGGCCTCCGCGCTCGTCAAGATCGCGCGCCTCATACCCGCCGACGCTTCGCCCCGGATGCCGGCCGGCGCGTTCCTCGTCGGCGACCGAGACGAGAACGGCGTCGCCGCGCGCGTCCGTCGCCTCGTGCGTTTGGCGACGAGCGAGGCGCCGCCGCTCCGCGCGTCGAACGCCGCTTTGAATTATGCGCTCGCGGGCGCGCTCGCCGCCGCGCTCGTCGTCTCGGCCACGGCCGCCTTCAGCCGGCCGCACTTCCTCGCGCCCCTGCACGGCGCGTTGGAACAGGTCGTGAGCGCGCTCGAATAAACGATCATCCTCGCTCGATCTCGCCCGCCGCGCGACTACGGCGGCTGGTAGTATTTTCCCCTGAGCGATACTCTCGTCCCTTACCAGAGTTGCGCCTTACATCAAATACTAACAACTCCCACGCGGCCTCAGCGGCCGGCGTCGGCGGCGCATAAAATTCGTGGATTCAAATTAAGGTAAGACGACACATGAAATACGGACGCGTTAACAAACTCTCACTTCTCGCCGCTCTCGCCATCCTGCTCGGTCTCTCGCTGACTTTTGCGCCGCCGGCGCGCGCGCGGCAACAGGACGGGCGCGGCGCGATTTCGGGCACGGTCAGAGACTCGTCCGGCGCGAACGTCGCGGCGGCGAAGGTGTTTCTCCTCAGCGTGCAGCAGGCCACCCTCGGCACGACCGAGACGGACGCCGAGGGACGTTTCAATTTCGCGGGCGTGTCGGCCGGAAACTACGAAGTGCGCGTCGCGGGGCGGGGCTTCGACGACCGCCGTCTGGCCGCGAGAGTCTCGGCGGGCGAGACGACGGACGTGCCGGTAGTGCTCGAAGTCAACGCGCTCGCCGAGGAGATCACGGTCACGGCGGAGACCGGCATCGCGGGCGACAGGGCGCGCGTCCCGCAGTCCGTCAACGTCATCTCCGAGCAGAGCATCGCGCAGCGCGCGACGGCCGTGCTCGCGCAGGTGGCCGACGAAGAGGTGGGCGTGTCGCTCCAGCGCACCAGCCCGACCATCGGCTCGGTGCTCGTGCGCGGCCTGACGGAAGTGGGCGTCTACGTGGACGGCGTGCGCTACACCAACTCGACGCAGCGCGGCGGCATCAACACCTTCTTCAACCTCAACGACCCGACGAGCCTTCGCGCCGTCGAAGTTTTGCGCGGGCCGAACACCGCGCAGTACGGCTCGGACGGCCTCGGCGGAACCGTCCAACTCGTCTCGCGCCAGCCCGAGTTCGGATTCGACCGCCCGGAGTGGCACGGCGAATTCAACAACTTCTTCAGCAGCGCAGACCTCTCCTACGGCAGCAATGCGCTCTTGACCTACGGCACGAAGCGGTTCGGCCTGCTGGCTAACGTCATGGGTCGCCGGGCGAACACAATCCGGCCGGGCGGCGGCATCGATAGCCATTCGGCCATCACGCGCTTCCTCGGCCTGCCCTCGAACATCACGGGCGAGAATCGTCTGACCGACACGGCCTTCACCCAGTACGGCGGCACGCTCCACCTGAACTACGCGCCGACGGATGATCAGCAGTTCATCTTTCGTTACCAGCGCGGCCAGCAGGACGGCGGCAAGCGTTACGACCAGACGCTCGGCGGCCACGGCAATCTCATCGCCGACCTGCGCAACCTGATGCTCGATTTCGGCTACGTCCGCTATCTCAAACAGGGCTTCGGATTCTTCGACAACCTCTCGGCCACCGTCTCCTTCAACAGCCAGCGCGAGGAGCGCGTCAATCAGGGCGGGCAGGGCAACCCGCTCGCCGCCATCACCCACGACAAGGAACGCACCAGCACCGCCGGCTTCAGCTTCTTCATGGACAAGCAGTTCGGCAAACGCAACAGCTTCGTCTTCGGCGGCGACCTCTACCGCGACCGCGTCGATGCCCCGTCTTTCTCTTTCCAGCCGACCTCGCTCGCCGACCCTGACGCGGGCACGGTCACGCTGACGCGGCCGCGCGTGCCGAACGGCGCGCGCTATATTCTCGGCGGACTCTACGTGCAGGATGCGCACGAACTCTTCCAGAAGCGGCTGCGCCTGAGCGGCGCGCTGCGCTACAACGTCGGCTCGTACCGCTCGCGCGCTTCGAACAGCCCGCTCGTCAACGGCCAGCCGCTCTTTCCCGACGATTCCCTGCGCGTGGCTGATCTCTCAGGGCGCATCGGCGCGGTCGCCACCCTGACGGACGGCCTCAACCTCGCCTTCAATTACAGCCGCGGCTTCCGCTCGCCGAACATCACCAACCTCGGTTCGCTCGGCCTCGTCGGCGTCGGCTTTCAGGTTTCGACGGCCGACATCCTCGGTCTCGGCGCGACCGTCGGCACGACCGCGGATGCGAACGCCCTCTCGTCGGGCGTCGCCGTCTCGCCGCTGCGCTCGGAGACGAGCAACAACTTCGAACTCGGACTGCGCTATCGCCGCGGTCGCTTCGACACGGAACTCGTCGGCTTCGTCGTTGACTACGCCGACAGCATCGTCCGCCAGACGCTCATCCTGCCGCAGGGCGCGGTGGGTCGCCGCATCGGCAGCCAGATCATCGAGCGGCAGACGGCGAACGGCGCGGTCTTCGTCCCGCTCTCGACTTCGCCCGTGCTCGTGCAGGCCAACTTCGCCAACACGCGCCTGAAAGGTTTCGAGTACGAAATAGATTATCGCTTCACGGACGAGTGGATTTTCGGCGGCAACTACAGCTACGTCCACGCGGCGGATCGCCGGACGGGTCTTGTGCCCAATCTCGGCGGCGGCGGCCTTCCGCCGCAGATGGGGTTCCTGAGCCTGCGCTACCAGCCCACGCGCGGGAGTTACTGGGTTGAAGCCTACGCCACGCTCGCCGGGCGGCAGGAGAGGCTCTCGACGCTCGACCTCACCGACCGTCGCACGGGCGCGGCGCGCACGCGCGCAAACATCCAGAACTTCTTCCGGCGCGGCGCATGCGTGCGCGGCCTGACGACGCCCGGCACGAACGGCCAATGTCTCACCGCCGGCGGCACGCTCGTCGCCACGGGCGAGACGCTCAGACAAGTGCAGGATCGCCTGCTGCCCATCGGCGCGACGATTAACGGCGTGCTCGTTGTAGACGACCAGACGGCCGTCCCGCTCTTCAATGCCATCCCCGGCTACGGCCTCTTCAACCTGCGCGGCGGCTATCGCTTCAACGAGTCGCAGGAGATCACCGTGGACTTCGAGAACATCGGCGACAAGAGCCATCGCGCGCCGGGTTGGGGCGTCGATGGGCCGGGGCGCAGCATCACCGCGCGCTATCAATTCCGTTTCTGACGCTTTTCTCACCCGCAAGCGACGACAGCCAGGAGCCCGAAAAGCGGCTGGCGTCAGTTCCTTTTTCGCGCGGATGAGGTGAGCCGCATAAACTTCGCCAGCCCTGCCGGGAGCGACACGACAACGTGAGTTGTGTCACCACTTGCAGGGTTTTTGTGCGTCTGCGCCGTAGTGGTTTTCCCCGTTCCGGTTTCCATCCCCAAGCCTCAAGATTTCCTCAAGGATTGCTCAAGGGCAATTCGTTAAATTCATACTCGACAGTCAGGATGCTTAAGTCTCCGGCGGTATCTGAAGTTTTACTAATTCACGTCCGGGGCAATGGGGCTTGAAGGAAACAGCTTACGGAGAAATTAAAATGAAGAAATTATTGGTGTTAATCCTGATGATCGCGTTTGCTTACGCTTCTCAGCCGTCCGGCGAGGCGGCGAGTTATTCAGCTCCGGAGGCGGTTATCGACCCGGTTCTTGAAGGGGTTTTGGGTGCCCGGTCGCTCGGCGCCACGATTCCGGCTGTCATTACATACGATCACCAACCGGGCTCCACCGATTTCGCGCGTCTCCAAAGCGTCGGCATTACAAAGGGTTTCGCGCTGAAGCGACTCCCGATGGTCATCACGGACATCAACCGTGCGCAACTCGCCGCCCTGCGCACGCAACCGGGAATCATCTCCATCTGGGCTAACCAGATGTTGGAGAATTTTATGAACGAGAGCCGGGCATTCATCGGTGTGCCGCAGTTGACAACAGACCCGGAAATTACCAAAAGAAACAGCAATAATCCCGGCTTCCCCATTTCCGGCAAAGGCATCGGCATCGGCTACGTGGATACGGGCATCGACGGCACTCAGCCCGATCTCAAATTCGGGCAAAAGACAGTCCAGAACGTGCAACAGCCGTTGGCGAACGGCGTCGTCTCCGCCGCCGGTCTGGTGAGCGCGCCCGGCGTCTCCATCGCAGACTTGATCGGCGGGACGGGTTTTGTGCCGCCGCTTTACGTGGAGAATGTTCAGACTTCGGACATCGAATCCGGCCACGGCACGCACGGCGCGGGAGTGGCGGCGGGGACGGGGCAAAACTCCGGCAACTTCTACGGCGGAGTGGCGCGCGGCGCGCACCTCGTCGGCGTCCAATCGGGCGACGATAAAGGGCTGCCTCTCGTCGCGCTTCTCGGCGCTTACGACTACCTGCTGGTCAATCAGTTCAACTACAACATTCGCATCATTAATAACTCCTGGGGTTCGAGATACAGCGCGGCCGGGATCAATCCGAACAACCCGATCAACGTCGCGACGCGCAAAGCGCACGACCTCAACATCGTCGTTGTGTTTGCCGCCGGAAACGCCGCCGACACCCCGACCTCCATCAATCCTTATTCGACGATGGCCTGGACTATCTCAGTCGCCGCCGGTGAAAAGCGCGGCCTCGGCACGCCCGCTTCTTTCTCTTCGCGGGGCATCAACAACGGCACGGGCACGGACACCACCACGCAGCCGGCCGACCCGAACGCCGCGCCGAATTTGCGCCCCGACATCACGGCTCCCGGCGTGGCGATCATCTCCGTTCGCGCGCGCGCGCCGATGCCGCTCATGAACGCGGGCGGGGTCTTAAACAACGATCACAAGAACATCGCCCCCGGCTTTTTGCCGAACTATCTCTCATCGCAGGGAACGAGTTTCGCCTGCCCGCACGTCTCCGGCGTCGTGGCCTTGATGCTGGAGGCCAACCCGCTGCTGACGCCCGCCGAAGTCGTCACCATCCTGCGACAGGCGGCCACACCCATGCCCTACGAAGAGCGCATCGTCGGCGCGGGTTATCTCGACGCGCACAATGCGGTGCGCGCGGCCATGTCGCTCTCGGCGGTTCCGCATCCGGCCAACCTCTTCCCGACCGGCAACGAGCCGGAGATTAGCGACACCGAAAACGATCAGACGGGCACGACCGCGCAGGACATACGCACCGGCGACTTCGCCTACGACGCGGCCACGCGCCAGATCGTCTACACCCTGACCGTCAGCGATCTCTCCGTCAAAGCGCCGAACTCGCGCTGGACGATGTTCTCGAAATTCGGGGCGACAGAGGTGTTCGTGCAAGCGTCCGTCAACGAACAAAACACAGCCATCTACGATTACGGCAAGTTCACGGTGCTGGCGACCGGCACGCGCAACCAACAACGAATCGGGGCGGCGGACGCGGGCGAGATTCGCGGCAACCAGATCATCATCCGGCTCGCGCTCGACAAGGTGAACGCCGCCGTCGGCTCGGACGTTCTCTACACGACTTCGACCGGCACCGGGGCGCAGTCGCAAATGCTCGTCGGCACATCCGCCACCGGCGGCCTCCTGCTCAACTCTGATTCCGCCGCGGGGCGCGACTTCAAGGTGGGCGAGCAGCCCGCGCCGACGCCGACTCCCACGCCGGAAGCGACGCCGACGCCCACGCCGGAAGCAACTCCCACGCCGACGCCCGAGCCGACTCCGACGCCCGAGCTGACGCCCGAGCCGACGCCCGAGCCGACTCCCACGCCGGCATCGGAGGCGACACCCGAACCTACGCCGACGACGACAAACCCCTCTCCTGAGCCGACTCCTGCACCGGCGCCGACCGGGGGCGACAAATTCGTCGAGCGCTATTCCGGCACACTCCTCCCCGGCATGGGCGGTGTAGCCACAACTTGCATCGTCCGGCGCTCAACCCTTGACGCTACCATCACCCTGCACCCGGGCAACGAGACGATTATCTTTGAACTGCTCGACGCCGAAGGAAATGTCATCGCCACCGGCAGCGGTAAAGATCGTAAGATCGCCCTGAGCGATCTGCGACCCGGCAATTACATGTTCAGGGTCAGCGGATGGGTGGAAAAGTCTGTGGACTTCGTTATCAAGAGCACGCAGGGCAGGTGACAACTTAAATTATTGCCGACGTGCAGAGTAGCGAATAACTCCTGCTTTGAGACCAAGGGTTCGCGAAGTCCGAAACGGCTGAAGCCATACGAGCGGCGACACAACCATCCCGGGCATTGTGTCGCCGCTCGTATGGCTTTCGCACGTCATCACCCGGCGTATTTCCCCGCACTCGCGGGCGAGGCTTATCTCTCATCACCTCTCAAGCGGCATGTTGTTTCTTCTCGACGGCCTACGGTGCGTTCAACTATCGTATCCAGGCCTGCCGCTCCGTTTGAAACTTTATACGTGCCCCTTCCGTTAGCACTCACGCTCCCGTAAAATAAGCGCGCAAAACTTTTTCGCGCGCCTGACAATTACCGGTCTCTCACGAAGAGGGGCTCAGCGGCAGCGGCGGCGGCAGCAGTCGCCGGCGCGCTGCCCGCTGTCGCCGTGTGGTTGGTGTTTCAACGTAAGCAAAAATATCGAAGCGATTTTCAGTCGCGCGGATCACTTCGTGCTGCTGCTAAATTTAGAATTCAGTCGATCTTAAGTTTGGAGGTTCTATGAGAAATCGCGTTCGCCGCCTTTCTGTCGCGGCTCTCGGCCTGGCGCTCTCGCTCTCGGCTCTCGTGCCCGTGCAGGCGCAAAAAAGAAGGCCTTCGGCCGCCGCGCCGCGCCGCCCGGCTACCACTGCTGCCGTTGCCGCCGCGCCGTCGAAGAACAGCTTCAACGTGCCCGTCACTTATTACAAACTGCCGAACGGCTTGAAGGTCGTGCTCTCGCCGGACATGAGCGCGCCCACGGTCGCCATCGCCGTCTATTACCAGATCGGTTTCCGCATCGAGCCGCGCGAGCGCACGGGCTTCGCGCATCTCTTCGAGCACATGATGTTTCAAGGCTCGCAGAATTTGGGGAAGATGGAGTTCATCCGCCTCGTCCAGCAAAACGGCGGCATCCTCAACGGCTCGACCCGCTTCGACTTCACCAACTACTTCGAGATCATGCCCGCGCACAAACTGGAGACGGGCTTATGGGCTGAGGCCGACCGCATGCGCGGCCTCAACATCACGGCAGAGAATTTGAAGAACCAGCAGGGCGTCGTCGGCAACGAGGTCAAGGTCAACGTGCTGAACGTGCCCTACGGCGGCTTCCCCTGGCTCGACATGCCGCAATACGCCAACACCAACTGGTACAACGCGCACAACTTCTACGGCGACCTCGCGGACATCGAAGCCGCCACGCTCGAAGACGTGAGCCAGTTCTTCAAAACCTACTACGCGCCCAATAACGCCGCGCTCGTCGTCGTCGGCGACTTCAACGAAGGGGAAGCGCGCGCGATGGTCGAAAAGTATTTCGCCGGCATCCCTTCGTCGCAGTTGCCCGCGATGCCCGACCTGACCGAGCCGCGACAGGAGACCGAGCGCAACGCCGTCAAACAGGACGCGCTCGCCAGGCAGCCCGCGCTCTCCTTCGCCTACCACATGCCGCCGCGCAACACGCCCGAATATTACGCGATGGGCTTGCTCGACCAGTTGCTCCTGCAGGGCGACGACAGCCTGCTGCGCCAGGAACTCGTCAAGCGTCGCGCCTACACCGACAACATTCTCGGCGGCACGAATTTGCTCGGCAACATGTACAACTATCAAGGCCCGATGCTGTGGCTCGGCTATCTCTTCCACGATCAGAAGACGAAGCCCGAAGAGATCATGGCGGCCGTCGATACCGTCATCAGGGGCGTGCAGGAGAAACCCATCGACCGCCCGACGCTCGACCGCGCCCTGACCAAAGTGCGCTCCAACTTCTACAACATCCTCGGCCAGTTGAACGGCTTCGGCCGCGCCGATTTGCTCGCCAGCTTCGCGCTCTTCGACGACAACCCGGCGCGCATCAACACGCTCGAAGCGGAGTTTCGCAAAGTGACGCCGCAGGTCATCCAGCGCACGGCGCGCGAATACCTGCGACCCGGCAACCGCACCGTGCTCACCATCGTCCCGAAGCCCGCAGCCGCCGCCCCGAAGGCCGGGAGCTAAGGCGCTCGCCGGAAGCTATAGATTCAATGGAGATTTTGACATGAACTCGAAAAAGTTTTTCGCTCTCGTCAACGCCGTCGCGCTCTGCTGCGCGATGCTCACGGCCTTCGCGCCGCGTGCCGCCGCGCAGAAGCAGATGCCTCCGGCCGGCGGCACGCCGAAGCCTTTCGCCCTGCCGCGCAAGGAAACTTTCACGCTCAAAAACGGCACACGGGTCACGCTCGTCCCTTACGGCTCGATCCCGAAAGTGACGGTCAGCGCCGTCGTCCTGACGGGCAACATCAACGAGTCGGCCGAGCAGGTGTGGTTGGCCGACCTGACCGGCGACCTGATGAAGGAAGGCACCACCACGCGTACCAGCGAAGCCGTCGCGGAACAGGCGGCGCGGATGGGCGGACGCCTCGGCATCGGTGTCAGCCCGGATCAAACGTCGATCAGCGCCGACGTGCTCTCCGAGTACGGCCCGCAGTTGGTCTCGCTCATCGCCGACGTGGTGCAGCGTCCCGCGCTGCCCGCCGCGCAATTGGAGCGGCTAAAGAACGACCGCATCCGCAATCTGACCATTGCCAGATCGCAGCCCGGCTCGCTCGCCGCCGAGCGCTTCAACAAACTGCTCTACGGCGAACATCCTTACGGCCGCTACTTTCCTTCGGAAGCGATGCTCAGGGGCTACACCATCACCGACGTGCAGCGGTTCTATCAGGCCAACTTCGGCGCGGCGCGCACGCGCATCTACGTCGCCGGCCGCTTCGATGCGGCCGCCATGCGCCGCCAGATCACCGAGTCGTTCGGCGCGTGGGCGCGCGGCGCGGAGCCGTTCGAGAACATCCCGAAGCCCACCGCGGCGCGCAAGATTCATCTCATCGACCGGCCGGGCGCGCCGCAGTCAACGCTCTACCTCGGCCTGCCCGTCGTCGATCCGAGCCATCCGGATTACGTCGCCATGACCGTCGCCAACTCGCTGCTCGGCGGCTCGTTCGCCTCGCGCATCACCTCGAACATACGCGAGCAGAAGGGCTACACCTACTCGCCCAACAGTTCCATCTCCACGCACTACCGCGACGCCTACTGGGTGCAGGTCGCCGACGTGACGACCGCCGTCACCGGCCCCTCGCTCAAAGAGATTTTCTACGAGATCGAGCGGCTGCAAAAAGAGCCGCCGCCCGAAGCCGAGTTGCAGGGCATCAAGAACTACCTGGCCGGCGTCTTCACCATCCAGAACTCGTCGCGCGCAGGCATCATCGGCCAGCTCGCCTTCCTCGACCTGCACAAGCTGCCCGACACCTATCTGACCAACTACGTGCAGAACGTCCTCGCCGTCACGCCGCAGGAAGTGCAGCGCGTCGCGCGCCAGTACCTCAAGAGCGAACGGATGGCGATTGTCGTCGTCGGCGACAAAGCGCAGGTCGTCAAGCAACTCACGGACTACGGCGAAGTCACCTACTGAACCTCTTCGCCGCACAACTCCTTCCCGTCTCCGAAACGAAAACGGTCGCCCAACGTTGGGCGACCGTTTTCGTTTTGACAGGAGAGAGCCGTAAATTCCCGCCGCGTGTAAAAAAGGAAACGGCCGCCCGCGCGGGCGACCGTTTCCTTGTTCGATAGCGCTAACGGGGATCGAACCCGTACTCTCTGCCTTGAGAGGGCAGCGTGTTAACCAATTACACCATAGCGCCTCGCGGACGCAGGGATTATAGGTTTGCCTCCGCGTTGTTGGCAAGCGCGCCGGGATTCAAAATGGGGCGGATGTCTTTGCCGGAGGGCGCGCGGCCGGTGCTATAATTCGCGGCAAAGGCGCGCCCGGCTTGTCGCGCGCCTTTCAACTCCTGGAGCCGTCGCGCAAGTCTCTCCTTCGATGTTTTTCAGCCACAGCATTATTTACAGTTGAACTTATGCAGGACATTTCCCTCGACAGCGGTAAGGGTGCGCCGGAGGCGACACGGGGCGACGCCTCCGGGACGGGCGCGGATTTTCCCCTCGGCCTCCGGGGCTTCAACTACGGCGACCTCTACCGCCCGGAACGCCTCGGCCAACTGACGGCCGCCTTCTACGCCGAATTACGACAAGCGGACGCGACGCTCCACGATGCGCTCGCGGCCTATGCGGCGGCGCGCGGCGCGAATTTGCGCGGGACGCGCGCCGAGTCGGAATTGCTCATCGCCGCCGCTCCGCACGTGTCGCGTTTCGTCGCGCGCCTGTTCGGAGTGGAGGCGGAGCGCGCGGCGCACGCCGAGCGCATCAGGGCGCAGGATGCGGTCTTCAGTTTCAAGACCTTCATCTCGCGACGTGCGTTAAAACGCGTCCCGCCGGAGAAGGCGCTCACCTTCGACGCGGATGCGCTGCAAGACGCGCTCGAACGCCTGCTCGGCGCGGTCTTCCCCGGCGCGCCCGAAGCAAGCGACGCCGAACTCGCCGTCGCGCGCCTGTGCGTGCGGCTGCTCGCGTGGGAGGAGCGTTTGACGAAGGCCGGGGCGTCGGGCGCGGCCGGGGCGGGCGTTGATGCGAGCGTTGATGCGAGCGTCGGTGTGAGCGTTGACGAGAGCGCCGGCGCGGCGGGCGTGGAGAGTTTGCGGGTTGAGATCGGCGAGGCGCGTGCGCGGGCGGCGAAGACCGGGGCGGCGGCCGCGCTGAAGGAATTTGAGAGCGGCGCTGGCGGAAATGAAGCGCGGGGCGTGAATGCGCGGGGCGAGAATGGGGGGGGTGAGAATGCGCGGGGTGAGAATGCGCGGGGCGAGGATGCGGCGGAGGGCGAGGATGTGCCGGAGGGCGATGCGGCGTTTGTGAAGTCTGCGCTGCGGCTGTTGGAGGCGTGGGCGGCGGTGCATGGTACGCAGGGCGAGGCGCGTGCGCGCGTCGGCGGGTGGGTCAGTTTTCGCGTGCCGCACCCTTTGAATTACGAGCACCTCGTGCAGATCGAGCGTCACGACGCGGAGTTGCCGGAGCGGATGCGCGGGCTGAATCGGAATTTGCGTCGCCGCGACGGATTCGGGTTGACGGATGCGCGCGCCGGCGAGCGGGAAGTTCTGGACGAAGTTCACTACTGTCTCTATTGCCACGAGCGCGACAAGGATTCCTGCTCGAAGGGCTTGCGCGAGCGCGACGGAGCGGTGAAGCGCAACCCGCTCGGCATCGCGCTCGAAGGCTGCCCGCTCGACGAGAAGATTTCGGAGATGCACGTGCTCCAACGCGACGGCGACTCTCTGGCCGCGCTCGCCATCGTGATGATCGACAACCCGATGTGCCCGGGCACGGGGCATCGCATCTGCAACGACTGCATGAAGTCGTGCATCTTCCAGAAGCAGGAGCCGGTCAACATCCCGCAGGCCGAGACGGGCATCCTGACGGACGTGCTCGCGCTGCCCTACGGTTTTGAAATCTACTCGCTCCTGACGCGCTGGAATCCCTTAAACGCCAAGCGCCCGCACGCGCTTCCCTACAACGGAAAAAATGTTCTCGTCGTCGGCCTCGGCCCCGCCGGTTACACGCTCGCGCATTACCTCCTGAACGAAGGCTTCGGCGTCGTCGGCATCGACGGTTTGAAGATCGAGCCGCTGAACGCACAGCTTACGGGCGAGGGCGGAAGGCGCGTGCCGCGCGCCGTGCGCGACATCAAGGAGATCGAGTCGCCGCTCGACAGGCGCGTGCTGGCGGGCTTCGGCGGCGTCTCCGAGTACGGCATCACGGTGCGCTGGGACAAGAATTTTCTGACCATGATTCACCTCGCGCTGGCGCGGCGCGCACAATTTCGCTTCTACGGCGGCGTGCGCTTCGGCGGCACGCTCGACATCGAAGACGCATGGGCGCTCGGTTTCGACCACATCGCGATTGCGACGGGCGCGGGACGGCCGACCATCGTCCAGATGCGCAACAACCTGATGCGCGGCATACGCAAGGCGTCCGACTTTCTGATGGCTCTGCAACTGACGGGCGCGTTCAAAGCGGACGCGCTCGCCAATCTCCAGGTGCGCCTGCCGGCCGTCGTCATCGGCGGCGGGCTGACGGCGATTGACACAGCCACGGAGTTGTTCGCTTACTATCCCGTGCAGGTTGAGAAGACGCTCGCGCGGCACGAAGCCCTGTGCGCGGAGTTTGGCGAAGAGGAAATCCTCTCGCGTTTCGACGCGGAGGAGCGCGGCCTCTACGAGGAGTTTCTCGCGCACGGGCGCGCGGTCGTAGAGGAGCGCAGGCGCGCGGCCGGGGCGGGAGAGTTGCCAAATTTCGTGCCGCTCGTGCGCGCGTGGGGCGGCGTCTCAATCGTCTATCGCAAACGCTTGCAGGATTCGCCCGCCTACCGGCTCAATCACGAAGAGGTCGTGAAGTCGCTCGAAGAGGGCATCAGTTATATCGAGAACATGAGCCCGGTCGAGGCGGTCGCGGACGAGCACGGCGCGGTCGCGGGGCTAGTCTTCGAGCGGATGCGGATGGACGCGGAGACGCGCCGGTGGAAGGCTTCGGGCGAACTCACGAGGCTCGCGGCGCGCACGGTCTGCGTGGCGGCGGGAACAAGCCCGAACACGATCTACGAGCGCGAGCAGCCCGGCACGTTCAAACTCGACGAGTGGGGCGAGTTCTTCGCGCCGCACAGGATCGAGCGCGAGGGCGGCGAGCGCGACGGCGCAGACGCGGCGACGGCGCAGGGCGGCAAGTTTCGACTCGTCCCGGCAGGCAAAGGCGAGCAGGGCTTTTTCACCTCTTACGAGAAAGCGGGACGCTTCATCTCTTACTACGGCGACAATCATCCGGTGTACGCCGGGAACGTCGTCAAGGCGATGGCCTCGGCGAAGTTCGGTTACGAGGAAGTGTGCGCGCTGTTCGCGGCGGAGATCGCCGCCGCCGAGCGTGAAGTTGAGCGCAACGGTGCGGGTAAAGACACTCGCTTGGCGGATGACGCGGGGCGCGAGCCTGCGCGTGCGCGCGACACCGAGAGCGCGTCGCGGTTTGCGCGGAGCGCGTCGCGGTTTGCGCGTCTCGTCGAGCAGTTGGACGACGAATTGATCGCGCGCGTGGTGCGCGTCGAACGCCTGACGCCGACGATTGTCGATGTGATCGTGCGCGCGCCGATGCAGGCGCGGAAGTTTCAACCGGGACAATTCTACCGGCTGCAAAATTACGAGACGGACGCGGCGGTCGTGGGCGGCACGAAGCTGACGATGGAGGGCTTAGCCCTGACGGGCGCGTGGGTGGACAAAGAGCAGGGGTTGTTGAGTTTGATCGTGCTTGAGATGGGCGCGTCGTCGCGGCAGTGCGCGCTCTTGCAACCGGGTCAGGAGGTCGTCGTGATGGGGCCGACGGGCACGCCGACGGAGATACCCGAGGGCGAATCCGTGCTGCTCGCGGGCGGCGGACTCGGCAACGCCGTGCTGTTCTCGATTGCGCGCGCGCTCAGAGAAAACAACTGTCGCGTCATCTATTTCGCGGGCTACAAAAAGGGCGAAGACCTCTTCAAGCGCGAAGAGATCGAAGCGGCCACGGATCAGATCATCTGGGCGACGGACACGGGCGCGTTCGTCGAGCCGAGCCGCCCGCAGGACAGGCACTATCGCGGCAACATCGTGCAGGCGATCAAGGCTTACGCCGAAGGCGAACTCGGCGCGCCCTTATTCGACTTGCGCGACATCGAACGCCTCATCGCCATCGGTTCGGATCGCATGATGGCGGCGGTGAAGGCGGCGCGGCACGGCGTGCTCGCCCCGCACTTCAATCCGGCGCACGTCGGCGTCGGCTCCATCAACAGCCCGATGCAGTGCATGTTGAAAGAGGTCTGCGCGCAGTGTTTGCAGCGGCACGTAGACCCGGAGACGGGCGCGGAGTCGTTCGTCTTCTCCTGCTTCAATCAGGATCAACCCCTCGACCGCGTAGACTTCAAGAACCTCAACGACCGCCTGCGCGCCAACACCGTGCAGGAGAAACTGTCGAATTTGTGGCTGGATAAATTGCTGAAGGAGGCCGGCGCGGAAGCGTGACGACAGCGTCTCCGTGCCTCGGGTCTTGCGCCGGACATCCAACGGCGACATCAGACACCGGACATCCGACGGCGATATCAGATCAGATTCGGGTTGTCGAGTTTGCGTTTGGCGGGGTCGCCGGATGCCTCGTCTCCGTCCGTGGCGGGCAGAGGCGGGACGTTCTGCGTGCCGGGCGTGCGCGGTCGCGTCTCGCCGAGGTTGGTATCCGGGTTCTGAAACATCTCCTGCTGATCCTGATTGAAGGTTTCGGCCTGCTCGTCTTCGTCGTGCATGTTCCTCTCTCCTGTGTGATCCGCTTTAACGGGGTGAAAAAAACTTATTCCTGTTTTGCCTGCGCGCGGGCGGCGACGAGGCGGCGATAGGCTTCGTCGCGGCTCAGACCGAGTTCGCGTGCGGCGCGTTTGAGGGCGGCGCGCTGGTCGAGTCCCTCGCCTTCGAGGGCGGCGACGAGGGCGGCGATGTCGGTCGTTTGCTCGTCGCCCGTCTCCTCCGCGGCGGCGGTGATGCGCTGCCGATCTATGATGAGCACCATCTCGCCGCGTGCGGGCGTCGTGCCGGAGAAGCGCGCGATGAGATCGCTGAGCCGCCCGCGCGCGATCTCTTCGTGGAGCTTGGTTAGCTCGCGTGCGACGGCGGCTTCGCGTTCGCCGAGGATTTCGCGCGCGTCCGCGAGCGTGCCGGCGATGCGGTGCGGCGCTTCGTAGAAGACGAGTGTGGCAGCGACGGCGCTGAGCGCGGCGAGGCGTAGGCGGCGCGCGTGGCGGCGCGGGGGAAGAAAGCCCGCGAAGTAAAATTCGTCGGTCGGGAGACCCGACGCCACGAGCGCGGAGACGAAGGCGGTCGCGCCGGGAATGGGGACGACCGGGATGTCGCGCTCGATGCACGCGCGCACGAGGCGGAAGCCGGGGTCGTTGATGCCGGGCGTGCCCGCGTCGGAGACGAGTGCGATGCTTGCGCCCGCCGCGAGGCGCGCGGCGAGTTCGGCGGCGCGCTCGCGCTCGTTGTGTTCGTGGTAGCTGAGAGTTTGAGCCTCGATGCCGAAATGATTGAGCAGCGTGCGCGTGTGGCGCGTGTCTTCGCAGGCTATCAGTTCAACTTCGCGCAGCACGCGCAGGGCGCGATGCGTGATGTCTTCGAGGTTGCCGATGGGCGTGGCGACGAGGTAGAGCGTGCCCGCCCTCTCCTCCTGCGCTGGCGGCGGCGCAGCGGCGTTGTTGATGCGTTCCGACATGCGCCGTATTGTAAGACAAAAGATAAAAGCGAAGACGTAAAAGTGAAGGCCGGTTCGACGTTTCCGCCGAACCGGCCTTCACTTTTAACCCGCCCCTTGCTCGTTCCAACTCGTCTCTGCGGCCAGCTTACGGACGGCCGTTGATGATGCCCGGCAGGCGACGCCACCAGTTGTCGTCGCGCCCGTTGCGATCACGGTCGCGGTTGTTGCGCGGGTCGTAGCCGCCGTTGCGGTAGTAGCCGTCGTCATAGCCGTCGTAGCGCAGGCCGTAGGCGTTGGCGATGGTGCGCAAGTCCTGTTTGATCTCTCGCCAATCGGAGTAAGTGCGCGAATCCACGCGTATGCGCGAGAGCATGCGCTCGGTGTTGCTGGCGGCCTGCAGGAGGTATTGCGCCTCCTGATAACCGCGGTTGCGGTCGTTGCCGTTGTTGCCGACACGACTGCGGAAGCGGTCGGCCGCCTGACGAAATTCCTTCACCTCGTTGTTGATGCGATCTTCGCGGCGCGTGCCGTTGACGCGGCTGTTGTCGAGCAGGCGATCCACGCTGCGCTCAAGACTGCGCGCGTTGTCCTTCACGCGCTCGGCCACGTCGCGCAGGTAGCGCGTGTCGTTGTTGCGCCCGTAGCGGTCGTTGCGATAATCGTCGTCACGACGGTCGCGGCGATAGTCGTCGTCGCGGCGATCACGGCGATAGTCGTCGTCGCGGCGGTCGCGGCGATAGTCGCGGTCGCGGTCGCGATCCCACTGCGCCGAAGCGATGGTGGGCACGCAGAAGGCGAAAAGCATGGCGGAGATGACGGTTAAGATGGTCGTGCGTCGGTTAATCATGTGCGAACTCCTTAGAGGCTCAAACTTGCGGCGCGTGTTGCCGTTCACGAGGCGAATGACCGGCGGCGTTTTCTATCCGTTGACGGCCGCGTTCTCACCCGCTCAAAGCAAAAGATGGCGGAGAGACACCGCAGAGCATGGCAAGCACTATGCCAGCGCGCGCAGGCTGTGAAGGGTGATGTTTAAGTCTGTGAAATTTGATGAATCAGGCGTGGGCGGGAACTGAAAATGCGCGGGCGCGGGTTGTATTGTTCCAAAACGTGCAGGCTGCGACGCATATCGTTTGCGTCGCTGGCTGGCGGATTCAGCGGAGCAACTGCACGACGTGTTCACGCACGCGCGCCTGTTCGAGCGTGGGGCGCGCGCCCGCCGAATCGAGCACCATCCAGCGCGGGGCATCGCCCGCACGCTGCATGAGCAGCAGTTCATCGTTGGCGGGAGGGTTGCCGAAGTGTGTGATGCGCGCGGCGGCGAGTCCTCCGCCACGCACGATGCCGTCGCGCGGCGTGCGCGGCCAGCCGGCCTCGATTGTCAGAACGCGCACGCCCGCCGTGAGCGTCAGGCGTTGCCCGACCATCGTCGATGCCCCGACGCGGAAACGGTGCGCCTCGGTGTTTGCGAAACGGATACCGGCACCCGCACGGTTGGCTTCGCCCGCCTGCGCCGTGAAGGCCGCGAGCAGCCATTCGATGCCGGTGTTGCGCGCCAGGTCGTTCAGTGCGCGCAGGGCGAGATAGTCCGCCACGTCCGTGCGGCCGCTCGTGCGCGCGCTCTGCTCGGCCTCGGCCAGACGCCGCGCCCATTCCGCCTCAAGTTCGCTCAACGTTGAAATCGCTCCGGATAGTTCGCCGCACGACTTGCGCACGGTCTTCGCCCGACCTTCGTCCGACTTGTGCCGTGATGTTATCATGCCCGCACGCTCGTCGTTAATTTACGCACAGATCAAGAGACGCCCGACACGTCTGCGAATTCGCAAAAGAGGCTTCGATGACACACCACCACGCCCGCGCGGCAGCCGTCGTAGCGGCAGCAATGCGCCCCGGCCTGAGTTTGATTCTTTCAACGCTCTTTGTCTTGGCTTCCCTCGCGCCCTTCGCGCGCGCGCAGGGAACTCCGGCACGGGGCGCGGGGCGCGCGATTACGACGACGCCGGCCGCAGGCGCGATTGCCGCGCAGACGCCCGCGCGCCAGGGACAGGCGGCGACGCCGCAGGCGGCACAGGCGACACAGTCCCGCCCGCGTCTTCTGCTGGTCATCGTCGTGGATCAATTCCGCGCGGACTACTTTGAACGCTTCGGCGATCTCTTCGCGGCGAACGGCGGCCTGCGCCGCCTGCTGCGCGACGGCGCGCAGTGGACGAACGCCAATTACGATCACATGCCGACTTACACCGCGCCCGGCCACGCCACGATCATGACCGGCGCGTGGCCCTCCGAGACGGGCATCATCGCCAACGATTGGTACGACCGCGAGGCGGGGCGTATCGTCTCGAATGCGTCAGACCCGGAAGACAGACCCGACCGGCCGCGCTGGCAACTCTTCGGCGGCGGCACGGGCGAGCGTGCTTCGAGTCCGCGCCGTTTGATCGCCTCGACGCTCGGCGACGAACTGCGGCTCGTCAACAACCGCTCGAAAGTGATCGGCATCTCCTCGAAAGATCGCGGCGCGCTCTTGCCCGCCGGCCGCCACGCCAACGCGGCCTACTGGTTCAGCGCGCTCACGGGCAACATGGTCTCGACCAGCTACTACTTCAACGAACTGCCCGCGTGGGTGGCGCGCTACAACGGCGCGCGACCGGCCGATAAATATTGCGGCATGGAGTGGACGCGCCTGCTGAAGGATACGGGCGAGTATGAGCGCCGCGCCGGGGCGGATTCGCCCCCGTGGGAAAACATCGGCACAACTTCCGACACGAACGCTTTCCCGCACAGGCTTCCGGGCAGCCCGACGGCCGCGAGCCGCGAGTGCTGGAGCGTGCTCGACTATTCGCCTTTCTCGAACGACCTGCTCGTCGGGTTCACGCAGGCGGCAATCGAGAACGAGAAACTGGGGAGCGACGCAGATACGGACGTGCTCACCGTCAGTTTCTCGGCAAACGATTACATCGGCCATCGCTTCGGGCCCTACAGCCACGAAGCGATGGACATCACCTTGCGCACGGATGCGCAGATCGGGGCGTTGCTCGATTACGTCAACGCGAAGATCGGCTTGCAGCACACGCTCGTTGTGTTCACGGCCGACCACGGCGTCGCGCCCATCCCGGAGCACGCTTCGGCGATGGGGTTGACGGGCGGGCGCATCGGCAACACGGACATCTTGAACGCCGCGCGCAACGCCGTGCGCGCGCGCTTCGGCCGCCGGGGCGAGGAGCGTGATTCCACCGCCGACTACATCTCCGAGACGCTCTACAACGCCAACATCTTCTTCAACACCGTCGCCCTCAAACGCGACGGCATCAACCGCGAAGAGATCGAGCGCGTGGTGGCGGAAGCCGTTCTGACCGTGCCGGGCATCAACCGCGCCTTCACGCGCACGCAACTGGAGACGGGCAGCATCTCGGCCGGCGACGTGTTGGGGCGGCGCGTGCTGCACGGCTTCCACCCGCGCCGTAGCGGCGACGTGATCATGGTGCAGGAGCCGTTCAAATATTTCAGCGAGGGCACGAACCCGATCCCCGCAACACACGGCTCGCCCTATTCATACGACACGCACGTCCCGCTCATCATTATGGGGCGGGGCGTCGTTGCCGGCCGTTACGCGCAAAGCGCCACGCCCGCCGACATCGCGCCGACGCTCGCCACGATGCTGCGCATTCAAGCGCCGAGCAACACGGTCGGGCGCGTCCTCGTCGAAGGCTTGAGCAAGTAGAAAGCTTTGCCGCGGACAGGAAAGTATGGAGACGCGCGGCCGGTAGAAAAGTATCGAGACGCGCGGCCGGTAGGGATTCTTTCCCCGCGCCCCTCGCATGTTCGTGCGTGTCCGTGCGTGTCCGTGCGTGTCTGTGTTGGTGAATGCTTCTTGCCGGCGCTCGTCGCAGGAGGCGCGGAGAGCATTTGAAAGGGCGCGGTGAAACCTGATTTCATGTAAACGCGCATCGAAGTTGTTCGGAGAAAGAGAAGTAAAAGCCTGTTATGAAAATTCGCAAAACGCTCTTGAATGTCTGTCTGTTGATCCTGTTCGCAAGTCTCTCTGCGACCGCAGGCATAAGCGTCGCGCAGCAGAAGCCGGCGCGCACGGCGGCGCAGCCGGCGCGCTCGCGCGACGCGCGGGGCGACGGGGCGTTGAAGGCGGAACTCGAAGCGCTGCTCAAACTGCCTGCGGCCGAGCGCATCGCGGGCTTGCGTGCTTTTCTCGAAGCCAATTCGCGTTCGTCTTTGCGGACGCGCGCGACCGAGCAACTCGTGAGCGCGCACGCCGCGCTCGGCGACGAGCGTCTGCAAGCGCAGGACGCGAGCGGCGGCATCGAACTCTTCAGGCAGGCGGTCGCGCTCGCGCCCGCCGAGATGTCCGATAAGTTGTATTACGAAGTGGTCTCGCAGTTGCCCGCGAATTTGTTTTTGCGCGGTCAGAGCGCCGCCGCGTTTGAACTCGCGCGCGCCGTCGAGGCGAAAGCGGGCGCGGACGCCAAACGCCTGCTCACGCTCGCGGCCTTTTACGTGAGCGTCGAACAGGCGGACGAGGCCGCGCGCGTGGCGAAGGCGGTGATCGCGCGCGCGCCCGATCTGGCCGCCGCGCATCAAGCGCTAGGCGCGGCGCACCGCCTCACGCTCCGGCTCGACGAGGCGGCGGCGGCATACGCGCGCGCCGTCGAACTCGATCCACGCTCCGCGCCCGCGCGCCACAGCCTCGCGGACTTGCAACGCGCGACGGGCAAACCCGAGGCTGCTCTCTCGATCTATCGCCAATTGCTCGCGGCGGATGCAGGTGATCGCGGCGCGCGCACCGGCGTCGTGCTCTCGCTCTTCGACGCGGGCAAACGCGAGGAGGCGGAACGCGAACTCGAAGCCGCGCTCACGGCCGAGCCGCGCGACCTCCTGCTCCTGACCGGCGCGGCCTACTGGTATGCGGCTCACGGCGAGAAGGGGCGCGCGCAGGACCTGGCAACGCGCGCCGTGCGTCTCGAACCGCGCTTCACCTGGGCGCAGGTCGCGCTCGCACGCACGCTCATCGCCAACCGTTTGCCGCTCGAAGCCGAACGCGCCCTGCGCTTCGCGCGCCAGTACGGCCGCTTTCCCACGCTCGATTACGAACTCGCCAACGCGCTCGCGGCCGCAGGTCTCTATGAGGAAGCGTTCGACGAACTGGCGCGCACTTTCACCCTCAGGGACGGCCAACTCGAAACCCGACTCGCCGGCCGTCGCACCGCTCGCGCCGCGAGTTTCATCGAACTGCTCGCGCCCGAACGTCGCGCCAGCATCTTTCAGTCGAAGGCCGCCGACACGGAGGCCAACGCACACATGCTCAAAAGTCTGCTCGCGCTGCACCTCGCACTGGACGCGACGGCGGGCGAGGGAAGCGCGGGCGAGGGAAGCACGGCCGGCCGGCCGGACGCATCCGCCGCCGCCAGAGCGGCCGGCGATTTCGCCTCGGGCACGGACGAGATGCGCGCCTTCCGCCAACTCTATGCGGCGAGCCGCCTGCTGCGTCGCGGCGTCGCGCTGCCGACCGTGCTTGAGTTAATGAACGCGGCGCGCACGGGCGTCGAGGCCGCGCTCGACGCGCCGGAGGTGACCGCCGCGACGACCGCGGACGAGTTGCGCGACGCGCGCGCACGCGCCATTGCGCAGGGCGGCACGCCCGACATCCCCGTCCTGCCGCGCAACGCCGCCTCGAACATCCTGCGCGGCCGCATCGAAGAGTTAACCGGCATGGCCTTGCTCGGCCAGGGGAAGACGGCCGAAGCCGTGGCCGCGCTGCGTCGCGCCGTGAGCGTGCTGCCGGAGCGCAGTCTCTACTGGCGCACGGCGCAGTGGCGGCTCGGCACGGCGCTCGCGAGCGGCGGTCAGGAACGCGAAGCGCTCGCCGCCTACATCAAAAGCTACAACCCGGACGCGCCCGATGCCGCGCGCCGCGCCGTCATCGAATCGCTCTACACGAAGATCAACAATTCGCCCGCCGGACTCGAAGCGCAAATCGGCCGCGCCCCGGCGCGACTCGCCACGCCCGAAGCCGCGAGCGCCAGCCTGAACCAGACCCCCGCGCCGACCGTGGAGACACCCGCGACGACCCTCAACACGCCGCCCGCCGCCAATGCCGCGTCTGCCGCCAATGCCGCGTCTGCCGCCAACTCCGCGCCGGTCGCCGACGCGACGCCCGCAGCCAGCCCCACGCCCGATGTCGCCGCGACGCCCGAACCGTCGCCGTCTCCGTCGAATACTCCAAGCGTGCCCACCGCCACGCCGACGCCCTCGGTTCAGTCAGAAGCGACGCCCGTCCAGCCCGCCCCGCCCACCGAGCCTACACGCGCGCCGACGCCGGTCACGACTCAATCGAACGCGCCCGCCGCCACCCGAGCGCCCACAGCGCGCGTACAGCCGAGGCGTGCGAGAAGCGGCAGCAGCAGCAGCAGCAGCAGCGCGTGCGCCCTCGTCCTGAGCGCGAGCGCGTTGGAGTTGAGCAACAGCGGCGGCTCGGCCAGCGTCGTCGTGAACCTCGAAGGCGAAGGCAGCCTCGCGGGCATCAACGCCATCACCGCCAACTGGTCGGACATCATCATCCTGCGCGAACCGCAGGGCGACGCCAACAACTCGCTCAAATTCACCATCACCTCGATCAGCAAAACCACAGGCAACTTCAACGTCTCCTTCAAGTCGCCCTGCGGCTCGCGGGAACTAATCGTGACGGTGAAATAAAAGAGGGAAAAGGGAAAAGGGTAAGGGCGAAAGGAAGAGACGACCAACGGGAAGCACTCTGTCGTGGCTTCCTCTTCGCCTTCTCCTTTCGCCCTTACCTTTTCCCTTTCCCCTGCTTTTTAAATGTGCGCCGCGAGTCGCGCGGCGATGGCCTGTTTGGGCTGCGCGCCGATGATGGTTTCGACGAGCCGGCCTTGTTTGTCGAAAATGAGCAGTGTGGGAATGCTGCGCACGTTGAACCGCGAGGCGGTCTGCGGGTTTTCGTCTACGTTCAATTTGGCGACGACGTAGCGGCCTTCCGACTCGGCCGCGAGTTGGTCGACGATGGGCGCGATCAAGCGACAGGGGGCGCACCATGCAGCCCAGCAATCGAGCAGCACGGGCAGACCGCCGCCGAGCACTTCGCGCGCGAAAGTGGCGTCCGACACGTTGATCGGCTGCGCGCCCGCGCCGCCTCCGCGCCCGGTCTGCGCGCCCGCCGTCAATTCCGCGCCGCAACGCCCGCACACCGCCCGCACATTCTTCCGCGCCGCGCCCTCTTCCACGCGATTCTTCGCGCCGCACTTCTCACACGTCACGACCGGCATCGCCTTTCGTCGCCTCCTGTCTCGCACCGTTTCATTAGCGAGAAAATTATAGCGCGGGCGGCGGGAAAGCAAAGCGCGGGCGCAAAGTAATGGTGGGTCAATGCGCAATTGCGAGCCGACATTTATACGGCTCGCAATTTCACATTGACCCACTACGCGCGAAGGGATGAAATATACAGTGCGCGTCAACCGCGCTTCGGCCGGCAGTCTTTGATGATGCTGCGCCTGCGGGGCTTGGCGGGCGTTCTCGCGTCCAGCAAATTCTTGTTTCTGTTTTTGAGACGCCAGGAAAGCGATTCGTGGTGCTTGAAGCCGAGCAGCCGCGCCGCGTTCGACACTTTCCCCTGCGCGTCGCGCAAGGCCTTCTCGATCAATTGCTCCTCGAAACGCTGCACCTCTTCTTTGAGCGAGAAGTTCGCCCAGGGGTCTGCGAAGTCGGCCTTGCCCGACAGGCGCAGCGCGACCGTCTCAACGGCGTCGGCCGCGATGGTGTCGCCGTCGTTCGCCGCCAGCGTCGTCCGCTCGATGAGCGAACGCAACTCGCGCGCGTTGCCTTGCAGCGGCAGCCGGCACATCGCCTCAATCGCTTCGGAAGTGAAGCGCACGCGCTTGCCCTGTCGCATCATCGCCTCGCGGATGAAGTGCTCCGCGATGGCGGGGATGTCTTCGACGCGCGCGCGCAGCGGCGGCAATTCGAGGTGAAAATTCTGGAGGCGGTAGAACAGGTCGTGGCGGAAACGCCCCCCCGCGATCTCATCTTCGATGACGCGATTCGTCGCCGCGATGACGCGCACGTCGAGACGCTCGGCCGCGCTCGCGCCGACCGTGTGAATCTCCCCGTGTTCGATGAAGCGCAAAAGCTTGCTCTGGTTCGTCGGGCTCAACTCGGCGATCTCGTCGAGAAAGAGCGTCCCGCTCACGGCGAGGCGCGCCGCGCCCGGACAATCTTCATCTGCCCCCTTGAAGCTGCCTTTCACATGACCGAACAGTTGCGACTCGATGAGCGTCTCGGAGAGCGTCGCGCAGTTGATGGCGACGAACTGACCGGCGCGGCCGCTCCACTCGTGCATCAGGCGCGCCAGCAATTCCTTGCCCGTTCCCGTCTCGCCCGTCAACAGCACCGCGCCCTGCTCGTGCGCGATGAAATGGGCGTGCCTGAGCAGGGCGGCCGTCTGCTCCGACCCGTATGCGAAGCCGGAGGTGTCGAATTCGATGTTGTGCGTCCGCTCGGCAGCGATCACACGCCGCGCACACGCGCGCAGCCGCGCAAGGGTGGCCGGGTGCTGCGTTCCCGCCAACAGGTAATCGGCCAATTCGTAGATGGCGCGCAACTCGGCAATCGTCAGATACTCGCCGAGTTCTTCAAGCATCGTCAATTCCGCCGTCCCGGCCTCTTCGAGCGCGCCCCCCTGCTCCGCCACTTCAAACGCGCTCTGCAACACCGCGCGCGCCTCCGCACGTCTGCCCAAACGCGCCAGCGCCGTCCCGCGCGTCGTCAAAGCCCCGGCCAGGAGGGCTTGCTGCCCGCCTTTTTGCAAACGCCGGACGGCCGCGCCCGCTACCCGCTCCGCCTCCGCGCTGCTGCCCTGCGCCAGAAAGACGCGCGCACGCGTCTCGTCCACCTGCGCAATGTGGACGCTATCTTCGAGGCTGACAAACAAATTGCGCGCACAATCGAGGTGATCATGCGCTTCTTCGTAGCTGCCCCGGATGAAGAGGAAGAAACCGAAGTTGTTCTCGACGGCCGCCTGATATGCCGTATGGCCTGCGCGCTCAAGGTGATAACTCGCGGCCGCATACGACAGCAGGGCGCGGTCTGCGTAGTCGTCGCGCTGCTCGCCCGCGCTGAGGGCTTCCAGCACGATGGCGAGTTCCATGTGGAAAAACCCCTTTTGGGCATCGTTGCCGGCGGCCTCGAATAAAGGCGCGGCTTCATTGAGCAGGAGCAGGGCGTCGCTGTAGCGCGTGGCGCTGGCCTCGACCACCGCGCTCCGGAGTAAGGTTGTAGCTCTCTGCGCGGGGTTTGCCGTGGATATTTGTGTGAGCGCCTGGCGCAGTATCACGCGCGCGTCGTCGTATGCTCCCGCACGCCAATAGCAATGACCGAGTTCGGTTTGCGCTTCCGCCGCTTTTTCCGTCTCCCGTAGCGATTCGTAGAGTCTGATACTTTCGCTGATTAAATCTTTGGCCGTTTCCTGCGCGTCCGTTATCTGCCTGGAACTCCCGATAAACCCCGTCAAAACACCCGCGCGCAACAATATCGCGGCCGCGTCCGCCGTCTCCAGTCCGTCAACTCTCGGACGCTCGCCCACGCCCTCCCACCACTCCGATAATTCGGCGCACGCCGCCTCGTAGTCGCCCGCCTCCTCAAATTGTTTCGCCGCCGTGCAGCGAAGATTGACCGTCTCTTTGAGCGGATGCGCCGAGGTATTTCGTTGTCGGTGAACGTGATTTGCTAAACTCATGTATCCGTTGCCTTTCCCGTACATTGCTAATTAACTTGCAAGCGATTGAGCCATTGCCTATGATGCCACTGTAAGTATTTTTGTCAGTCTTTTACTCACAAGTAGTTTAGCTGGCTATCGCTGACTGCAACCTTATCTTCAGGAGAAACCATGAAAGTCTTTAAACAATTCTGCGTCGTTACTGTTTTAACCCTTGTGCTTGCCCATGCTGCCGTGGCGGAAGAAGGCGTCATCCATCCGGGAATCATTCCGCCGCCGCCTCCTCCTTCGACAACCGGAGTCATACATCCCGGTTCGGTTGGTTCCGGCGAAGAACCTGTGAAAGACGATGGGACGATTGATTTGGTAACGGAAATCACACTGAATATCGTAAAGAATTTGCTCTTGCTGTTCTAACTGGTTCTTTCGTCATCAGTACTTGCATCGCTGCCATGGCTCATCTCCGGCAGCACGGCCAACGTGTATCCGTGAAGGCTCGGCCTGGCGCGCTGACGGATTGCGGGAGCGTAGTATATCCACGCAACCTCGCAGATTACCTGTTTGAGCCGGGTAAATGCAATTGTTTTCTTCGTTTGGCAAACGTAAAAAGTTTCGTCGCGGACGTATTGGTCGTGGTGTCAACTTTCGTAGTAAGATGCGGGACTGAAAGGGTTTCTCCCATACATCCGGCATAAGTAAAGGAAAATTGCATACGATGCTTCTACGTCGCACGTCTCTGTTGTCGTTCGTATGGATTCTGGCATTGGCCGCGTCTCAGGGCGCGTGGGCGCAGCAGCGGAACACGCGCCCGCCCGCGCCCGCCGGCGTCGCGCCGGAAATCTCTTACACCGTCTCCATGCCCGAACCGCACACGCACCTGTTGCAGGTGGAGATGCGCGTGGGGCGTGCCGGGGGGACGGCGAATCTTCCGGCGCAGGTCGATCTGGTGATGCCCGTCTGGACGCCGGGGTCGTATCTAGTGCGCGAGTACGCACGGCACGTGCAGGATTTCGCGGCGACCGAGGCGGGCGCGGTTAACCGGCCGCTCGCGTGGCGCAAGATTAACAAGAACACCTGGCGGGTGGAGACGAATGGTGCGGCGCGCGAAGTGCGCGCGACCTACAGCGTCTACGCCAACGAACTGACGGTGCGGACGAACGAACTGCACGACCGTCACGCCTTCTGGAACAACGCCGCGCTGTTGATGTACGTGGACGGGCAACTCTCCGCGCCCTCAACCGTGCGCGTCGTGCCGTTCGGCGATTGGAAGATCGCGACGGGGCTGCCCGCCGTCTCCGGGCAGCGCAACACGTTTCGCGCCGAGAACTTCGACGTTCTCTACGACTCGCCGTTTCTCGTCAGCGACTTCAAGACGATCTCGTTCGACGTGCGCGGCGTGCCGCACCGCATCGTGATCGACGGCGAGGGCAACTACGACCCGGAGCGCCTGCGGCGCGAAGTGCAGCGGATCGTCGAGGTGTCGGTCGAGATGATGGGCGACGTGCCTTATCGCGATTACACTTTCATGTTGATGCTCCACCCGTCGGCCGGCGGCGGACTCGAACATTTGAACTCGACCGCGCTCATCTGGCGTCGCTTCGCGTTTCGCCCCGAAGCCTCCTGGGATGATTTCCTCTCGCTCGTCGCGCACGAGTATATTCATCTCTGGAACGTCAAGCGCATCCGGCCGGACGCGCTCGGCCCCTTCGATTACACGGGCGAGAATTACACGCGCCTGCTGTGGGTCGCCGAAGGCATCACGAGTTATTACGAAAACATCCTGTCGCGCCGCGCCGGCGTCATCTCCGACAAGGAATACCTGACGACCATCGCCAACGCGATTCGCGGTTTGCAAAACACGCCCGGCCGGCTCGAACAGAGCATCGAAGAGGCCAGCTTCGACGCCTGGATCAAGTATTACCGTCCGGACGAAAACACGCTCAATTCGGCCATCTCTTATTACGACAAGGGAGCCATCGTCGGCCTCCTGCTCGACCTCGAAATCCGCCGCCGCTCGAATGGCGCGCGCTCGCTCGACGACGTGATGCGCGCGCTCTATAACGACTTCGCAAAGCAGAATCGCAACTACACGCCGGAAGATTTCCAGCGCGCGGCCGAACAGGCGGCGGGCGCGAGTCTCGATGATTTCTTCCGCCGCTACGTGCGCGGGCGCGAGGAACTGGATTACAACACGGCCTTCGCCGCCGTCGGCCTGCAATTACAGACGGTCGCCGCCTCGGCCGCCGATCAGTCGAAACCCGCCGCGCCGAAAGCCTACTTCGGCGCGAACCTGCGGCAGGACGCCGACCGCCTCATCGTCTCCAGCGTCCCGGCGAGCACGCCCGCTTACAATCAGGGCATCACTTTCAACGATCAGATCGTCGCGCTCGACGGCCAGCGCGTGAACCTGACGACCTTCAACGCGCGGCTCGAAGAGAAGCGACCGGGCGACGAAGTGCGTCTCTCCGTCTTTCGCCTCGATGAACTGCGCACCGTCACGATCAAGCTCGGCGGCCGCGCCGAAGAGAACTACCGCCTCGTGCCGCTCGCGCAGCAGACGCCCGAACAGAAGCGTCTCTACGAAGGCTGGCTTTACACGCTCGGCCAGAAGAGAGGGGCGGGCGAGTAACCTTAAGCGGATGAAACGCGCTGACGGATGAAGCGTGCCGGCGGATGAAGCGGGCTGACGGATGAAGCGGGGCAAGTTGGATTCTTGATGCGCTGATGAATTTCGACGGTCAGGTAGCCATCGTGACGGGCGCGGCTTCGGGGATCGGCCGCGCGTGCGCGCTTGAGTTTGCGCGCAATGGTGCGAGCGTCGTGATTGTCGATCTGGCGGGTGAGGACTTGATGACGGAGGCCGCGCGCCTCGTGCGCGAAGAGGGCGCGCGCGTCGCGAGCTTTCACGCGAACGTGTCGGACTACGGCAAGGCCGAGCGCATCGTGGCGGAGACGCGCGTGCGCCTCGGCGGCGTCCACATCCTCGTCAATGCCGCCGGGACGACGGAGGACGCGCCCCTGTGGAAGATGACCGAGACGCAATGGGAGCGCGTGCTGAACGTGAATCTCAAGGGGACGTTCAATTACATGCGCGCCGTCGCGCCCGCGTTTCGCGCGCAGGGGGCGGGAAAGATCGTCAACGTCGCTTCCATCGAAGCCCTGCGCGGTCGTTTCGGCATCAGCAACTACGCGGCTTCGAAGGGCGGGGTCGTCGCGCTCACGCGCGCGGCCGCGGCCGACCTGGGGCGCGATCAAATTAACGTCAACGCCGTCGCGCCCGGCTTCATCCGCACGCCGCTCATCGAACGCCTGCCGGCGGAAGTGATTGAAGAAGCCGCGCGCGAGACCGTCTTCGGGCGCATCGGCGAGCCGGAGGAGGTGGCTTCCGTCGTCGCGTTTCTCTGCTCGGCCGCCGCACGCCACATCACGGGCGAAGTGATCCGGGTTGACGGCGGGCAAATGCTTTAGGAGTGACAGGTGACAAGAGCAGACGCTTGTCTTTATCCTGTTACCTGTTACCTGTCACCTGTCACCCGTCACTTATGAGCAACTACCGGCATATACGTTTTACCGTGGAGGATCGGGTCGGGCGCATCTCGCTGGCGCGTGCGCCGCTGAATGTGCTGAACATCGAGATGATGCGCGAGGTGTGCGGCGCGCTCGAAGAATGCGCGCGGCGGCGGGAGCTGGTGGCGGTGTTGTTCGAGGCCGCGCCGGAGGTGCGTGCGTTCAGCGCGGGCGTGGCGATTGAGGAGCACGTGGCGGAGACGATCTACCAGATGCTCGAATCGTTTCATAACATTTTCCGCGCGCTCGCGGCGATGGCGAAGCCGGTCGTGGCGCTGGTTGACGGGGCGGCGCTCGGCGGCGGGTGTGAACTCGTGGCGGCGTGCGACATCGTCGTGGCGACGGAGCGCGCGCGCTTCGGCCAGCCGGAGATCAAGCTGGGCGTGTTTCCCCCCGTGGCCGCGATCATGCTGCCGCGCATTATCGGCGAGCGACGCGCGCGCGAACTTATTCTGACGGGCGAATTGATAGACGCGCCCGAAGCCCTGCGCCTCGGACTCGTCAACTACGTCGTCGCGCCCGCCGCGCTCGCGTCGAAGGGGCAGGAGATACTCGCGCGCCTGCGCGAACTGTCCGCGCCCGCTCTGGAACTCACGCGCCGCGCGCTCGACATCGCGCGCGAGGAACGTTTGGAAGACACGCTCGCGCGCGTGGAGAGTCTCTACCTGAACGAACTGATGAAGACCGAGGACGCGGCCGAGGGCGTCAATGCGTTCATGGAGAAACGCAAGCCCGTCTGGCGCAATCGCTGAATCGCGCACACCTCTCGATGCCACAACCGATAACAGGCAGCGTGAAGCAAACGAACCGGCGTCGGCCGTCGGCGTGGGCATCGGTGTGCGCGTCGGTGCGTGTGTGGTGCGTGGCATTCGCGTGCGTGTGCCAGTTGATGCCGGTCGTGCCGTCCGCGCGTGCGCAGCCGACGCAGGAGGCCGGACGCGCGGCGGGACGCACGGAGGCGAGGCGAAGCGTCGACGAACTCGTGCGGCGCGCGATGAACGTCGCGTGCGCGGAGCGGGAGCTAGACCCGCAGGGGAGCGCGCCGATTGACGAGATGCAGGCGCGTCCCTCGCTGCCCTTGCGCCACGCGGAAGCGGTGGCGGGCGCAGCGCGCGCGGAGCGGCTGCTGCCGGTCGCGAAAATTCTGGCGGCCGAAGCGTTGCGCAGGCTCCTGCGCGAGTACGGCATCAGGGAGTCGGCCGGCGTGCGCGCGGCTTTCGCGCGTCTCTCTCGCGTGAGCATGATCAAGCCCGACATGGAACTGCGCGACAACGCTTCCGTGGTCTACAAGGAACTGCGCACCATTCGCTTCGGCACGATCTTCCTCGCGGGCTTGCGCTCGGACGAAGGGATGCTCGGCGTGCTCGCACACGAGTTGACGCACGTGGCCGACGGCGCGGGCGGAAGTTTGCAGGCGCTCTTTCGCGGCGTGGCGCGGCGCGCCGGGAGCGCGGCGAATTTGCGCATCAGCGTGCGGCGCGGCGAAGAATTGACTTGCGATCTGGTGGGCGCATACGCCGTGCGTGCTTACATCGCGCGCACGCCAAGCGTCGAGACGCTCGCGCGGCGCACGGCGCGCGCTCTCGCGCACAACTGCGTCGAACACGACTACACGGATCGCGCGCACCTCTCGCCGCGCACGACGATGCGCGCTCTGCTCGCGCTCGACCCCGCGCTCGCGCGCGAACTGACGGGCGACCCCTTTGAGCCGCCCGCCGCGCACGCCGCCCCGCGTGCGCCGCGCCGCGCCAACCGGCGCGCCGCGCACCCGATCTCGCCGCGCACGCCCCGTCGTTGAACGCCGCCGCGCCTGCCCGAGCACCGCAAGTTAGAAGGAGCCGCACGTTGACAGAGCGAGGCGAGGCTTCCTATCATTTCGGGTTTAATGATGAGCAAAAAAATCAAGCAGGGAAATCGGGGGCGTGCGTCTTCGTCCGCGGAGGCGCGCGGCGGGTTGAAGTCGCGTGTCGTGGCGGCCGTCGTGTGTGCGCTTTTAGCGGTCGTGCTCGGCGCGGGCGGATGCAGGACGGTTGGCGAGAAGCTGGGTATCAGCGCGGTGCGCCCGCGCGCCCTGCGCGACGTGCCGGCGGCGCGACTCGCCTTTCGTCTGGAGGCAGACCGGGACGAAGCAGTGCCGGAAAGTTTGAAGACCGACGAGCCTGAAGAACTGCTCGCAACCGTGAAGACGCAGTTTGAGACGAGCCGCAAGGATGAAGCGTTGCTGCGCACCGTCGTCTCGCCGGACGGGCAGCGCGCGCTCGCGCTCTACGACCCCGGCGGCGGCCAGCCGGCCGACAACACTTTTCGCATAGACCTCTACGGCGCGGACGGCATGTTCGTGCGCAACATCCTGCCGCAGAATCTCGAAGGCATCACGCTGGCCGCCGTCGCCTGGTCGCCCGATGCGCAGTGGATCGCGTTCATCGGACGCGAGCGTGCGAACGCGACGCCCAGCCCGACGCCGGCCGACGAACTCCCCGTCGCGCCGCCCGTCTTCGACCCGAACGCGCCGCCCGTGCCCACGCCTTCGGTCGCGCCGTTCATCGCGCCCGTTCCCGTCTTCAAGACCGATCAGATTTACCTCGCCGACCGCAACGGCGACAACCTCCGCCCGCTCACCACGCGCGACGGTCTGATTTACCTGAACCTCGTTTGGTCGCCCGATAGCCGCGCACTCGCCTCGCTCGCCTGCCGTCAGGACGAACTCGACGCGCGCATGAACGAGAGCCTTGAGTTCGCCGGTCGCCCGCGCATCATCGAACGCGCGGACGGCAAAGAACGCCTCCTCGACGATCAACTGATGGAGGCCGCGCCCGTCTGGTCGCCGGATGCGTCGAAGGTTGCCACGGCCACCCAGACCGACGTGGCGATCTACGACGCCGTGGGCGGCCAGCCGACCGGCGCGCGCCTTCCCTTGCGCGAACCGCTGCTCGCCTCCTCCGCCGCTTACGACGCGACGCGACTCAAACGCGCCGCCGCTCCAAACGCCGACGGGAAAACCGGCCAGACAGGTGGCGGCGACGGTGCGCCCGCGTCTTCTTCGGGCGGCGGCAGCGGCGCGCCGATCTCGTTCAATCCCATCATCCGCCTCGAATGGTTGCAGCCGGAGGTGCTGCTCGTTCGCACGGGCTTCGTGCGCTATTATCAAAACAGCCCCGACCCGGTGCGCAGTTATCTGCGCTGGCACGTCCTGCATCTTAGTCCGCAGGCCGTCGTGCTCAGTTGAAGAAACGCGCGCGGCCGGCCATTAAACTGGAAGGAGTCAAACGCCCCCTTGATCTACCAAAGCATCGCGGACATCTACGCCGCCAACGACACGGTGCGCCGCCGGCTCACGGAGCGCGTCGAAAATTTAACGGAAGCGCAGCAAACTTTCCGCCCCGCCGAAGGCGTCTGGTCAATCGCCGAGATTATTGATCATCTCTCGATCACCGAGCAGAACATGGTGCAACTCATCGGCATGTTGCTCAAGAAGAGTGAGGACGGCATCACTGCCGCGACCGCCGCGACCGATGCCGCGACTGATGCCGCGACCGATACGGGCAGAAGCGACGATGGCGGCGATAGCGGAGAGGCGCAAACGGGCGCGGGCGCGCAACCCTTCCAGCCTTTCTCGCTCGACAATTTCCTCGCACAGGTGGAGGACGTGAAACTGACCGCGCCCGAGCGTGTGCGACCGGGCGGTAACGTCACGCTCGCCGACGCGCTCGACGCGCTCCGGCGCACGCGCGCCGCCCTCGAAGACTTACGCCCGCGCCTCGAATCGGCAGACCTCGGCGCGGCCACCTACCCGCACCCGGCCTTCGGCGAATTCAACTCCGCCCAGTGGCTCGCCTTCATCGGCCTCCACGAGGGACGCCACCTCCGCCAGATCGAGAATCTCATGGCCGCGCCCAATTTCGGCAACAGCGAAAGCTCCGCCTGAAAGAGCACGCGCTTGCGGCCTCCGGCGCGCGACCCTATAATCACCGACGCGCTTTCGGGTTACGCCCCTGTAGCTCAATGGTTAGAGCAGCGGACTCAGTTCTTTGACAGGTCTAAGTGGAAAAATCAGGATTGTGAATCTCGGTGTGGCAATTCAGGCAAAGGAGCCGGCACTTTTGCGCTTCGGCTACAAGCGCGTCCCAGTTAGTGTTTGAGCAATGTCTGAGGTCAACAGGAAATGCCTTGATCGCAGGATCAAGGTGGTGAAAAGCAAGTGCCGCATGGTTGCGACGGTAGCCGCATATCTCGCAGCAACCTTTTTTCTGTTGAATCAGTAATTCCCTCCTTTGTCGTCCTCGCTGTTGCTGAGAGACATAATTCTGGTGTTTGTTGTTTGTCGAAGCGTGCTTACATGCGCTTGAGCAAAACGCGAGTTTGTTTGCCGCTCAGGTTCGCCTGACAGACGAGACAAATCCTCTCCATACGACCTCCAAAGTAGGGTTGCCAGCGTATCACACTCAAATCCGAGTTGACTCGGATTCGTTTCAGGTGCGCTTGTAGAATCTGTCAAATTCGGGGAAGCCTAAGTTGCGAAAGCAAGACGGTAATCCCGAGCCAAGCCCCGCAGTGACAGGTGGGGAAGGTGTAGAGACTTAATGGCAGACGTGTAAAGCGAAGAGAAAGTCCAGACCACAAACTTCGATTGCCCGGCATTCGGAGCGCGGCGAAAGCCGTAGCGGCAGGCATAATCCGTTGGTTCCAAGTTCGAGTCTTGGCGGGGGCATATCACAAAATAAGGCGACTTAAACAGTCGCCTTATTTTGTTTCTATCAATGAGAAGGTATAAGACCGCGTGAGCAGTAAAAATTCCATCGGCATCACCGGATCGGGCTTCGCGCGTTCGACGCAAATACCGGGCTTTCGCGCTTGCGAGGGCGCGCGTCCCTCACGGTGGAACGCCTTTCCAGTTCCTATCTCACGCCCCTGACATGTTTCTGCCGGGCGTATTGACAATATCCGGCACGAAACTTATCATCGGAAATCTTTCACGCCCGGTATGCCAGCGGGCAACTCACAACATGGGAAACTCCTCACGTCCCTTTGTTCAATAAGATTTGCTCATAATCTGCGGCCGTTGATTTATCATGCAACCACCCTGTTGATGAAGAAGTGCCCGCCATCCGCGCTCGCGTGAGCGCGCCCTGCGAAGAGCCATCTCCCGGACTTTGCCTTGGAGTCGTAACCGTGTCGTCCACAATTCGGGCGGCCAGCAATCAAATCCCGTTTTCTATTTAGGAGTTCCCATGCCTCGCAGACACCTTTACCCCTCGCGCTCGATTCGTGTTCGGGCAGTCGTTTACTTGCTGGTCATTTTGGCGGCGGTCGTAAGCCTGACGCCTGCTTTCACGCGCCTCAACGTGCTGGCTCAAGGCGACACCCACCTCGCACCGGCCGAGGCGGGTGTCGCGCAAGCGGGCACCGAGTTCGTGCGGCGGATATCGCTGCCGGCCAGCGATGTCATCTACAACGCGGCCGACCAGACGCTTTACGCGAGCATGCCGAGCACGGCAGGCGCGGCGGGCAATAGCATCGTCTCGATCAACCCGGCGACGGGCGAGACGGGCGCGCCCGTCTTCGTCGGCAGCGAGCCGAACAAACTCGCTTTGTCCGACGACGGACGCACGCTCTACGTCTCGCTCGACGGCGCTTCGGCCATCCGTCGCTTCGACACGGCGACGCGCACGCCCGGCCTACAGTTCTCCCTCGGGCAGGACTCCTTCCACGGCTCTTACAGCACAAACGATCTGGCCGTCGCGCCGGGCAAACCGAACGTGGTGGCCGTCGCCAGATATTATCCCGCGGTCAGCCCATCGACAGCCGGCGTCGCCGTCTTCGATAACGGCGTGCAGCGTTCGAAGACCGGCCCCAGCCACATCGAGGGCGCGGACTTCCTGGCCTTCTCGGCCACCGAATCGAAACTCTACGGCAGCGGTTACCATTACGGCCTGCGCACGATGACGATTGACGCCTCCGGCGTGACCGTCGAGGGCAAGACCTCCTTCGAGGTGCGCGGGAGCATCAAGTTCGCGAACGGCCTCGTCTATAGTTCCGGCGGTCAGGTGATCAATCCCGCCACGAGCACGCTGCTCGGCACTTTCTCCGGCGCCGGGGCGCACGCCTTCGCCATAGACGTGGCGGCCGGTCGCGCCTACTTTTTGGCGCCCGAGAGCTTTGGAGGCGACACTCTCGTCTTGAAGGCGTTCGATCTCACGACTTTTGTGCCTGTCGGTTCGGCGACGATCTCGGGCATCACGGGCGCGCCGACGTCGATGGTGCGCTGGGGCGCGAACGGCCTCGCCTTCCGCACCACCGGGGGCGTCTATCTCCTACAGACTTCTTTGATCCCTTCGTCCGCTCCGATCCCGACGCCGACGCCCGTCGTCTCGCCGACGGTCACCCCGACGCCCGCCAATATCCCGACGGTCGTCAACACAGTTAACCTGCCCGCCAGAGACCTCGTCATCAACCCGGCGACGCAGACGCTCTACGCGAGCGTGCCGAGCACGGCGGGCGTCACGCTGGGCAACACCATCACCTCGATTGATCCGAAGACGGGCGCCATCGGCGCATCGACTTTCCTCGGCAGCGAACCGGGCAAGCTCGCCATCTCCGACGACGGCCAGGTTCTGTACGTCAACCTCGAAGGGGCGAAGGCCATCCGGCGTTTCGACACGGCGACCAGAACTCCCGGCGTGCAGTTCGCCGCCGAGGTGGACAGGGTGCCGGACATGCAGGTCGTGCCGGGCAGCCAGCAGTCGCTCGCCGTCTCGCGCGGGATATTTTTCAATGGGAGCGTGGCCGTCTACGACAACGGCGTCAAACGCCCGAACGCCTCGAACGGCAGCGCATACGCCATCGGCTCCATCGCCTTCGGCGCGACGCCCTCGACGCTCTATGGTTACGACCCCTATTCGAGCGGCTTCGAACTCGTCAAGTTCGAGTTGGACGCATCGGGCGTCAAAGCCACCAGCATGACGCGCAACGTAATCTCCGGATACAACAACAAGATTAAGTTCGCGGGCGGCAGGCTCTACTCCACCAACGGTCAGGTCGTTGACCCGGAGGCGGAAGCACGGGTCGGCAGATTCAACCGCGGAGGCGCCGACATGTTGGTTGACCCCACGCTCGGCCGCGCCTTCTTTATCTCGTCCGGCTCAAGCAGCCAGGGCAGCGCCGTCCTGACGGCCTACGACATCAACACTTTTCTCCCGCTCGGCTCCGTCACGCTGCCCAATGTGTTCGGCACTCCGACCGGCCTCGTGCGCTGGGGCACGAACGGCCTCGCCTTCTGCATGCTCGCGGACAGCTTCAACTCGTCGAACGAACCGAACCGGGTTTATCTCGTCCAGTCGGCGTTGGTTTCGGACGGCACGCCCATCCCGTCCACGATCCAGTTCAGCGCGGCCAACTACAACATCTCCGAGAGTGCGAGCCTCAACACGCTCATCACCGTCACGCGCACGGGCAGTTTGACGGGCGTCGCCACGGTCGATTACGCGACCGGCGGCGGCACGGCCACTCCCGGCGTCGATTACACGCCCGCCTCCGGCACGCTCACTTTCGCCGAGGGCGAGACGACGAAAACTTTCACCGTCTCTCTCATCGACGACAGTATCTATGAGGGCGCGACCCGCGAGACCATCGGCGTGACGCTCAGCGGGCAGACCGGCGACGTGGTGCTCGGCTCGCAGAAGACCGCCACGCTCATCATTCAGGACAGTAAAGGCCGCCCGGCCGTTACCCCCGTCGGCATGTCCGTGCCCGAAGGCGACTCCGGCACAACTACCGCGCAGTTCATCGTGCGGCTGTCGAATGCGTCGGTCGAAACCGTCTCCGTGAACTACGCGACGGCCAACGGCACGGCCACCGCCGGCGCGGACTACGTCGCCGCCTCCGGCACGCTCACCTTCCAACCCGGCGAACTGGAGAAACTCATCCCGTTGCAGATCAACGGCGACACGACCGACGAGGGCGAGGAACGGTTCACGGTCAACTTCTCAAACCCCGTCAACGCTAACATCAACTTCGGGAACAACACCGTCACCATCATCGACGACGACCGACCGTCCGTCCAGTTCACCGCCGCGACTTTCACGGCGGGCGAGGGCGACGGCCGCGCCACCATCAGCGTCTCGCGCCTCGGCCCGAAGACCACACAGGCCACCGTCAACTATCTTACCCTTGACGACTCGCGCGCCATCCGCTGCGACGACAACTTCTCAAGCAACGCCGCAGCCTTCGCGCGCTGCGACTACGCGACCACTTTCGACACGCTCGTCTTCGAGCCCGGCGAGACCCTGAAGACTTTCACCATCCCGCTCGTGGACGACGGCCATGTCGAGCCGAGAGAGTCCGTCAACCTGCGTCTCACCTCACCTTCGGGCGTGTCGCTCGGCGTGCAGTTCTCCGCCGTCCTCTCGATTACGGACAACGACACGGCCAACACGGCGAACCCGGTTGACGAGCACCCGTTCTTCGTCCGCCAGCATTATCTGGACTTCCTCTCGCGCGAGCCGGACGCCGATGGGCTGGCCGCCTGGACGGGAGTGCTCGCAGGCTGCGCCAACGCCTTCAACACGGACGGGAACAGCCCTGCGGCGCTGTGCGACCGCAACGTCGTCAGTTCATCGTTCTTCCGTTCGGCGGAGTTCGAGTTGAAGGGTTATTTCGTCTATCGGTTCTACCGGGTGGCCTTCAACCGGAGGCCGAGTTACGCCGAGTTCGTCACGGACATGCGACGCGTGACGGGGCAGACGGCCGAAGAGGTCTACGGCAGGCGTCGCGCTTTCAGCGACACGTGGGTGCTGCGGCAGGAGTTCGCGACGCTCCACGGCGGGAAGACTAATGCCAATTTCGTCGATTCGCTGCTCGGGCGTTACGGGCTGACGGCCATCAACACCGCCGACCCCGCCAACTTCGACGGCGACGCGGTCGTGCGCCTCACGCGCGACGAACTCGTCGCCGCGCTCGATGCGCAGCCGCAACGACTGACGAGGGCGCAGGTCTTGCGCGCCATCGTGCAGAGCCGCGAAGTTGACGCGGCGGAATACAACGGCGCGTTCGTCGCGATGCAGTATTACGGCTACCTGCGACGCGCGCCCGAACAGTCCGGCTACGATGCGTGGCTGCAAGTGATCACGCGCGGGGATGGGTACCGCGTGATGGTCAACGGGTTCATGAACTCGACCGAATACCGGCTGCGCTTCGGCAGGTAGACGGAGCAGGGAAACCGGCCACGATGGAGGACGGAGAGGTTGGGCTTTGCGCGCCCGGCTTCTCCGTTTTTCGTTGACCGCCGCGTTCCCCCGAGTTTAGAGTCCACTGCAAAAATAACTTTCGACGCGGGAGACAAGTGTTGACTGACAGAAACTTTACCGGCATCGGCATCATCGGATCGGGCTTCGCGCGCTCGACGCAGATACCGGGCTTTCGCGCTTGCGAGGGCGCGCGGGTGGTGGCGATTGCGAGCGCGCGCCGCGAACGCGCCGCGGGGGTCGCGCGCGAATTCGAGATTCCGTTCGTCGGGCATGACTGGCGCGAGGTCGTCGAGCACCCGGACGTAGACCTCGTGAGCATCGTCACGCCGCCCGCGACGCACCTGGAGATGACGCTCCACGCGCTGGCGTGCGGCAAGGCCGTGCTCTGCGAGAAGCCGCTGGCGTTGAACGCGCGGGAGACGGAAGAGATGCGGCGCGCGGCCGCGGCGGCGGGCGTGCTCGCGCTCGTCGATCATGAGCTTCGTTTCCTCGAAGGGCGGCGACGCGCGCGTGAGTTGCTGCTGTCGGGCGAGATCGGCCGCGTCCGCCACGCATCTTTAACTTTTCGCGCGGACTCGCGCGCGGGCGCGGGGCGCGCCTGGGATTGGTGGTCGGATGAACGGATGGGCGGCGGCGCGCTCGGCGCAATCGGCTCGCACGTCGTTGACGGCTTCCACTGGCTGCTCGCGGGCGCGGGTGTCGCGCGCGTCTTCTGCCAACTCTCCACGCACACGCCCGCGCGCCCCGATGTTTCGAGCGGCGCGTCGCGCGCCGTCACTTCCGACGACGCGGCGAACCTCGTCCTCAACTTCTCCGGCGGCGACCTGCTGGCCGAGACGGGCGCGACCGCCGGCGTCTCCATCTCTTTCGTCGAAGCGGGAGAGCCGCTGCACCGCCTGGAAATTTTCGGCGAGCGGGGCGCGCTCAGGGTGGAAGGCGACGGCGCACTGTGGCGGGCGGACGTGGGCGCGAGCCGATGGCGGCGCGTCGAAGTGGACGCCGGACATCTCGCCCCCGGCATGCACGACAACGGCTGGGCGCGTGCCTTCACGCGCTTCGCGCAGGAGATCGTCGTCGCCCTCCGCGAAGGGCGCACGACGGTCGCGGACGCGGCCACGCTCGCCGACGGCCACCGCACCCAACTCGTGCTCGACGCCGCGCGCCGCTCGCACGCAAGCGGCTGTTGGGCGACGCCCGAAGGCGTTTGAAAGCCACGCGGCTTTTAAATCCGACGGCGTGCTCGTCATGCTCGCACGCCGTCTTTAAGTTCTGCGCGCGTTAAAATCATTCGTGCCTTCTTCTAAATCAGCACAACCAAACTCGCGTCGCGTCGCCGCCGTCGTCGTGCGCGTCGGCGTGGACACGGGCGGGACGTTCACGGATTTCGTCTACGCGGCGGGCAACGGGCGTTCGAGCATCTTCAAGCTGGCTTCAACGCCTGACGATCCGGCGCGCGCCATCGCTGCGGGCTTGCGGCGCATCGCCTCGGAGACGGGGGCGCGCGCGGCCGATTTGGAGATCGTCCACGGCACGACCGTGGGCACGAACGCGCTGCTCGAAAGGCGCGGCGCGCGTGCCGCGCTCGTGACGACCGCCGGGTTCGAGGACGTGCTCGCCATCGGACGGCAGGCGCGCCCCGCGCTCTACGATCTCAATGCCGTCCGGCCGGAAGCCATCATCCCGCGCGCGCTGCGCTTCGGCGTGCGGGAACGCATCGCCGCGACGGGCGAGGTAGTGGAAGCTTTAGACGCGGGCGCGCTCGAAGAACTGGCGAAGCGTTTGCGGCGCGCGCGCGTCGAGTCGGTGGCGATCTGCCTGTTGTTCTCGTTCGTGCGGCCGGAACATGAGCAGCGGATCGCGCGCGCGCTCGAAGCGTTGGGCGTGCCGCTCTCTGTGTCGCACGAAATCCTGCCGGAGTATCGAGAGTTTGAGCGCACCTCCACGGTCGCCATCAACGCTTACCTGCAACCGCTGCTCGGCGCGTATCTGCGGAAACTGCGCGCGCCGCGCCTGCGCGTGATGCAATCTTCGGGCGGGAGCATCTCGGCGGGCGCGGCGGCGCGCGAGCCTGTGCGCACAGTCTTGTCGGGGCCGGCGGGCGGCGTGGTGGGCGCGCTCGGCGCGGCGCGCGCGGCCGGGTCGCACGACATCATCACCTTCGACATGGGCGGCACTTCGACCGACGTGTCGCTGTGCGCAGGAGGGCGCATGCGCACGACCAACGAAGCGACGGTGGCCGCGCTGCCCGTCGCCGTGCCCATGCTCGACATACACACGGTGGGCGCGGGCGGCGGTTCAATCGCGCGCGTGGACGCGGGCGGAAGTTTGCGCGTCGGCCCCGAGTCGGCGGGCGCGAGTCCCGGCCCGGCAGCCTACGGGCGGGGGAGTTTTCCGACCGTCACGGACGCCAACCTCGTGCTCGGCCGCTTCGGCGGCGCGGGGCTGCTCGGCGGCGAGTTCGAGTTGGACGAGGCGCGCGCTCACGCCGCGCTCGCGCAACTGGCGCGCGAGATGAGCGCGGCGAGCGGCAGGCAGACCACGGCGCACGAGGCCGCGCTCGGCGTGGTGCGCGTGGTGAACGCAGGCATGGAACGCGCGCTGCGCGTCGTGTCGGTCGAGCGCGGGTTCGATTCGCGCGGCTTCGCGCTCGTCTCGTTCGGCGGCGCGGGCGGCCTGCACGCCGTCGCGCTGGCCGCCAGCCTGGGCATCCCGCGCGTCATCGTGCCGCGCCGTCCGGGCGCGCTCTCCGCGCTCGGCGCGCTCGCATCCGACGTTGTGCTGGACGCGAGCCGCACCGTCATGCTCGATGCGGCGGGCGCGCACGCGGGCGCACTCGAACGCGCGTTCTCCGAGATGGAACGCTCAGCGCGCGCCGCACTCCGGCGCGAAGGTTTCGACGCGGCGCGACAGCGACACGCGCGGAGCGTGGCCGCGCGTTACAGGGGGCAGTCGTTCGAGTTGGAGATCGAATGGAAGCCGCGCCGCGCGCTCGCCGCCGCGTTTCATCGCGCGCACCTCGCGCGCTACGGCTACGCGCGGGAAGAGAGCGAGATAGAGGTGGTCAGCGCGCGCCTGCGCTCGCGCGGGCTGGTGGGAAAACTCAGGCGTGAACGCATCGCACAAACGAAGGGCGCGCCGCTCGTCGCGCCACACGCGAGCGCGTTCGCGTACTTCGAGAAGGGACGCGCGCGCGTCGGCCTCTACGCGCGCGAAACTTTGCCGGCGGGCGCGCGGCTCGAAACGCCCTGCATCGTCACGGAGTATTCTTCGACGACGCTCGTGCCCGCAGGCGCGCGTGCGCGCGTCGACGCCAACGGCAACCTCATCATCGAGTTGTGAGACGCTGACCCGATCAACGAATTGTGAGACGCTGACCCGATCAACGAATTGTGAAACGCGACCTGAAAAACGAGCGATGAAACGCAGCCCGTCTATCGAACAATGAAAAGCAGCCCTGTCTATCGAACGATGAAACGCCAGCCCAACTTCGACCCGGTCATGCTGGAAATTTACCGCGCGCTCTACACCTCTGTGGCGGAGGAGATGGGCATCACGCTGCGGCGCACGGCTCATTCGCCGAACATCAAGGAGCGGCGCGACTACTCGTGCGCCGTCTTCGACGCGGCGGGGCGCGTCGTCGCGCAGGGCGACCACATGCCCGTGCATCTGGGCAGCATGCCGTTGGCCGTCGCGGCCGCGCTCGCCGAAACACGGATCGAACCGGGCGACGTGGTCGCGCTCAACGACCCGTACGCGGGCGGCACGCATCTGCCCGACGTGACGCTCGTCGCGGGCGTCTTCGCCCCCGGAGTAAGAGGGAAAGGGGAGGGGGGAAAGGGGAAGGGGGAAGGGGGAAAGGAAAATGCAGGCAGCCGCGCGGCGCGTAATGCTGTGAGAGAACAAGGCAGGGCGGATGACACGGCGGGCGAAGGCGGCGCGGCCGGTTCGGGTCAAGGCGGCGCAATCATCTCAGGCCAGGGCGGCGCGGTCAGTTCAGGTCAGCGTGGCGCGGCCGGTTCAGGTCAGGGCGAGGCGGCCAACTCGGTTCTTAACCTTTCCCCCTTCCCCCTTCCCCCTTCCCCCCTTTTCTACGTCGCCAATCGCGCGCACCACGCGGACATCGGCGGCGGCTCGCCGGGTTCGATGGGGATGGCGGCGGACATTTACGGCGAGGGCTTGCGCATCCCGCCCGTTCACCTGCTGCGCGGCGGGCGTGTGAACGAAGACGTGATGCGTTTGTTGCTGGCGAACGTGCGCGGGGCGGACGAGCGGCGCGCGGATTTCGCGGCGCAGACGGGGTCGCTCAGGACGGGCGCGACGCGCCTGCTGGAGATCGTCCGGCGCGCGGGCGCGCGCGAAGCCACGGCCTACGCGGCGCATCTCATCGACTACTCGGCGCGAATGATGCGCGCCGCCATCGGCGAGATTCCCGACGGAGTTTACGAGGCGGAAGACGCGCTCGACGACGACGGCGTGAGCGACGCGCCGTGCGTTCTGCGCGTGCGCGTGCGCGTCGAGGGCGCGCGTGCGCGAGTTGATTTTACGGGCAGCGCGGCGCAGGTGGCGGGGCCGCTCAATGCCGTGGAGGCGATCACCGTGTCGGCCGTGGCATACGTCTTCCGCTGCCTCGTCGGCGCGGGCGAAGTGCCGGCGAGCGCGGGGCTGATGGAGCCGATTGAAGTGTTCGCGCCGCGCGGGACGATAGTCAACGCGCTCGCGCCCGCACCCGTCGCGGGCGGCAACGTGGAAACGTCGCAACGCATCGTCGACGTGCTGTTCAAAGCCCTCGCGCGGGCGTTACCCGGACGCATTCCGGCGGCCAGCCAGGGCACGATGAACAACCTCACCATCGGCGGCGTGGACGCGCGCACGGGGCGCGAGTTCGCCTACTACGAGACCATCGCGGGCGGCATGGGCGCGCGCCCCGCGGCAGACGGCCTGAGCGCCGTGCACACGCACATGACCAACAGCTTGAACACGCCCGTCGAGGCGCTCGAATACGCTTACCCGCTGCGCGTGCGCGAGTATGCGATTCGCGCGAACTCCGGCGGGCGCGGGCGGCGGCGCGGCGGCGACGGCGTCGTGCGTGAGATCGAAACGCTCGTCGACGCGCGCATGTCGCTGCTCGCGGACAGGCGCGCGCGCGCCCCCTACGGCCTCGCGGGCGGCGAACCCGGACGCGCCGGGCGCGACGCCGTGTTGAGCGTTGACGAGCGCGGCCGCGCGCGCTCTCGTCCCATCGAAGCGAAAGTGTCAAGACATCTGCGCGCGGGCGAACGCGTGCGCATCGAGACGCCCGGCGGCGGCGGCCACGGTCGCGCCGCGCCGTCGCAACAGCAGCGCGCCGCGCCTTCGCGGAAGCAGGACGCCGCGCCTTCGCGGAAGCGGGAAGTCGCGTCTTCGTCGAAGCAGGACGCCGCGCCTTCAGTGAAGCGGGACGCCGCGCCATCGCGAAAGAACGGCGTCGCGCCTTCGGTCGAGCAGGATGTCGCGCTTTCGGTCAAGCAGGATGTCGTGTCTCCGCTGATGAACAGCGTCGCGCCTTCACGGAGGCAGGGCGTGGCGTCTTCGTCGAGTCGGGGCGTCGCGTCGCGGGGGAAGCGGAAGGCCGGCGGCGCATAGGAGGCGTGCGAGTTCTCGGATCGCGTCGTCCATTTCCCCGTCGTCGAAAGGCTCTTTGCTTCCCCCCTGCTTCGATTTAGAATGTTTGAGATCGAAGCGAAAGTTTAGCGACGGCAACTTGATTTGCGCAGGTCGAACAAGAGCGCGCGCGCACACATGAGTCTTGAAGCGGGGACACGAATCGGACGTTATGAAATCCGGTCGCTCATCGGGGCGGGCGGCATGGGCGAGGTCTATCGCGCGCTCGACACGGAGTTGAATCGCCCGGTCGCGCTCAAGTTTTTGCACGCCGACGTGGCGACCGATCAGGATCGCATGAGCCGCTTCATACAGGAGGCGCGCGCCGCCTCCGCGCTCAACCACCCGAACATTCTCACGGTCTTCGACATCGGGCAGACCGGGACGGGCGCGCGTTTCTTCGCCACCGAGTTCGTACAGGGCACGACGCTGCGCGAGCAGATGAGCGCGCGCCGCCTGAAACTCGGCGAGGCGCTCGACTTCGCTTCGCAGATCGCAAGCGCGCTGGCGGCCGCGCATGCCGAAGGAATAGTGCATCGAGACATCAAGCCGGAGAACGTGATGGTGCGCACCGACGGCTACGTGAAGGTGCTCGATTTCGGTCTCGCCAAAATGACGAGCCGGACGGGCGCGGCGGCCGTGGACATGGAGGCGGCCACGCAGGCGCTCGTCAACACCAACCCCGGCGCGATCATGGGCACGGTCGCCTACATGTCGCCGGAACAGGCGCGCGGCGAAACGGTGGACGCGCGCACAGACCTCTGGAGCCTCGGCTGCGTCTTCTACGAGATGCTCACCGGACACCCGCCCTTCGAGGGTCGTTCGGCGAGCCACGTCATCGTCAACGTGCTCGACGCCGAACCGCCGCCGCTCGCGCACTACCTGACGGAGCCCGCGGAAGCTTTGCAGGAAGTCGTGACCGATGCGCTGACCAAAGACCGCGACGCGCGCTTCCAGACCGCCAAGCAGATGCTCGCCAAGCTGCAACGCCTCCGCCAGCGGCTCGATGCGGGCGCGTCGCTCGACCATTCAGTCGTGCCGGGCTTCTCCATCTCAGCCGGCGGCGCGCCCGGCGCGGGCGGCGCAACCTACCTGGGAAACGCGGCCGGGCACACGCTCGCGGCCGCTGCGCCGGGGCGCACGACGGCCGGCGACCACCCGGCGCACGACACGCATTCCGGCGCGGACGCATCCGTCGCCGCCGAAGGCAGTCGGCGCGAAAACATCACTTTCAAGCCCTACGTCCTCGGCCTCGTCGTGCTCCTCGCTCTCGCCTTCGGCATTTACCACTTCACGCGCGGCCTGCGCCCCGCGGCGAGCGCGCCCTTCGCTTCGTTGCAGAACATGAAGTTCACGAAGCTGCAGACGGCGGGGCAGACGACGAACGCCGTGATTTCGCCCGACGGCAAATACGTCGCGCGCACGGTGCACGAGGGCGGCAAGTTGAGCCTGCGCGTCCGCCAGGTGGCTACGACGACCGAGAAGGTGCTCGTCGCGCCGAGCGAATCGGCCTACACCGGCATCACCTTCTCGCCCGACGGCACTTTTTTGTACTACGTTACAGTCCCGCTCGGCGGAAACTTCGGTGAACTCTACCGCGTGCCCTCGCTCCTCGGCGGCGACCCGCAAAAGATCACGAACGACGTTGATAGCCAGATCACTTTCTCGCCCGAGGGCAAGCAGTTCGCCTTCCGCCGTCACCTGCCTCAGACGAACGAGGACACGCTGGTAGTGGCGAGCGAGGACGGCGGCGGCGAGCGCACGCTCGTCCTGCGCAAAGCGCCCGTCACCATGCCCTCGCTCGCCTGGTCGCCCGACGGGCAACAGATCGCCTATGTGGTCAAGGGCACGGACGAGCGGGGCTATTACGTCAATCTGGAGAGCGTGAGCGCGTCGGACGGGACGGTGCGGATTGTGTCGGATGCGCGCTGGCGCAGCATCGGGATGCTGGCGTGGCTCTCGGACGGGAGCGGCCTCGTCTTCAACGGCCGCGACCGCGCCTCTCTGCCGAGCACGCCCGAGCAAATCTGGTTCGTCGGCTATCCCGGCGGCGAGGCGCAGAAGATCACCAACGATCTCAACTTTTACAAGACCGTCAGCCTCACCTCCGACTCGCGCACGCTCCTCGCCCTGCAAAGCAGCGGCAGCGCAGACATCTGGCTCTCGGCGGGCGGCGACGACGACGCCCCGCGCCAGTTGACGAACGTGGGCAGCGCCAACACCCCCGTGTGGACGCCCGACGGGCGCATCGTCTATCAATCCGGCGCGAGCGGCAATGGCGACATCTGGGTGATGAACGCCGACGGCAGCGGCCAGCGGCAGTTGACCTTCGACGCGAACAACGACACCTCGCCCGAAGTTTCGCGCGACGGCCGCGTCATCGTCTTCATCTCGAACCGCTCGGTCGGCTGGAGCATCTGGCTGATGAACGCCGATGGCAGCGGCCAGCGCGAACTCGTGCCAAACGTCGAGCCGTACAGCTACCCGCACTTCGCGCCCGATGGTCGCACGGTCTATTACGCCTCGCTCGACGACGCGGGCAACTACGCCTTCTGGCGCGTCTCCGTCGAAGGCGGGCAACCGGCGCGGGTGTTGGAAAAGTCTATCGGCAACGCGCGCCTGTCGCCCGACGGGAAGCTGTTATTCACGTTGCGCAGCGAACTCACGCCGAACGCGCCGCGCCAGATCGTCGTCCTGCCAGTCGAAGGCGGAGACCCCTTGCGCAAATTCGACCCGCCCACGGGTATCGACATGCTGCGCTGGTCGCCCGACGGGCAGGGGATCGATTACGTCCTCCGGCGCGAGGGCACGTCCGGCCTCTGGCGTCTGCCGATCAGGGGCGACGCCCCGCCGCGCCAGCTCGCCGACCTCAAGACTTATTTCGTCAACTGGTATGCGTGGTCGCCCGACGGCCGCCAGCTCGCCGTCGCACGCGGCAACCCCGTCACGGACATGATCCTGATCAACGATTTCAAATAACGAACAGGTTTGAGAAGCGAACAAGAGAAATAGAAGATGCGTTATGCCATGATCATCGAGCGCGGCGAGCGAAATTATTCGGCGTATCTGCCTGACCTTCCGGGTTGCATCGCCACGGGCAAAAGCGTCGAAGAGGTTAAGCGACGGATGCGCGCAGCAGTCGAACTCCATCTGCGCGGCATGCGTGAAGACGGATTGCCGATACCTGAGCCGAGCAGCATGGCCGAGTACGTCGAGGCAGCTTAAAGCCAAACACATTTCCGAAGGGATAAATTTATGCGCGTCACTATCGGGCAGATCAACACGACGAACGGCGACTACGAGGGCAACGTCGCGCAATGCTTGCGCGCCATCGAGCAGGCGCGCGCCGACGGGAGCGACATGGTGGTGTTGCCGGAAGTCGCCGTGCAGGGCTACATGTCCTTCGACTGGTTCATGGATCGAGACGTGATCGCGCACGCCCACGAGCCGCTCGAACAGATCGCGGCGGCGAGTGCGGGATTGACCGTCATCGTCGGCACGGTGCGCCCCACGGGGTCGGAGCAGGGGCGCAAACTCTACAACTCTGCGGCCGTCATCACCGACGGCAGGATCATCGGCTACGCGGACAAAACCCTGCTCCCCGAATACGACGTGTTCGACGACCCGCGCTACTTCGAGCCGGCGCGCGAGCGCAGGTTGTTCGACATCGCGGGCGTGCGCGTCGGCGTCGCCGTCTGCGAGGACATGTGGAACGACAAGACCTACTGGCGCGAACGGCTCTACACGAACGACCCGACCGACGAGTTGATCGCGCTCGGCGCGCAGGTGATCGTCTCGATCAACGCCTCGCCCTTCAACAAGGGCAAGATGGGCGAGCGTTGCAGGATGGTCTCGCACCGCTCGAAGGCCGCAGGCCTCCCCATCGTCTTCGTCAACCTCGTCGGCGCGAACGACGGCGTGATCTTCGACGGCGCATCCATCGTCACGGACGGCCGCGGGCAGATCATTTTGCAAGCGCCGCCCTTCGAGGAGTTTTACGGCTCGGTCTCCCTGGACTGCGACGTGTGCGACACCTACTGCCTGCCGGGCGACGACATCCAGACCATCCACGACGCGCTCGTCCTCGGCATCCGCGACTACGCGCGCAAGAACCGCTTCACGCGCGCCGTGCTCGGCCTCTCCGGCGGCATCGACTCGTCGCTCGTCGCCGCGCTCGCCTGCGAAGCGCTCGGCGCGGAAAACGTCCTGTCGGTGATGATGCCCTCGCCCTATTCTTCGCGCGGCAGCGTGGACGATTCCGTCGCGCTCGGCGCGCGCCTCGGTATGCCGACTATCGAACACCCGATCAGCGCGGCCTACGAAGTGCTCGTCAGGGAACTGGAATTGGCTACCCCGGCGACGCCTCTGGAAGAGATCGCGCGGCAGAACACGCAATCGCGCCTGCGCGGAAATATTCTGATGGCGATCTCAAACGCGGAAAGCCGCCTGTTGCTCTCCACCGGCAACAAATCGGAACTCGCCCTCGGCTATTGCACCCTCTACGGCGACACGAACGGCGGCCTCGCCGTTCTCGGCGACGTGCTCAAGACGGAGGTCTGGGCGCTCTCGCGCTACGTCAACCGCGAGCGCGAGATCATCCCCAACGAAATTATCGAAAAACGCCCCTCGGCCGAACTCGCCCCCGGGCAGTTCGACGATCAATCGCTCCCCCCTTACGACAAACTCGACCCCATCCTCAAACTCTACTTCGAACGCAAAGCCACGCCCGAAGAGATCGTCTCGGCCGGGCACGACCAGGCACTCATCTACGACGTGCTCAACCGCGTCGAAGCGCCCGCCAACGAATTCAAGCGACGGCAACTTCCGCCGACGCTCATCATCTCGCGCCACGCCATCGGCATCGGCCGCCGCCGCCCCGTCACGCATCGCTACCGCCGGCAGGTGTTGCAGGCCGTGGAGCGCGCGGCAGAGTCGTCGTAAGGGAAGGCGGGCGCAGGGTTGGCCGGTCGGGAGTGGGACGGGGGGAGAATTGTTTTCGGCGGGGGTTGTAAACGATGCGCGGGTGATCCGCAAAGGGTGAGGGCGGCGGGAGACTCAACTCATGCGCCGCCTTCGCCGACCGTCCTGGCGGAAGACGCGCGGGGCGGCGTGGCGGCAACGGGAGAAGGACATATCCCGCCTCCGTCGCGATGTTTTTTTCCCGCGCCGCGCCCGCCCGGTATCCTTCATTAAGAACTCCGGCTCGCCACGCGCGCCGAACGGGCGACCCGCGCCCGTCAACATCTCCTCCGAATCCTGAATCCGTTTTCGGGTAAAGGCTGTCAGCCCCAAAATGCTCTGCGGCCCCGCCCGCCACGTCCCCCGTCCTCTAGCGCGTAGCCCGTTTTAGTGCTACATACTATGATCCGAAACACAGTGGCAGCGACCACGCGCCACACGAATGCGGCGCGCTCCCGCCGGCGAAACAATAATCAGGACGTGTGGGGCGATTACGTCCCCGCACATTTACAAGGAGGAATTACGACATGACTTTGAAGTCGCTTAAAACGCTCGCGCTCGGCGCGGCCTTCGCGCTCGCGTTCGGCGTCTCGGCTCTGGCCGCGCCGCAGAACACGAACGGCAACATGAACGACAACATGAGTGGCAACATGAACGGCAACATGAGCCACAGGAATATGAACGGGCGTGGGCATTCCAAACGGCGCACGGCGCGGCGTGTCCGGCGCGGTCGCAACATGACTCCGCGCACGCCCCGCCGCTCCGTCAACAACAAGAACACCAGCATGGGCGGCAACATGAACAACAACATGCGCTAGGCCAGCCGCAAAAACCAGTAAAGCCCCGCGCGGCCTATGCCGCGCGGGGCTTTCTTTCGCTCACTTTCCCGATGCTTATGAGATCGAGACGAGCGCGGGCGACAGCACCATGTCGCCTGCGGGGTCTGCATGGCCGATGGCCGCGTCGAGTTCCGCTTCGATGTCGCCGGCGGAGACGGGGGCGAGCTTGCTGAAGTCGAAGAGTTTGGGGTCGAGCAGGTGCGAGGGCACGGCGCTGCCGAGCGCGGTCAGCATCGAACTGCGGATGTTCGGAATCTCGCGCTCCAGCTCCGCGACGAGCCGCTTGATGCGCGCGCGTTTCAGATTCGGCTGCGAGCCGCACAGATCGCAGGGGATGATCGGAAATTCCTTGAGCGCGGCATACTCGGCGATGTCCGTCTCGCGGCAATAGGCGAGCGGGCGGATGACTGTATTCAGCCCGTCGTTCGAGCGCAGCACGGGCGGCATCGCTTTGAGTTGGCCGACGAAGAAGATGTTGAGGAGGAAGGTGGCGATGATGTCGTCGGCGTGGTGGCCGAGCGCGATCTTGGTGCAGCCCTCTTCCTGCGCGATTGAATAGATGATGCCGCGCCGCAGACGCGAGCAGACCGAGCAGTAGGTCTTGCCTTCGGGCACAAGCCGCTTGACGATTGAATAGGTGTCGCGTTCGACGATGCGAAACGGCACGCCGCGCCCCGCGAGATAGGCGGGCAACACGTCGGCGGGAAAGTTCGGCTGCTTCTGATCGAGGTTGACGGCGAGCAGGTCGAAATGGACGGGCGCGCGTTCGCGCACGTCGAGCAGGAGGTCGAGCAGCGTGTAGCTGTCCTTGCCGCCGGAGAGACAGACCATCACGCGGTCGCCGTCCGCGATCATCCCGAAGTCCCTGATCGCCTCGCCCATCTGCCGGAGCAGTTTCGTCTTGATTTTGCTTTCGATAAACATTTCAACCAGCACGACGCGCTACGCGCACAACACACGCGGAGCACGCGAACGCCCCTTCTCCCCGACCTGTAAACTTTCGGCGCGATAACTCTACTTGCGCGCGCGCCTATAAACTCTTCTCGATTAACTCGACCGCTTCCTTCGCCTCGCGCAGCCCGCAATTCGTCCGCTCGCGATAAGTCCTGATCGCCTCGATCAACTGTCGCTCATGCAGGAGCCGCTTGATCTGTTCGAGGGAAGCCGCGTCGAGCGTGACGGCGTGCGCCCCGGCGAGGCGCGACGCGTCGAGCGTGCGCGGCGCGAAAGGTTGCAGCATCGGTCTGCCGTCGCCGCCCGCGCGCTTGCCCGACCGCCTGCCGAGCGCGTAGGCGACGAGGCCGACGAATAGTAACAGCAGGAGAACTTTGACGCTCATCCGATCCTCACACTCCAATGCGCTCGCGCCGTCGGCTCACGGCAAAACGCCGCCGCCGACTCGCACGCAATTCATCCCTCGTAATTCGTCGCACGCAATTCATCCGACGCAATTCTACCAAGCCCTCTACCGAATGTCGTCATACCAGACGTAGGGAAACAGCGCGCCGGCTTTGGCCGCGTCGAGCGGCGCTTCGAGGATGCCGGCGGCGTAGGCCAGAACCGGGTCGCGCCCGCCCGCGAGATGTATGCCGCCGGGGATCATCAATTTGTCAGGTACGACGCCCGTGTGCTCCAGGCTCTTGCCGTCCGACATGATGAGGTCTGCGTCCGTGATGCTCGCGCCGTAAAAGATCGCGCTGTCGGGGCCGACCGAGTGAATATACATTTTGCTGCGCATCACGGCGCCCGCCGAGCGGTCGCCGATGACCGTACCGCGCTTTTCCAGTTGGACGATGCGTGCGAAGACTTCCGCGGCCGAACCCGACGCGCTGTCGATTAACACGACGAGCTTGCCCGTGTAGATGTCGCCGCCGCGCGATTTGGCGACGAGCGGTTTCGTCTCGGTGCGGCGTTTAACGTCGCCCACTTTGATGTCGCGGTCGAAGAAGTTGCCGATGAGCCGCAGCAGCGTTTCCTCCGCGCCGCCGCCGTTCCCGCGCAGGTCGAGGATGAGAGACTTCTTCCGGCGCGCTTTGTTCATCATGTCGTCAACGGCGTCCTTCGTCAGGTTGAAGCGCGACATGCGCCAGATGAACAAATCTTCACCCACCGCGTAGTAGCGATGCGCGTCCTTAAACTGTCGCCGGCTTTTTTCTTCCTCAAGGTTGAGTTCGAGCAGGCCGCCCTGATAGACCACCGCGCCGGGACGCACACGCGCGGCCAGCGCCAGCGGCCGCTCCGCCGCGCCCGGACTCTGCGCCACGACGGCCAGCCCGGTCTGCAAACTCAAAGCATAATAGTAGTACTTCATCTTCCACAGGTCGGCGCGCGTCGGCGCGAAGCCGTTGATGGAGAGTAGGCGGTCGCCCGCCTTCAGCCCTTTCGCTTCCGCGTCCGACCCCGACCTGACGGCGATGACGTAGCACTTGTCGCCGATCATCTGCATCTCCCAGCCGTAATCGACGTGCGTCGTTTGAGTGGGCGGCAGGAAGAAGGTGTGCGAATCGTTGAGGTCGAGCAACGCCTGCGCGATGGCGGCGGTGATCTGGCCGAGCGTCGCGGCGCGCTTGATCTCTTCTTCGGCCTGCCGGAAACGCGCGTCCACATCCATCCCGCGCAGCGTCGGGTCGTAATAGTTCTTCTTCAGGTCGCTCTTGATCTGACCGAGCATGACGCGGCCGCGCTCGCGGTCGAAACTGATCGACTGCGCCCGTGTCGGCGTGGCCGCGCCCCACACGCCCCAGACGGCGCAGACGGCGCAGAGCGAAAGCAGCGCGGATAGGAGAGCGGAGCGGCGTCGGGTGCGGCGTGAAAAATAGTTGCGGGGGTTCATCGAATTGGCTCCGGGGTGGTGTGGCACAGGCCTTCGGGCTGTGGTGTTGCGGCGCATCTGTTCTGTTTGAAGGTACGCTTTGCCGTGCGCGGGAGTCGGCGCGTGCGATGTGCGCCGGGCTGGCCTGACAGGTTTTATCCGATCAGCCGCGCGGATGCAACCCGCTTCGCGCAACGACATCGCAATGAACTTTCGACGCCCCTGCAACACTGCGCGGCGGAGGCGCTTCTATAGTCTCCCGGCCAACGAGCATTCCTCTCAGTGAGGAATAAAAAGCGAGAGCGCCGAACTTGGGGGAGTTGGGCGCTTTCGTTTTCTCCTGAGTTAAGGCATTAGTTTCTGGCGTCGCAATGTTCTATACTTCTTCCACTCTCCTTTTGCCCCCACCAACTCAACGAATCGAGTCCTGTTACAAAGACGCATTTACCACGGAGGGAACGGATCAATGAATTCTAAATTGATGAAGAAGATTGCGGGCATGGCTCTGGCCTGTCTTTTCGTTTTCGGGATGCAAAGTATCGCTGTCGCGCAGGGACGCGGCGGCGGCGGACGCGGCGCTGGTAATTCCGGTGCGGGCGGCGCGGGCAGAGGCGGCGGCGGCGGCATCGGTCGCCCGGACGGTGTCGGAGTGGATCGCGGGATCGGCACTTCGTCGGACAGATCGCGCGGGCGCGCTGACGAAGGGCGCGGCACTGCTTCGGAAAGATCGCGTGGTCGTTCGGATGAAGGCTTAGAGCGCGCCCGCGCCGCGCGTGACAACAACAGCCGGCGCGCCGCGGAAGAACTGCGCGAGCATCCCGGCATTGCCACACACTTGAACACCGCGCCGGGACGCCTGCGCGATGAATATCAGGCGGCTCTCGCGACTAATCCCGATTTGAAGTTCGGACAGTTTGTGGCGGCGACCGTGTTGGCGCGCAACCTCGGCGACAGAAATCCGGCCATCACGAGAAGCGCGATCCTCGAAGGACTGGCAAACGATAAGAGCATCGGGCGGACACTGCGCGATCTGGGCATCAACGAACGCCAGGCGCGAGAGGCGGAGCGGCAAGCTAATCGTGAGCTCAAAGAGAGCAAAAAACGTTCGTCCTGAGAGAGACTACGCGCGGCCGCTGCAATGGCATCGCAATTAACTTTCAATGCCGCTGCAACCTCGCGCTCCGCGCCTTAGCCTATATTCTCTCGCAACGAACATTCCTTCAGTGGAATAAAAATCGAGAGCGTCCGGCTTGGGGGAGTCAGACGCTTTCGTTCTCCTTCGAGTCAAGTGGGCTATAGACGACAAGCGACGCGGGTCGCGAGTCTCGAACCAGTAGAGCAGAGTCAACATGAAGGAAAGGGCAGACCCTAAACGCCGGGTCTGCCCTTTCTCTTTTCGCCTCAACGATCTCTTTATCAATCTCTCTTAAACTGCCGCCCGCCGCCCGCGCAATCCCGCTCTGCCTAAACCTTCTCGGCCAAATGCTCACGCAGAAAACGGATGGTGCGCTGCCAGGCATCGGCGGCGGCCGTCGCATCGTAGACTTCGGGGCGTTCGTCGTTGAAGAAGGCGTGGTCGGCGTCCTCGTAGACGTGTATCTCAGCCGACTTGCCGAGCGAGGTCAGCTTCGCTTCGAGTGCGCGCGCGCCGGCGGGCGTGGCGAAATCGTCGCGTTCGGCGTAGAGGCCGAGCAGGGGCGCGCGCATGCGTTCGAGGTCGGGTTCGACCTTCGGGTGGCCGCCGTAGAAAACGACGCACGCGCCCACCTGTTCGTTCTTCGACGCGGCGTAGAGCGAGAGCGCGCCGCCCATGCAGAAGCCGATTGTGCCCACCGTCGTGCCCCGCACGCTCTCGTGCGCGAGCAGGTACTCGATTGCGCCGCGCAAATCTTTTTCCGCCCTCTCGATGTTGAGAGCCATCATCAACTTGCCCGCCTCGTCGGGCGAAGTGGTGGAGCGTCCGTGGTAGAGGTCGGGCGCGAGCGCGACGAAGCCCTCCGCGGCGAAGCGTTCGCACACGTTTTTAATGTGCGGCACAAGCCCCCACCATTCCTGTATGACGACGACGCCCGCGCCCGTGCCCGATACGGGCACGGCCAGGTAGCCTTCGGTCGTGCCGCCGTTGCTCCTGAATTCGACCATCTCGTTTGGCATAAACTTCTCCCTTGCGAAAGGCTGTCAAAATTATGTGTCGCGTTTGATTGCACGGGCAGTTTAGTTTATCTCTCCGCCGCTTGACCAGACACAGACCGTGAATCGTGTATAGAAGAGGACGGTAAAACGCGAATCGTGAATCGAGCGGAACCCGCCGCTCTTTTTCCATTGAGGATTCACGATTTGCTCTCGCTTATCTATGTACGATTCACGATTCACGGTTTTTATGATTCACCATTCACGGCTTTTCCGTTATCATCACGGGCAAGTAGGGACGCTTCAGAGGTTTTCACGGCCGCCATGAGTCGGCCGCAAGCGTCCGCCGCTGTAGTCAACCATACGATCCGTTTTCATTTCAAACGCCTTCCAAGCGCAATGACCCTGGAGATAGTGAAGGGAGACTTAGATGTTTAGACCGGGAAGAAATCCTAAAGAACAACCGGGCGGCGAGCAACCGAGCGAGCAACCCCAACCGGCGACCTCCGCTTACGGCACGGCGGCGGACGCGCAGCATCGCAACACCACGACCGCAGACCAACCCTCTTCAACCGGAGCACGGAACATGAGCGAAACCCAACCCGTAACGACGCGCGCCGTCAGCGAAAGCGAATCGCTCGCGCGCGACATCAAAGAAGGCACTCTCAGCGGCTTTGTCGGCAACGGCACGACCCTCACGGGCGAAGCCAACTTCAAAGGCATGCTGCGCGTTGACGGCCACCTGTCGGGGCGCGTCAGTTCGCAGGACGGCACGCTCATCGTCTCCACGGGCGGGCAGGTTGACGCCGACGTGGAAGTCTCCGTCGCGCAAATCTACGGCACGGTCGTCGGCAACGTCACGGCCACCAAACGGATCGAACTCGGCCGCGTCGCCAAAGTGACGGGCGACATCCAGACGCCCGCGCTCGTCATCGAGCAGGGCGCGGTCTTCGAGGGCAGTTGCCGCATGCAGCAGATCAAAGACGCGCAGGCCGCGCAGCAGGACGGCCGCTCAGCCTCAGCCGCAGGCGGTGGCGGCGCAGCCTCAACCGCGACCCCGGCTTCAACCGCCTCCGCGACCGCACCCGGCGCTTCTGCCGGCGCGGGCGCACCGTCCAGCAGCAACAGCACCAGCGCCTCGACCGCCGGCGCGACGCCCGCCAAGACCTCTTAACTTCGGTCGCGACGCTTGCAAAGCGAAAAGGCGAAAGTGGATGCCGGAAGCATGATTGCTTCCGGCATCCACTTTCGCCTTTTCCGTTAGAACAGCCGGGCGTGTTGATCGGCCTTTCAGCCGCGATCCGTGTTGCGTGAATGGCGTGGCCGCGCGTATGCTACAATGCGCTTGAGCCGGACTAAAACCGAAGTGTTCCCACCGCGAAGTTGGCGCTTCGTTATCTTCCCAAAAAAATAGAAGGATTCATTAAGACATTATGAGCACTGTCATTGATCCGCCGTCGCCGCCCGCCGCGCCCGTCGAAAAGCATTTCGAGGAAGTCGAAACCGTTACCATCCGCTTCGCCGGCGACTCCGGCGACGGCATGCAGTTGACCGGCACGCAGTTTACGAACACCTCCGCCGTCCTCGGCAACGACATCTCCACGCTGCCGGATTTCCCCGCCGAGATTCGCGCCCCGGCCGGGAGTCTCCCCGGCGTCTCCGGCTTCCAGTTGAACTTCTCCTCGCAGGACATACGCACGCCCGGCGACCAGCCGAACGTGCTCGTCGCGATGAACCCGGCCGCGCTCAAGGTCAACCTCTCAGACCTTGAAGAGGGCGGCACGATCATCGTCAACACGGACGAGTTCAACAAGGAGAACTTGAAGAAGGCGGCCTACGCCGTAAGCCCGCTCGAAGACGAGACGCTCAGAGGCTACCGCGTCCACCGTCTGCCGATCACGACGCTGAACCTGCGCGCGTTGCAGGAGGCGCAGGTGAAACTGACGCGCAAGGAGATGGATCGCTGCAAAAACTTCTTCGCGCTCGGCGTCCTCTACTGGCTCTACGACCGCCCGATGCAGCCGACGCTCGAATGGATCGAAGGGAAGTTTAAGAAGCTGCCCGAAGTGGCGCGCGCCAACGTCATTGCGCTTCGCACGGGCTACAACTTCGCCGACACCACGGAAGTTTTCACCACGCACTACAGCGTCAAGAAGGCCGCCATTGCGCCCGGCAAGTATCGCAAGATCACCGGCAACGAGGCGACGGCCATCGGCTTCGTCGCCGCTTCGCAATTGTCGGGTCGCCCGCTCTTTTACGGCTCGTACCCGATCACGCCCGCCTCCGACATTCTGCACGAACTCGCGCGTCACAAGAATTTCGGCGTCAAAACTTTTCAGGCCGAAGACGAGATCGCGGCCGTCTGCGCGGCCATCGGCGCGGCCTTCACCGGCCACATCGGTTTGACCGGCACAAGCGGCCCCGGCGTCGCCTTGAAGCAGGAGGCCATCGGCCTCGCGGTGATGACCGAACTCCCGCTCGTCATCATCAACGTGCAACGCGGCGGCCCGTCCACCGGCCTGCCGACCAAGACCGAGCAGGCCGATCTCTTTCAGGCGGTCTGGGGCAGAAACGGCGAATGCCCGGCGGTCGTCGTCGCGCCCTCGACGCCCGCGGACTGTTTCCACATGGCGGTCGAGGCCGTGCGTCTCGCCTTCCGCCACATGACGCCGGTCTTCTATCTCTCCGACGGCTATCTCGCCAACGGCGCGGAGCCGTGGGCTTTGCCCGCGCTCGACGAGTTGCCGAAGATCGAGGTGAAGTTCACCACCAACCCGGAGGGCTTTCTGCCCTACGCGCGCGACGAACGCCTCTCGCGCCCCTACGCCATTCCGGGCACGCCCGGCCTCGAACACCGCGTCGGCGGCATCGAGAAGGAACACCTCACCGGCAACGTCAATTACGATCCTGAAAATCACGAGTTCATGGTCAAACTCCGGCAGGAGAAAATTGATCGCGTCGCCGAAGACATCCCCGACCTCGAAGTGTTCGGCGAGGCGTCGGGCAAGGTGCTCGTCCTCGGCTGGGGTTCGACCTACGGCTCGATCACCTCTGCGGTCGAACGCCTGCAACGCGAAGGCCGTTCCGTGTCGAGCGCGCACCTGCGCTACCTGAATCCCTTCCCGAAAAACCTCGGCGCAGTGCTCCAGAACTTCGAGCGCGTCATCATCCCCGAAATGAACCTCGGCCAACTCGCCACCATGATCCGCGCGAAGTTTTTGATCGACGCCGTCACCTTCTCGAAGGTCAAAGGCCGCCCGTTTCAGATACGCGAGATCGTGGAGAAGGTGGAAGAGTATTTGTAATCAAGTGAGAGTGAAGTTATGAGTACGACCGCTCAGCTAATGACCGCCGAAGAACTATTGGAGATGCCGCGCGACGGCTTCCGGTATGAACTGGTGGAAGGAGAACTGAGGCAGATGTCACCGGCGGGACATAATCACGGCAGGATCGGGATGGTGCTTGCGCTCGCGCTCGGTCGGTATGTGATAGATACAAAGCTGGGTAGCACTTATCTGGCGGAGACGGGCTTTAAGCTCAAAACCAATCCTGACACGGTGCGTGCCCCTGATGTTTCATTCATCCGGCAAGAGCGCGTGGAGCAGGTGGGCGACACAGAAGGCTATTGGCCGGGCGCGCCTGATCTCGCGGTTGAAGTGAACAGCCCCGGCGACAGGGTCGGCGAGGTCGAAGAGAAAGTTCGGGAGTGGTTAAACGCGGGCGCGAGATTGGTGTGGGTCATCAGTCCGAAGTTGCGTGTCGTGACGGTCTATCGCTCCCTGACCGACATCATGACGCTCACGGAGAAAGATACGCTTGACGGCGGCGATGTCGTGCCGGGTTTTCAGTTTCCCGTGAGGGAGCTTTTCGCATCTTGAACGCGAGCCGTGACGTCCTCGAAAGTCAAAGGCCGCCCGTTCCAGATACGCGAGATCGTGGAGAAGGTGGAAGAGTATTTGTAAGCGGTGAAAGGATAGGATGTGAAGACTAAACCATATGACGAATACTATCGAATTCAGCATCGCATAGTTGGTCATTATTTAGCCATTCATGCTTGGCTGCGCGAACTAGATTGTGTTGTCCTTGACCGTAAAGAGATACAAGCTTTCCTAAATATTAGGAATACTGGGGAAGATCGCACCAAGCAATTCACAAAGGATATTGAACCTTGGTTCAAATTCAATAAGCCTTATTACCGCAAAGGCTCTAAAACATATGTTCGCTCTTTATTCCTTTCCAGAATAGATATTAGTCTGTCTTTGCCACATGGATTGATGTCTACTGATGATCGTATAGCTAAGGCGGTAATAGCAGACAGACGATTACGGATCGAGCGTTTTTCTAATAGTTCTCAGGAAGTCCCTTCAATGAAAGATATAGTTTCTGACCTCGCTCTATTTGCGGCAGGGTTGAAAATTCCATCTGCTATTAGAAATTTTTAGCTGAGGAGGAAGACCTCAAGGGTTTGAAGCATAGAATTCAGGGCTTGCTTGAAATTTTAAGCTAACCATGAGCACTTCTAACGAAAACGTTGATTCGCGCTCCGTGCATGAGGTATACGCGGAGGGCTTGCGCTACTTTATGGGACAGGGAGACCTCCACGGCGCGCTCGCGCAACTCTCTTCCGACTTACGGCGGCAGGGCATTGACTACATGGTCATCGGGGCGGTTGCGCTGTTGACTTATGGCTACCCGCGTTTCACGGAGGACATTGACCTCGTGCTGACGCCTGCGGGCCTGGAAGCCTTTCATCAAAACCTCGTCGGACTCGGCTACTTGCCCGCCTTTCCGGGGGCGCGCAAAAAATTCCGTTCGACGCGTGAAGGGGTGAGCATCGAGATCATTACTTCGGGCGGCTATCCGGGCGACGGACGACCTAAGCCGATCAGTTTTCCCGTTCCTGACGATGCTTCGATTGAAGTTCAAGGCGTGCGCGTCGTCACGCTTGAGAAACTCGTCGAACTAAAACTTGCTTCCGGCATGACCGCGCCGGATCGTCTCAAAGATTTGGCCGACGTGCAGGAGTTGATCAAGGTGCGCGGTCTTACCTCCGACTTCGCAGCGCAGTTGAATCCTTATGTGCAGGAGCAATTTTTAACTTTATTACGCGCCGTCGAACGAGCACGGCGAAACAGCAGCGAGGAGCATTTATGAGTTCAATGTCTGATGGGACGAATGGAAACGGCAACTACAACGAGGGCGACGCGGCGCAGACGATTGCCGCCGACGCGGAGAACATCGGCGGGAACGTGTCGGGCAGCGGCTCGTCGCAAACCTTTCCGGGGCCGGTCGTGGCGGGCGAGGTCGCGCCGCCCCCGGCGCAGTTGAAGAAGGCGGATTTCGTGTCGGGGCAGGAAGTGCGCTGGTGCCCGGGCTGCGGCGACTACTCGATCCTGAACAACGTGCAGAAAGTGATGCCCGAACTCGGCATCCCGCGCGAGAAGATCGTCTTCGTCAGTGGGATCGGCTGCTCGTCGCGCTTCCCCTACTACATGAACACCTACGGGTTCCACTCGATTCACGGGCGCGCCCCGGCGGTCGCCACCGGCATCAAGGCCGCGAATCCCGAACTCAGTGTGTGGGTCGTGACGGGCGACGGCGACGCACTCTCCATCGGCGGCAACCACTTCATGCACGCCATCCGCCGCAACCTCGATATGAACGTCATCCTCTTCAACAACCGCATCTACGGTTTGACGAAGGGGCAGTACAGCCCGACCAGTGAACTCGGCAAGCGCACGAAGTCCACGCCGATGGGCGTCATCGACTATCCGCTCAACCCCTTGTCGGTGGCGATTGCCAGCGAGGCCACCTTCGTCGCGCGCTCGCTCGACCTGGACGTGAAGCACCTCGGCGCGACCGTGCAGGCCGCCGCGCGCCACAAGGGCGTCTCCTTCATAGAGGTCTATCAGAACTGCAACATCTTCAACGACGGCGCGTTCGAGTATTTCACGGAACGCTCGGTTCGCACCGACCACATGATCTACCTCGAACACGGCCAGCCGATGATCTTCGGCAAGGAGCGCAACAAGGGTATCCGCATGAACGGCGCGCAACCGGAAGTCGTCACCATCGGCGAAAACGGCGTGACAATTGACGACCTGCTCGTCCACGACATACACCTCAAAGACCCCTCGGTCGCCTTCATGCTCGCGCGCATGGAATACCCCGATTTCCCGCAGCCCGTCGGCATCTTTCGCGCCGTCGAACGCGACACCTACGAAGACATGATGGAGGCGCAGATCACGGCCGCCGTCGAAAAGCAAGGCGCGGGGAATTTGGAAAAACTCATCAACAGCGGCGAGACGTGGGTGGTGCAGTAAGGCGAGAGTAAAAAGGCCAAAGGGCATTAAGGAGGGCACGAGCCGTGTGCGATGGCTCGCGCCCTCCTTCTTTATTTGTGCTTCTTCCGGTCGTCTGCCGCGACGAGCCTGCGAGCGATGTCTATCAGGAGGAAGATGACAGCGACGCCTGACATTTTCACCGTGCGGCTGCTCCGGGCTACGAGCGAGCGAAACCCACGGCGAAAGCGCGAGGAGCAAAAATTGACGTGGGAGGACGAAGGCGCGATAACACGCTGACATCCTCCCACGAAATTTAAACGCCGCTTATTTCGTCTTACCGGTCTTCTTCGCAGCCTGTCGCTCTTTGAAGACGCGCTCGCCGCCGGATTCGCCTTTCTTGACGCCCGTCGGCATGGCGGCCGGGAGCGAGGGCGTGTTGGAGCGCGGGGTGGCGGCGTCGCTGCCGGCCTGTTGTGAGGATTCATCCGCGAAGAACTGGTTGGCGTCTTTGCGCTTGCCGCGCAGGGCGGGCGTCGCCTCCTCGGCCTCCTCCTGTTTGGCGGGGAGGTTGCTGTTGCTGCGCTCGTCGCCCATCTGCTGCCCGCGCCGGTTGGCCGCGATGCCCGCCTTGCTCTGTGCCTTTTTGTTGACCACGTTGTTTTGTCGCTCCCTGTGAATTGATGAAGAAGGGGAAAGGGACAAGGGGGAAGGGGTAAAGGGAAAGAGGAAGCGGAGAGTTAGCGCGCCCGCCTGTCTGTTGTCTTCTCCTTTAACCTTTACCCCTTCCCCTTTCCCCCTGGTTTTTTAAGGTTCGCGGACGCGCAACGCTTCGGGTTGCGCCTGCGTGGTCGCCTGATTGCGCGCCGCCGCGTCCATGCCGGGCGGGGGGGGCGGCGGGTTGGCGACGAGTTTTTCGAGCGCCGCATCGAGCACTTCGCTGATGCGCGAGACGAGGACGATCTCCAACTCCTGCCGCACCTCCTCCGGGATTTCCGCGACGTCGGCCTCGTTGCGCGAGGGCAGGATGATACGCCTGATGCCCGCGCGATGCGCGGCGAGCACCTTCTCCTTGATGCCGCCGACGGGGAAGACGAGCCCGGAGAGCGTGATCTCGCCCGTCATCGAAGTGTTGTGGCTGACGCGCCGCCCGGTCATCAGAGACGCGAGCGCGGCCGTGATGGCGACGCCCGCCGAGGGGCCGTCTTTCGGGATCGCGCCCGCCGGGACGTGCAGGTGTATGCCGTAGGATTTGAACATCTCCGGCGGGATGCCGAACTCCGAGGCGTGCGACCAGAGGTAGGAGCGCGCGGCGCGCGCCGATTCCTGCATCACTTCGCCGAGTTGCCCGGTGATGGTCAAGCCCTGCCCGCCGGGCAATAGCGTCGCTTCGATAAAGAGTATCTGGCCGCCCATCTCCGTCCACGCCATCCCCGTCGAGACGCCCGCCGGCAACTCTTTTCGCGCCTCCTCCGGGTAGAAACGCGGCGCACCCAGGAATTCCTTGATGTCGTTCACCTCGACGCGCACGGTCGCTGCCTCGCCCGTCGCAATCCTGAGCGCGGCCTTGCGCGCGACCGAGCCGATGGTGCGTTCGAGTTGACGCACGCCGGCCTCGCGCGTGTAACGCTCGGCGATGAGCGAGATGGCCGCGTTCGTGATCTCGAACTGTTCGGGTCGCAGGCCGTTCTCGCTCACCTGTCGCGGCACGAGATATTGCAGCGCGATGTGCAGCTTCTCCTGGTCGCTGTAGCCTGCGAGCGCGATGATCTCCATGCGGTCGCGCAAGGGGGGCGGGATGGGGCCGAGCTGGTTGGCCGTCGCGATGAAGAAGACCTTCGAGAGATCGAAGGGCAGATCGAGATAATGATCGCGGAAGGTGCTGTTCTGCTGCGGGTCGAGAATTTCGAGGAGCGCGCTCGCCGGGTCGCCGCGAAAGTCCGCGCCGAGTTTGTCGATCTCGTCGAGCATGAGGACGGGGTTGTTCACTTTCGCGCGCCGCAAAGATTGGATAATGCGGCCGGGCATCGCGCCGATGTAGGTGCGCCGGTGGCCGCGCAGTTCGGCCTCGTCGCGCATCCCGCCGAGCGATAAGCGTTCAAACTCGCGGCCGAGCGCGCGCGCGATGGAACGCCCGAGCGAAGTTTTGCCGACGCCCGGCGGGCCGACGAAACAGAGTATGGGACTCTTCGAATCGGGGCGCAGTTTAACGACGGCGAGGAATTCCAGTATGCGTTCCTTGATGTCTTCCAGCCCGTAGTGATCCGCGTCGAGCACGCGGCGCGCTTCCGCCAGATCGAGCCGGTCTTCGCTCGTCTTGCGCCACGGTAATTCGAGCACGTATTCCAGGTAAGAGCGGATAACGTGATAGTCGGGCGCGGCGGCGGGCAGGCGTTCCATACGCTTGAGTTCGCGCTCGGCCTCGGTGCGCACCTCTTCGGGCAAATCGACCTCAGCCAGACGCTCGCGCATCATGGCGGCCTCCGCGCCCTCGCCGTCTTCGTCGCCGAGTTCCTTCTGGATGGCCTTCATCTGCTGGCGCAGGACGTAATCGCGCTGCGCCTTGTCCATCTCGGTCTGCGCCTCGGTCGCGATCTTCGAGGTCAACTGCATGATCTCGACTTCGCGCGCGAGCCGCGCGTGCGCGAGGCGCAGCAATTCGTCCGTCGAGTCGGCTTCGAGCATCGCCTGCTCGTACTCTACGCCGAGGTTCAGGACGGAGGCGAGGAAGTAGGCGATCTGCGTCGGCTCCTGCGCGCCCATCACGGCGGCGCGCACTTCGGGCGGCACTTGCGGCAGGATCGCCAGCGCGCGCTCGATGAGGACGCGCACGTTGCGCTGCAAGGCCTCGACCTCCTGCTGGTCGTCCGTCCTGAGCGGCGGCAGGACTGAGACGCGCGCGCGCAAATGCGGCTCGGTCTGCGTCCATTCCTCGACGCGCACGCGCTCCGTGCCCTGCACGATGATCTGCAGGGCATCCTCGCCGCGAAACATGCGCTTGACCATGACGAGCGTGCCCACGTCGTAAATCTCTTCGGGCGTCGCTTCCGCGTCCGTGCCTTTGCCCGGTCTGACGCTTATGCAGGCCAGGAGTTTCTCCGGCCCCGCGAGCGCCGCCTCGACCGCCGCCACCGAACGCGGACGGCCGGCGGCCAGCGGCACGACCGTGCCGGGAAACAACGTCGTGTTCTGCAAGGGCAGCACGGCGATCTCGAAAGGTTCGGCGGGCGTGTGCGGCGTGGCTTCCGTGCCCGCCGCCGTAGTTATATTTTCAGCCATGATTAAGTTTTCAGTTTTCAGTTTTCAGTTTTCAGTTTTCAGTTGTTTGTCGCTATCACGTCAATCGCAAGACGCTTTTGCATAACAAAAAACTAAAAACTGAAAACTGAAAACTAACACTCCCCTTATTCACATTCCTCCGGGCTGCGGAGGCGCAACAACAACAGCCCGTCCTGATAGTCGCTCTCGATGCGCGCGCCTTCTATGGGGCAGGGAAAGCGCAACGTCTTCTCGAAGCGGCTGTAGGAAATTTCCACCTGATGATACGAAATTGTCTCGCTGCAGGAGGTGTCGCGGCGCGTGCCCTCGATGACGAGCACCGGCCCCGCAATCGAGATGTCCAACTCGTCCGGGCTGACGCCCGCCAGATCGACTTTGACGAGCCACCCGTCGCGCGTCCGGTACACGTCGGCCGGCGGCGACCAGTGCCGGTCGCACGGACGCCCGGGCTTCGTCACCGGCATGAAACGCAAATAACGCTCGATTGATTTAGCCATAAGAAAACGGTGACGGGTGACAGGTAACAAGTGACAAGTTAAAACAAGAGCGTAAACCGTGAACCTTCATCTTAAATAGACGGAAACTGTTTCCTTCTATTCACGATTACTGTTTTCTCTTGTCACCTGTCACCTGTCACCTGTCACTCTGCTATCCGAAAATTCTGTTCCAGAACGAAGACCCGCTGGAGATTTCTTCGAGGGCTTCGGCCAGTTCGCGGTCGTCGTTGGTTTCCAGCGCCACGTCGGCCATCGAGATGATGCCGCGCAGCGTCCTGTCCTGATCCACGATGGGGATGCGGCGCACCTGCTTGTCGCCCATCTTGCGGATGGCTTCGATCACGCGGTCGTTCGGCTGCGCCGTGTGTACCTCTTCGGTCATGATCTCTTCGGCGCGCGTGGTGGCGGCAGCGCGCCCCTCGGCGATGGCGCGCACCACGATGTCTCGATCCGTGATGAGACCGACGAGCCGCCCGTTGCCGTGGAGCGTCGCATTGATGCGACGCGCCTCGCCGCTCGTCCCGGCCACCGCGTCCAAAATCGTCGGCCCCGCGTCGCCGCCCGCGCCCGCGTTCGTCTCCGCCCGATCCACAACCGGGATGACGCCCGTATCTTCGTTCTTCATCAGGCGGGCAACCTCTTCGAGCGTCGTGTCGCGCGTGGCGACCGTCACGTCGCGCGTCATGATGTCGCGGCAACGGACGTGCGAGCGCGTCGCGCCGCGCCTCGTCTCGCCCCGGCTGCGGCCGCCCACACCAGCGCGTCCCCCGCGGAAAAAGTCTCGCCCCTCTTCAAAGAGCGAACGCCCCTCGCGTTCGTCGTCATAGTCGCGGCGCGGGCGTTCGTCGTAATCGCGGCGCGGGCGTTCGTCATAGTCGCGTCCCTCGCCGCCGCCGCGCCGCGCGCTGTAGGCGTCCGTGCGCTCGCGCTCGTCGCGGTAATCGTCGCGGTCGCCGCCGCCGTAACCGCCGCCGTAACCGCCGCCGTAACCGCCATAGCCGCTGCCGCCGCCGCCGCTGTTCCTGCGCCCGTAGTCGTCATAGTAGTCGCGGCCGGACGCGTCGCCGCGCCGTTCGTCTCCGCTGCCGCCGTAGCCGCCGCGTTCCCGGCGCTCGTCGTAGTCCGCGCGCCGCGCGCGCTGGCGATCTCCAAAAAAATCGTCGTCCCGGTCATCACGGTATCTCGACATGGTCTCCTCCTGATAATATCCGCAAAGATAAACTTGCGACCGCCGCGCCTCGCGCGCCCCGCGCCCCGAACTTGCGCCGAGGCTTCCGGGGCGACAACTCACGCGCGCGCCCCGCGCACTCTCGAAGGACGGACGACGGCACGCATCTCGCGCTCTTTTTCGACTTCCAGGGGAACGCCCGCGATTATAGAAGTTAAAGGTGAAAAGGCAAAAGGCGAAAGAGGAGGGCGGAAGCCGCCCCTGCCTTCCGCCCTCCTCTTTCGCCTGAACGCTGTCCGGCTCTCCGCCTGTCGTTTAACGCTCGGTGATAATCTCCGCGACGAGTTGCACCTGCGCGCGTATGTTGAGCGTGCCGATCTCGACGGGCGTCTGCGCCATGTCCACCGTCTTCGCGGCGGCGCGGCCGACCGTCGCCTGCTGTTCGTAAATCGGCATGGGGCGACCCGCGCTCGCCTCCTGCACTTCAACGATGCGCCCGACGCGCCCGCCGAGCGCCACGGCCATCACCTGCGCCTTGCGCAGGGCTTCGCGCGTCGCGGCGGCGAGCGCCTGATCGCGCGCCGGTTCGTCGCGGCGCAGGCTGAACGAGAGACTGTCTATGTTGTTTGCGCCGGCGGCCGTCGCCGCGTCGATCACGGGGCCGACCTTCGAGAGGTCGCCGAGCGTCACCGTCACGGTGTTGCGCGCCTCGTAGGCGCGAATCAGCGGCGTCTGGTTCTCGCGGTAGTTGTACTGCGGCTGCAAACTGTAGCCGCTCGTCTCGACCTCCGCGCCCGCACCCGCCGCTGCCTTGAGCGCGCGCACCATCGCCTCGCTCCGGCGCGCGTTCTCCTGCTGTGCCGCGAGCGCCCTCTGCGCCTGCGTCACGACGGCGACCGAGATCGTCGCCGTGTCCGGCCGCGCCTGGACGAGCGAATCGCCCGAGACGACGACGCGCGTCGCCCCCATCGACGCGGACGCGCCCGTCTTGTTACCCATCTGCTGGCCGCGCGCCCCGGCCTCTGCCTGCGCGGCCGCCTGCACGACGAATATCAAACTCAACACGGCGACGCTCGCCGCCGACATCAATCTGCTTCTGTTCATGTTTCTCTCCATTTCCTTTTCCCGTATTTTCGTCCACGGCGGGCGGGAGGCGTCCGCACCGGCGGCGAGAGAGTACCGCTTGGAGACCCGGCGCGTGATCGCACAGCCTTTAGCGCCCGCACCTGTGAGAACGCGCGCGGCCGCAAACCTTGCGCGCTTTGCCTAACGGCCGACCATTTTGTTACGCTCTCCGCCGATAATGCAAACCTTCGATTCAAAGTATCAGAACTTCAAACGCCCGGCGCGCACGGGCGCGGTCGTCACCGTCGGGCGCGTCGAGGACGTGCCGCCGGGACGCGGCGCGACCGTCGAACTCACGGGCGGCGGGGAACTCGCCCTCTACAACGTCGAAGGCCGCTTCTACGCCATCGAAAACTTCTGCCCGCACAGGGGCGCGCCCCTCGCCGACGGCAATCTCCGCGGCGCGTCCGTCGAATGCGACTGGCACGGCTGGCGTTTCGATCTCGCCACGGGCGCGTGCCTCAATCGCCCGGACTCTCCGCTCGAAGCCTACGAAGTCCGCATCGAAGACGGCTGGATCAAAATCGTCGTCTGAATCATCCCCCATCCGGTTCCGGCGACAAGCCTGTTAGACGAATCAAAGCCAGGACAGGGCGAGAGACTGAAACTCTCGCCCTTTCGGCTTTCCCGCTATGACAAATTGCCGCTTTACCCGCCGCCCACGCCGCCGCACGCCGCGCGCCAAAAAAAACTTTAAGAGATGAGCGATTCGGCCAGCGGTCTGCGCATTACCGTTTGAAGAGGGAAATCGGACGTGCGCACGGTCGAACGTCGGTCTCGTCGAGAATTGCTTTTGTTCTTAAAGGGTAAAGGAGCCAAGATGAAAAGTACGTTGCACATTGAAGACAGAATCCTGAGTGTCGCTGTTTTCGCCTGCTATGTCTTTGCTTTGTCCGCGTGCGGCGTTGCCGCTTACACACTGTTGACGCTGTCCCGTGCGGCATACGGCAACCTCGGCCGGGGCTTATATCTCACGGCTTCGCAGTTCTGAGAGCTTCGCGCCGCTCACAAACTCGCCGGAGAGTGCGCACCCGTTCAACACTCTGTGCCGCGCCGGAACGCGGCCGGGCGAATTTGAAAGAGGAAAAAAACATGTTGCTGAAAAGAGTTGGACTGACTTTACTGCTGCTGCTGACCCTGACGCTGTGCGCTGTGAATGTCCCGGCGGCGACGCCGGAGGTGGAATTCCTGAAGCGAACCGTGACGGTCGGCGGCGTGCCGCGCGGTTATCGCGTATATCTCCCGCAGGGCTTCGACCCGAAAAAGAAGTATCCGGTCGTGCTCTCGCTGCACGGCTCGGTGCAGTGGGGCGAGGATAACGAGGGGCAGCTAAGCTTCACGCTCCCCGCCATGATGCGGCCGGGCGGGCGCGTCGAGACGAAGCTTGAGCCGAAGCTGCTCTCTTCGTTCATCGGCGTCTTCCCGCAGTCTCGCGTCGAGACGCCGTGGTCGGGCGAGATGGCCGAGTACGCGGTCAAAGCTCTCGACCAGACCGTCGCCGAGTTCAAGGCCGACACGCGGCGGCTCTACGTCACGGGCTTCTCGCTGGGCGGGTATGGCTGCTGGTACGTCGCCGCGAAGCATCCGGGGAAGTTTGCCGCGATTGTTCCCATCGGCGGCAACATCAAAATTCCTGAAAGATTCCCGCGCTCCTATCTGGAAAAATTTATCCCGGCCGACATGCTGGCGCTCTACGAGGCGCAAGACCCGCACGCGGTCTTCGTCAAGGCCGTGGGGAACGACACCCCTGTCTGGATATTTCACGGGGAAAAAGACGAGCAGATTCCGATCTCCGATGCGCGGCGCGCGGCCGAAGCGTTGCGGGCGGCGGGCGCGAGCGTCCGCTACACGGAGTACAAAGAGGCCGGTCATTTTATCTTCGATAGAGCCTACGCCGAACCGGGATTCTGGAAGTGGCTGCTGGCGCGGCGGCTCGCCAAATGACGGCCACGCTCGCGCGGCGCACACGGGGCGGGACGAGAATTTATTGACGAACGGGGTTGAAGTAATTAGTCTCTCGCCGTCCGCGCGGCTGTAGAAGCGAGGGTGCGACTGAGGGACTTTTATGACTGCCGACTTGTCACATGAAGTCACACGGCTCCTGCATGATTGGAAGGGCGGCGACCGCGCGGCGCTGGAGAAACTGACGCCGCTCGTCTACGACGAACTGCGGCGGCTCGCGTCTCATTACCTGCGCGGCGAGCGCAAGGATCACACGTTGCAGGGCACGGCGCTCGTGCACGAAGCCTTCATCCGGCTCGTCGGGCAGAGCAATTTGGAGTTACAGAGTCGCGGCCACTTCTTCGGCGTCGCCGCGCACCTCATGCGGCAGATACTCGTGGATCACGCGCGCAGGCACACGGCGCTCAAGCGCGGTGGCGGCGAAGAGTTTTTGTCAATCGAAGAGGCGGCGATCTTTTCCCCGCAGCGCGCCGCCAATCTGGTCGCGCTCGACGATGCGTTGCGGGAGTTGGGGAAGTTCGACGGGCGCAAAAGCCGCATCATCGAATTGCGTTATTTCGGCGGTCTCTCGATTGAAGAGATCGGCGAAGTGGAGAGCATCGCGGTCGCCACCGTCAGGCGGCAGATGAGGACGGCGGAAGCCTGGCTGCACAGGGAAATGAGCAACGACAGCGAGAAGTGAGGGGTGAGAAGCAAGGGGTGAACAGTGACGGGCGAGAAGTGACGGGTGAGCAGTGACAGGTTAAAGCCCCCAGCCGGTCTTCAATCTCGTCCTTCATCTTGTCCCTGCATTTCGTCGCCCGCACACCTGCTGCCCGTCGCTGTTTTATCCCGTCACCTGTCACTTGTCACTCGTCACTGTTTTCTTATGACACCGGAACGCTGGCAAAAGATTGAAGAAGTTTTTGAAGCCGCCGCCGAGCGCGCGCCCGTAGAGCGCGCCCTGTTTCTAGATGAAGCGTGCGCCGGCGACGCGGAGTTGCGGCGAGAAGTCGAATCGCTGCTGGCGCATCAACAGCCGAGCGGCAGGCTCATCTCCACCCTGTTTTACGACGCGGCGCAACTGCTGCCGCGCGTGCCGCCCGCGACTGCACGAGACGAGACGCGCTTTATTCCCGGCACGATCCTAGCCGCGCGCTACCGCATCATCGGACAACTGGGCAAGGGCGGGATGGGAGAAGTTTACCGCGCCGACGATCTCAAGCTCGGTCAGCCGGTCGCGCTGAAGTTTCTCCCCGAAAGGCTCTCGCAAGACGCGGCGATGCTCGAACGCTTTCACCGCGAGGTGCGCACCGCTCGTAAAGTCTCACACCCGAACGTCTGCCGCGTGTTCGACATCGGCGAGGTCGAAGGTCAACAGTTTCTCTCGATGGAGTACATCGACGGCGAAGACCTGAGCAGTTTGCTGCGGCGCATCGGCCGCCTGCCGGAAGACAAGGCGACCGAAATCGCGCGCCAACTCTGCGCCGGGCTCGCCGCCGCGCACGAAGAGGGCGTGCTGCACCGCGACCTCAAGCCCGCCAACATCATGATCGACGGGCGCGGCCGCGCGCGCATCACAGACTTCGGTTTGGCGGGCTTGTCGGATGAGTTTCGCGGCCACGAAATTCGCTCCGGAACACCGGCCTACATGTCGCCCGAGCAACTTGCGGGAACGGAAGTTTCCGTCAAAAGCGACATCTACTCGCTCGGCCTGCTGCTCTACGAAGTCTACACGGGAAAGAAAGCCTTCAACGCCGACACGCTCGACGAGATCATACGGCAACGCGAGACGAGCACGCCGGCGAGCATCTCCAGCTTGATTAAGGAGATCGACCCGCTGGTCGAGCGCGTGATCGGGCGTTGCCTGGAAAAAGAGCCGGAGAGGCGTCCCGGCTCGGCCTCGCAGGTGGCGGCCGCTCTGCCCGGCGGCGACCCGCTCGCGGCGGCCATCGCGGCGGGCGAAACGCCCTCGCCCGAGATGGTCGCCGCCGCGCCGAAGAGGGGCGCGCTCAAGCCCGCCATGGCCGTCGCCTGCCTGGCAGCGGTCGTCGCCCTGTTCGCCTTCATCGTTTTCTTTTCCGGTAGCGTGAAACTGCACGAGTGGATTCCGCTCGATAAATCGCCCGAAGTGCTGGCCGAGCGCGCCGATTCGATCCTCAAAAAACTCGGCTACCCGGACGCGCCGACCGACACAGTTTACGCGTTCGACTATAACCGCGGTTACATGGATTACGCTCGACGGGAAGATGCTTCGCCCGCCCGTTTCGAGCGGCTGCGCACGGGACAACCCGTGTCGGTTTATTTCTGGTATCGAGCCAGCCCGCGTTATCTCGTTCCGAACGCGGGTAATGAAGTGAATTTTTCCGACCCTCCGAACGATGTTTCGGGCATGACGAGCGTCGCGCTGGACGTGCGCGGCCGCCTCATAGAATTTCAAGCCGTCCCGCCGCAGGTCGAAGCAAAAACGACGACGGCGGACAGCCCCACCGATTGGTCGACGCTTTTCGCGGAAGCGGGGTTGGACATACGCCAATACAACGAGCGCGAATCGCAATGGACGCCCCCCTTTTTCGCCGACGAAAGAAAGTCGTGGGAAGGCAGGCACATAGACCACGCGGACATTCCCGTCCGCATCGAGGCCGCCGCTTTTCACGGAAAGCCCGTCTATTTCAACGTCATCTCTCCCTGGGACAAACCCGCGCGGCAAATCGAGAGGCCGACGGTAGACGGCACGGACATTATTTTAGCCACCGCCTTTTTCAGTCTTTTGCTGGCCGCACTGGTAGTTGCCAGTCACAATTTGAAAGCGGGGCGCGGCGATACCAGGGGCGCGTTCAAACTCGCCGTCTTCGTCTTTCTGGTCATCACGCTCGCGCGGCTCATAGATGCTTATCACGTGCCGGCGCTCGGCGGAGAAATGTGGATTTTTTTCCAGAGCGTTAGTCTCCCGCTTTTCATCGCCACCCTGACGTGGCTTTTTTACATCGCGCTCGAACCTTTCCTGCGCCGTGGCTGGTCGGAGTTGCTGATCTCCTGGAGCCGTTTGATGGCCGGAGACTTCCGCGACCCACTGGTCGGGCGCGATGTACTGGTCGGCGGGCTGCTGGGGCTGTCGAGCGCGGCGGCCGCTTATTTGACGATCCTCGTGCCGCAATGGTCGGGCGTCGCCGCGCCGCCGTTGATGTCTGGAAACACCGCCGAAGCCTTTTCGGGCATCGGCGGCACGGCGGTTCATTTTTTACACATCTTCGCCGAACCGATCTTCGCGGCGATTATTCTTTCGTTTCTGCTTTTACTGTTGCTGACCGTGTTGCGAAAAAAGTGGGCGGCGATAGGGGCGTTGTGGCTCTTCATCTTTTTTCTCGATCTGGATTTCACCAGCCGTCATCAATGGATTTTCTGGCTCGAAGCCATACTGACGGCGAGTTTCATCACTCTCGCCGCCGCCCGCTTCGGACTGCTCGCGCTCTACTCGGCTTTTCTCTTCACCGCCCTGAGCCGAGGTTTTCCGCTCACCTCTGATTTTTCAAGCTGGTATGCCGGAAGCACTCTGTTTGTCTTTGTCGTGCTGATAGGTCTGGCGATTTACGGCTTCTACATTTCACTCGCCGGGCAGCCCGTGTTCAAAGGCAAAGTGTTCGGAGATTGAGACCGCCGGAGAATGCTCCGGTAGAAGCGGAGCGTCGAGCGACAACTGTGTTGGACGAATCATAGAAGGGTGATGACGAACGTCACCGGAGGTAAATAGTATGAAGATGCGTAAAGATGTAGCCCGAGTGTTCCTCTTCATTGCGACAATTTATTGGGGCATCTGGCTTGGAGGTTATATCTTCAACGCCCTGATGCTCGTCCCTCTGTGGAGTCATAACCTTCCCGATTCGATGCTCAGCTACTTTGGCACGCCCCGTTTCCTGGCCTACTTTTTCAACCTCGTCAACCCCTGGGTCTTTCTGGCATCTCTCGCCGCGTGGCTGCTCACCTTTAAACTCGATACGGGGGCGAGGTACTGGTTAGGGTGGGCAACGCTCGTCGCCTGGATCATGCTGCCGCTGAAAATTTTCATGGTCATAACTATCGGGGGCGTCGTGCGCGCTACCATGGAGGGCAACTTCGATCCGGGCATGGTGAATACGGTTAACTGGTGGAAGAGTCTGAACTGGGTGACGATTACGACCGCCACGGCGATTCTCATTCTTCATTTACAGGCACTACTGAATTTCAACAATCCGCGACAAACGAAGGCGCGCATGGCCTGACGGGTCATCCGCCTCTGAGCGCCCATAGTGAACAAGGCCGCCCGTCGTCGTCTTTGTGGACAACGGTGGGCGGCCTTAATTCAGGCGACCGAACGCGGAATCTTAAACTTTAACCGTTGTCGCCGATGGCTTCCACGGGACATTCCTCGCGGACACGCTCGCATTCCGCGCGCTCCGCCTCGGTCTCCGGCTGCTTGTGGACGAATGAGTAGCCGCCCGCGTCGTTGCGTCTGAAATTATCCTGCGCGCTGTTGCGGCAGACATCGCAGTCTATACAGCTCGTGTCTACGTAATATCCGCCCGGCGCGTTATCCGGGTAACGATCATTCGGGTCTGCCAACGCGAGTCTCCTGATTGCGGAATGCGGATTTCGGATTGCGGATTAAAAAAGCGCGCGCCTTTTAATCCGCAATCCGAAATCCGCATTCCGCAATCTCTTTACTTGATCGCGAGCATCCGGTCGAGGGCGATGCGCGCCAGGCGCGCGGTCTCTTCCGGCACGACGATCTGGTTCGGCACTATGCCCGCGAGCAGGGATTCCATGACCCAGGCGAGATTCTGCGGCGCGATGCGATACATCGTCGCGCACATGCAGAGGTCGGGCGCGAGCAGCCGGATGTGCTTGTCCGGGAAACGCTCGATCAGGCGGTTGACGAGGTTCACTTCCGTGCCGATAGCCCAGGACGAACCGGCGGGCGCATCTTCGAGCGTCTTGATGATGAACTCGGTTGAGCCGTTCAGGTCGGATTTCTCCACCACCTCGCGCACGCATTCCGGGTGGACGAGCACTTTGATGCCCGGCGTCTCCCTGCGCACCTGCTCCACGTGCCACTCGCGGAAACGGCCATGCACCGAGCAGTGGCCTTTCCAGAGGATGAGACGCGCGCCGCGCAAAGCTTCCACGGTGTTGCCGCCGAGTTCCTGAAACGGGTCCCAGACAACCATCTGTTCGAGCGGGATGCCGAACTTGACGCCCGTGTTGCGCCCCAGATGTTGGTCGGGAAAGAAGAACAGCTTGTCCGCCTCTTTCAAACTCTTGTCGAAGAGAGGCACGGCGTTCGACGAGGTGCAGACCACGCCGTCGTGCTTGCCGCAGAAGGCTTTGATCGCGGCGGTTGAATTCATGTACGTGATCGGCATCACGCGAAAGTCGCGGAGGATGCCCGCGGCCGCGAGTTGATCCCAGGCGTCTTCGACCTGTTCGGCCGAAGCCATGTCGGCCATCGAACAACCCGCGCCGAGGTCTGGCAGTATAACTTTCTGGTGGGGCGCGGAGAGAATGTCGGCCGACTCGGCCATGAAATGCACGCCGCAAAAGACGATGAATTCCGCGCGGTCGCGCTCCGCGCCGAGCTTCGAGAGCTTGAAGGAATCGCCCGTCACGTCGGCATGAGCGATCACGTCGTCGCGTTGATAATGATGGCCGAGAATGACGAGCCGCTCGCCCAGTTCACGACGCGCCGCCCCGATGCGCTCATTCAACTCCGCATCCGACAGCCCGAAGTAGTCTTCCAGCACGGGCGCCTTCGTTAAGGTTGCCACGGTCATTCTTCGTCCCCCTTCACCGGCCTTCCCAGCCCGCACAGGCGCAACTCGCGCGCCCGGCGGCCAACGCCGCAAACGAAAACTATCTCACTTTGAGAAACATTGCGCAAGCACCGCATCCGCGCACCGCGCGTCCTGCGAAGTAGTACGATGCGGGCGAATATTTAGATGCAAAAGAGTGGCGCGCGGATGTGCGGATGAAGAGGGGCAAAGGGTAAGGGGAAAGGGGCAAAGGGGAAGAAAAGCAGGGGCGCGCGAGGTGTTCGCTCGTTTCCCGTCCCGCCCGTACCTTTCCCCTTTTCCCCTTCCCCTTTACCCCAAATTCTTACGGGTGCGTCATCTCTTCCGGCTTGACGTACTCGTCAAACTGTTCGCCGGTGAGGAAGCCGAGCGCGACGGCCGACTCGCGCAGGGAGATGCCCTTCTTGTGCGCGTTCTTGGCGACCTGCGCCGCGCGGTCGTAACCGATGTGCGGGTTTAGGGCGGTGACGAGCATGAGCGAGTTGTTGAGGTGCGCGTTGATGCGTTCGCGGTTCAACTCGATGCCGGCGACGCAGTAGTCCACGAAGCCGTGGCAGGCGTCGGTGATGAGACGAATCGAGTGGAGCAGGTTGTGAATCATCACGGGGTTGAAGACGTTCAACTCGAAGTTGCCCTGCGAACCGGCGAACCCGACCGCCGCGTCGTTGCCGAAGACCTGTACGGCGACCATCGTCATCGCCTCCGACTGCGTGGGGTTGACCTTGCCGGGCATGATCGAGGAGCCGGGTTCGTTCTCCGGCAGGATGAGTTCGCCGAATCCGGCGCGCGGCCCCGAGGCGAGCCAGCGGATGTCGTTGGCGATCTTCATCAGCGACCCGGCGAGCGTCTTGAGCGCGCCGCTGGCGAAGACCATCTCGTCGTGCGCGGAGAGGGCGGCGAATTTGTTCGGGTGCGACTTGAAAGGCAAATTCGTCAACTCCGCGATCTTCCGCGCGGCGCGCACGGCGAACTCCGGGTGCGCGTTCAGACCGGTGCCGACGGCCGTGCCGCCGATTGCCAGATCGTAGAGGCCGGGCAGCACGAGGCGCAGGCGTTCGATGTCGCGCTCAACGAGGCTCGCCCAACCGGAAAACTCCTGCCCGACGGTGAGAGGAGTCGCATCCTGCAAGTGCGTGCGCCCGATCTTCACCACGTCCGCGTACTCCTTCGCCTTGGCGTCAATCGCGTCGTGGAGTCGCTGGACTTCCGGGATGAGTCTATTCATGCGCTCGGCGGCGGCGATGTGCATGGCGGTGGGGAAGGTGTCGTTCGACGACTGCGACATGTTGACGTGGTCGTTCGGGTGAATCGGCTCTTTGCTGCCGAGACGCCCGCCCGCGATTTCAATGGCGCGGTTGGAGATGACCTCGTTGGCGTTCATGTTGGTCTGCGTGCCGCTGCCCGTCTGCCAGACGCGCAGGGGGAAATGCGCGTCGAGCGTGCCCGCGATCACTTCGTCGCACGCCGCGACGATGAGGCGCGCCTTGTCCCCGGGCAGCTTGCCGAGGTCTTCGTTGACGAGCGCGGCGGCCTTCTTCAATAGGCCGAGCGCGCGGATCATCTCGCGCGGCATCCGGTCGTCGCCGATGTTGAAATGAATCAACGAGCGCTGCGTCTGCGCGCCGTAATACCTGTCGGCCGGGACTTCGATGTCGCCCATCGAATCGCTCTCAACGCGCATCTCGGTGGCCGCCATGTCGCCGCCGTCTTCCGTCATTCCCGTCGCTTCCTGTGCCATGATCTGTTTTTCCTTGTTCGACGGGCGACCACACGCTTACATTAGGGCGCCCGTCAGAGTCTCGTGCCGAACCGGATATCAACTAAACTATTGCCGCCGATTTTACAACACATCCGGCGCCCGCCCGCAGCGCGCGATGCCGCCGCCGCCCCGAGAGACAGGTGCGACTCCAGACTGAAACCACTTAATCGGTGAGCCCGACATCTAACGCATTGATGCCCGACGAGACACATAGCGAGACTTATGCCGACTACGCGGCGTTCGCGCGCGCCGTCTACGAGACGGGCGTGTTGTCCGACCCGTGGCTGGACGGCAACGAACGCTTCGAACTCGGCGGGGTGGTGCTGTCGGCGCGGCGGGCGCGCTCGCTGGCCGAGGCGGCCGAGCGCGTCGCCTATGTCCATCAGGAGTTGGTGCAGATACTTATCGAGCAGCCGGCTCTGCTCGCCGAGTTTTACCGCCTCACGCCGTGCCAGCAGGCGATGTGGGTTGGCTCCGGCGGGCTCTGGCACGGCATGGCGCGCGCAGACCTGTTCGTCTGCGACGACGGCAGCATCGCCTGTTGCGAGCTCAACAGCGACACTCCCTCCGGGCAGCCCGAAGCCGTCATCCTCAACCGCCTGCTCTACGCGGCGCACCGGCAGGCGGGCGGCGCGCTGCACGACCCGAACGCCGCGATGGGCGCGCGGTACGTTGCGATGCTGCGGCAGAGCCACGAGAAGACCGCGCCGGCGCGCCCGCTCGCGGCCGTCGGGATCATCTACCCGACCGAGTTGAGCGAAGACCTGGCGTTGATCACGCTGTTGTCACGCTGGCTGGAGGAGGCGGGCATTCGGGTCGTCCGCGGGTCGCCGTTCAACCTGCGGCGCAGCCCGCGCGGGCTCGAAGTGCTCGGCGTGCCCGTGGACTTGATCGTGCGGCATTACAAGACGGACTGGTGGGGCGAGCGTCTGCCGGTTTGGGACGATGCGCCGTCTTATCCCGACCCGGAACCGCTCTACGAGCCGCTCGGCGCTTTGTTGTCGGCCGAGGCGGGAGGGGAAGTAACTGTCGTCAATCCCTTTGGCTCCGTCCTCACGCAGAACAAGTTGTCGCTGGCATTTTGCTGGGAGGAGCAGCAACGATTTTCGCCCCGGGCGCGTAATTGGATTCGTAAATACATCCCGGAGACTTACCGCATGGGGCGCGTGGGCGCGGCGCGGCTGCTGGCCGAGCGGGAGGAATGGGTGTTAAAAAGCGACTACGGGTGCGAGGGGGAAGAAACCGTCTGCGGGGCATTCGTCGGCGAAGACCTCTGGCGGCAGACGGTGGAGCAGGCGCGCCCCGCACATTTCATCGCCCAGCGATTCTTTCGCGTCCGGCCGGACGAATCGGGTAGACTGGCGAATCACGGCGTGTATCTCGTCGGCGGCAGCGCGGCCGGGTTCTTCACGAGGCTCTCGCGGCAGGGCACCGGGTACGCGGCCGTGACGGTGCCGACCTACGTCAACCTTCGGCGATAGCAGAGACGGGCGAACAAATGAGTGAGAATAAAAGCAAAAATAAAATGACGAGTGTGGGGCGCGTCAACCGGCGACAACTCGTCGAATCGGAGGAGCCGCAGCCGTGGTGGCAGACCTCGCGGCGCAAGTTCATCGTCGGCGGGGCGGTGGCGGCGGGCGCCGTCCTGACGGGGGGCGTCTGGCTCGCCACGCGCGACGACACGTCGGACGTGGACAAGGATTCGCTCGAACTGCAACGCGCGCAGGGCTGGAACATCGGCTCGGAGCAGCGGCCTCTGAGCCTGTTCGGCATACAGAAACTCGACTCGCAAGGGCGCGAAGACTGGAAGCGATACCTCGACCCGTCCGTGATGCTCAATGCTTACCAGCCGAAGTCGCAGGCGTGGCTTCCGTTCTTCGTGCCGACGCTCATCCAGTCGCTCCAGTTCGAGTCGCTGCGCAAGCAACTCGCGCCCATCCACCAGCCCGACATGCGAGAGTCTTACGGGCGCGGGCAAACTATCGCCAGAGATTTTCTGACCAACGCGCAGAACGCGGGCGAGACCGCTATCATCGTCGATCTGCCGGGGCGCGACAGCATTGCGCTCGGCGCGGGGATGGCCGACGCCGCGGAACTCATCCTCACGTTCGACAATTTCCCGCACCCGCTCGGCGTCACTCCTTCGCACGAGACGCTCGCGGCGATGCTCTATTACGCGGGCGAGATCGAGTCGAAGCAGGCGGCGTCGAAATGGGGAGACGGGACGACGAAGCCCGCCTCCGTGTTCCTGCTCGACTCGAAGCGTCTGGAAACTTACAAGGACGCGGACTTGCAGTTCGACAACCGTTATCTGGCGAAGCTTCCTTCGGCGCAGAAGTTTCAGGAGATGGGCGTCAAGTCCGTCGTCTACGTGACGCCCGACCGGACGCGCGCGCAGGAACTCGACGATCTGAACGAAGATTTCGTGGAGTATAAATCGAGCGGCCTCAACGTCGCGATGCTGCCCCTGAGCGACCTCGTGGGCGTGGACGAAAACGTCTCGCGCGAGTGGGGCGACGGCTCGACGCGCACCGAACAGCAGCGCAACTACTATTACGGCGGCAGCCCCGGCTTTCACCCCTTCTTCTTCTACGCCTACCCTTTCTACAGCCCGTCGCCGGCCTACGCGCGGCGCGCGGGTTTCGCGGGCGGGAGGGGGGCGGCCCTGCCGCCCTCCGTCTCGCCGCCGCGGTACGTGCCCGCGCCGCGCCCCACGATGTTCTCCGGGACGCGCATCGGCGGGCGCACTGCCTCGGGCGTCGGCCGCAGCAAGCCGAGCGGTTTCGGCCGGGCGACGGTGCGGGTCGCGCCGTCGGGCGGCGTGGTCGGGACGCGCGCCGGCAGGTCTGGCTACTACGCGCCGGGGCGCTCAGGCTCCTTCGGCCGCGGCGGCGGCTACGGCGGGTGAAGGGATGACCCGCGCGACTCCCGCCGGAGCCGTTAAGCCGCCGGAGTTGTTAATTAGCCCGCGCATGTTTTTCCAGGTGCGCCGAGAGATGAAGATGACACGCAGATCATGGTTCCAAAGTTTGCTGGGCGGTGAAGACGGCGCAGGCTATTTCTTCGGCTTCCAACTGCTCATCCACGCCTTCGGCAAAGACGACTTGCGCGCCCGCCTCGCCGCGATCATCTCCGACCCCGACGGCGCGCTCGAAGACCTCGAAGCCAAGCGCCGCTACATCAAGCGCGTGGTGGGCGTGCTGCTCGAACAGGAAGCTTACTGGAGTCAGGTCTTCTGGGATTACAAGACGGAGCGCGCCGAGGCCGAGGCCGAGTTTGAATCGTGGGCGGCGGAACTCTCGGCGAGCACGGCGACCGAGAGCGAAGAGATGGGCGAGGCGGTCGACGGCGCCTACCGCGTGTCACACGAAAAGGACTACGTCGCCGTGACCATCATCCTTAACCTGAGCGCGCCGTTCCCGCCCGCCGACATCAATGACGAATCGCTCTACTGGCAGACCGCCACGGTCGGCAAACTCGTGCGCGGCCTGCTGCTCGTCAACCCCGAGACCATTCTCGCCGACGGCGTCTTCATCATCCCCGGCAACAGCGAAGACGGCCTCTCGGACGAGGACTTACTGCTCGGCGGCTGGAGCTACCTGCGCGTGCTGACCTGAGTTTCTCATCACTAACGCGGGAAGCTTCGACACGACTGAAACGCTCTACCCAACCCATTCCGCCCGCCCCCGGCGGGCGACAGTGACGGAGACGAACATGCTGCTTCAGACAACACACCTTATTCAATCAATCGGGAACGTCGCCATTTTCACGGTCATCGGCCTCGTTCTCTTCGGACTCGCCTTTTTCATCATGGGCAAGGCCACGCCCTTCTCGCTGCGCAAAGAGATCGAGGAAGATCAGAACATCGCGCTCGCCATCGTCATCGGCTCCGTCATCATCGGCATCGCCATGATCATCGTCGCCGCCATCACGGGCTAAACCCTCCGGCTCACGACGCGAGTCTCAGCCATAGGTGTCGCGCGCCGGGCGGCATCAAGCAAATTACAAATGAGCGAGTCCCCACAAGACTTTCCGCCCAACCTCGCAGGCACGCTTGACGTTTCTCGTCGCCCCGGCGACCGACATAGCGTGCGATCTCCATCAACATGATGCCTGTGAAGCATGAGCCGTCAGGAGAAGGAAGGTCGGAGGAGGATGCGCCTGGCCTGCGCGGGGCGATGGTGTGCGCGTTGCTCGTCGCGTTGTTCGTGGGCGTGCGCTTGTGGCGGTTGGATGCTTCGTGTCTGTGGTTTGACGAGGTGTTCAGCGTGCATGCGGCGCGGCACGGGTGGGGCGAACTGTTGGAGTTCGTCGCGCTCGATCTGATTCACCCGCCGTTGTTTTATCTGTTGCTTAAAGTGTGGATCGCGCTCGTGGGCGGCGAGTCGGTGTGGTGGCTGCGGCTGTTTCCGTTGTTGACGCAGGCGGCGGCGGTCGTGCCTCTGCTGTTGCTCGGCCGCGAGTTGGGTCTCCGGCGGGGCGGCGTGATGCGTCTCGCGCTGCTGCTGTTAGCGGTCAATGGTTATTTGATCCAGCACGCGCAGGGGGTGCGTATGTACAGCCTGCTGCTGCTGTTCGCGCTCTGTTCGTTATGGCTCTTCGCGCGCTTTTCCGATGCGAAGGCGGGGCGGGGCGCGGGTGCGCTCGTCGCACTGTTCGCCGTGAATTTGCTGTTGGTCTATACGCATTATTTCGGTTGGCTGTTGGTCGGCCTGGAAAGTCTCTTTGTCGCTATCTGGCGGAGGGAGAAGTTGAAGGTGTTCGTCGTGTCGCTCGTCGCGCTGGGGGTGTGTTTCAGCCCGTGGATGTGGTTGGTGCTGCGTGCCGCGGGGGCTGGGGAAGAGTTGCTGGCACAGAACATCGGTTGGCAGGCGCGCCCGCGCCTGACGGACATCTTCCATCCCTTCCTGTTGCTGCACGAACCGTTTCGCTTTCGCCGGAACACCTATGAGCCGTTAGTGCTGCGCGTGGACGTGTGGTTAACGGTCGCACTGTTCGTCCCGCCGTTCCTCGCGCTCGGCTGGCGTGGCGTGAGGCGCAGACGCCTGGGAGCGCAACTATCGGAAGACGAGAAACCACGAGGAGAAGCAGCGGGGAGCAATGCGGGCTGGCCGGCGACAGCAGCAGCAGCAGCAGGGCGCGAGGCGGGCGGGCGGGCGGGTTTAACTTTCCTGCTGTTTTTTTCGCTCGCCCCTGTCGTCGTCGCGTTCGTGCTTGGGCGCGTGCTGCCGCAATCAATCTGGGGCACGCGCCACTTGATCATCATCGCGCCTGTCTACCTGTTGCTGGCATCCGTCGCATTCGTCTCGCTGCGGCGACCCGTGTGGCTTGCCGTCTCGCTCAAACTCGTGCTCGCTTGCTGGTTGGCGCTCGCCGCGACGATCTGGTTGACGCGCTGGCACGCGCCGCCCGTGTGGTGTGCGTGGGAGATGATCGCGCAGAGGGTGATCGAGGCGGACGCAAACGCACCGGGAGAGGTGCGCATCTACGCCGCGGAAGACCTCGTCGCCTATCACCTGTGGTACGGGACGAGTTTGACGGGCGACAAGCGATTCCGCGTCGCCGCCGTCAGGAATTTGCCCGGCGTGCCGGAAGACCGTGCGTTTTTCCTCCCGCGCGGGTTCGACGAAGTGGCCGCCGTGGACGCGTCCGCGGGGATGCGCGAGGAACGATTCTGGGTGGCCTTCCGTGATGTGTACTGGAACACAGAGCACCCGCTCTTGCGCCTGCTCGCCGAGCGTGGCTACGAGGTGGAGCCGCGCTTTGAAATGGCCGCGTCGGGGCAGAAGGCTTTTCTCGTCTACGCTAAACGTCGCGGGCTTTGAGCGCGTGCGCCTGCCGCCCGTTGCACACGCCGCCAAGCTTCATACGACTTCTTCGACGGGCGCGCCCGACTCCTTCCATGCCGTCCAGCCGCCGTCCAGGGAATAAACATTCGTGTAGCCGAGGCGTTGGAGGTTGTCGCAGGCGAGGGCGGAGCGGTAGCCGCCGCCGCAGTAGAGGATGAGTTCGGTCTGTTTGTCGGGGACGGCTTGTTCGATGTCGCGTTCGATGATGCCGCGGCCGAGGTGTGTGGCGCGTGCGGCGCGGCCGGCGTGCCATTCGTGGTCTTCGCGCACGTCTATGAGGCGCGCGCGTGGGTTCGCGTCGAGGCGCCGGCGCGCTTCTTCCACGTCGAGTTCGCGGATGCGGGTTTTGGCGTCCTCGACGAGTCGAAGGAAGCCTGCGGAGTGTTGCATGCGTTGTTTGGTTTCTCCCGTCGCTGGATGAAAAAGACGGGAGGCATTATAATCCCCGTTTGCGAGAGCAACCCATCAAATCAAGTATCTATTTCGGGGCACGGGCGCGCGCCGGCAGCGGACGCCGGTAGCAGCGCGCGAGCGTCTCCGAAGAGGAGAGGACTAACGTTTTGGCGACAGAACAATTCGATGTGACGATTATCGGCGCAGGCCCCGGCGGCTACGTGGCCGCGATCCGTGGCGCGCAACTGGGCTTGAAAGTTGCGCTCGTGGAGCGGGACAAGCGGCTCGGCGGGACGTGCGGCCTGCGCGGGTGCATCCCGACAAAGGCGCTCCTGATGTCGGCGCACAACTATGAACTCGCGCAGCACCTCGGCGATCACGGCGTCGAGGTGTCGGAAGTCAAACTCGCCTTCGACGCCGTGCAGCGGCGCAAAGACAAGATCGTGGCGAAGAACTCGGCGGGCGTCTCCTACCTGATGAAGAAGAACAAGGTGACGGTCTTCAACGGGACGGGCAAACTGCAACTTCCGGGCAAGGTCTCGGTGACGGGCGCGGACGGCGCGGTGCAGACCATCGAGACGAAGAACATCATCATCGCCACGGGGTCGGTCGTGCGCCCGATTCCCGGTTTCGAGACGGACGGCGAGCGCGTCGTCAACAGCGACCACATACTGGAACTGAAGACCGTGCCGAAGTCGCTGATCGTGATGGGCGCGGGCGCGGTCGGCGTCGAGTTCGCGAGCGTGTATTCGCGCTTCGGGACGGAGACGACCATCGTCGAATTGATGCCGCACCTGTTGCCGATGGAAGACGAGGAAGTGTCGGTCGAACTGGAGAAGTCGTTCCGCAAGCGCGGCATCAAGCAGCAACTCGGCACGCGGCTGGAACGGATGGAGAAGACGGATGCGGGCGTCGCCGTGACGGGCAAAGACGCGAAAGGCGCGGAGGTGCGGCTCGAAGCGGAGATGTTCCTCGTCGCCGTCGGGCGCATGCCGTACCTGGAAGGACTCGGACTCGAAGGCTCGAAAATCAAGGTGGAGCGCGGCAACGTGCAGGTGGACGAGTTCTGCCGCACGGGCGAGCCGAATGTGTATGCCATCGGCGACGTGATCCCGACGCCGTGGCTCGCGCACTTGGCGTCGAAAGAGGGCATCCTCGTCGTCGAGCAGATCGCGGGGCAACAGCCTCAGCCGATCAACATGCGCCACGTCCCTTCGTGCACTTACTGCGACCCGGAAGTGGCCTCAGTCGGGTTGACGGAAGCGGCGGCGCGCAAGGAAGGCTACGACGTGCGCGTCGCCAAGTTCCCGTTCTCGGCTTCCGGCAAGGCGCGCATACTTGGAGAAGAAGAAGGCTTCATCAAGATCGTCAGCGAGACGAAATACGACGAACTGCTCGGCGTCCACATCATCGGGGCGCACGCGACGGAACTGATCGCCGAGGCGGGCGTTGCGCTCCAACTCGAATCCACGGCCGAGGAACTCGGACGCACCATCTTCGCGCACCCCACCGTCTCGGAAGCGATGATGGAGGCCGCCGAAGGCATCCACGGATTGACGATACACTTTTAAGAAAGTGACGGGTGACAGGTGACAGGTGACGGGTAAAAACCGTTTTGATTTATCCTGTCACCTGTCACCTGTTACCTGTCACCGGCGAAGCGAATATGAAGACAGAAACGAAGCGCAAGGGAGCGTCGAAGCAGGGCGCGGCGAAGGGTAAGAAGGACGCGGCGGGCGCGAACGGCGGCGGCACGCCAGCGGCGAACGGCGGCGACGACGGGACGCGCGGCGGCGCTCCTGCTGCTGTTGCTGCTGCTCCCGCGCCGGCGACCACGGCGGACGGTGAGTTGATCTGCACGATGGAGACGACGCTCACGCGCGAGCAATTGCTGGAACTGTACCGCTACCTGTTGATGACGCGGCTCGTCGAGGAGCGTCTGGTGAACTTGTACCGTCAGACGAAAGTCGTCGGCGGCGTGTTCCGCTCGCTCGGGCAGGAGGCGACGGCGGTCGGCACGTGTTACGCGCTCGGCAGACAGGATTTCATCGCGCCCCTGATTCGCGATCTCGGCGCGGTATTGGTGAAGGGCATCCGGCCGCGCGAGATTTTCGCGCAGTACATGGCGAAGGCCTGGGGGCCGAGCGAGGGGCGCGACCTCAACATACACTTCGGCAACATGGAGAAGGGCTTCATCGGCCCCATCTCGCACCTCGGCGATATGATCCCGGTGATGACCGGCATCGCCCTCGGCGCGCGGATGCAGGGGAAGGATATTGTCGCGCTGGCCTACATCGGCGACGGCGGCATGAGCACGGGCGCGTTCCACGAAGGGTTGAACTTCGCCGCCGTGCAACGCCTGCCCGTCATCATCATCGCCGAGCACAACTGGTATGCCTATTCCACGCCGACGCGCCTGCAGACGGCCGTGGAGAACCTCGCGGACAAGGCCGCCGGCTACGGTATCCCCGGCCACATCGTCGACGGCAACGACGTTGTCGCCTGTTATGAAGTGACGAAGCGCGCGGCCGACTACGCGCGCGCCGGCGGCGGCGCGGTGCTCATCGAGGCCAAGACCTATCGCCGCAAGGGGCACGCGGAGCACGACGACCAGCGTTATATCGCCGCCGAAGAACTCGCCATGTGGGAGAAGCGCGACCCCGTGGATCGCTTCACACGCCACCTGCTGACGCAAGGCATTGCGACGCAAACCGAACTCGACGAGATCGTCGCGGGCGTGGGGCGCGAGATCGACGAGGACGTGGCGTGGGCGGAAGAGTCGCCGATGCCCGATGCGGAAAAGGCCGCCTACGGCGTCTTCGACAACTCAATCGTCCCGCCCGCGTTTCGCCCGAAAATTTTCGGAGGCAACTGAATCATGAGAAGGCCGAGCTTCGCAATAGTTTTTGTCCTGCTGTCTCTGTTGTCCGGCGCGAACGCTTACGCGCAGGAAAGCGGGGAACGGGTGCAACTCAGAGATGGGCGCGTCAGCTTCGTTCCGCCCGCCGGCTTTAAGCCGATGTCGAAAGAAGACATCAACGTGAAATTCGGGCGCAAAGGCGAGGTGCACGCGCCGGATTACGCCTACGGCAACGAGCGGCAGAACGTTTCGGTGGCAGTGGGTTTTCGCGGCAGCGGACTTCAGGAAGCGCTGTTGGACGAGTTGAAGAAGATTATGGTAGCGCAATTCGAGAGCAGCATCCCCGGCATCGAATGGATCGAGCGCGAGATCATCACGCGCGAGGGCAGGCGCTGGCTCCGCCTGCACTTCAAGGCGAAGGCCATCGACACCGGCATCATTAACGACATGTACTTCACGATCTTCGACGGCCAACTGTTGTTGTTCAACTTCAATTCGACCATCGCGCAGTACGAAAACTACAAGGAGAGCCTGCGCCGGAGCGCGCAGTCCATCAACGTCAAGTAAGAGGCGGCAACTTTCTCATCAACATGTCAACCGCAGTTAAAAAAGAGCACAAATCGAACCGCCCGACGCGCGGCGGCGTGGCGACCTTTGTCGAGGCCATCCGGCAGGGCATCTGGGAAGAGATGGAGCGCGACCCGACGGTGTTCGTCATCGGCGAGGACGTGGGCGCATACGGCGGCGCGTTCAAGGTGACGGACGGCTTGCTCGATGAGTTCGGCGAGGGGCGCGTCATCGACACGCCGATCTCGGAGGCGGCGATTGTCGGCGCGGCGTGCGGCGCGGCGCTGATGGGGATGCGACCCGTCGCCGAGTTCCAGTTCATAGACTTCATCTCGCCGGGCTTCGACATGCTGACGAACTACGCCGCGAAATGCCGCTATCGTTGGGGCGCAGGCCTCCCGACGGTGTTTCGCGGGCCGTGCGGCGCGGGCGTCCATTCGGGGCCGTTCCACTCGGTCAACGCGGAGGCGTTCTTTTTGAACACGGCGGGCTTGAAGATCGTCGAGCCTTCGACGGCCTACGATGCGAAGGGTTTGATCAAAGCGGCCATCCGCGACCCAGACCCGGTGCTCTACTTCGAGCACAAGAAACTCTATCGCCTGCCGCGCCTGCGCGAAGAGTTGCCGGAGGACGACTACATCGTCGAGATCGGCAAGGCACGCACGGCGCGCGAGGGGCGCGACCTCTCCATCATCACGTTCGGCGCGCAGGTGTTGAACGCGCTCGATGCGGCCGCGGAGTTGGAGCGCGAAGGGCTGGACGTTGAGGTGATCGATCTGCGCACGCTCGCCCCGATGGACAAAGAGGCCATCCTCGCCTCTGTGAAGAAGACGAGCCGGGTTTTGATTTTGCACGAGGCGGCGCGCACGGGCGGCATCGGCGGCGAGATCGCGGCGACGATTGCCGAAGAGGCCTTCGAATGGCTGGACGCGCCCGTGGTGCGCGTCGCCTCGATTGACACGCCCGTGCCTTATTCGCCGCCGCTCGAAGAGTATCACCTGCCGCAAATCAGGGACGTGCTGGAAGCGGCGCGCAAACTGGCCGCGTATTGAGAAAAGCTGTTAGCGATTAGCTATCAGCTTTCAGCTAAAAACAAAAACTTTCTGGCTAACAGCTAACAGCTTTTGCGACTGAAAGGAGCAATTCCATGCCGAAGTACGTTATCGAGCGAGAAGTGCCGGAGGCGGGGACGTTGTCTAGGGATGCATTGCAGGCCATGTCGCAAAAATCCTGCGCCGTCCTGGGCAACATGGGGACGCAGATTCAGTGGGTGCAGAGTTACGTTACGGACGACAAAATCTATTGCGTCTACATCGCGCCGAACGAGGAACTGGTGCGCGAGCACGCGGCGCAGGGCGGGTTCCCGGCGAACCGCATTTCCGAGATCAGGACGGTACTTGATCCGACGAGCGCGGAAGAATAGTCAAAGCGGTGACAGGTGACAAGTGACAGGTGACAGGATAAAAATTCTTGCCGATCCTGTCACCTGTCACTTGTCACCTGTCACCAGGGAGAAGATATGAGCACAGAAGTTGTGATGCCGCAGATGGGCGAGTCCATCGCCGAGGGGACGATCACCCGTTGGATGAAGCAGGTGGGCGAGCGCGTCGAGCGCGACGAGCCTCTGTTCGAGATTTCGACCGACAAGGTTGACGCGGAGATTCCCAGCCCCGCCGCCGGGACGCTCACCGAGATCAAGTTCAAAGAGGGCGAGACGGTCGAAGTTAACAAGGTGGTCGCGATCATCGGCGCGGAGGGCGAGACGGCCGCTACCCCGGCCAAAGACGGATATTTGCTCGACTATGCAGACGCGGCACAATCTCAAGCGCCCGCCGCGCAGGCCGCGGTCGCCTCCGATGCTCCCGCCGCACCGACCGCGCAGACGCCCGCCGCACCGGCAGCACAGCCGTCCGCGCCGCAGCAAGCCACCGCCGCCGGAACGTCTCAGACACAGCAGGTCGCAGAGGTCGCGGGCAGGAGCTACGACGATCAGCGTCCGGGCGCGAAGGCCGAGGGACAGTCGCTCACGTCCGCAGGAGGCGCGGGAGGCGCGAACGGCGAGGCGCAGGCGGTTGACGCCGCGACCGGCGCGAACGGGGGCGCGCAGTCGGTCGAAGACCTGCGCCGCACGAAGTCCAGCCCGCTCGTGCGCAACATCGCGCGCGAACACAACATAGACATCACGCAACTAGAAGGCACCGGGATGAGCGGCCGCGTCACGAAGAATGACATCCTCAGCTTCATAGAATCGGGCGCGACCACCGCCGATGCGGCCGCCGCGCCGCCGCAGCAGGAGCAGCCGGCCGCCGCGCGCGCGCCGCAGCAGCAACCCGCCGTGCAGACGCCGCCCGCCCAAGCGCCGCACGTGCAGCCCGGCGTGGGCGACCGCGTCGAGCCGATGACCTTGATGCGCAAGAAGATCGCCGAACACATGATCATGTCGCAGAACACGTCGGCGCACGTCGCCACCGTGTACGAGATCGACATGACGCGCATCGCCAAACTGCGCGACCGCCACAAGGCCGAGTTCCACGCGCGCACGGGCACGAAGCTGACCTACATGCCCTTCATCTTCCAGGCCATCACGAGCGCGCTGCGCAAGTTCCCCATCTTCAATGCGCAGGTCTCCGGCGATCAGATTATCTACAAGCAGGACATCAATCTCGGCATGGCCGTCGCGCTCGACTGGGGCTTGATCGTCCCCGTCATCAAACGCGCCGACGACCTCTCCATCTCCGGCCTCGCGCGCGCCGCGAACGACCTGGCCGACCGCGCGCGCAATAAACAACTCAAGCCCGACGAAGTGGCCGGCGGCACGTTCACCGTCACGAACCCCGGCGTCTTCGGCGGACTCTTCGGCACGCCCATCATCAACCAGCCGCAGGTCGCCATCCTCGGCATCGGCACGATTGAAAAACGCGCGAAGGTTCTGACCACGCCCGAAGGCGACGACTTCATCGCCATTCGACACATGGCCTACTTCGCGCTCTCCTTCGACCATCGCATCATCGACGGCGCGGACGCCGAACGCTTCCTCGCCTACGTCAAACAACTGCTCGAAGCCGGACAGTTCACCGTCTAGCCGGCAGGCGAAGATGCACAGGTGGCCGCGCGTCGGACGCGCGGCCACCTGTGCGTTCAGACGCGCGGCCACGCGCGCGACCTGACAACCGCGCCCCGCCGCGCGCACTTCACAACTTCACCCAAACCCTCGCCACGCTCCACCACGCAGCAGGCGCTCTCCGTCCGCTCTCCGTCCACTCTCCGCCCACTCGCCTACTCTCCGCTAAAAAGACCTCTCTCGTCCCGGCGCGCACGCTAACACGCTCTCTCCACGACGGGAGCGAGGCCAGCCAAAAGCAGTGTTTATCAGCAGCGCAAAAAGGTGTTGTACAATGTTTGTATATTTTGTTATCATCCTGCTCTTCAAGTTCCCCCAACTTGGTGCCTATTTGACTGGCCTCGTTAACAGCGCCTCGCCCGATGTCGTGCAGGGCTATAAACTGTTGATAACAATCCGGTAATTCTTCCAAAGGACGTAATGAGATGAGAAAAACAACTCCTGCCGCGTGCGTCGCGCTGGTGCTCGCGTTCTCTTTTTGCGCAGGTGTGTTTGTCAATGTTCCCACCCATGCCCAATCGGATTCGATTCTGAAAGCAAAGAATAAAGCCTCTTCCGAACTGATACGGAAGACGGAAGCGGGACACGGCGGCGACCGTGTAAGGGTCATTATTCAGCCAAACGGCGTTTGGAGTGATGAACTGAACAATGCCGCCCTGTTACAGGGAGCCGCCAATATACGCCGGTTCCAGAACTTTGATCTCCGCGTTCTGGACTTGCCGGCCGCCGCCGCCGCTGCCCTGGCCGGGCGCGGCGATGTGGCTTTTGTCTCGCTCAATTATGAAGTGAGAACGCTCGGACACATCTCACTCACGACGGGCGCGGACGCCGTGCGCAATACCAGCGGCACGACCACCGGCGGGCTGGACGGCACGGGCATCGGCGTCGCGGTCTTCGATTCGGGGATAGACACGACGCACAAGGCTTTTCTGGATAAGAGTAATAACGTGCGCGTGGTCGCCGGTCAGGACTTCACGGGTGAGAACCGCACGGACGACCCCTACGGCCACGGCACGCACGTCTCGTCCATCCTCGCGGGAAACGGCCGCATCGCGAACGCCAATTTCACGGGCATCGCGCCAAACGCCAACCTGATCAATCTGCGCGTGTTGAATTCGCAGGGCGTCGGCTCTGCCGCGCAGTTGCTCAGGGCGATTGACTGGGTGCTGTCGAACCGCGTGCGCTTTAACATCCGCGTGGTCAACATGAGTTTGGGGATGCCCGCCATCGATTCATATAGAAACGATCCGGTGTGCAGGGCGGTGCGTGCGCTCGTGGATGCGGGCGTGGTGGTGGTGGCCGCCGCCGGCAACAACGGTAAGGACAGGGAAGGAAATAAAATTTACGGGAGAATCCACTCGCCCGGTAATGAGCCTTCCGTGTTGACCGTCGGCGCGAGCAACACTTTTGGAACCGATTCGCGCGGCGACGATGCGATGGCGACCTATAGCTCGCGCGGGCCGACGCGCAGTTACCGGACTGACACGAGCGGCGTCAGGCATTACGACAATTTGATTAAGCCGGACATCGTCGCGCCCGGCAATAAGGTGGTTAATGCCGAGGCGGTCAACAACAGTCTGATCGCGCAGCACCCTTCGCTGGATGCGGGCGTCAGCCCGGTTGATAACCGCAAGCAGATGTACCTGAACGGCACTTCGATGGCGACGCCAATCGCAGCCGGGGCGGCCGCGCTGATGTTGCAGGCCAATCCGCGCCTGACGCCCAACATGGTCAAGTCGCTGTTGATGTACACGGCGCAGCCGCTCGCGGGCTTCAACATGCTGGAACAGGGGACGGGGGAAATTAACATTGAAGGCGCGGTGCGGCTCGCTAAATTAGTGCGCCCCGATCTCTCTCAGAGCACGCCGCTCGGCGATCCTCTCCTGACGACGAGCGCACGGCCTGCCGTTCACACCACGATTGCCGGCCACACTTTCCCCTGGGCGCAGGGAATCATTCTGAACCAGACTTACGTCACGGGGTCGAATCTGATCGCGCTGTATCAAAAGATTTACGGCACCGGCTTGCTGCTCGGCGACGGCGTGATCACCGGCGACGGCGTGATCACCGGCGATACGACGATGCTGACGAACGGCGTGATTACCGGCGACCAGATCATGGTCAGCGACGGCGTGATCACGGGCGACGGCGCGCCCTTTCTCGGCGTCAACCTGCTGCTCGGCGACGGGACGCTGCTGAAAGACGGCTACCTGCTCAGCGACGGCGTGATTACCGGCGACGGTGTGATTACCGGCGACGGCGTGATCACGGGCGACCTCTACCTACAGGCGCAATCGGCGACCATCAGCGGCGACCAGACCCATTCGATGCCGGTCGGGGTCGATGACGGCACGGATTGCACGGATTACTAATTTCACGCTCCCGCGAGCGGGCAGAGGCGATATGGCGAAATCAACAACCCTGGGAGGCGAGCTGATGGACACCTGGGCTGGCACGACGACGGCGACAACGACGGCGGCAACGACGGCTTCGGCCGCCGCTGTAGTGGCGCAATCTCAAACGGGCGCGGGCAGGTTAAGGATGATGAACAAGCAACAGTTCACCCGACCCTTCATGTGGTTGATCGTTGCGACCGGTTTTGTCGCCATCCTGTTTTCGGCTTATCGCCTGCCGCTCGCGCGACTCGATGTGAAGTTCCTGCTGCTCGCCCTGATGGTGTTGGTGTGCTCGCGCATCGCCGTTCCGATCCCGCGCGTCAGCGGGCGCATTACGGTTTCCGACACGCTCATCTTCCTGACGATGCTGCTCTACGGCGGGGAGGCGGCCATTCTGCTGGCCGCCGTCGAGGGGCTGTGTTCGAGCGTGTGGATCAGCAAAAAGACGATGACGATCATCTTCAACTCGGCCGTCATGGCCTGCTCGACCTTCGTCACCGTCTGGGTGTTGCGTCTCTGCTTCGGCGAGATAGTGCGCATCACCGAGAGCGGCTACACGGCAAACTTTCTGGTCGCGATGTGCGTCATGGCGGTGATTCAGTACGTCGCCAATTCAGGTCTCATCGCCGTCGAGAAGTCGTGCAAGCTGAATCAATCTTTCTGGCGAACGTGGAATACCTATTACCTCTGGACATCCGTTACCTTTTTCGCGGGCGCGTCGCTGGCCGGAATCACCGCTCACCTGATTTACAACTTCGGCTTCTACGCCGTGCTCGCCACCGTCCCGATCATCGCCATCATTTTTCTGACTTACCAGACTTACCTCAAAAACATAGAAGTCGCGGCGGCGCACGCCGAGCAGGCCGAGCGTCACGTCGGCGAGTTGTCGCTCTATATCAACGAACTGAAGCGCAGCGAAGAGGCGCGCGAGCAGATACTGCTGCGCGAACAGGCCGCGCGCTCCGAGGCCGAGGCGGCCAATCGCATCAAGGATCAATTTCTGGCGACGCTCTCGCACGAACTGCGCACGCCGCTGACGGCCATCATCGGTTGGACGGGATTGCTGCGTTCGAGAGATTTCGACGCCGAATTGCAGGCGCAGGCGCTCGAAACCGTGGAGCGCAACGCCAGAACCCAAGCCCAGTTGATAGACGACCTCCTGGACGTGTCGAGAATCGTCTCGGGCAAACTTCTCCTCGACGTGAGCGAGGTCGAACTCGATAAAGTGGTCAGGAACGCGATCAGCGTGGTGCGACCGGCGGCCGAGGCCAAGGGCATACGCATCGCTTATGACAAAGAAGCGAAGCGGAATTTCATCAAGGGCGATGCGGCGCGCTTGCAGCAGATCGCCTGGAACCTGCTGTCGAATGCCGTGAAGTTTACGCCCGAAGGAGGTTGCGTCAAAATTCGCCTGGAGTGTGCCGGCGCGCACATCAAGTTGTCTGTCAGCGATAGCGGGAAGGGCATCGACGCGGACTTTCTCCCGCACGTCTTCGACCGTTTTCGACAGGCCGACAGCGCGACGACGCGCAACTACGGAGGACTCGGACTGGGACTGGCAATCGTCCGCCATTTGGTCGAACTGCACGGCGGCACGGTCGGCGCCGAGAGCGGCGGCGAGGGGCAAGGCGCGACCTTCTCGACCACTTTTCCGCTTCTCGCCGTCAGCACGGAAATTCATTGCGCCGAGTCTCCGCGCGCGGGCGGCAGAGACGGCGCAGCCTCGAACGGCCGCCCCGAGCTGGGAGGCTTAAAGGTGCTGGTGGTCGACGATGAGCCGGACACGCGGCAGGTGATCGGCGCAGTGATCTCGAAATCGGGCGCGGAGGTGAAAACCTGTGCTTCCGTGTTTGAAGCCCTGGAGACACTCAAGCGTTGGAAGCCGGACATCCTCATGAGCGACATCGGGATGCCGGGCGAAGACGGCTACTCTTTAATACGGAAAGTGCGCGCGCTCTCAATCGAGAGCGGCGGACTGATTCCGGCGGCCGCGCTCACCGCGTATGCCAGAGACGACGACCGCGAGCGAGCTTTGGCCGCAGGCTTTCAGATGCACGTGGCAAAGCCAATCGGCTCCAGAGAATTGATCGACGTGGTCGCCGGTCTCGCCGGTCGGACGATATAGCTGCGGCGCGACCCCGCGATAAACGTCGCGCGACTCCGCAATACAGCAACGCGACCCCGCGATAAACGTCGCGCGACTCCGCGAATAAACGTCGCGCGACCCACAATGAACGTAGCGCGATTGGCGTGTTTCGCGCGCACGACAGGTAGAAAGATGAAGGGCGAAAGTAGAGGCGGAGAAGTCCGTCCGCGCTTTCGCCCTTCACTTTTCCGCTCGCCTTAGACGCCTTGATTGTTGCGATCACGTGGCGATCAAATTCTAAATTAGCATGGCACAACGGAAAGGCGCGTTTTTGTCATCTACGCTCTTGACTCCCCATAAGCGTTTGACGAGAATCGCAGGCGATTCAGGAAACCAACACAAGACCTCGCATGGGTTTGGTCTAAGAACGGTTCGTGGGCGCGCCCGGCATGCAAGCGTCCGGTGCGCCGCAGCATGTGGTGGCTGCGACGCTTTTTCTTTGTCGGGCTGACATGGTTTACAGCAGCATCCCTCGACGCGCGAAACGTGCACCCTGATGAGAAGCGGCAACAAAAGCAGCAACAGCGAGCTTAAATTTTATAATTCAGAATAAGCAGGAGAAAGAAAAAAATGAGCGTGAACAAGTCGAATAGATTCCGTGTGGCGGGCATCGCCCTCACCGCCGTTCTGGCGCTGGCTTCGGCCGCCTTCGCCCAGACCACCCAGCCGATGGGCGGCAGCGGCAGCAACAGCAGCGCCAACTCGCGCACCGTCGCCAGCGGCCAGAAGATGACCGTCAAAGGCGTCGTCACCAGCCGCGACATCGATGCCAACACTTTCGTCGTGCAGGATATCAACGGCGTCAACACCACCGTCCGCCTGAGCGACCGCACGACCGTCAAGTCGAAGGGCGGCTTCTTCGGCGGCGGCTCGACCTACGGCGCGTCGAACATTCTGCGCGGCCTCAACCTCGAAGTCGAAGGGCGCGGCGACGCGACCGGCAACCTCGTGGCGGAGAAAGTTCGCTTCGGCAGCACGGACTTGAGAGTGGCGCAGTCGATTCAGGCGCGCGTCGATCCGGTTGAAAACCGCGTCGGCCAGGTTGAACAAAACTCGCAGCGTCTCTCCGGCCAGTTGGATGAGTTGGCGGCGGTGGCGAACGCGGCGGGCGGCGGCGCGAAGGCCGCGCAGGAAACGGCCGATGCCGCCGTCTCCGGCGTCAACATGACCAACGAACGCATCAGCGCGCTCGACGACTACGTGGCGCAGCAGACGGTGGCCGTCAACTTCCGCGTCGGCAGCGCAGTGCTCTCGCCCGAAGCCAAGACGACGCTCGACCAGATCGCGCAACAGGCTTTGAAGGCGCGCGGGTACGTGCTGGAAGTGCGCGGCTTCGCCAGCGCCGACGGCGCGGAGTCGAAGAATCGCATGCTCAGCCAGCGTCGCGCCGACGCGGTCGTGCAGTATCTGGCCTACACGCACAACATCCCTCTGCGCCGCATCGTGACGCCGTTCGGCTACGGCGAGCAGCAGGCCGTCGCCGACAACGCGACGCGCGAAGGCCGCCAGCAGAACCGCCGCGTGGAAGTCAGCGTGCTCGTCAACCGCGGCCTCATGCAGAGCGCGCCGAACATGAGCACGGCGAAGCCGGATCAGGCGACGCCGCAGGAGTAAGCCGGGGATAAGAGAGGCTCCGGGAAGCGTTCTAAAGGGGGAAGGGTAAAGGCTAAGGGAAGACTGCGACAAAGCTCCTCTTCCGCCTTTGCCCTTCCCCCTTTTATTTCACACAACTGTTTCCGTCGAAGGGTGATTTGATGAGTAAAGCTCACGACAAAGCGCGCGCGTTCACGCTGCTGGCGGCGTTCATGCTCGGATGGACGCTCGTCCTCCCCTCATTCCCGGCGAGCGCGAGCGGGCAGACAACGACGAACACCGCCGGCGCTCGTCGCAGGACGGCGCGCAAGGCAGCGCGGCCGGTGCGAACAACGAACGCGAGCGGCGCGACGGCGGCGCGCAATCCGTCGTCCGTTGCGACAACCGCGTCGCAGCAACCGACCCGCGTGCCGCAACTCCCGGCGCAGCCGCCGCAGCAGCCGACGCCGCAACCGACGCGGACGCCGGACGCGACCCGCCCGCCCTTCGGCGAACCAGCCCCGCCTCCCAAACCCGTCAATGAAGGCAGCACCGATAAACCCGGCGACGAAATCATCGTTGACGAAGACGAGGTTGTGCGCGTTACGTCGAACCTCGTGGTTGTGCCCGTGTCGGTCACGGACGAGCGGGGCGAGCCGGTGCAGGGGTTGAAAGCGGCGGACTTTCGTCTGGAAGAAGAAGGGCGCGCGCAGGAGGTGGCGCAGGTGGGCGACGCCGAACAGGTTCCGCTCGACATTGCTGTCCTCTTCGACGTGTCGAGCAGCATCGGCGAGCGTTTCGCCTTCGAGCAGGAGGCCGCCGCGCGCTTCCTCAAGCAGGTCTTGAAGCCGGTCGACCGCGCCGCCGTCTTCGCCATCGAGGGCAAGCCGCGTCTTGAACAGCCGCTCGCCTCCGCCGGGATCGCATCGGCCAAGCTGCTCCAAATTCCCGCGCCGACCAAATCCACCCCAACCGCCTTCTACGATTCGACCATAGCGGCGGCGCGCTACCTCGCGCAGAACGCTCCCGGCAGACACCGGCGCGTCATCGTCGTCATCTCCGACGGCGACGACAATTTCAGCGAGATGGTGAAGGCGGGCGAAGTCGAAGATGCGCGCGCCCTGAATCGCGGCCAGAAGTTACCCGCGGGCGCGAACGCGCGCCAGCAGGCCACGCACCGTAAGGCTCTCGTCGAGGTGCAGCGCGAAGTGCAACGCGCCGACGCCGTGTTTTATTCCATCAACCCGAGCGGTGGCGGTCTACAGTTCAACGCCCGCGGCAAGCGCGCGCAGGAGGGGATGCAGCAACTCGCCGCGACGACCGGCGGCACGTCTTTCGCGCCCGAACGGCTCGAAGAACTCGACGAAATCTTTCGCCGCATTGCCGCCGAACTCCGCGCCCAGTACCTGCTCCAATACTATTCAAACAGCGATGCCCCGAACGGCAAATTCCTCAGCATCAATGTGCGCGCGCCCGCCCGCCCCAATGCGCGCGTCCGCGCACGCAGCGGCTACTACGTCAAAAAATAATGCGGAATGCGGAATGCGGATTAGAAAGCAAAATCTTTCTTCAATCCGCAATCCGCAATCCGCAATCCGCAATCCGCTTACATGTCCAGCAGCACGTCGGCGAGTTGATTGGCGACTTCGATGAGGGCGCGGCCGGCGGCGTCGAGTTGGCCTGCGTTGGCGCGTTGTTCGGCCGAGGCGGCGGCGGCGGCGACGCCGCTCAGGCGCGTGTAGTGTTGCGCGAGGGCGGGCGTGGTGCGGAAGTAAAGTTCGAGTTTGTCGAGCCGTTCGCGGATGTTTCCCAGGCTGCCCAGCACGGTCGTGCGGCTGCGGTCGAGAATGGCCTGCGCCTGTGGCGACACGTTGGCTCCGCCCTCGCGCGCCTGTTTCTCGTTGGCCTCGACATTGACCGACGTGCGCCCGTAGAGATAGAGAAAGCGCGTCAGGGTCTTCAACTCGTCGGCGAGGCGGATGCGCGCCTCGTTGAGCGTGGTCGTGCTGGCCGCCGTCGGCTTTCCGGCATTTGTCGCGGGCGCGGGTCGTCGCGCCGGAGTTGTTCGACGCTGGCGTTGCGCCGGGGCGTCGGCGGCCGTTAGCAACAACAACAGGCAGGCAAAGCTCAGGGCTTGGACAAGTCTCAAAATCGTTCCTCCTTCGGAAATGCGTGTCGACTGACAAACTATGCCCCGGCGCGGCGCGCAGTCAAGTTGGCGTGCGCGTGTGCGCGCCCCTCCGGTTCGGCGTCCGCGCCGTCGCGCTGTTACAATGAACGCGCGACGACGCGCGAAACACCACAGCGAGCACATTCTTTGCGATGCCGAAGAGAAGCCTACAGGTTCGCCGCCTCGGGCGGATGGAGTACGGCGCGGCTTACAGTCTCCAGCGGGAGATCGAGGCCGCGCGCAAAAACGGCGGGGGCGCGGACACGCTCTTGCTCGTCGAACACCCGCACGTGCTGACGCTCGGACGCCGCGCCACGTCGTCCGCCGTTCTCGCCGCGCCCGAAATTCTGGAGGCGCGCGGTGTCGCCCTCTTCGAGACGAACCGGGGCGGCAAGGCCACTTATCACGGGCTGGGGCAAGTCGTCGGCTATCCAGTCATCCGCCTGAGTCCCGACCGCGAAGACGTTCACCGCTACGTGCGCGAACTGGAAGAAGCACTGATTCGCGCGCTCGCCGATTTCGGGATCGAGGGCTTCAGGATTAAAGGCCTGACGGGCGTCCACACGGAGCGCGGCAAGGTCGCCGCCATCGGCGTCCACATCTCGCGCTGGGTCACGACCCACGGCTTCGCTCTGAACGTCAACACCGACCTCAGCTTCTTCGATCTCATCATCGCCTGCGAGGGCGAACCCGTCACCTCGATGCAGGAACTAATCAACCGCGAGTTGACCTTGCGCGAGGTGGAAGACCGCCTCATCGCGCGCTTCGCGGAAGTGTTCGAGATGACGCCGGAAGACGAATATGTTAACGCCTGAATTCATACGCGAGGCGCGCCAGCGAATCGCCCCGCACGTGCATCGCACGCCCGTCATGTCCGCGCGCGCCTTCAACCGTGCGGCGGGGCGCGAGGTCTGGTTCAAGTGCGAAAATTTCCAGCGCGCCGGGTCGTTCAAGATGCGCGGGGCGACGAACAAAATTCTCGCGCTCGGCGCGGACGAGCGCGCGCGCGGCGTCACGGCTTTCTCTTCGGGCAATCACGCGCAGGCCGTCGCGCTCGCGGCGCGCGACGCGGGCACGCGCGCCATCATCGTGATGCCGGAAGACGCGCCGCGCGCGAAGGTCGAGGCCACGCGCGGCTATGGCGCGGAGATCGTCTTCTACGACCGCCAGCGCGACGACCGCGAACAAGTCTCGCGCGATCTGGCCGAACGCACGGGATTCGTGCTCGTTCCGCCCTACGACGATTATCACGTGATGGCCGGGCAGGGAACGTGCGCGCTCGAACTGCTCGAAGAAGCCGCAGACCTCGAAGCTCTGGTTGTTCCCTGCGGCGGCGGCGGCCTGTTCGCCGGGGCGAGCACGGCGGCCAAGAGCGTCAATTCGCGGATACGCTGCTTCGCCGTCGAACCCGAAACGGGCGATGACACGCGGCAGTCGTTTCTCACGGGCGAGCGCGTGACGATCCCGCCGCCGCCCACCATCGCCGACGGCGCGCGCTTGCAGTCGCCGGGCGCGCTGACGTTTCCCTACGTGCGGAGAAACGCGGAGGACGTGTTGACGGTCTCGGACGCCGAACTCGCCGAGGCTCTCAGGTTTCTGCTGTTTCGTCTGAAGATACTCGTCGAACCGACGGGCGCGCTCGGCGTCGCGGCCGTGCTTTTCAATAAACTTCCGTCAAACATTCGACGCATCGGGGTGGTAATCTCCGGCGGCAACGTGGACGCCGACGCGCTCGCGCGGCTGCTGCAATAGGCGCGCGCGCCGGACGCGCGGGAAGCCGTGCCGGGTCGGCGGCGGCAGTTTTAAGTGCGAACGACAGGGGGAGGTAACAGGCGATGGACGAACATAACCCGCTCAAGGAGCCTTTGCAGGTGGAGAAAGACGCGCCCGTGCGCAACGTCGTGCGCTTCTGGGTGATCGCGTTGGTGTTGACGGTCGTGGGCTTGCTGGTCTTCGGCCTCATCTTCGGCAACTGCGGGATACAGAGGTGACGCGGAAGCGACAGCGGGCGGCGGCGGATGTTAAAATAGACGCACGTCCAAAAATCTCCGGGGAGCGAATTTAATTGAGCCGAGAGTTGAAAGTCATCAGCAATAACCCGCCGCCGTCGAGCACGCGCCCGACGGGGCGCAAGCCCGACTGGTTGAAGATTCGCATCGGCGACCCGACGAATCAGAATCACGTCTTCAATTTGATCGAGGGCTTGAATCTGCACACCGTCTGCCAGGAGGCGCGCTGCCCGAACATCTTCGAGTGCTGGTCTGACCGCACGGCCACCTTCATGCTCGGCGGCGACATCTGCACGCGCCATTGCGGCTTCTGCGCCGTCGGCAAAGGCAAGCCCGGCGAACTCGACGCGGACGAGCCGCGCCACGTCGCCGAAGCCGTGCGTCATCTCGATCTGGCCTACGCCGTCATCACCTCGGTTAATCGCGACGATCTGCCCGACGGCGGCGCAGGCCACTGGGCGGAGACCATTCGCCAGGTGCGCGCGGCCAACCCCGAATGCAAAATCGAAGTTCTCATCCCCGATTTCAACGGCGACGAGGCCGCGCTTTCGACCGTGCTCGACGCGCGGCCGGACGTGCTCAACCACAACACGGAGACCATCGCGCGGCTTTATCGCCGCGTGCGCCCGGACGCGAAATACGTGCAGACGTTGACGCTCCTTGAGCGCGCCGCCCACCGCCGCGACGAGGAGCGGCGCGGGATGCTCACCAAGAGCGGCATCATGGTGGGACTCGGCGAAACGTTCGATGAAGTGGTCGAACTGATGCACGACCTGCGCGCCGTCTCGTGCGACATCCTGACCATCGGTCAATACCTGCAACCGCACGCGCGGCGTCTGCCCGTGGAACGCTACGTGACGCCCGAAGAGTTCGCGCGCTGGCGCGAAGTGGGCATGACGCTCGGCTTCCATCACGTCGAATCGAGCCCGCTCACGCGCTCCTCTTATCACGCGCGGCAGCAGGTGGAAGGCACGGCGCAGGCGGAGACGCCCGACACGGAAGCAGTCGTCGCGGGGTGAGAGAAAAAAGACCGGGCGCGAAACTTACGCAGGCACGAAGTCGTTAAGGCTTCGTGCTTTTGTGTTTACCCCGAACAACTGACGACGGACAACTGACAAAGGACGGACGGGATGAAAGCGACGATCTTCAGGCAACACGGCGAGGCGGAAGTGTTGGAATATCGGGACGTGGACGAGCCGCGCATCCGCGCCGACGAGGTGCTGGTCGAGGTGAGGGCATGCGCGTTGAATCACCTGGACGTGTGGGCGCGCAAAGGGCTGCCGGGGATCGAGATTCCGCTGCCGCACATTTTGGGCAACGACATCGCGGGCGTCGTGCGCGAGGCGGGCGAGGTGGTTGATTGGGTGAGTCCGGGCGACGAGGTGCTGTTGCAGCCGGGCGTCTCCTGCGGCCATTGCGCGGAGTGCCTGCGCGGGCGCGACAACCTCTGCGTGAGTTACGACATGCTCGGCTACCGGCGCGACGGAGGCTACGCGCAGTTCGTCGCCGCGCCCGCCGTGAACGTGATCCCGAAGCCGCCGAATTTGAGTTGGGAAGAGGCGGCCGCGCTGCCGCTCGTGACCGTGACGGCGTGGCACATGCTGGTGACGCGCGCGGCGGTGCAGCCGGGCGAGGACGTGCTGATTCACGCGGCCGGTAGCGGCGTCGGCTCAATCGGCATCCAGATCGCGAAACTGCGCGGCGCGCGCGTGATCGCCACGGCCGGCTCGGACGAAAAACTGGAGAAGGCGCGCGCGCTCGGCGCGGACGACGTGGTTAACTACACGCGCGCCGACTGGCCGAAGGAGGTGCGACGGCTGACGGGGAAGAAGGGCGTCGAGGTCGTCTTCGAGCACACGGGCGCGGAGACGTGGCCGGGTTCGATAGGCGCGCTCGCGCGCGACGGGCGGCTCGTCACCTGCGGCGCGACGAGCGGCTACGACGCGCACACCGATTTGCGGCAAGTCTTCTACCGGCATCTCAGCCTGCTCGGCTCGTTCATGGGTTCAAAGGCCGAACTGCTCGACGCAATGAAGTTTGTCGAGCGCGGGCAGATTCGCGCAGTGGTTGACCGCGCGCTCCCGCTCGCCGAAGCCCGCCGCGCGCACGAGCTGATGGAGGATCGCGCGCAGTTCGGCAAACTCGTGCTCATTCCCTGAAGCCGGGCGAAACTCTACGGGGAGGCAAAACGGATGGACGAGATCGTCATACGCCATTGCAAACTTTGAAAGTCTTACGCCGTGCGTGCCGCCCGTGTGGCGGCTTTCATCGAAGTGGAGACGGGCATCACGGCGCGGCTCGTCGAAGGCGGTCTCGGAGAGTTTTCCGTCTCCGTGAACGATAGGCCGGTGGCGCGGAAGCGCTGGATGAAATTTCCGACGGACGAGCACGTGCTGGACGCCGTGCGCGCCGAGCTGGGGCGGTCGTAAAGATTTTCGCGGGCGGGAGAGATGGCGACGACGAATCTCGCGGACGACATTGAAGCATGCGCGGCGAGGCGCGGGCGAGAAGCGGGGCATCACCGCCCGTTCGGGTTGCGGTCGGACTCGGGCGGAAACGCGCGGCCGGGCGCGTGCGCTTCATCTCCCGGTGTAATCTTCGATGCGGAAACGCTTGTTGAGCGCGTCGAAGTGTTCGGGCTTGAGGTCGAAGTTCGTGCCGACGATGAGGCGTCGGTCTTCATCTGTGAGGATGCGCATGGTGGTTTCGACGGGCATGTTGATTTTGAGATAAGCCTTGTCGTCGGCGTTCAAAGCCGCGCCGTCGGGCCGCGAGATCACGTAAACTTTCTGGAAGTTGTTGCGCTGCACGGAGGCGAGGTCGCGCTCGAAGGGCCCGGCCTTGTTGCGCGCCGCGTTCCGCGACGAGCCGGAGCGGTCGCAGCCGCCCGCGAGGAGGGCGAGCGACAGCAGCAGCAGCAGCAACGGCAGCGGCCGCGACAACGGCAGCAGAACGTTCGCGCACTTTGAAATCCGGCCGGTCGTGCGGCCGTTCAATTCAACTTTCAACTCGTCTCGCATAAAACTCCAACTCGATAGATTTGCCGTCGCCCGGCCGCGTAAGTTTCAAACGCGGTCGCGCTCACGGTCTCAGGTCTCGTCCGCGCCGTCGGCGGTGTCTTCCTCGTCGGGCGCAGCTTCGGGGTCGGTCGTGCCGTCGTCGGGTTCGGCGGGCTGGGGCGGGGCTTTCTGGTCGCGTATGTAGAGAATGGTGCAGTCCTTGTCCGTGTAAACTTCGTCGAACCAACCGCTGTCCATCGCGGCGTCGTAGAAATCGTTGTGCACGTTTTCGTTGTCGGTGAAGACGTAGCGCGCGCCGAAGCGTTCGCGGATGACGGAGGCGGGGTCTTTGTGGCGGCCGAGCGTGACGTCTTCGTAGAGGCGCGACAAGTTCGGGTCGTGGTCGTAGAGATAGGTCGGGTCGAGGCCGGAGACGTAAGCGTGCGTCGGGTCGAAGTAAAAGAGCCTGGGGAAATCGTCCCAGTCCGTGTTGAAGACGACCTGCCCGGCCGGGACGTGCGTGCGCATCCACTGGATGCCGTCCACATACTTGTAGTGTGGCGCGCTCGTGGCGATCTCGCGCACCTCGGAGACGATCATCGCGGTCATCGGGATGGTGAGCAGCACCGTGACGATGCCGGCCGCGAATGTCTTTTGCGCCCCCGTCCAGCCGTTCTCGCCGCGCGCCGCATCGTCGCCGCCGGCGGGGCGGTCGGGATAAGACTCCGAGTCGCCGTGTGCGTCGGCGGGCGATGCGCCGTAGGGTGTGCGCGCGCGCGCGTAGACGAGTTGCAAAGCGTAAGCCGCGAAGAGGATGGCGAAGGGCGGCCAGTATTCGGCGAAGCGACGCCAGCGCGCGTTGGCGATGAGCAGGATGGTCGAGAAGATGAGGAAGAAAAGCGACTCGGCGGCGCGCTTGCGTTCCTGCCAGTTGAAGGCGAGATAACCCGCGACCATCGCGGCGAAGGCGACGCCGCAGTTGCGCGCGAAGTCCCAACTGTCGTAAGGGTACCACTCCTGCCCGACGGCCGTCGAAAACTCTTTCGCCGTCACCTTCATCGCGATGTGCTCGTAAAGCAGGCGGACGTTGTGCGGGAAGTAAGGATTGATGATCGTGCCGGCCGCGACGCCGACGACGACCCAGGCGAGCGGCCGCCACTCGAAACGCCGCTCGCTCCAACCGACGACGGCCGTCCAGATGAAGGCCGCCAGCCCGAGCAGCACGAACATGTCGTAAGTCAGCGTGAAGATGAAGGCGAGCGGCAACAGCCACAGGTATTTTCTCTGGAACAGCAGGTGAATCCCCACGATGAGCAGCACCACCGAGACGCTCATCGCCTTCGTCATGTTCATGCGAAACAGGAACGGCGCGGAGCAGCCGAGCAGCGCGACGAGCCACATCAGCGGATATTTGATGCGGTAACGGATGATCAGCCAGTAGCAGGAGAGGACGGCGAGGCTGGCAAAGAGCCACGCCGAAATCTTCGCGCCCGTGCGCACGTCCGGGAAGAAGGTGAAGGGGATTTGCAGGACGTGGAAGAGAAAGTGGTGATCGACGTAGTCGCGCGCGTTGAGGGTGGTCAGTGGCAGCCAGGTGAACTGCGGGAGGATGCGCCCGGCGCGAAAACTCTGCCAGAGTTGCTGGCTCCAGCCGATGTGATAATAGCCGTCGAAATCGCCGCAGCAGATCGCGTCGGTGGAGAATTGCAGCCACCAGAAGACGAGGCCGATGGCGAGCGCGCCGATGGCGAAATAAGCCGTGCGCGGGAGCGCCGTGCCCGACGCGAGAAAATTGTCTCGTCGTGCCTTCGCGGCCGTGCGCTCCTTCCGCGCGCCGTCGCGCGGCGGGGCGGCGTCCGCGACGTTTGCGGCGTTGACGGCCGGCTCGTGCCTTCCGCTGTTCTCCATAAAGAAACTAAGTCTCCCTCTTGTCGGGCGCGTGGAAAAAACCGCGTATTGTCCGTTGAAACGACAACATAACACGGAAGCGCGGCGGGGGGAAAAGCCAATGTGGCGGATGAGCGCCGGGGGTTGAAGCAGGTTGCGGGCGAAAATATTTGCCGGCCGGCGGCGGGGCGAATCCTTAGCCGGCGGAAGTTTCGGGGAGCGCCTGATGGTGCGGGAATTTGAGGGTGAAGGTCGTGCCGCCGGGCGCGCTCGCGGCTTCAATCGTGCCGCCGTGGCGTTTGATGATGCCGTAGGAGACGGCGAGGCCGAGGCCTGAACCCTGCGAGCCTTTGGTGGTGAAGAACGGCTCGAAGATGCGGTCTTGAAACTCGGGCGCAATGCCCTCGCCCGTGTCGCGCACCTCGACGACGAGCCAGGCGTCGCGTTTCATCTCGCGCACCTCGATGCGGCCGCCGGCGGGCATCGCGTCGAGCGCGTTGAAGATCAGGTTGACGAAGACCTCGCGCACCTCCGTGGCGTTGGCCTCGATGTGGTCGTCCGTCCCGGCCTCGTTCGTGAAGACGACTTCGTAGTTGAGGTTGCGGGCGCGTGCATCGTCTTCCCAGCTCGTGCGCGTGAGTTGCACGGCGTCTGTGACGAGGGCGGCGAGCGAGACGCGGTTGAACTGCGCGGAGGGGGCGCGGCGCGCGAAGGTCTGGATGCGACGGACGATCTCGGCGGCGTCCTGCGTGGCCGTCTCGATCACTTCGAGGCTGCGGCGGTGTCGCTCGTCCGTCACGGAGCGCAGGAGCAATTGCGTGCGGCCGAGCACGGCGGCGAGCGCATTGTTGAAGTTGTGCGCCACGCCGGCCGAGAGTTGGCCGAGGCTGCGCATCTTCTCGCTCTCGGCCTCGCGCTCGAAGCGCGCGCGCAGCAGAGACTCGGCGCGCTTGCGCTCGGTGATGTCGCGCGCGATGCCCTGCACGCCCACGGGCTGGCCGTCCTCGTAGATGATCTGGCTGTTGACTTCGAGCGGGATGCGTTGCCCGTTCTTAGCCACCATCTCCACCTCGTAGAATGTGACCGACCGCTGCCCGGCCAACTTGCGCAACAGCATCTCGCTCACCAGCGACACGTATTCCGGCGCGACGATCTGCTTCCAGTCCATCCCCAGAATTTCCTCGTGCGTGTAGCCGCTGATGCGCTCGCCCGCGCGGTTGAGCGACGTGTAGCGGCCTTCCATGTCGGTCGTGTAGACGATGTCGTTCGCGTTATCGACGAGCGCGCGGTAACGCTCTTCGCTGCGCCTGAGCCGCTCCTCGATCTGTTTGCGTCTCGTGATGTCGCGCGCCACGCCGCGCACACCGAAGGGCGCGCCGTCGCGCGTGCAGACGAGCGACATGTTGAACTCCAGCCAGCGCCGCTCGCCGTTCGCGTTCTGCGCCTGCGCCTCCTCGCGCCGCGCGCCCTCCGCGCGCAGGCGTTTGATCGACTCGCTCACGCCCGCCTCGCCCGCCTCCAACCTGAAGACCGAGGCGACGTGCTGCCCCGGCAATTCCCCGGCGCGCTCGCGGCGGCTGAAGAGGAGGCCGGCCGCGTTGAGGCTCGTCAGACGCCCGTCCAGATCGTGCGTGTAGATGATGTCGCTCGCCTGCTCGACGATGTTGCGGTAGTGCGCTTCGACGCGTGCGCGCTCCAACATGCGCGCCACCTGCGCGACGACGCGGGGCGGATGGTAAGGGGCTTCGAGATAGTCGTCCGCTCCGGCCTCCAGCCCGGCGAGCACGCTCTCGGCGTCTTTGCGCTGCGCGCTGATGAGGAGGATGGGCGTGTGGCCGAGGCGCGGGTCTTCGCGCAGACGGCGGCAGAGTTCGATGCCGTCGAGGTGGGGCATCATAACGTCGCTGATGATGAGGGCGGGAAGTTCGCGGCGCGCGATTTCGAGACCTTCGAGTCCGTCCGTCGCCGTCAGCACGCGATAGCCGGCCTGTTGCAGCACGACGCTGGTGAGCGCCAGCGCGTCGGGCGAGTCGTTGACGATGAGGACTGCTGCTTCCCACTCTTCGAGAGGCATGGACGATCCTTGTCTGTTCGGCGAGACCGAGCTTTCGCCGGCCATCAGTTGCGCAGCCGCTCGACGAGGCTGATCAGATCGCGCGGGTTGATGGGCTTCGCCAAAAAAGCGTCGAAGCCGCATTGGAGCGCGCGGTCGCGATCCTCATACATGGTGAAGCCGGTGACGGCGATCATCGGCGTGGCCTGATAGCCGGGCAGGGCGCGCACGGCTTCGGCGAGTTCGTAGCCATTCATGCCGGGCATCCCGATGTCCGAGACGAGCACGTCGAATTGCTCGGCGCGCGCCGCTTCGAGCGCCTGCGCGCCGGAATAAACCATCACCACTTCGTAGCCCGCGTACTGGAGCAGGATCGCGAGCATCTCGGTCACGTCCGGCGCGTCGTCGATCACGAGGGCGCGGGGCTTGTACTGCTTCTCCCGTGGCGTGTTGCCGCCGAAAGCAGGCGCGGGTGCGGGCAGTTGATTCGCCTCCCCTTCGCCGGCGAAGCCGCTCGCGGCCAAGACGAAGGCGACGGACGCGCGCGATGCGGCGGCCGCACGTGCGACAGATTCAGTGGCAGCCAGCATTCTTTATCTCTCCCTTTCCGCTTGGCGCGGCCTCGGCAACAGGAAAGTAAGCTTGTGGGCTTGCGCGGTGGAATAAACCGTTCACCCGCGCGGCCACACAAAACTTCTCGCTCAGGCGTCGTCCTCCGGTGGCGCGGACATCTGCCCGTTGAGCAGTGCGTCCACGGTGGCGAGCAGCGTGGACGGGTCGAACGGCTTAGCAAGGTGTGCGTTGAACCCCGCGGAGAGGGCGGCGTCCACATCTTTCTGCGCGGCGTATCCGGTCAGGGCGAGTGCGGGGACATCGCGCAGGCGAGGCGTCCGGGCGCGCAGCAGTTTCAACAATTCATAACCGTCAATGTTGGGAAGACCAATGTCGGAAATGATTATATCAAAGTGCTCGTCGGCTGCAATGCTGAGAGCCTCTTCGGGCGTGGCGCAGGCGCTGGTGCGAAAGCCGTGCACCGCGAGCGTGACGCGCAGCACTTCGAGCGTGTCGGGCGCGTCCTCGATGACAAGGACGTGACACGCGGCTTCGACGCCGCACGCATCTTCGGGCGGCACGGCGTCGGCGTCGTCGTTGTCGGGCGCAGTCGCCGTCGGAGCGAGCGGCAGGCTGACCGTGAAACGGCTGCCGCGCCCTTCGCCCGCGCTCGCGGCGGACACCGTCCCGCCGTGCGCTTCGACGAAACTCTTGACGAGCGCGAGGCCGATGCCCAGTCCGCCGTGCGCCTTGGTCGTGGACATGTCCTGCTGCCGGAAACGGTCGAAGACAAAGGGCAGAAACTCCTCGGAGATGCCTACGCCTTCGTCTTCCACGTGGACGCGCGCCGACGCCCCGGCGATTTCGCAGACGACGCGCACGCGGCTTCCGTCCGGCGAAAATTTGACCGCGTTCGTGAGGAGATTCCAGAAGATTTGCACGAGCCGCGTGCGGTCGCCGGAGACGAGCGCGTCTTCCGCGCCGGGGGCGGGCACGAAGTCGAGGCTGATGTTCTGCCGCGCGGCGCGCGGGCGCACGGTTTCGATGGCCTCTCTGACAACAGCGCCGAGAGAGACGGGCAGCATGTCGATCCGCATCTTGCCGCTCAGGATCGCGGACATATCGAGCAGGTCGTTGATGAGATGCGCGAGCGATTGCGAGTTTTTGCCGATGACGGAGAGGCCGTGCGTGATGTCTTCGGCGGCGAGCTGGCCGCTCGACATCATGTGAACCCAGCCGATGATGGGCGTCAGGGGCGTGCGCAGTTCGTGCGAGAGCGTGGCGAGAAATTCGTCTTTGGCGCGATTGGCTTCCTGCGCGCGGCCGTAGAGGCGCGCGTTGTCGATGGCGAGCGCGGCGCGGCGCGCGAGTTCGCCGGCGAGCGCGAAATCGTCCCGCCCGTAGCGGCGCGCGCTCTCGGAACTGATGAAGGTGAGCGAGCCGATGGTGCGGCCGCGCGCCGTGAGCGGCATGATCATCGCCGCCCTGATGTCGAACTCGCGCAGCATCCTGATCTCTTCCGGGTCGCGGATAACGGCTTGCCACATCGCGTCGGAGATTTCGGAAAACAACTCCGGCTCGCCCGTGCGCAGCACTTTCGCGATGGTGTGCGGCGTGTTCAGGTCGAGCGGAAAGCGGCGCTGCATGTCGCGCCAGGCGGCCTCGCGCGCGGAGTCCTGATGCGCCACAACCATGCGGCGGATCGAGTTGTCGTCTTCGAGCATGTGGACGAGGCAGAAGTCGGCCACGTAGGGCACGGCGAGGCGCGCCACCGATTCCAGCGTCAACTCGTAGTCGAGCGAGGAGGCGAGCAGCGTCGTCGCGTCGCCGAGGAAGCGTTCGGCCTCGGCGGCGCGCCTGCGCTCGGTGATGTCCTGCACGTTGGCGGCGCGGTAGAGCACCTCGCCGTGTTCGTCTTTGAAGACCGTCACGTCGGCGAGCACCGGAAAGCGCGTGCCGTCTTTGCGGATGTGCATCGACTCGTACACGTGATGCCCTTTTTCGTTGACGGCGCGGACGTGCTCGGCGAGCAGCGGTTGCTCCTCTGGCGCGAAGGCGACGGCGAGCGGCTGGCCGAGCATCTCCTCGACGGCGTAGCCGTGCATCCGCGCGAAGGCCGGGTTGACGGCGGCGAGCGTGCCCGTCGCCGGGTCGGCCATCGCCACGCCCCAACCCGCGTGCTGAAAAATCTGCTCCCAGCGGCGCAGCTCCCTGCCCGCTTCCTTGCGCTCCGTGATGTCCATCGTCACGCCGCGCATCCCCAGCGGGCGGCCGGCCTCGTCCCTGATGGCGAGCGAGTGCGCTTCCACCCAGACGGCGCGGCCGTCCTTCGCCATCCAGCGGAACTGGTTCGTGCCCACGCGGCCGCTCGCGAAGGTGGCCGAGGCGGTGCGCGCGGCGCGTTCGCGGTCTTCAGGGTGGACGATTGAGAGCCAGAAATTCGGCGTGGCGAGCCATTCCTCGACCGTGTAGCCGAGCATCGTCTCCACGTAATCGCTGACGAAATTGATGCGCTGGTTCGACTCGTCCGGCTCGCCCCACGCTTCCCACACCACGCCCGGCACGCTCATGATGAGCGAATCCAGACGGTGGCGCTGCGCTTCCACTTCCGCCGCCAGCCGCGCCTTTTCGGCTTCGGCGCGCACGCGCTCCGTCACGTCTTCGACAAGCGCGAGGACGCCGCCCGAACTCCCTTCGAGGTGCTGCAGGGGCGCGGTCGAGATGCTGACGTTGATCTGCGTGCCGTCCTTCCTGAGCCGCACGGTCTCGAAGGATTTGAAGTCCGCGCCGCCGACGGCCTGCCGGTGGTTGCGCCGCATCTCTTCGAGTTTGTCCACGGGGACGGTCGGCAGCGTGCGCCCCACCACCTCCGCTTCGCTCCAGCCGTAGATGCGTTCGGCCGATTGGTTCCACATCCGCACGATGCCTTCGGGGTCGAGCGCGACGATGCCGAGCGGCGAAGCGTGAATGATGGCTTCCAGCGTCTGGTTGCTCGCGCGCAATTCGACGAGCGCGGCCTGCATGTCGCGCCGCCGCGAAGCGACCTCGCTCGCCAGTTTGACCAGGTCGTGGTGCTGGCTGTCGAGTTCCAACTGCAACGCTTCGCGCGTGCGCTTCGTCTCGATCAAATTGGCGACGCGCGCCAGCAGCTCTTCGCTCACGAAGGGCTTCATCAGATAGTCCTGCACGCCCGCGCGCAACAACTCGATGCGCAACTTCTCGTCGGCCTTCGCCGTCAACATGCAGACGGGCACAGCCGCCAGTTCGCCGTCGGCGCGCAGCTCGACGACGAAACGCTCGCCGCTCATCTCCGGCATCGACACGTCGCACAGGATGAGGTCGGGGCGCAGTTCGCGCGCCCGCGCCAACCCCTCGCGCCCGTTCCAAGCGCACGCCACGCGATACTTCGCGCCGAGTTCCGCCGCGATGAAATCGCTCGTCTCGCGATTGTCTTCCACCACCAGCACGAGCGGCGCGAGCGACAACGCCGCCACGGTCGAACGCTCGCCGGCGGACGGTCGCTCGCCGGCGGAGGCGAAGGCCGCCCCCCGCCCGTCGCGCGCAGAATCCCCGCCGCCCGCGTGTGATTCCTCGCCGCCGCCCGCGCGCGGTTCTCCCTCGCCGTTCGCGCTCGCACTGTTGTTCATGCTCGCCGTGCGCAGTTCGTGCGAGACTTTGGCGAAGAAATTGGTCTTCAGTTCATCGAGTTCCTTGACACGGACGTAGAGCGTTTCGAGTTCGCGGTTGGCAGCTTCGAGTTCGTGTCGGCGCGCCTCCGAGAGTTTGGCGGACTGGATGAGCGCGAGCGTGCGCGGGATGAGCGGCGGCAGCACGAGCGCGGTAGCGACGGAGGCCACGGCCGTGACCAGTTTGAGGTAGCCGGCGAACCAGTAGACGGGTGCGTTGAACGTCGTCCAGACTTCGATGAAGTGCGTGCTGCCGCAGGCGACGATGAAGAGACCGAAGGCGAGGAAGACCCAGTGGAAGGGGATGTCGCGGCGGGCGCGATAGACGAGGTAGGTGAGCGCGAGCGAAATGGCGACGTAGGAGAAGCCGATGGCGAGGTCGGAGAAGAAGTGCATCCAGACGAGCGAGTTGATGCCGAGGTAGCAGTGCTCGTGCGTCATAAAGCCGTCCGTTCCGTTGCCGACGGCGAAGAGGTTCTGGGCGAGACCCGGCCAGAGCACGAGCAGCGCGGCGCAGACGGCGACGAGGCCGACGCTGTAATTGAGCAGAGACGAATAGCGAAGGACGCGGATCATACTTTACACCTCTGGGACGTTAACGGAGCGGCGACGGCATGCCTCGCGCTAAACGCTTCGCGAAGGTTATTTCAAGATTGAAATTGAAGAAGCCGCAACAAAAACTGCGACGTGAGGAAGATTAACCCGCACGCTGCAAAAGCTAAACTCTCCGGCAAATCAAGTCAAGACGGATGGCAGTCCGGCGCGCGCCAGCCCTGAAGATCGAGACGCACGAAATTTCGCGGCGCGCGCGAACCCCTCGCGCTTCTCCCGGCGGCATGGCCTCTGCTAGTCTCTCCACGTCAAAAACATTCCGTCGAGGTGAAATCAATTTTGTATCCGGCCGGCAATTTGTTCATCCCCGCTCCGCACGGCAAACTGGAAGCCATCGTGAAGGAACCGCGCGCGGACGTTACGCGCCGCGGCGTCGCGCTCGTTCTGCACCCGCACCCGCTGCATGGCGGCACGATGCACAACAAGGTGGTCTTCCGCGCCGCGCGCGCCCTGAACGAAGCGGGATTCCTCACGCTGCGCAAGAACTTTCGCGGCGTCGGCCAGACGACCGGCACGCACGACCACGGGCGCGGCGAGGCGGCCGACGCGCGCCTCGCGCTCGACTATCTCGTCGAGCACTACCCGGATGCGCCGCTCCTCCTCGCGGGCTTCTCCTTCGGCTCGCGCGTCGCGCTGGAGACGGGCGTGGCGGACGAACGCATCCGCGCCCTCATCGGCATCGGCACACCCGTCAACATGTACGACTTCTCCTTTCTCAAAACTTGCCGCAAGCCCCTGCTCTTCGTCCACGGCGAGCACGACGAGTTCGGCGACGTTGCCGTGCTACGGACGCTCGCGCAAAGTTTGCCGCCCGAAGCGCACGCGCGCGTCGAGATAATTCCCGGCGCGGGGCATTTCTTCGACGCGCAACTGGACGAGTTGAGCCGCACAATCAGAGAGTGGGCAGAGGAAACAATGAAGTGAAAGCCGTCAGTCGTCCGTTGTCCGTCGTCAGTTGTTCAAGCAGTCGTCCGTTGTCCGTCGTCAGTTGTTCAAGTCCGTCTTTAGTAACTCGTATGATAGCCACATGCAACTGACAACTGACTACTGACCACGGACAACTAATAACGAACCTACTGACATTTCACACCTTCATCGCCTTCCAGCGACCGCGCCTGAAGTAGATGATGGCGAGAATGGTGAGGAGCGTCTCGGCGATGGGGATCGCCATGAACACGCCGTTCGCGCCGAGGCCGAAGTGGATGGCGAGCGCGTAGGCGAGCGGGATTTGAAAGAGCCAGTAGCAGAAGAGGTTGATGACGGTCGGCGTGAAGGTGTCGCCCGCGCCGTTGAACGCCTGCACCATCACCATGCCGTAGCCGTAGAAGATGAAGCCGTAGCTGATGATGCGCAGCGACGTGACGCCATAGGCGACGATGCTCGCGTCCGTCGTGAAGAGATTGATGATCGGCTCGGTGAAGACGACGAAGACGAGCGCGACGACGGCGAGAAAGATTACGTTGCTGAGGCCTGCGAGCATTACGGAACGCTCGGCGCGCGCCGGCTTCCCCGCGCCCAGATTTTGCCCGACGAGCGTGGCCGCCGCGTTCGACATGCCCCAGGAAGGCAGCATCGCGAAGATGAGAATCCTGAGCGAGAGCGTATAGCCCGCGAGCGCCGCGCTTCCGTAGATGGCGACGATGCGCGTCAGCCCCAACCAGCTCGCCGTCGCCACCAGAAATTGAAACATCCCGCCCACGGAGATGCGCAGCAGTTTCAACATCACCGGCAAGTCGAGCCGCAGGTGTCTGCGTCTGACCTCGATGCGGCTGCGCCCACTGAGCAGAACCCGGAGCTGGTAGGCGACGCCCGCGCCGCGCCCGATGGTCGTGGCGATGGCCGAACCCGTCACGCCGAGTTCGGGGAAGGGGCCGAGGCCGAAGATGAAGCACGGGTCGAGAATGATGTTGACGATGTTGGCGAGCCAGAGCGAGCGCATCGCCGTCGCCGCATCGCCCGCGCCGCGAAAGATGGCGTTGATGAGAAACAGCAGCAGGATGCAGATGTTGCCGCCGAGGATGATGGCCGCGTAAGTGGAGCCGATGCGGATGACGCCCGCCTCCGCGCCCATCAGGCCGAGGAGCGCGGGCGCAAACGCGAGACCTGCGACGGCCAGCGGCAGCGACGTGAAGACGCCGATGATGATCGACTGCACGGCGGCCACCGCCGTGCCCTCCGTATCGTGCTCGCCCGTGCGCCGCGCGATGGTCGCCGTCGTCGCCATGCTCAACCCGATGGCGATGCCGAAGACGATGGTGAGCATGGATTCGGTGAGGCCGACGGCGGCGATGGCGTCCGCGCCGAGCCGCGCCACGTAGAAGACGTTGACGATGCCGAACAGCGACTCCATCACCATCTCCAGAATCATCGGCACGGACAGCAGCACGATGGCGCGGCCGATGCCGCCCTCGGTGAAGTCCTGCCGCGAGCCGAGCACGGCCTCGCGCAGCAATGCGATGATTTGTTTGAGACTCATGGCCGTTTGCCGTTGACCGAAAATTAACCGCCACTGAAAAACACGCGCCGCGCCGGACGCATGCGAGGACGCAAAAGAGAGCGGGCGCAAAGGAGACCGACGAAAGCCGAGCGATAAGGATGAATCACGGGGCGCTCTGGGGGCGAGCGGCCGTCGTCATTCATGCTTCATCGTTCGCACTTCATCGGTTCTATCCTCTGCGCCCGCTCTCTTCAGCGTCTTCTCTCTGAATCTCCGCGGCTGATGTTCGCCGCTTGAGCCGTGCCGGCCGGAAAGTTCTCTAACGGTGCAGGCCGCACGGAGGTTTCAACTTTTACTCTTCCGCCAACTGTTACTCTTCCGCGTAGAGGCGCGCGATCACGTCCTGGTATTTTTCGTCCACGACGCGGCGTTTGACCTTGAGCGTGGGCGTCAGTTCGCCGCCCTCGATGGAGAGTTCGCGTTCGAGGAGCGCGACGCGCTTGACGCGCTCGTAGTTAGAGAGATCGGCGCAGAGCGAGTCCACCTGTCGCTGCATGAGATCGAGTATGCGCGGATCGCGGCACAGTTCCGCCGGGCTGTCGCCCGCGTCGCGGATGCCTTTGTGCTGCGTATAGGCGCGCAGTTGATCCCAATCGGGGACGATGAGCGCGGCCGCATACTTGCGCCCGTGGCCGATGAGCACGACCTGATTGACGAAGCGCGATCCCTTGATGCGCCCCTCGACGACGGAAGGCGCGATGTACTTGCCGCCGGAAGTTTTGAACAACTCCTTTTTGCGATCCGTGATCTTGAGGAAGCCGTCCGCGTCGAGCAGGCCGATGTCGCCCGTCCTGAACCAGCCGTCGTCGGTAAAGACGGCGCGCGTCTCGGCGGGCTTCCTGTAGTAGCCGCGCATGACATTGGGGCCGCGCGTCTCGATCTCGCCGTCCGGCGCGATGCGCACCTCCACGTTTTTGATGGGTCGCCCGACGGTTCCGATGCGGTTGTCTTCGAGCGTGCCCGCCGCGATCACGGGCGAGGTCTCCGTCAGCCCGTAGCCCTGCACGATGGGCAGCCCCGCGCCGAGGAAGAGATAGCCGATCTCATCCGGCAACGCCGCGCCGCCCGACACGAACAGGCGCATCCGCCCGCCCACGCCCGCGCGCCACTTCGAGAAGACGAGACGCAGCGCGAGATCGTGCTTCAACCCCAGGAGCGGCGGCACGCGCCGACGCTCGACCGTCAACTGCGCCCACTCTTTCCCGACGCCCACCGCCCACGCGAGCATCCCCGCCTTGAGTTTCCCCCCGGCGGAGGCACGCTCCTGAATACGCGCGTAGATTTTCTCGAACAGGCGCGGCACGCAGATCATGATCGTCGGGCGCACCTCGCGCATGTTGTCGCCGATCTTCTCGATTGACTCGGCGTAGAAGACGCTCATGCCGTGGTGTATGTACATGTACATGCCGAGCCGTTCGAGGACGTGCGAGAGCGGCAGCACGGAGAGCGCGATGTCCGTCTCGTGGAAGGCGAGGTGGCCGGAACTGTCGATCAGGTTGGTGACGAGATTGGCGTGCGTCAGCATGACGCCCTTCGGTTCGCCGGTCGTGCCCGAAGTGTAGATGATGGTGGCGAGGTCTGCGGCGGAAACGGCGCGCGCGAGTTGTTCGACGAGGTTCGGTTGCTCGCGCACGAGCGCGCGCCCGCGTTCGACGAGTTCGTCGAGCGTGCTTGCGCCCGCATCGGCCGCGCCCTCCGGCTCGAAGAAGATGAGGTGTTCGAGCGTGGGCGCGCCGTCGATGGCCTCGTAGATGCGCTCGAAGGCGGCGCGATTGCGGATGAAGAGGAGGCGCGCGCCCGAATCGTCGAGGATGTAGCGCACCTGCGGCGGGGCTTGCGTCGGGTAGATGGGCACGTCAACGACGCCCGCGAACTGGCAGCCCGCGTCCGCGAGCGTCCACTCGGGCGAACTCTCGGAGAGGATGGCGACGCGCTCGCCGCGCCTGATCCCGAGCGCGTGGAGGCCGGCCGCGATGTGGTGCGCGCGTTCGAGCAGTTCGGCGGAAGAGATGGCGTGCCACGCGCCGTCGCGCTTGTAGTTGAGCGCGTCGGGTTTCGAGTAGCGACCGATGGCGTGCGTGAAAACTTCGGCGAGCGTCACAGGTTCGTCCGGCGAGAGCGGCACGCGCGGCGGGGGCGGGGGCGGCGTGAACTCGGCCTCCTCGTTCGCGGCGGCGACCGAAGCACTTTGCGCCGGGGCGGGTGCTTCTTCGGGCGAGGCGTCTGCGCCGTCTCTGCGTCCGGCTTCTGCGCGCGCGCCGGACGCGCCGTTGATGTCGGTCTCCGTCATTCCTGCATTGTTTCGCGTCGAATCGGGGTTCATTGGGGGGTGCTCACTCCATTGAGAAAAATGTCGAGTACCTGATCGGCCAGCGGCGCGAGTTTGTAGGCGCGCGGCGAGAGAATCCAGTTGGTCGCCATCTCGTCGAGCGCGCCGAAGAGAATTTTGGCGACCACCTTCGCGTTCAATTCCGCGCGGAAGAGACCGGCGCGCTGTCCCTCTTCGAGCGTCTCGCGGATGAGGCGCAGGTATTCGGCCAGACCGGCGGCGGAAAACTCTTCCATGAACTTCGTCGAGCCGCGCAGTTCGACTTGAAAGACGACGGCCAGATCGCGATCCGCGCCGAGCCGCTCCAGGTGTAGACGCGCGATGCGCCGCAGCTTCTCGCGCGGGTCTGCGAGCGCGGCCGTCTCGGCGCGCGCGGCGGCGATGGCGTCATTCACGCCGCGCTCGAAGATGGAGCGCAGAATTTCCTCTTTGCTTTTGAAATAGAGATAGACCGTGCCGTCGGCCACACCGGCGACGCGCGCCACGTCGGCCACCTTCGAGTTGAAGTAGCCGCTCTCGGCGAAGACCTTCGTCGCGGCGCGCAGGATGGCCTCGCGCTTGTCGGGCACGGCGGCGCGCGGCGACGGATTCACGGAACGTGCGGAACGCATTCGGCGGGGCTAACTCCGTTTCGCTAAATTGGACGCTTTGATGAGTGACCGCTCATTCAGACGAACGGCTACAGACTAGCAGAAGTTAAAAAAAAGGGAAAAGGCAAGGAGCCGGGCAAGCCATCGGAAACGGCGGACGTGAGGTTATGTGCCCGTCCCCTGTATTGATTGGTTCTTGGTCACCAGCCGGTTCAGCGTATCGGGCACGAGCCGTTCGGCAAAGCCCGCGATGAAACACCAGATGACGAGCAGGGCATAAGCTTTGGTGTTCGCAGGGACGGTATCGGAGAAAGGCAGACTTTCGAATGCCTGAGTGTTCGACGTGTCGGCTGGAACATCCGTTGCGGTCTGCATATCTTGTCGCGGCGCGATCTGCGGGAAAACATCCCCCTGTAAAATGTTGGCCGTAAACAGCACGTAGAGCAGCATCGCGAAGATCGCGCCGTAGAGAGGCGAGAGGGAGATTCCTTTCCATCCATGTGACAGCAGCGCGAGATTGTAGAGCGCGTCGCCTTCATTCGGCGCGCTTTGTATGCGCTGCAACATGCTCACGAAACCGCCCATGATGCCTGCGAAAATAACTACCGCAACCGTCATGGTGAACGACCATTTATTGATGTCCGGTTTATGATCTCGCAGCGGGAGCAGGTAAAGGAGAATCTGACTCACGATGACAAATAATCCAAAGATGGTTATGAAGGTGAGCGTCCATCTACGCGCCAGCCGCGTCAGTTCGTCGCGCAATCCTTCGCGCAGCGGCATCAGCGAGTAGTGGAGGTAGAACTGGCCGAGTAAGTATCTGATGTCGGCGCGCAGGACTTCGGCGGCAATTGTCGTCGCTTTTTCTTCACCCTTCTTGATTGACTCGATTTGGAGCGTCGTGAGGTCGGGCGGTTTCGAGGCTATGTAAGCGTCGTAGTCTCTCGCCCCGGCAATGCTGCGATACTTGGAGCGCATGTCATACGCCTTGCGCACCAGGTCTTCGTCGGACAGCAGCTCTAACAACTCCAGGTCAAAAGTGTAAACATCATCCCACGTTAACTCATCTTTCCCGCGCCTCTGGAAGATCGGGGCGAGACGCTCTTTGAGTTGCCGGGTCTTTTCGTCGTCCATGGCGGAGATTATCCTGAGAAATTCGCTGTGCAGGTGATCGAAATAGGCGCATATGTATTGAACGACGATCCTGTCTGAATACTTCCGCTTGGATGGGGCGTCGCTTTGTTTGTCCATGATCTGCCTCCACAACAGGGTGTTCTCACAAGATATGCACATTCACCTGCGCGTCAGGTTTTCTTCGCGCTCGTCGTCCGTCTCGCCCGCGTCGGTGAGGGTGAAGCGCCCGCCGTCGGATGCGGCGAGGCGCAGTTCCGCGCCGCGCAGGTTGAGGTCGCGCTGCGGGAAGGGAATTTCGATGCCCGCCTCCCTGAAGAGACGCCAGATGCGATAGTTGATGTCGCTTTTGATCTGCGGGTGGCGGCGCGGCCTGTCCGTCCAGACCAGCAGGCGGAAGTCGAGCGACGATTCGCCGAACCCTAAGAACTGCACGCTCGGCTTCGGTTCGGGCAAGACGTTCGTGATGCCTTCGGCGGCGCGCAGGAGCGTGTCGGTGACGAGATCGACGTCCGAACTGTAGGAGACGCCGACGGGCACGCTGATGCGCGCGCGGCGGTCGGCGTAAGACCAGTTGACGAGGTTGTCGTTGACGAGCTTCGAGTTCGGCACGATGACGGTGATGCGGTCGTTCGTCAAGACGGCGGTCGTGCGCAGATTGATGGTCTGCACGCGCCCTTCCGTGATGCGGCTGTCCGGCCCCGTGATGGTGACGAAGTCGCCGATGCGGGCGGGGCGCTCGAACAGGAGGATGAAGCCGGAGGCGATGTCGCCCGCGATGAACTGCAGGCCGAAGCCGATGCCGACCGAGAGCGCCGTGAAGATGACGGCCAGCGAGGTGAAGTGTAGATTCAAGCCGAGCGAGGCGGCGAAGATGATGCCGGATGTCAGGATCACGTAGTGCGTGAGCCTGAGCAGCGTGAACTGCAAGCCCGGATCGAGGTGCGTGCGCGCGGCCAGACGACCTTCGAGAAACTTGCGGATCGTGCGCGACAACAACCATGCGACGAGCAGCACGAGCAGGCCGCCGATAATCGACGCGATGGAGATTTTGAGCGTGTCGCCGATTTCGAGTTTCTGGTTCAGGTAGTTGTTCCAGAAACGGATCATCCAGTTAACGTCGCCCTCCGGCGGCAGCGGCGCGGCAGCCATGGCCGGGGTGGGCGTGGTTAGCGGGGTCGCCTGTGGGTCGGGCGTCGGCGCTGCCTGCGCCTGCCACAGCCAGAGATTGAACAGGAGCGTCTGCCCGGCCGTCACACCCTGCGCCGCCCGCGCCGCTACCGTCTCGCACATCAACGTGAGCATCATCCCAACCCTCCCCGCTTGTCACGCGGCGACCGGGCAGACGCCCGCCGCCGAAGTGTCCTTCAACCCGCAAATGAAAAGCCGCCCGTGCTCTCTCTGGCAGGCGGGGGCGGCTCGAACGTGAAACTCAAAACTGTACGGAGGCTGAGGGACTCGAACCCCCAAGCGCTTTCGCGCGGCAGTTTTCAAGACTGCTGACTTACCAATTAGCCTAAGCCTCCGAATTTTCCCACACACTATAACGCACCGCTCTTTGTCGTCTCAAACGCGCAGGTCGTCGAGGCGGGGCGAGCGCGTGTCGGAAGAGACCGGAGGTACGAGGGCGCGCGTCTGTCTCGAAGTTCAGCCCTTCGGCTTTTGGAGATGCTTCCACGCGATGGTGACTGCGCCGTCGGCATCCCTGCGCGTGACGCGAAAGACGACGAGCACGTCCGTGGGCTTGCTCCGGTTCGAGAGGAAGGTGATGGAGCGAAGCACGTAAGTCGTGTTCTCGCGCACGGGCGCGGTCGCGCCATAGACGTGTTCCGGCGATTCACGCCACGCGCTGCCGCGCATGAACTCTCGCTCGGTGTCGGCCGGCGTCTGCGCGGGGACGAATTTGAGAAACGGCCGCACCGCTTTGCTCTGGAGCGTCACGGTTTCGAGCGGCACGTCGCCCAGCGTGGTCAGCAGCCCGAGCGTGTGATTTACGAAGCCGACGTGGAACGAGTTATCGCGCAGCGCAATGTCCGTGTAGGGTGCGAGATGATGCTTCCTGCTTTTGAACGAGTAGAACGATCCGCCGCCCCACACCGGCGGCACACGCTCCAGGCACTTGCCGGAGACATCCAGGATGCGCGGGTCTACGGGACAGCCCGAGTAGGGCAACAGGCGCATCAACCCTGTTCCGTCTTCGCGCAGCAGCGCGGCGAAAGAGGCGCGCTCGGCGTCCGTCGGGTAGAGGCGTCGCTTGTGTTCCGCAGTCATTTTTCCGGTGGGCGGCGGCGGCGTCGTGGCGGAAGGCGCCCGGCGATTCCGGCGCAGCTCGCTCCCGTGCTTGAAAGCCTCATTCTCACGCGCCATCTGCTGGCGTATGATCTCCGCCTCGCGCTCCGCGCGCCACGCCTCATACTCCGCGCGGTTAACGGGAACCGTGCCCACCTGTTGCGGCCACGCCGCGCCCGCAAGACAAACCACGAACAGACACGGCAAAAACGCTCGCAGACAGTTGGTAAACAACTTCATAACCAATCCTCTTTTATCGCCTCGACACTTGCCCCGCAGGCAGCGAGTTTAACACGCCTCAAAACAGATTTGAGAACGCATCCGCCAACCACCGGACTCGCAACCCGGCTTCGCGCACGACCCCCTTCAGAGTTCATCCTTCGTCCGGCTGCATGCTCGGCAACTTCGAGAGGTCGAGCACCTGCGAGAATTGTTCAAAGTGAAACATCGTCTCGTCGTGGCAGTGTTCGCAGTAGTAAGTCGCGTCTTCACCGAGATACATGTCCTTCAGATAGTAGGCCACGAAGCAGCCGTAGCAACGCTGCACGCGCCGCCCGTATTTCTCGCGCGCTTCTTCCGTGTTCGTCAAACCGAAACCTCTTCTCTGTGGCGGCGGCGACGTAACAGACGGTGTGCGCCGCATCGATCTATGGTGGGCTAACGACGCGCGCCGCGCCGCCGCGGCTCACCCCGCCGGTTCTCGCCCGGCCGACGGGCTAGCAGGCGATAGGCGAGCGCCGCCGCGACGCCGCCCGCCAGATACCAGCCGATTGTCATCGCTTTCGTCTCCGGCGTGCGCGCGCTCGGAGCGTGCCCGAGTCCGAGCGGTTCGGGCAGGAGCACCGCGCCCACGCCAGCCGCGAGGCCGAGGAGCGTCCCGCGCAGCAGCGCGCCTTCCGGCCGCCCGATGCCGACCAGACTGTAATACAAACCGTTGGAGACGACATCGCCCACGAGCGCGAGCGCGTGCAGTTCGTCCGCGGGCGGCGGCTCCTGCCCGACCCCGCGCATGGACCTGGCGATGGCGCGCATCCCCAACACGTCCATCCGCGGCGCAGCCGGCAGCGCGCGCCGCGCCGATTCGTGGATCAATGTCAGGGCGCACGCCCCGACCAGACCGCTCGCGGCGGCTCGCAACACAGACATTTCAACTTCCCCCTTTTTTCACCGGGAGCATATCTCAGGCCGCCCCGCCGAAACAAAAGCAGCCCGGCTAACGCTTGCTTCCCACGCCCGCGCGACGATCATCGGATACTTGCTCGACACGCCCGGCACCCACGCGATGCGCCCGACGCTCACTCGATGCTCGCCCAACGCTTACTTGACGCACACCCGACGCTCGCCTGACGTTCGCGCGACGCTCGCCCGATGCTCGTCAGATGCCTGCGACGCTCGTCAGATGCTCATTCGACGCGTGCGCGCCGCCCGCGCCCTTCGTGGCGCTCTCAAGTTGTGCCTTTGGCCGTTTCGCTGACGATGAGATCGACGACCGACTCGAAATTATTCGTGCGGGCGAAGGCCTGACGCTGGCGCGCCGCGCCGTTGCCGCGCGCGAGCGTGTAGCGCGTCAGGGCTGACACTTCTTCCCAGTTGCCATCGGCTTCAAGGGCGGGGCGCAGGTGCGTGAGAAGTTTTTCGACGACTTCGGCGGCGGGCGCGGCGCGCCCTTCGGTCACGTCTATCAGTTCGGCGTCGAGACCGTAGCGGGCGGCGCGCCACTTGGCGGCGCGGAGCACTTCGGGGCGCACCTCCGTGAGCGGTTCGCCGCGCTGATAGTGTTCGTAGGCGGTGCGCGTCAGCGCGCGCACCAGTCCCGCGATCATCACGGCTTCGTCGATGGTCAGGCATACGTCCGTGACGCGGTATTCGAGCGTCTCGTAGCGGGCTGAGGGGCGCACGTCCCAGTAGATTTTCGTCCCGTCGGAGACGCTGCCCGTGGCGACCAGCGTTTCCACGAGTTGGTCGTAGGCGGCGCGCGATGAGAAGACCTGCGGCGTGCCGGACATCGGCCAGCGTCGCCAGATTTCCGTGCGGAAGCTGGCATAGCCCGTGTCCCAGCCGAGCCAGTAGGGCGAGTTGGCGGCGAGCGCGAGCAGGGGCGCGAGACAGAGGCGCGCGCGGTTCATCACGTGGATGGCGGCCTCGCGGTCTTTGATGCCGACGTGGACGTGGCAGCCGAAGATCAACTGCTCGCGCGCCAGTTGCTCATACTCCTCCGCGATGCCGCGATAGCGACGCTTCGGCGTGAGTTCCTGGTCTTCCCAGTGCGAGAAGGGATGCGTGCCGGCCGCCGCGATGAGGTGGCCGTCGCCTTCCGCGGCCGTGATGATCTCGCGCCTGAGATGCGTCAGTTCGCCGCGAACTTCTTCGAGCGTCGCGCAGACGTTCGTGCCGATCTCGATCTGCGAGAGGTAGAGTTCCGGCGTCACGCTCTCGCCGACCGCCTCGCGCGCCCCCGGCAGGATGCGCAGCGCGCGCGGCCGCAACCCGCGCGTCTCGCGGTCGACGATCTGATATTCTTCTTCGACCCCGATGGTGAATTGCTCTGTGTCGGACATATCCAGAGTGTACAGAATAGCCCGCGCGTTGCCAAAACAGGCGAGCCGGATTCTGTGATTCGCAACTTTTACCGCCCGCCGCGCCCCGAGTGCCGCGATGCAGACCGGGCACGCGCTTTAACGCGTCTGCAGCAGAGACCGGCGACGCCGACGGAGGCGCGCCGGAGCGGAAGTGCGGCGCTGCGGCCGCGAAAAAATCGTCGGGCGCGAGGTCAATTTCAACTTCGCGCCCGACGATTTTTTATTCAGACTCTCTAAAACTTCCGGCGAGAGACTAAGGGGTGTTTCTGTTCGTGCCGGTGTTGGTGTTGCCGCCGCGCATGTTGCCGTTGCCGCCGTTCATGTTGCCACCATTCATGTTGCCGCCGTTCATGTTGCCGCCGCCATTCATGTTGCCGCCGTTCATGTTGCCGCCGTTCATGTTGCCGCCGTTCATGTTACCGCCATTCATGTTGCCGCCGCCGTTCATGTTGCCCGCCGTGCCGGTCGGGGCGGTGCCACCGGCGTTCATGTTGCCGCCGTTCATGTTACCGGCGTTCATGTTGCCGTTCATGTTGCCGTTCATGTTGTTCGCGTTACCCATGTTTGCGTTGTCGGTGGCGGCGCAAGCCGCGCCGAAAGTTGCCAGAGCCAGCAGGCTCACCAAAGCTAATGTTCGTCGCATTGAAGTTTCTCCTGTGTCCGTTGAAACCAAAAGTTTAATCTAACCGCACACGCTGTCGCCCGTCCGGCGTTCCCGGCGAGACCGGCGTGCCCACTCCGAAAGCTACAAAGTCAAGAATGCCGAGCAAACCGCATTCTTGCGCAGAATAATTTAGACTATTTTTACGCTATCTTTTTGGCGAAATTATGACGACGGAAAAATTTATTCTCTGTACGAGAGCCCACAAATAAGGGTCGTGAGCGGTCGCCGGGCGTGCCGCCCCGTACATCGAACGGCAAAGCCACGCCCTTTCGGAGCCTCCCGTGAGGCAAAGCGTGGTGCCTTCCTCGGGCGTAAATAGATGGAAACAAAAGGGTTTGAACCTTGTTTGTCCGCGAGTTTCCGAGATTCGCGCCCTTTATTCAGACTCGCCTTCGTGTCCTCCCCGTTCGTCCGCCGTTCGTCTTCCCGGCTCCCGCTCACGTCGTCAATCTGCGGTAAATCGCGGGCATACGCTCCGGCAAACTCAGCACATCGTCGATGATCGTGTAGCCGACCTCGCCGTAGAGGTCTTTGAGTTCGGCCTCGGAATCGCGGTCGATGGTGATGCAAAAGGGGGTGATGCCTGAGATGCGCGCTTGGCGCAGAGCCTCGCGCGTGTCTTCGCGTGCGTAGCGCGCGTCGCCGTAATCGTGGTCGTAGGGTCGCCCGTCGGAGAGCACGATGAGGAGGCGCGTGCGCGCCTGCTGCGCGCGCAGGCGGGCGGCGGCGTGGCGCACGGCCGCGCCGAGCCGCGTGTTGTGCTGGTAGTTGATGCCGCCGATGCGCCGCTCGATCTCCTCCGAGTGGCGTTCGGCGAAATCCTTGACGACGTAAAACTTCACGTTGCGCCGCCCCTCGGAGGTGAAGCCGTAGATGGCGTAGGCGTCGCCCACGGCTTCGAGGGCTTCGCTCATCAGGACGAGTCCCTCCTTTTCGATGTCGATGATGCGACGGCCGGGGTGCGTGTAGGGCTGCAACGGGTGGCGGCCGATGGTGCGCGCCGTCGATGAAGACTGGTCGAGCAGGAACGAGACGGCCACGTCGCGCTCGCGGCGCAGGCGTTTCGTGTAGAGCCGCTCGGACTGCCGGCCGTCGGCGCGGCGGTCGGCCACGTAGTTGATCACGGCGTCCAGATCGTAGTCGTCGCCGTCGAGTTCGTTGCGGACGCGGAGCAGACTTTCGGGGCGCATCAACTGGAATTGATGCTTGATCGAGGAGATGACGCCCCTGTAGCGCGAGCGCGTCAGTTCGACGAACGAGCGGTCGCCGCTGCGCACGCGCTTCTCGACGACGCGACACCAGCTAACGCGCGTGTCAGACAACTCGCGATCCCACTCGTCGTAGCTGTAGGCCACCTCGCCCGCCTCCAACTCCTGCTCCGGCGACTGCGACTGCGTCCAACGCTCCGCGCCGAAGAGTTGTTCGGCGGCGTCCTCGGCCGAAGAGTTGGACTTCGCCCAGGCGTTGAAGAGTTCGCGCGCGTCGTTCGGCGGCGGATCGTTTTGCGGCTGCGCGTTCGGGTCGGGACGGTCGCGCCGGTTGGCGTCGTCGAGTTGCGATTCGGCGCTGCTCCCGCCGTCGTCGGAAGTTTCGGCCTGCTGCTGCTCCTGCTGTTCGTCCGTCTGCGGCGTGACGGATTGAAAGAGCGTGTAGACGCGGCTCGTCGCCATCAGGGTGTCCGCGACCGAGGCTGACGCGCCGCCGAGATAATCGGCGACGATTGATTCGAGTTCCGAGACGATCTGGCCGTAGAAGGAGCGCGCGTCGTCGAGCGCGCCGCCGCACAATGTGATCTGGAAAAGCAACTCGAAGGGCACGTGCGCGATGGGCACGGTGGCAATCGAAGGGCGGCTCGCGCGTAGGTGCGCGCGGACGAGATCGAGATCGCGCGCGAGGCCGCGATAGGAGCGGCGCAGGCGTCGATCAATGCGCCCGTTTTCGAGCGTGCCGAAGATGCGCGCGGCGAGCAGGGGCAGGGGAAAGAGCGTGAGCACGGCGCGATAGTCTGCCTCTTTCGGCATGCGGCGACGTTTCGCGCGCGCGCGCCGCGCCTCCTCTCCGGGCGGGAGGGCGGGTTCGCTCGCGGCCTGATCGTTGATGTAGCCGTCGAGCGCGAAGGCGTCGCGCGCGTCCGCGTTCTCCGCGCTGTAGAGTTCGGCGATTGAGGCGAAGGCGGCGCGCAAGGATGCGCCCGTTTCGAGGTTGTTTCCGGCGCGCGCGTGCGTGTCGAATTCGATCTGCCCGGCGGCGTGCGCGGCGAGCACTTTGTAGAGACGAAAGTTGCGCTCGTCGTCGACAAACTCGGCGACCGAGGCGGGCAGATGGATCGTGCGCCCGTCGCCGATGCGCGCCTCGTCGGGCACGGCGGCGAGCGAGGCGACATCCACGGCGCGCCCCGTCAAGCCTTCGACGTAGAGGCGCAGCGTCGGCGCAACCGTATCGAGCGAAAGCCCCGTGCCGCCGGCCGAGAGCGCCGCGTTGCTCTGCCGGGTTTCGAGTCCGTAATAACTGCGACGCGAGCGCGCATCGTTGCGCTTCAGAGAGAGGCCGCCGCGCGCCCACTCCTCGAACTGTTCGACGGAGGTCGCGCGCAAAGCGGCGGGCGCGGAACGAAAACAGGAGATGGCCGCCTCCGCGTCCACCTCGGCCACGGCGCGCGTGGCCGCGATAACGCGCCGCGCGAGTTGGCCTTCGCTGTTGGCGCGTGAGTCGAGCGCGCGGAAGAACAGCGGGCTGTGGCGTGCGAGCGAGACGAGCGGGGCGTTGCCCTGCGCGGCGACCTCGTGCAACAACGTCGTCCAATCCGCGAAGACCTGCGGCGCGAGCCTGAGCACTTCGCCGCCCGCGAGGAGGACGTTCAAAGCCGCCGCGCCGCCGCGTTCGAGAAATTGCTCCGTGTGGCGAAAGAGCGTGCGCGCTTGAGCGGCGTCGAGCGCGTCGGTGGCGGCCGGGAGGCTCGTCCAGGCATCCGCCGCGATGCCGCCCGCGCGCTGTGCGAACACCCCTGCGAGGTGCAGCGCGGCGCGTGCAACGTCGTTCCGCCCCGCCGCGCCAGCCTTCTCTCCCTGCTTCTCTCCCTGCTTCTCCCACTGCCTCCCCGCCTGCGCCGCGCCCGGCTCGGCTTCCATTTCCCGTCCCTCACGCGCCGCCGCGTACTGCGCCAGATGCGCGAACGCGGCGGGCGAAGCCGCGAGAAAGTCCGCGCTGTGACGCGCGGAGCGGCGCGCGATCTCAAGTGCGACCGCAAAGGTCATTGATAGCAACTCGCCGTCTCCGGCGGCGCGCGCCAGTTCCGGCGCGTGTCTGAAAGTGTCCGTCGCGATGGAAGTCGAGAGCGGCAACTGGCGCGCGCAGACTTGAAACAGCAGCGGCCGCGCCTCCGGCGGAACCGCGATTAGTTCCGCCACGCCCGCCTTGTAGAAGTTCGCGCCGGTCTCCACGTCGGCCATCGCCAGCCGCCGCCCCATCTCACCCCATTCGCGCAACTCCGCCGCTTCCAACAACTGTGCCGCCCCCACGGCCGCACGCAAAAATTCCAGCGCGACGCGCAAACTCAAACCCGCGAGCACAGCGCTCACTTCCAAAGCGGCGCGCGCGCGGTCGGCCGGCAACTTGCCGATCTCGCGCACGAGTCCGGCCACGTTACGCCGCTCGCTCGCGCTCTGCACCTCGCCGAGGTGTTCGCGCAGGGCATCGGGGAGCGGCTGTGATTCATCCGCCCCCGGCTCGCCCGCTTTCGCCGGGCGCGTCTGCCTGTCTTCCTGCTCGCTCATCAATTCATCAACTTATAGCTGCTTAAACGCCTCGAACTTATCCGGCCTCCGTGCGCCGTCGCCGACACTATCACTGTGCGTCGCCGACACTATCGCCTCGCCTGTCGCAAGCCCTGCGAGCTTTCGCGCCTAAGAAGTTTCGCGCTCGCGCATAACTTGATTGAAAACTTCCGAAGCGTTCGGCGCGATGCTCAGCGTTTGCCACTCGCCGGATTTGAAATGCTTCGTGAGCAACACGATCTGCCCGACGTGATATGCGTAATGCGTCAACTGCCGGTTGATCGCCTTGAAGACCGTGTGCGGCTCACCCCTGATCGTCACCGTGCGCAGGAGGTCTGATGGCGCGAGCGGTTCGACCGCCGCGAAGACGCAACGCCAGCCCTCTTCCCACCATTCGAGCACCTCCGCCCGCGTCGTGTTAGCTTCAAGGCGAAACTCCGCGTCGCGCTCCCTGTCCGGCTTCTCGCCGTCGGCCGTCAGAAAATCCGTCCAGCGCGAGCGCATGTTGCCCGCCAGGTGCTTCGCGATCACGGCGACACGGTTGGCCTCCGCATCGATGCGCGCGAAGAACTGCTCATCGCCGAGTTGCGCCATCGCGTCCTCGCCGAGTTTCTTATACTTGCGAAAGACCGCGAGCGCGTCTTCGCGGAAGTCTTCGGCCAATGCTTCGTCCATCTTGTTATTTTAGTGTTTGCACGTGAGGGTACGCGAGAATTTAGGAATCTACGGTTAAGAGCGGGCAGTTATAAACTCTGGCAGTCGCAACGATAATTTGATCTGCCGGATCGCGGTGAAATACGGCTGGCAACTGTGTGGATTCAAGTGCGATGCGGGGCGTAAGGTCAAGCAGCCTGATTCCAGGATACGCGAGAGCTTGATCGAGCCAATCCGCTACGGAACAAGGTAATACCAGACGCCCATATTCGACCAGTTTGGCAACCTCCCAACAGGAGATCACGCTTATGCCGAGTTCACCGGCTTCGTTCTCCTCCAGCCATTCAACCTGCTTCTCGCCCAGGCGCGCGTCGCCATGAACCCACCAGACCCAAATATGCGTGTCGAGGATTATCATTGAAGAGCATCCCAGTCTGCTGGCGCCACCGGAGCAGTCGGCTCGTCATAGCGCACAGCCTGACCCCGCAGGGATACCGTAGTTGTCCATTCGACTTCGATTGACGCGCCACAATGAGTACTTCAACTTTGTCGCCAGCATGAAACGGCAGATCGCTAAGTGTTAGAACTCCATCCTCGTTAAGAGTAGCCTCTACTCGATGTCCGTCCATAACTCACCTCCGATAAACTTCCCCGTCATTGTAAATCATGTGTGCTCTTTAATTTCAGATCACGGTGGTGATGATCTCGCGGATGCTGCGTTGCAGTTCGCGGTCGTCGGTGATGGGCGAGGCGAGGGCTACTTCGGCGGCCGTGATCGAGGGGATGCCGCGCGCGATGAGCTGGGCGGCGTAGATCAGGAGGCGCGTGGAGACGCCTTCTTCGAGGCCGTGGCCGCGCAAATTTCTCACCTTGTGGCCGATCTGCACGAGGTCGCGCGCCGTCGTCTCTTCGACGCCGCCTTCGCGCGCGACGATCTCGGCTTCGAGTTCGGCGGGCGGGTAGTCGAATTCGAGCGAGACGAAACGCTGGCGCGTCGACTGCTTGAGGTCTTTCAAGACCGACTGGTAGCCGGGATTGTAGGAGACGACGAGCATGAAGTCGTCGGGCGCGTCGAGGATGGTGCCGCGCTTCTCGATGGGGAGGCGGCGGCGATGATCCGTCAGCGGGTGGATGATGACGACCGTGTCCTTGCGCGCCTCCACCACTTCGTCCAGGTAACAGATCGCGCCGCTCTTGACCGCCGCCGTGAGCGGCCCGTCGTGCCAGATTGTTTCCTCGCCTTCGAGCAGGAAGCGGCCGACGAGGTCGGTCGCGGACAAATCTTCATGGCACGCCACCGTGATGAGCGGGCGCGACAGGCGCCACGCCATGTGCTCGACGAAGCGCGTCTTGCCGCAGCCCGTCGGCCCCTTCAACATCACGGGCAGCCGCGCCGCGTTCGCCGCCTCGAACATTTCCACCTCGCCCCCCACGGGCAGGTAAAAGGGTTCTTCGCCGACAATGTACTCTTCGATGGCTCTTTCGGACATAAGTATAAGTTTCAAGTTTCAGGTTTCAAGTTTCAGGACTGAAAGGTCTCCGGTTCTTTAACTTGAAACCTGAAACCTGTAACTTGAAACTCTTTCCACGGCTGAAGTTTTCCGCCGTTTCGGTTATCCTTAACTGTTATTTGTCAGGCACATTTGTTGTCTGTGTGGGAATCTTAACACCCGCTTCAAACGAGCGGCAAACAAGCGGGGTTTCAAGTTTCAGGTTTCAAGTTGCAGGTCAAAGGCAAGTTGAATGCTGAAATTTCAAACCTGAAACCTGAAACTTGAAACCTGAAACCTGTGCTTTATGAAGATTGCGGTGGCGATGAGTGGCGGCGTCGATTCTTCGGCGGCGGCGGCGATTTTACAGGCGGCGGGGCATGAACTCGTCGGCTTCACGATGCAGTTGTGGAACCAGAACCGCAACATCAACGTGGACGAACACGGCGACCCGCTGCCCTCGCGCTGCTGCTCGCTCGACGACGTGTACGATGCGCGGCGCGTGGCCGGGGAACTCGGCTTTCCCTTCTACGTCCTGAACCTCGAACAGGATTTCGAGCGCGACGTGGTGCAGCCCTTCGTCACGAGTTACCTGGAAGGCGAGACGCCGATCCCGTGCGTGGCGTGCAACAGCCGTCTGAAGTTCGCTTCGCTCGACCGGCTGGCGCAAAGCCTCGGCTGCGAGCGCGTCGCGACCGGACATTACGCGCGCGTCGAATTCGACGCCGTCACGGCACGGCACAAACTTTTGCGCGGGCGCGACGCGAACAAGGATCAATCCTATTTCCTGTGGGAGCTGACGCAGGCGCAACTGGCGCACGCGATGTTTCCGCTCGGCGAGATGCGAAAGGAAGAGGCGCGCGCGGCGGCGCGGCAATTCAATCTCGCCGTGTCGGAAAAGGCCGAGTCGCAGGAAATCTGTTTCGTGCCCGACGGCGATTACGCCGGCTTCATAGACCGTTACCTCGAAGCCGAGGGCGAGACCGGGCGTCTGCCCGGCGCGGGCGAGATCGTGGATGCAGAGGGGCGCGTGCTCGGCGAGCATCAGGGCGTGCATCACTACACGGTCGGCCAGCGTCGCGGTCTCGGCATCTCGCGCCCGCTGCCGCTCTACGTCGTCGAGGTTGACGCCGAGCGCAACCGCGTGGTCGTCGGCGAAAGCGAAGAGTTGCTGGCGTCCGGGTTCACGGCGGCGGGCGTCAACTGGATCAGTTTCGACGCGCCCGCAGCGCCCGTGCGCGCGGAGGTGCGCGTGCGTTATCGCCACGCGCCCGCGCCGGCCACCATCGAACCGCTCGCGGACGGGCGCGCGCGCGTCACGTTCGACGAACCGCAACGCGCCATCGCGCCGGGACAGGCGACCGTCTTCTATCGCGGCGACGAAGTGCTTGGCGGCGGATGGATCGTGAAGCGATAATAGAGAGCGGCCGCGCGCATTCGATGCGAGAACACGGGCGCGCCTGTGCGAATTGCGGATGAGCAAGAGCCACGCTTTGTCAGCGGCGGCCTCTATTGAAAGCCCCGTCGGGGGGTATAGTTGTAGCCCACGGCGCGCGCCGTGGGCACAGACACATGGCGCTAGTCCACGTGGGCATAGACAAGTTGAACAGGGATAAGCCCCGTCAGGGGCGATGGAGATTCAACCTTGAACTTCTTTCGCCCTGACGGGGCTTGCCACAGGTTATTCACTGTGTGACCCCACGACTCACGCCGTGGGCTACATTCTTTCGCCCCTGACGGGGCTGAGACCCTGACGATTCCCTCGCTATATCGAACTTACGCTAAGTAGCCGCGCCGAAGCGCCGGCGGTATTCCTCCGCGCGCTTAAACTTTCGCGCGCTTTTCGCGTATTTACATTGACCTTCCGGTGTGGCTCAATACGGCGGCCGGGTGAGGGCTAATTTGTAAGGAGTTCCGGAAGCAATCTTATGGCAATGACACGCGGTGGAAAAATCTTTTTGTGGGTGACGGGGTTGCTCATCGTGCTCGGGTTGTTCGTCTTCATCTGCCTCGCAGTGGTGTTGTCCGCCTTCGGCGACAGCGAGCCGAACATCCGCGACAACAGCGTGCTGGTGTTGAAGGTTGAAGGCGCGCTGCCCGACTACGTGCCGGAAGACCCGTTCGCGAGCCGGTTCTTAGGCCGCGACGAACGTTCGCTGACGCGCCTGCTCTCGGAGATCAGGAAGGCGAAGACGGACAAACGCATCGGCGCGATCCTGCTCGAAATCGACATGACCGTGATCGGCTGGGGCAAGGCCGACGAGATACGCGACGCCATCGCCGACTTCCGCACGAGCGGCAAACCCGTCTATGCCTACATGGAGTATGGCACGAACAAAGAGTATTACCTCGCCACCGCCTGCGACCGCATCTACGTCGCGCCCATCGGCGATCTCTTCATCGTCGGCCTCGCCGCCGACGTGATGTCGCTCGGCGGCTCGCTCGACAAACTCGGCGTCAAGGCGGACTTCTACCAGATCGGGAAATACAAGACCGCGCCCGAACAGTTCACGCGCAAGGAGATGTCCGAGGCGAGCCGCGAAGTGATCAATTCGATCCTCGACGAAGTTTTCGCGCGCTACGTGAACACGATTGCCACGACGCGCAAGAAGTCCGTGGAGGACGTGCGCGCGCTGATCGACAACGCGCCGCTCGGCGCGTGGGAGGCGAAAGCGGCCGGACTGATAGACGATGCGAAGTATCGAGACGAAGTGGAGGAGGAGCTTAAAAAACGGCTCGGCTACAAAGACGTCGACAAACTGCGCAAGGTGCGCGAGGACGATTATCGCCGCGTGCTTCCCGAATCCGTGGGTCTGGGCGAGGGCGAACGCATCGCGCTCATCTTCGCCTCCGGCCCCATCGGCGGCGGCTCGTCGAACGACGGCAGCGCGTTCAGCGGCCAGTCGACGGGTTCGGACACGGTGGTCAAAGCCTTGAACGCGGCGCGAGAAGACAAGACCGTCAAGGCCATCGTGCTGCGCGTGGACAGTCCGGGCGGCACTTCCTACGCCTCCGACGTGATCTGGCACGCGGTCGAACGGGCGAAAGCGCAGAAGCCGGTCGTCGTCTCGATGGGCGACGTGGCGGCCTCCGGCGGCTATTACATCTCCGCGACGGCGAGCAAGATCGTCGCACACCCTTCGACCATCACCGGCTCCATCGGCGTCTATGCAGGCAAGCCCGTCCTCAAAGGTTTCTACGACTGGATCGGCGTCAACAACGAGTATGTGCTGCGCGGCAAGCAGGCCGGGATGTTCCGCGAGACCGAGCCGTTCAACGCGGACGAGCGCGCCAAGTTTGAAGGGATGATGAAGAGTTTCTACTACGAAGACTTTTTGCCGAAGGTGGCGCGCGGGCGCGGGCGCGACGTGGAGTACGTCGATTCCATCGCGCAGGGGCGTGTCTGGACGGGCACGCAGGCCAGAGAGCGCGGCCTCGTGGATGAGTTCGGCGGGCTGGACAAGGCCTTCGAGGTCGCCAAAGGGCTGGCGAACATCCCGGCCGACAAGGGAGTGCGCCGCGTCGTGTTTCCCGCGCCGCGCACGTTCCTGCAACAGTGGACGGGCGGCGACGACGATGAAGACGCCGCGAGCGTCAAGGCCAGAGAGCAACGCGCCGCCATCGAGTCGGCCTTGCCCGAAGACATGCGCCGCGCCCTGCGTTACCTCTCCATCCTCGAAAACATGAAACGCGGCGAGACGATGGCAATGCTGCCCTTCGATCTACAGATCAAGTGAGCGGTGAGCAGTGAGCGGTGAGCGTGAGCAGCAAGCTGTAAGCGGCAAGCAGTGAGCAATGAGCGGTAAGCAGCAAGAAGTGAGCGGTAAGCATTGAGCCGTGAAAGCCGCGAAGCGGCGACAGATAGTAGCCCCGTGCGTCAGCGCGGGGAGCAGGGACGGGAATAAATTTAATAAGCCCCGTTAGGGGCGACACATCCGCACGTTGTTGTGTGTCGCCCCTAACGGGGCTTCGATCTGTTTGGCTTGACTCTGTACCCCGCCCTCACGGGCGGGGCTACTATCTATCGCCGCTTCGCGGCTTTCAACCACTCTCTGCTCACTACTTCCCGCGCACTGCCCACTACTCACCGCTCACTGTTCACCGCTCACTGCTCACTGCTTACCTGCTTCTATTCTCTCCATCCCGTTCATGTACGGCCGCAACGCTTCGGGGATGACGACTGAGCCGTCGGCCTGTTGATAGTTCTCAAGAATGGCGAGCCACGTGCGCCCGACGGCGAGGCCGGAGCCGTTCAGGGTGTGGACGTATTCGGGCTTGCCGCCCGTCGCCCGTTTGAAGCGTATCTGCGCGCGGCGCGCCTGAAAGGCCTCGCAGTTCGAGCAGGAGGAAATCTCGCGGAAGGTCTCTTGCGAGGGCAGCCAGACCTCTATGTCGTAAGTCTTGGCGGCGGAAAAACCCGTGTCGCCGGTCGAGAGCGTGACGACGCGGTAATGCAAATTCAACTTTTGCAGGACGCGCTCGGCGTCGCGCACGAGCGTCTCCAACTCGTCGTAGGATTGTTCCGGCAGCGCGAGCTTGACGAGTTCGACTTTCTCGAACTGGTGCTGGCGAATCAACCCGCGCGTGTCGCGCCCGTAGCTGCCCGCCTCGGAACGAAAACAGGGCGTGTAGGCCACCATCTTCAAAGGCAGTTGCGCCTCTTCGAGCGTCTCTTCGCGGTAGATGTTCGTGACGGGCACTTCGGCCGTCGGGCTGAGATAAAGCTCGCGCTCGTCCGTCAGTTTGAACAGGTCCTGCTCGAACTTAGGCAGTTGACCCGTGCCGAACAGGGCGTCGCGGTTGACGATGAAGGGCGGGAGCGTCTCTTCATAACCATGCTCGCGCGTGTGGAGGTCGAGCATGAAATTGATGAGGGCGCGCTCCAGTTGCGCGCCCGCGCCGCGCAGGATAGAGAAACGCGCGCCCGCGATCTTCGTCGCGCGTTCGAGGTCTAGTATCCCGAGCGACGCGCCGAGGTCGACGTGATCCTTCGGCTCGAAATCAAACGCGGGCGGCGCGCCCCAGCGGCGCGCTTCCGTGTTGGCCGATTCGTCCGTGCCGACGGGAACTGATTCGTGCGGCAGGTTGGGTAGGGTCGAGAGCAATGTCCGCATGTTCGCTTCAGCCGCGTCTCGCTGGCTGTCGAGTTCGGCGATGCGTTCCTTGAGTTGCCCGACCTCGCGGCGCTCGCCCTCCGCCTCTTCGCGCCGATTCTCCTTCATCAACGCGCCGATCCGGCGACTCGCCGCGTTGCGCGCGGCGTTGAGTTCGTCCGACTCGGCGATCACGCGCCTGCGCTCGGCGTCCATGCGCGCGAAGTCGCCGAGCGCGGCCGTGGGCGCGTTGCGCGCTTCGAGCGCGGCGCGAACGTTGTCTAAGTTGTCGCGGACAAAGTTGAGATCGAGCATTTGTGCTGTCCTTTAAACGTGTGGTATGAAGTGGTCTCTTTAACGCCAGCGCCGGTTGATGAAAGGGGTCACGCTAGCCGACCGCGCGCGAGCGTGTCAAGCGAACGCCTCGCTTGCGCCCGCGCCTCGCGCGTGGATTGAAGACGACCGGCGCATTTGAAATTTGACGACCGGCGCATTTGAAATTTCCGGCAAGGGGAGTTCACACGATATGACACAGAAGATTAGCAAGGCGGTGTTTCCCGCCGCGGGACTCGGCACGCGCTTTCTGCCGGCGACGAAGGCGTCGCCGAAGGAGATGCTCGCGCTCGTCGATAAGCCGCTCATCCAGTACGGCGTCGAAGAAGCGGTTGCATCGGGCGTCGAGTCGATTCTCATCATCACGGGGCGCGGCAAAAACGCCATCGAGGATCACTTCGACATCTCCTTCGAACTCGAAAGCCTTTTGCGCGAACGCGGCAAGGACGAGTTGCTCGCCGTGGCGCGCTCCGTCTCAGACCTCGCGCGCATCAGCTACGTCCGCCAGAAGGAAGCGCTCGGCCTCGGCCACGCCATTTTGCAAGCGCGCGATTTCGTCGCCGGCGAACCCTTCGCCGTCATGCTCCCAGACGACATCATGGACTGCGAAACTCCCGCGCTCAAACAGATGCTCCGGGTCTACGAAGAGTATGACGCGCCCGTCGTCGGCACGATGCAGGTTGAGGGCGAAGCCATTTCGCGTTTCGGCGCGATTGACGCCGAAGAGGTCGCCGAAGGCGTCTACAAGATCAGGGACATGGTGGAGAAGCCGCCCTACGCCGAAGCGCCCTCGGATTTGGCGATCATCGGACGCTACATCCTGACGCCCGACATCTTCGACGAGATCGAGCGCACCGAACGCGGCGCGGGCGGCGAGATACAGATCACGGACGCCATGCGTTCGCTGCTCAAACGGCGACCCTTCTACGCCGTGCGCTTCGAGGGCGCGCGCCACGATGCGGGCGACAAACTCGGCTTCCTGATCGCCACCGTGGAGTTTGCACTGAAGCGTCCAGACCTCGCGCCGGAGTTCAGGGAGTATCTGCGTTCGCTGGATTTGAACAAATAAATGGGCGCGCCCCGGCGGCTTCAGCCCGGCGACGGAGGATGAAAATTTTGAGCCACGAGACTAAACCTGGCGAGACTAAACCTGACGAGACTAAACCTTTTGACGGGCGTGCGGCGATTGTGACGGGGGCGACGCGCGGCATCGGGCGCGCCATCGCGGTTGAACTCGCGCGGCGCGGCGCGCACGTCGCGTTCAACTATGCGAAGAGCGCGGAGGCGGCCGAAGAGTTGCGCGCGGAACTTGAATCGCTCGGCGTGAAAGTTCTGGCGACACAGTGCGACGTGGCGCAGACGGAAGCGGTGGCCGAGATGGTCAAGCAGACCAAGGAGGCGTTCGGGCGCATAGATTTCCTCGTCAACAACGCCGGCGTGACGCGCGACAATTTGATCCTGCGCATGAAGGAGGCCGATTGGGATACGGTCGTGGACACGAACCTCAAAGGCCCCTGGAACTTCGCGCGCGCGGCGCTGCGCGTGATGCTCCGGCAGGAAGAGGGCGGGTCTGTCCTGAACATCTCTTCTATCAGCGGGCTGGTCGGGATGGCCGGGCAGTCGAACTACTCCGCGTCGAAGGCCGGGCTGGTGGGTTTGACGAAGGCGCTGGCGAAAGAGGTGGCGAGCCGCAAGGTGACGGTCAACGCGCTCGCCCTCGGACTCGTCGCGACGGACATGTCGGGCGCGCTCGACGAAGCCTACAAGACTAAACTGCTCGAACAGATTCCGCTCGGGCGTTTCGCGGAGCCGACGGAAGTGGCGGAGATCGCGTGTTTCCTCATCTCGCCCTCTGCGCGTTACATCACCGGACAGGTGATACAGGTGGATGGCGGCCTGGCGATGTGAGACGAGCGGGGCGGAAGCGCGGCGCGGGTGTGCCGGCACAGCTACCGGCCGCCCGGCGAAAATTGACGGCTACAAAGAGAAGCAGCCTCGTTAGCTTGGGGAACTAACGAGGCTGAAATTTTTGGGCAGGCTCGGAGATTCAGGGTGGCGTTGACTTGGGCGCTGGAGATCGTCACTTACGGGCGATCCGGCATGTTGGTCGGCTGCGTTGGGACGGGCGAGTTAAAATTGCAAGGCTCGGAAAAAAGAACGTTTAGTAAAACTGGTCTCTCGCGTTCCGTGGCATCTGGCCGAAAGTCGGTTAGCTTTCAAAAATCTCAGAGGGCACTGACTGGAAACTTTGTTATGAAACTCACTGCCCTCCGACGTGTGTGAAATTACACCAAATGTTTGTTAGATGTCAAGCATAAAATGCAATAAAAAGTAACAATTTCGTGACAGGGTTCGGAATGCAAGCTAAATGTTGACAATAAAGAATAAAAAGTGCGCGTGAAAGTGAAAAAAAATTGGAAAGTTTTGCTCAGGAGAAGCTGTTGGGGCTGGTAGGGGCGGTTAGGTGTGGCTCTTTTGTGTCGAATTGTGTCTGGCGGCCGTAGAAATCCGGCTCTCCGGGGGGGCGTGTGCGCCAGCGTTTGTGAATCCAGAGCCACTGTTCCGGGTAGGCGCGAATCATGCGTTCGATGGCGGCGGCGAAGTTCGCGGTGTTCGTTTCGATGTCGCGTTTGTCGTCGCCGGTGCGGACTAATTCGACGGGCGGGTCGCCGTGAAAGAAGAAACGCCGCCGCTCGTTGTCCCAGACGGCACAGGTGGGGATGACGAGCGCGTTTGTGCGCAGGGCGAGCGTGGCGACGCCGGAAGTGGTGCAGGCGAGGTGGCCGAAGAAGGGGACGAAGACGCCTTCGTTCGGGTGCGTGTTGAGGTCTGCGAGGATGCCGAGCGTGCCGCCGTCGCGCAGGACGCGCAAGGCCTGGCGCGCGGCCATTTTCTTGTTGATGGCCGTGTTGCCGTAGCGCGTGCGGATGCCCTCGATCAACTCCTCGACGCGCGGATTGTCTATCGGGCGCACGAGAAAGCTGATCGGATACTCCAGAGCAGACCAGGCGAAGCTGAGAAACTCCCATGCGCCGAGATGCGCCGTCAGGAAGATGACGCCGCGCCCCGCGCCTTCGGCCTCGCGCAGGTGCCTGAGACCGACCTGATCGTACTCGACCAACTTACGCAAACTCTCCGGCGTGGCGCGCGGAAACTGGCTGAACTCGCCGAGCAGCCGTCCGAGGTTGTCGAAGGAGGCGCGCAGCATACGCGCGCGGTCGCGCTCGTTCATTTCGGGGAAGGCGAGTTTGAGGTTGATTTGGCCGGTGCGACGCAGGCCGCCAGCGAATTTGTGCGCGAGCCTGCCCGCCGCGCGCCCCGTGGCGACGGCCGCCGGGCGCGGCAACAGCCCGAGGCCGCCGAGCAGAGCGCGCGTGACGGCGTATTCTAAAGTCGTCTGAAATTTTCCGTGTTTGCTCATGACCGGCTCTATGAGAGGCGCGACAGTGTAGCGCGCCGCCGCCGCGACTGGCAAACGGCCGTTTTTTGCGTCGCCGCGCGCACGCATGCTATATGTAAGAGGTCAGAGGTTAGAGGTCGGAGGTCAGTTAAATCAGCTTCTGTTTTTTACTGACCTCTGACCTCTAACCTCCGACCTCTGCTTTTATGCCTTCTGGAAAAACACACGACGCGATCACGCTGTTGCTCACCGTGCCGACTTTCGTCGCGGCGTGGGGCGTGACGGGAAGTTTGCTGCTGGCGGGCGTGGCGACGGGCGCGATGCTGTTCGGCGGGTTGATGTTCGGCCCAGACCTCGACATACAGTCGCGGCAGTACACGCGCTGGGGCGTGTTTCGGTTCATCTGGTGGCCTTACAAAGTGTTGTTCCGACACCGCTCGCGCTGGTCGCACGGCATCATCTTCGGCACGCTCATACGCGTCGTCTATTTCGCCTTCATGCTCGCGCTCGTCACAGTGGCGGCAATTTACCTGCGCGCTCTGCTCGTCGCCGGCGCGACGCCCGATTTCAGCCAGCTCATCGGCGCGTGGCACGCGATAGAGGCGGGCGCGCGGCTCGAAGGCACGGGACGCGCCGCCGCGCTCGCCGCGCTCGCGGGCCTCTGGTGGGGCGCGGCCAGCCACACCCTCACGGACGTCGCGTGGTCTGTCCTGCGCAAAGGCTCGGAGATTTTTTAGTAAAGAGTGAGCCGTGGGCTGTGAACAGTAAGCAGTAAGTAGTGAGCAGTGAGCTGTGAGCGGTTGAAAGCCGCGAAGCGGCGATAGATAGTAGCCCCGCCCGTGAGGGCGGGGTACAGTGTCAAGCCAGACAGATCGAAGCCCCGTGAGGGGCGATACATTTGCCCGATGCAATGTGTCGCCCCTCACGGGGCTTAATAACTTTATTCTTGTCACCGCTCCCCGCGCTGACGCACGGGGCTATTACCTGTCGCCGCTTCGCGGCTTTTACTGCTCGCCGCTTCGCGGCTTTTACTGCTCGCCGCTTACGTTCTTAGCGTCCGCTGCGCGTCTGGGCGAGGCGTTGCGCCTGGCGGCGGACGGCCTCTGAGACGTTGCGGTTCTGGGAGATGGTTTGCAGGTCTTTGGTTTGAAGTCGCATGAGGACGTTGATGGCGGTGGCGATGGGCGTGCGCGGGTTGCGCGCGAGGTTGTGGATAACGGGATAGTTGCGCGCCCACCCGCGATTCTGGGCGATGAGGCGCAGCACTTCGTCGGAGACGGTGCGCATGGCGGAAATGCTTTCCACCTCTTTGTCGGTGATGCGCGGGTTGTTGATGACGCCGGTGGCGACCACCTTGTTGGAGTCGCGGATGAGGATGCCGCGCGCCTCGCGGTCGCCCTTCATGGCGAGTTTGACGCGATCCTTGACGTTCATCAGCATCACGCGGCGGATGAGCGAGATGCGTTCGGGCGCGTCCTCGCCGCCCTCGGCGTGCGTCTCGGCGATGATGCGTTCGAGATTGGCCGCGCGCTGCTCCTCGCTCTCGGTGAAAAACTCCTCCATCCTTTCGAGGGGCAGCCAGGAGTCGTCGATGTCCGCGTCGGAAACTTCGATGTGCTCGGCGAGCAGCCACGCATCGTCGAAGGTCAAGCCGGAAGTTGTGCCGATGGATTCGGCCGCTTCGACAAACTCGGCGGCGGCCGTCATCCCGCGTGCGCGCATCTCGTCCGCGATCTGCTGCGCGCCGCGTTCCTTCTCGAAAAACTCGCGCTTCGTTTCCTGCGCGCGCCGCTCGGCCTCATTCGTGCGCGCCGGGTTCGAGAGCAACGCCTCGATGATGCGGGGCGCGCGGATGAGACGCTGCTGGTTGATGGAGATGAGTTCGAGGAGTGAGCCGTCGGAGGTGGCGGAAGCCATTTCGGCGATGGCCTCGTCGGGCGTGGCGGCGTTGAGCGCGACGGCCTCCTGCACCTCCTTTTGCGCCCCGGGGCGACTTGCCAGGTAAGAGAGCACGGCGGACGAAGTGTCGCTCGCGGAAGCGACGCCGACGAGCGCCTCGGCCGTTTGTGCATCGAGCGTCTCGTCGGCGGCCTCGACGATCTCCCGGTTTTCGTCGCCGCGCAGCGCGACCAGCACTTCCAGCAGTTCCTCCGTCGCCAGCGGCAACAGCCCGCGCGCTGCCATCAGGCGCGCCGGCTGCGGAGCCGTCCCCGCCACGATGGCGCGCACGACCGGGTTGGAGGAAGTAGTTTCTGTGCTCATAAGTTTGTCCGGGAACGGCCGCCGCGCGTAGTCGGGAGTTGTGGATAAGAATGGAAGGCGCGTTCTTCCGGGTCGTCAGAAGATGTTGAAATTATACTCGATGGTGACGAACTGCGAGACCAGCCGCCCGTCTTTCATGGCGGGGACGAATTTGATTTTGCGCGCGGCCTCGATGGAGGCTTCGGTCAGCCCGTCGGGCAGAGTGCGTGCCGGGTAGATGTGCCCCACCGTGCCGTCCGCGCTGAGCACGATGCGCAGTCTGACCGTGCCCGTCGTCTGATTGCGCCGCGCCCTGACGGTGTACAGGGGTTCGGGTTTGCTGGTGATTTTGGCGCGCGCCGTGACCTCGCGCGCGGCGAAGACCGAGCGGTTCGGGTTCGACGGGTCGACGGCATCACGGAAGAGGCGCATCTGCTGTAGTTCTTCGCGCAGTTTGGGGATTTCGGGGGCGTTCGGGGCGAGGCGCATGAAAGCTTCCAGCGTCTGCGTCGCTTCTATGAAACGCGCGTCGGCTTTTTCCGCGAGCAGCGAGCGCACTTCGGGCGTCTCGTTCCGCGAGTTGGTCAACGCCTGGTCGCTCAGGCCGAGCAGGGTCTGGCCTTTCAGATAATGCGCGGACGCAAAGGCGGGGTTGATCTTGAGCGCCGCCTCCGCCCATTCCAAAGCCTGCGGGAAACGGCCGATGCGGTAATTGACGGCCCCGAGCAGGTAGTGAGCTTCGGCGTTGCGTTGACCGTGTTTGACGGCTTCCGTCGCCGCCTCCATCGCCCCGTTGTCGTCACCGCTTTTGACGAACGCGACGGCCAGCCCGATGAGCGTCAGGTCGTGAGTCGGGCGCAGGCGGCGCGCCGCCTTCAAAGCCTCGCGCGCCTGCTTTATTTCGTCCGTCTTCAGGTAAGACAGGCCGAGATAGAGCCACGCCTCGGCGTCCTCTTTCCGCTTCTTCGTGGCGGCGCGCAACAACTTGATGGCGTCGCCGTGTTTGCCCCGGTGGTAGAGTGAGATGCCGCGCGTCGTCTCGCCGGCCGCGTTCAAGGCGGCGGCGGCGGTTGCGGGCGACGGCGGCTGCTCCGGTACCTGCTCCGGCGGCGGCTCCTGTGCACGCAACGCCACAACGGATACGCCCGACAGGCAGGCACAGCAGAGCGCGAGGCGCGCGAATGAAGCAGCGCGGCATTTAAGTGCGAAAGTTATTTCTGTGAAGGTGAACATAAAGCTTGAAATCCTGAACGAGCGTTTTCGTTAGAGGTTGAAAGCGTACTCCAGAGTGATGAATTGCGAGACGGGGCGGCCGTCCTTCGTCGCGGGCGTGAATTTAATTTCGCGCGCGGCTTTGATCACATCTTCCGTCAGACCGTCGGGCAGGCCACTGATGATAAAGATGTGCCGCACCTGTCCGTCCGCGGCCAGCACGAGACGCAGCACGACCGACCCGATGCGCCACCCGCGCGCCGTGCGCCGCGGAAACACGGGCATAGGCCGGGTGGTGATAACGGCCTTCGTCGTCACATCCTCCGCCGTATAGATGTGCTGTTCGCCGCCGCCGCCGGGCACGAGTCCGCCGGCGTGCGCACGCAAGGTTTCCAACTGTTCGCGCAACTCCGACGCGAGCGCCGGGTTACGGTTGAGTTTAATGTATTGCTCCAAAGCCCCGGCCGCTTCCGTCAACTGGCGTGCGAGGCGCGCCCGATCTTCCGGCGAACTCGGCTCGGATTTCGGCCGGCGGTTCGTCAGCAGATTGAAAGCCGAGGCGTAGACTTCGCCATTGAGGCCGACGAGCGCCTGCGCCTTGAGCAGCCAGGCAGGCGCGAAGTTCGGGTTGATTTTGAGCGCGGCCTCGGCGGATTCCAACGCCTGCGCCGCGCCGAGTTTGCGCAGCCGCACCGCGCCGAAAACGTAATGCGCTTCGACGTTGCGCGTGTCGAGCGCGAGCGCGCGGCTGGCGGCGCGCTCGGCGTCGTCGTATTTGTAGAGGACAAGTTGGGTGTAGGCCAGCGCGGCCTGCGCGTGGGCGTAGTTTGGCTCCAGTTTGACGGCGCGGGCGAAAGCCTCCGCGGCCTCTTTGAAATCGCGCTCGCGGCTGAGGGCGAGACCGAGGAAGTGCCATGCGCGCGCCTCCGCCGGCCGTTTTTTAATTACCGCGCGCAACACGGGTAGCGCGGCCTTCGCCTCACCGCGACGATAAAGTTCGATGCCGCGCTTGAGTTCGTCCGAATCGCCCGCGGCGGCGGCCTGCGTCTCCTGAACCGCGCGCGCAGAGAAGCGCGTGCCTGCCCCGCCGAACAGGCACGCGCCGACAAAGAGTATTTTCAGGAGAGTTGACCCGGATGGCCGACGAGGAAAATACATCTCTAAACCACCTCTGACGAGAAAGCGCGCCCGCGTTTTTTACGCGGCGCAGCACTTCTTCGACTTCTTGCCCGAGCCGCACGCGCAAGGGTCGTTCCTGCCCACCTTCGGCTGGTCGCGCGTAACGGTTCTGATCTTGCCCTCGTCCGTGCCGGCGGCGGCGGCCGTCTGGTTCGGCCCCGTGAAGGTCATCGAGGTCGGCGTGCGACGGCGTCGCTGCTGCAACTGTTCGGGCGCTTGCTCGGCGACGACCTGCAAATTGAAAAGCGAGCGGATCGTGTTCGTGTCGATGCGGTCGAGCATGGCCTGAAAGAGATCGAAGCTCTGCTTCTTGTATTCGACGAGCGGGTCTTTCTGCCCGTAGCCGACGAGGCCGATGCCCTGCTTCAAATGGTCGAGCGAAAGCAGGTGATCTTTCCACTGCGCGTCGATGATGTTGAGCATGATGATGCGCTCGTAGGTGCGCATCGCCTCGCTGCCGATCTGCTCCTCCTTGGCGGCGTAGTTGGCCTTGAGCTGCTCCCAGATGGTCGCCTGAATCTCCTCGGAGGTGGCCTGCGCGAAATCGATGCCCGCCTCTTCGGCGTCGAAGTCGAAGACGGTGAGCAGTTGGATGCGGTAGTTCTCCACGTCCCAATCTTCGGGCGCGACGGCCGGGTCGATGTACTGCTTCGACATGTCCGCGAGCAGGTCGTGCGCGACGCCCGTCTCGCCGAGGAGATACTCGCGCTGGTCTGGTTCTTCCATCAACTGGCGGCGCAGCCCGTAGATCGTCTCGCGCTGCTTGTTCATCACGTCGTCGTATTGCAGGAGGTGTTTGCGCGACTCGAAGTTGCGCGCTTCGACCGACTTCTGCGCCGCCTCGATCCGTTTCGACACCATCCCCGATTCAATCGCGACGCCCTTCTCCATCCCGAGCCGCTGCATCAGGGCTTTAACTTTGTCGCCCGCGAAGATGCGCATCAGGTCGTCTTCGAGCGAGAGGAAGAAACGACTTGAGCCGGGGTCGCCCTGGCGTCCGGCGCGGCCGCGCAACTGGTTGTCGATGCGTCGCGCTTCGTGCCGCTCCGTGCCGATGATGTGCAGCCCGCCTAAGCTAACCACTTCCTTGTGCTCGTCTTCGATGATGCGCTTGGCCTGCGAGAGCGCTTCCTCGAACTGTTCCTCGGTCGCCTCGTCCGGGTCGATCTCCTCGCGCTTCAGAAACTCGCGCGCCATGAACTCGGGGTTGCCGCCGAGCAGGATGTCCGTGCCGCGACCGGCCATGTTGGTCGCAATCGTGATCATCCCACGGCGTCCCGCCTGCGCCACGATCTCGGCTTCGCGGTCGTGATGTTTCGCGTTCAGGACGTTGTGCGGCACGTCTATCTTCTGGAGTTCGCGCGACAGCACCTCGGAGTTTTCGACCGAGACCGTGCCGACGAGCACGGGCTGTCCCTTCTCGTGGAGTTCCTTGATCTCTTCGGCCACGGCCTCCCACTTCTCGGGCAGCGTGCGGTAGATCAAATCCGAATAATCCTTGCGCACCATCGGGCGGTGCGTCGGCACGACGGCCACTTCGAGTTTGTAAGTGCCGTCGAATTCGGCGGCCTCCGTCTCGGCCGTGCCGGTCATGCCGGAGAGTTTTTCGTAGAGGCGGAAATAGTTTTGCAGGGTGATGGTGGCGAGCGTCTGGTTCTCGCGCTCGATCTTGACGCCCTCTTTGGCCTCGACCGCCTGATGCAGGCCGTCCGACCAGCGGCGTCCGGGCATCGTGCGCCCCGTGAACTCGTCGACGATGATCACCTCGCCCTCTTTGACGAGATAGTGATGATCGAGCCGGTAGAGCGTGTGCGCTTTGAGCGCCTGTTCGACGCAGTGGAGCATCTCCATGTTTGAAGGGTCGTAGAGGTTGCCGACGCCGAGCAGGCGTTCGGCCTTGTCCACGCCCTCTTCCGTCAGCACGGCCGAATGCTGTTTCTCGTCCACGAGGTAGTCGCCCGTGTGTTTCTTTTTGCCCGAACCGTCGTCCTTTTCCTCGCCCTTTTTCAGGTGCGGGATGATGGCATCGGCCTTGTAATACTTGTCGGTCGCTTCGTCCGACGCGCCGGAGATGATGAGCGGCGTGCGCGCCTCGTCGATCAGGATCGAGTCAACTTCGTCGACGATGCCGTAATAGTGGCCGCGCTGGACGCAGGTGGCGAGGTCGAACTTCATGTTGTCGCGCAGGTAATCGAAGCCGAACTCGTTGTTCGTGCCGTAGGTGATGTCGGAGCCGTAGGCGTCCTTGCGTTCCCAGTCGTCGAGGTCGTTCGTGATCGCGCCGACGGTGAGGCCGAGGAACTTGTAGATGCGTCCCATCCATTCGGCGTCGCGCGTGGCGAGGTAGTCGTTTACGGTGACGACGTGGACGCCGCGCCCGGTCAGCGCGTTCAGATAGGCTGGCAGCGTGGCGACGAGCGTCTTGCCTTCGCCCGTGCGCATCTCGGCGATCTTGCCTTGGTGGAGCACCATGCCGCCGATGAGTTGCACGTCGAAGTGGCGCATCCCGGTGGCGCGCATGCTGGCCTCGCGCACGAGCGCGAAGGCTTCGGGCAGAATCTCGCCCAGGGCGTCCTGCTCGTGCTGCTTGCGCGTCTCCGGGTTTTTCGCATCGGCCACGGCGGCCGCGACGAACTGTTTGAGTTCCTCCGTGCGGCGGCGCATGTCGTCGTCCGAGAGTTTCTTCACACCGGCTTCGAGTTCGTTGATGCGCGCGACGGTGGGTTGCAGGCTCTTGATGTAGCGCTGGTTGCTGCTGCCGAAAACTTTGGTCAGGAATTTATCAATCATGGTCTTAAAACCTTCTTTAGCTATTAGCTGTTAGCTGTTAGCTCAAACAAAAAGCTAACAGCTAATAGCTAACAGCTCTCTTGAGAAACACGCGGCACGATTCGAGAGGCCGCACGGGGCACGTTTCGCGCTACTTGCGGCGCAACATGTGATTGTAAGTGAGCGGGTGGAATGGAGCAAGCGAGCCACTTTTGCCTCTTTCGGCGGGTGCGTCGCGCTCCGGCGTCCGGCGTGTTTCAGGGAAGGGAAGTGTGCTTACGGAGCAGGTTGCCGACCATCTCGCGCGTCATCTCAAGCCGCATGGTGAGCTGCTTGCCGTTCGCCGAGAAGGCCATGTTGTTTAAGATTTCGACGCCCTCGCGCCCGCGCCGGTTGAGACGACCTAAGCCGACGAGCGTGTTGTAGGTTTGCGCCAACTGCTCGGCCTGCTCCGTCGAATTAACGACCGCGTGCAGACGCGCAGACGCGCGCTCGTCCCACTTGAGCGTGATCGTCACGCGGTCTGCATCCGTCAGAGTCGAGAGCGCGCCGCTGTCGCTCAGAACCGACACGAACTCCTGCACCAGAGGCTGCCAACGCCCGTTCGCGGCCGCCGCTTCGGTGAATTTGAAGTCGCTGAGCGTGCCGTCGGCGTTGCGTTCGGCTTCGAGCGTAAAATCGAAAACGTCTTGAGGATTGAGTTCACCGGCTTCGAGCAACACACGGGTCTTCGCCAGCAGGTCGCGGAACGGGCGCGCGTTAATCGGGCGAAACTCTTTGGTGTCCGGCGTCTGCTGCCGGAAGGCGGGCGACTCCTGCGCGAGCGCGTGCGGCGCGAGCGCGGCGCAGAGCACGAGCGAGCCGACGACGGCGCGCACGAGAAGCGCCTGCCGCCGTTTGGCGTTTGGCGTGGGTCTCTGGTGTTTCTGTCGTTGAACTTTGCCGTTCATCGTTCGAGATGTTAACACAGGGGCGCTTGCGCCGTCGCCGGAGGTAGTTCTAGCTCGGCGGGGGCGTCGTTGTCGTCGCCGGGGCGTCGTTCTTCTTGATCATCTTGGAGAGCAGTTCGCCCGCGGCCTTGCGGGGCATGTTGAAGGTGAGCACGACCTGCCTGGCCTCCGAGGCGATCTGGACGCTCTTGAAGATGGCCTCCTCTTCTTTGCCCTTCTTGCTCTGCGCGCCGAGCCAGAGCAGCACGTTATAGCCGTTCGACTTGGTCGAGGCTTCGTCCGCGCTCGCCATCTCGGTCAACACGCGGACGGAGATTTCCTTGTCGTCGAGTTTCAGCTTCATTTTGAGGTGGCGCGTGCCTTTGAGGGCGGCGAGCGCCTTGCTGTCGCTGATGGCGGAGATGAAGTCTTTCGATAACTGGACGAGTTTCGGATTGCTGGCCGCCGCGCCCGTGACGACGACGTTCGTCAGCCGCCCGTCTTCCTGCCGGTCGCCCTCCACTTCCATGTCCAGCGTGCCGGAGAGGTCGATCTCGCCCGTCTCCTTCATCTCCTTGCCCTGCTTCAACAAATCCGTGAGCGGCTTCGTGTTGATCGTCGGAAACTTCTCGACGTTCGCCTCTTTCGCCATGCGCTCGGCCTCTTCCGCCGTCTGCGGCGTCGGGGCGGGCGTCGGCGAAGCGTTCGGGTCGCCGGTCTTGTCGCCTTCGTTCTTCGCCGTCTCTTCGCCGCCGGGCGTAGGCGAGACAGCGGGTTTGGGCGTCGGTTTCACTTTGACGGGCTTCGGCAACTGCGCCGGTTGCGGCCTGAACTCTTCGACGAGTTGCGGCGCATCGGGCACGGGCATGGCGGTTTGCGAGAAGTACCCGGGCGGGTAATAGAGTTTGTTGTCGGCGAAATTGAGCATCACGTCGGCGCGCTGCCCGACGAGGGTCTTCGTATAGTCTTCCTCGACGAAGCCGAAGCCGGAGAACGAGTTCGCGATACTGAACGCATCGCGCACGGCCGGAACGTAGACGACGGCGGCGAGAAACAGCGCGTGCGCGGCGAGCGACGCGCCCACCGTGCGCAGCATTCGCGGGGCGCGCGTGTGCCCGTTCAATCTCTCGTGGGTGTGAAAAATCTCAGCCATAATTTTAAACGGCGCGCGGCGCAAAGTCGGTTCGACGCGAAACGCGCACCATCCTGCAAGTTATTAGACGTCGCAGCCGCCCCGAACGTTGCGAACTTTTCCGGGCACAAAAACTTAACGTGGTGTTGGGGGCATAAAAACTTAACATCACACGCAACCATTTCACAAAGGGCGTGGGGTACAATCCCGGATCATGCCACGGACGAGAGACGGAGGGGGACGCGGCGGGCGTCGTCGCGGGGGCGCTGGCGGGAAACGCGGCGGGGACAGCGGCGGCGCGCGCCGTGACGGCGGCGGCAGACCGCGCGGCCGCGACGATGACGCGACGGCGGCGGCCGCGCGCCGTTCGGGCGGCGCGGGCAGCGGCGGCGCGGGGCACGTCGAGCAGACGGAGCGCGCCGCCGCGAAGTCCGCGCGCACGCGTCCCGTGCGGTATCTGCTCGAAGGCATCGGCACGCCCGCGCCCACGGAGTTCAAGCCAGACCCGTTTCAACTCGAAGCCTTCGCCGCGCTCGAACACGAAGACGTGCTCGTCACCGCGCCGACCGGCAGCGGCAAAACCTGGATCGCGCGCGAAGAGATCAGGCGTCTGCTCGCGGAGGGCAAGCGCGCCTGGTACACCAGCCCGCTGAAGGCTCTGACCAACTCGAAGTATCAGGAATTCGCCGAAGCGTTCGGCGCGGACAAGGTCGGCATCCTGACGGGCGACCGCAAGGAGCGCGCCGACGCGCCGCTCATCGTCGGCACCACGGAGGTCTATCGCAACCAGCTCTTCGACGCGCTGCGCGAGGGACATGAACTCCGCACCGACCTCGTCATCATGGACGAGGCGCACTACCTCGCGGACGAGGATCGCGGCCACGTCTGGGAAGAAGCGATCATCCTCACGCCGCCGCGCGTGCGTCTGCTGTTGCTCTCGGCGACCGTGGGCAAGGCCGAGGAGTTCGCGGCTTGGGTGGCCGAGGTGCGCGGCGTGCATTGCGGTGTCGTCTCGCGTCCGGGCGCGCGCCCCGTGCCTCTGCGCGCGGCCTTCCTCTACCCGGACGGCCAACTCGCTCCACTCTTCGACGAAGCCGGATATTTCAACCACGAGGTCGCCAATTTCCTCGAACGCTCAAGCGCGCCCCGTCATTCGTCCTATCGCGGGGGCGCGCGTCGTGAACCGTCGCGCGGGGCGCGGATGCACATGCCGGAGATGCCGCCCGCGTCGCTTTTGTCCGCTCTCGACGCTTACGATTTGTTGCCGTCAATCGTCTTTCTGCCGACGCGCCGCCGCTGCGACGAGGCCGCCGCCGAAGCCGCGCTCGGCAGGCGCGATGCGGACACGGGGCGGCGCGAGGCGCGACGCGCCGTCATGCGCGACTTTCTGGCCGAGCACGCCGAGATTCGCAAGCATCGCCACTGGGAGGCGGTCTTGCGCGGCGGCGTCGCCTCGCATCACGCGGGGCACCTGCCGGCGTGGAAACTGCTGATCGAGAAACTGATGAGCGCCGGTCTGCTCGACGCCATCTTCGCGACGGCGACCGTGGCGGCGGGCGTGGACTTCCCGGCGCGCACGGTCGTGCTCTCGAACATGGATGTGCGGCGCGGGCAGGGCTGGCGCACGCTGACCGCTTCCGAGTTTCAACAGATGACGGGGCGCGCGGGGCGGCGCGGTCGCGACCGCGTGGGCTTCATCGTCGCCGCGCCGGGCACGCATCAAGACCCGCAGAAGATGGCCGCGCTCCTCGGCGCGACGCCCGACCCGCTGGAGAGCCAGTTTCGCGCGACTTACACGACGCTGCTCAACCTGCTCGACGCCTACGGCAACTTCAAGCAGGTGCGCGAAATCGCCGCGCGCAGTTTCGCGCACCGCGAGACGGTCGAGCGCGTGGCGCGTCTGGAGACGGAGCGCGCGGAGGCCGGGCGGCGCATCGAGCGGAAGTTGCGCGAGGCCGGTTATAGCGAAGTTTCCACGGACGCCGTGCGGGGCCTGGAACGCCTGTCGAGCGCGCGCGACAAATTGCTCGGCGGCGCGCCGCAGACGCGGACGGAAGTTTTCCTGCACTGGCTCTTGGACGCGGTCGTGCCCGGCCGCGTCTGCGGCATCGGGCGCAGCAGTCGCCGCCTGGTCTTCGTGACGGAGCGGCGCGAAGGGAGTTTCGTCGGCGTGCGCGAAGACGGGCGGCGCGCGTCGCTCGATCTGGCGCGCATCGGGCGCGTCTACGAGGAAGTTTACCCGCTGACGGAGAACGCGCGCGACGCGGCCTTCGCCGACGTGCACGCCGGACGCGCGACGCTCATGCAGGAGCCGCGCCTGCGCGACGCGCGCGCCGGGGCGCACGAGGCCGTCGAACTGATCAACGATCTGATGGAGAAGCTGATCGCGTCGGCCGGCGGAGCGACGGCGGGCGGTGCGGCGACGGCGAGCGGCGCGGCGGCGGGCGGTGCGGCTGACCAAGCGGCGCAGCTCGCCGGCGAAGAGGCGCAGCCCGTTGGTGAAGAGGCGCGGCGCGCGGGCGAAGAGGCTTTGTGGGGTGCTGTGCCCGACGCGGAAGCAGCCGAGCGTGCCGGGCGGCGCATCGAAGTTCTGCGCGCAGAGGTGTGGCAGCCCTTCGAGCGGCGCGCGCGCGTGCTGGAACATTTCGGCTATCTGGATTTTGCGCGCGAGCGCGTGACGGAACGCGGCCGCTGGCTCGCGGATTTGAGGCTGGATCGCCCGTTGCTCGTCGGCGAGGCGATTGAACGCAACCTCTTCGCGTCGCTCGATGCGCCGCGCGCCGCCGGTTTGATGGCCGCGCTCGCGGCCGACGCCGAACGCGACTACGGCGAGTTGCAACTCGACGACGCGCTCGTCTCCACGCTCGCGGAATTCGAGCGCATCGCTTACGAGGTGGCGAGCGTGGAATGGAGGCAGGGCTTAGACCCCGCGCCGGAGATGAACTTCTCGGCCGCCGCCGCCGTGTTGCGCTGGGCGAAGGGAATGAAGTGGGAAGAACTCGTGCGGCAGACGCGCGCCGAAGAGGGCGATCTGTTTCGCCTGCTTTCGCGCACGGGCGAGTCGCTGATGCAGATCGGGAACTTGCGCGAGTCGCACGCGGCGGCGGCGCGCGTCGCCTACGAAGCGGCCGAGAGCATCCTGCGCGAGCCGGTGCGCTCCGAAGAGATGTTGTGAAACGGGTTGTTTACTGGTTGTTTGCGGCGGAAAGGTTTTAGGGGTCGAGTAGTTTTTATGAGCAAGGGTTTTTACCGGGCGTTGATCATTTACACGCTGGCGTTTCTGTTGCTGGTCAGTGCGGCGGCGTGCGGGTTGAGACGGACACGAGCGAGCGAGGAAGGGGGCGCGGCCGTGAAGGCGGAACAGAAAATGGCGGCGACGCCGACGACGCCGGTCGTTTACGTGGCGTTCGGGGATTCGACGGGCGTCGGCGTGGGGGCGCGGCGCGGCGGCGGCTACGTGGCGCGCGTCTTCGAGCGCATCGAGCGCGTGCGCGCCGGTTCGAGCGTGCGCAACTTTTGCGTGAGCGGCGCGGAGACCGGGGACGTGTTGCGCGGTCAACTCGCGCGCCTCGATTCCACGCGCCCGACGCTCATCACGCTCGGCATCGGCATCAACGACGTGAGCCACGGCGTCGCGCCCGAACAGTTCGCGCGCAACTACGAGGAGATCGTCGCGCGCCTGAAAAGCAGGACGGACGCGCCCATCGTCGTCACCAACATCCCGGACATCTCGCACGCGCCGCGCGTGCCCGCATTCCTCCACGAGCAGGTGCGCCAGCGCATCCAACTCTTCAACGCACACATCGCCGAGATCGCGGGTCGTCACAAACTGCTGCTCGTCGATGCCTACGAGATGAGCCGCCAGGTGATTCCCAATCATCCGGAATTTTTCTCGCCCGACGGCTTCCATCCTTCCGACGAGGGCTATGAATACTGGGCGAAGATGATGTGGCCGTCCGTGAAGGAAGCCATCGGCGAAGAGTAGGGCGGGGGCGGGAAGCGCGGCAGCAAACGCAAAAGCAGATCCCTTATGGGAAAGCGAATCGCGCGTCCCCGCCCGGCCTTTCCGCCCGACTTCCGAGTCATCTCTGCCGGAGACTTTCCCAACAACTGTCGAGCTGCCAACTGTAGTTCTGCGTAAATGCCGCCGTTCGTCTCGCGCGGAAACTCGCGGCGCATGTGCGACGTAAACATGGCAGAGCCTTTTTACCCGTCGTCCACAATGCTTCGATGAACCGGAGAGAAAAACAATGAGACGCTTAATGGTGTGCTTCGCCCTGATGCTGCTGGCCTTTGTTCACACACAGGCCGCGCCGCCAACGCCCGGCGCGGATTTCAAGTTCAAAGTCGAAGAGGAGATTCTCGGTCTGGTGCGGCAACTGGCCGAAGCGCAGAAGAATTACGACGCGGCCAAACTCGACGAGATTCTCGCGCCCGATTACATAGAGGTTTCGCCCGCGGGTGAGGTTGATTCGCGCGCGAAGGTGCTCGGCTTCTACGCGCCCGAGCGAAAGAGCGCGCGGCAGGGCGAAATGATCTCTTACGGCCTGGACGAGATCACGAGCCGGATTTACGGCGACACGGCGATAGTCGTCGCGCGCCTGCCCTTCACGATCAAAACCCCCGACGGGCAAAACGTGACCCGCGCGCTGCGCTGCACGTTCGTCTGCCGCAAGGCGCGAGGCAAGTGGCGCATCGCCTCGGCGCAGTACACGGGCATCAGGCCGCCGGTAGCCGCCCCGGCCAAGTCCTGATAACCGGGTTCGCTGTGCTAGTATTTGACGTGGAACGAACGCTTCGGCACGGGCGTACAGTCACGTTGAAGGAGTGATTTTTATTTATGGCTGAAGCAAACGAAACACGCTACCGCACGGGCGACGCCATTTGCGACGCGCTGCGTTTCCTGTGCGATGCGTCCTACGCCGTCCTGCCGCGCGACGTGGCTTACAAGGTCGGCGAGTTCGAGAAGAATTTCTGGGGCGGCGTCGGCTGGCTGGCCGACAGGAAGATCAGTTGGATTGACGAAGCCCTGAGCGGCGGCGACCGCCTGCGCGAAGAATGGCAGAGCCGTTGCCGGCGCGACACGCCGTCGCAGACTTCGCCCCCGGAGGGCATGGGATAAGGGACGCACGGCTCTCGTCCGGCGTAAAGGCGTCGGCCGGGCGTGTCGCCTCGCGGGGCGCAAATCCGGGGTCGAAAATCTCGAAGCAAAAGACTCCGGCAGAGACTCTGAAGGGAACGCGCAATGCAGGTTTTGTTGGCTGAGGAATACGGGTTCTGTTTCGGCGTGGAGCGCGCCGTGGAGATGGTGGAGGGCGCGCTCTCGCAGGGCGCGCGCGTCCGCACTTTGGGGCCGCTCATCCACAACACGCAGGAGATTCAACGCCTCGAATCGCACGGCGTCGCCACGATTGATGCGCCGATGGAGGTGGAAGGCGAAGTGACGGCCGTCATCCGCGCCCACGGCGTGACGCCGCAGGTGCAGCGCGAACTCGAAGCGCGCGCCGCGCACGTGATCGACGCGACCTGCCCGTTCGTTACGAAGGTGCAGAAACTCGCCGAGCGCGCCGCCGCCGAGGGGCGCGACGTGGTGGTGGTCGGCAATCCGGATCACCCGGAGATGATCGGCGTCGTCGGCTACGCGCCGCAGCATTCGCACGTCGTGCGCGACGCGTCCGAGGTGGCGAATTTGCCCGCGCTCCGCGCGCCGCTCGTCGTCTCGCAGACGACCATCAAACTCAGCACTTTTCTCGAAGCCGCCGAAGCCGTGCGCTCCCGTTCGGACGGCGAGCCGCAGATCGTCAACACGATCTGTTCGGCCACGCGCGACCGGCAGGACGCCGCGCGCGCCCTCGCCGGCCACGTCGAAGCCTTCTACGTCATCGGCGGCAAGCATTCGTCAAACAGTCTGAAGCTGCTCTCGGTTTGCAAGGAAGGGTGTGAGCAAAGTTTCCTGATCGAAACGCCCGAGGAGATCGATGCGGAGGATTTGCGCGGCGTCGGTCGCGTGGGCGTCACGGCCGGGGCTTCGACGCCGAACTGGCTGATCGAGCAGGTCGTGGCGCGGCTTCGAGAGATCGGCGAGGCGCAGCAGAAAACGGCGGACGCGCTCGCCGTGTGAATTGTCGGGTTTGAAGTAAACGAGGCCGATAGTGAGGCCGGGAAAGTTAAAAGCCGCTCCGATGAGGAGCGGCTTTTCTTATAGTCGGATGAGGAGCAGCGCTTTTCTTATAGTTCGTCTTCGCTGGCATCGGCGCGTTCCAGGGCGCTAACGACCCAGCGTGCTTCTTCCGAGCCGTAATCGTCGGCCTGTAAAACGAGCGCGTCGCGCGCCACATCGGCATCCACCGGGTCGCCGAGCAATTCGACGAGCACGCCCGTCGGTGATTGCGCGAGGGCTTCGTGTGCGAGGGCCCGCACGCTGGGGTTCGGGTTGCGCGCCAGTTCACATACCTCGCCGGGCGGCAGGCGCGCGGCGAACGTATCGGCGAGCACGTCCACGCGCGCATAGTTGCGCACGGCGAGGGCGCGCTCCAAAAGTTGCGCGAAGACTTCGGCCGAACGCGCCTCGCCGTGCAGGACGTGGGCGCAGGTCTCGGCCATGCGCGCCAGTTCGCTCACCTCTTCGGTGCTGAGGACACGCGCCTCCGTCTCCTTCGCGCGCCCGTCGAGGGCGGCGAGCAGGCGGCTCAATTCCCATTCGGAGCGCGCGTCGTAGGGCGTGCTACAGCGCGGCGACGAGTTGACGGGCGCGGCCGACATGAGCGCACGCTCGACGAGGCTGCGCGTCGAAGGGCGCAAGCCCTCCCAGACGCTCGCCACGCGCCCGCCGAATTCCTGAATCGTAATATCGGAAGTTTTCTGCATAAGGACAAGCGCGGGACGCTTCCTATCAGACCACCCGCGCGCGAAATATCATACCTTAAAAACGACCCGCGACGAAGAAGTCCGTCAA
>DASQLU010000013.1:0-14333 GCA_035645855.1 Pyrinomonadaceae bacterium
GTGGAGCAATCTCACCAAGTTTTCGCGGGCGCGGACAGCGCCCTGACACACGCCGGACACCCTCTGCGCGCATCAACGACCGGATTCGCGTGCCCGAAGTGCGCGTCATCGGCGACGATGGCGAGCAACTCGGCATCTTGAACACGCGCGACGCCATTCGCATGGCGCGCGACAAAGGACTCGACCTGGTTGAGGTGGCCGCGACGGCCGACCCGCCCGTCTGTCGCATCATCGACTTCGGCAAGTTCCAGTATGAGAACAGCAAGAAGCAGAAAGAGGCGAAGAAGAAGCAGGTGACGATCACGGTCAAGGAAGTGAAGTTTCGGCCGGGCACGGACGACCACGACTACAACTTCAAGATGAAGCACGCGCGCGACTGGCTGACGGAGGGCGATAAAGTCAAAGCGACGATCTTCTTTCGCGGCCGCGAAATCACGCACCGCGAACTCGGCGCGGACTTGTTGCAACGTCTGGAGAAAGACCTGACCGAGTTCGGCGAAGTCGAATCGCGCCCCCGGATGGAGGGCAACCAGATGTTTTTCATCTTCACGCCGAAGAAGCAGAAGACCAGCGGCGGCGGCGGTGGCGGTGGCGGCGGCGCGAAACCGGATGGCGGCGCGAAACCGGATGGCGGCGGTGGCGGCGCGAAACCGGCCGCGCCGGCGGCTCTGCCGATAGCGACCGAGACGGGCGGCGGCGGTGGTGGCGGTGGCGGCAGCGCGCCGTCTCAATAGGATATTTTTTAGTCCAGAAGGAGCAGTTATTATGCCAAAACTCAAAACACACAAGGGCGCGGCCAAGCGCGTGCGCATGACCGCGAGCGGCAAGTTCAAACGCGGCCACTCGCACGCGCGCCACATCCTGACCAGCAAGACCCAGAAACGGAAGCGCCATCTCGACATCGACACGCTCGTGTCCGAGTCCGACGAGCAGCGCTTCAGAGACATGCTGCCCTACGGGAGAAGCTAAAGAGAGCGACGAGTGACAAGTGACAGGTGACAAGTTAAAACAAAAGACTTGTCTTTCATCCTGTCACCTGTCACCTGTCACCTGTCACTGATTTTAGGAGGAGAATGTTATGCCGAGGGCAAAACGCGGAAATAAGCGCACGGAACGGCGCAAGAAGATACTTAAATTAGCGAAGGGTTATCGCGGCACGAAGTCGAAGCTTTTTCGCCAGGCGAGCGAGTCGGTGGATCGCGCGCTGAATTTCGCCTACACGGGGCGCAAGCTCAAAAAACGCGACTTCCGCAGCCTGTGGATCGTGCGCATCGGCGCGGCCGCGCGCTTGAACGAGATGAACTACTCGCAGTTCATGCACGGCCTGAAAGTCGCCGGCATCGAACTCGACCGCAAAGTGCTGGCCGACCTGGCCGCCAACTCGCCGGACGCCTTCGCCGAACTGGCCGGGCAGGCGAAGAACGCGCTCAGCAACAGCGAACAGCAGCAGCAGCAGGCGGCGTAAAAGCCGCCAATCGTGAATCGTGAACCGTAAAGAGAGAAAAGCAGTTTGTTTTCCCTGCGCGATTGACGATTCACGACTCACCGGATCGAGGGTTTCTGCATGAGTTCGGAAGTCAGGGAACAGCCGCCGATCAAGGCGGTGCGCGAAGCGTTCGAGCAGGAGTTCGGGCGCTTCGCTCGTTTTCGCGGCGAGGGCGCGGCGTCGGCGCTGGATTTGACGTTCGCCGAGGCCGAGACGGTCTTGCGCGAGTTGGCCGAACTGCGCACGCGGCACACAGGGAAAAAGAGCGCGCTCGCCGGGCTGAAGAAATTGATCGGGCGCGTGGCGGCGGAAGAACGCGCCGCCGTCGGCCAGCAAATTCAGCAACTCGAAACTGAAATCGTCGCGGCGCTGGAAGAGTCGAGGCTCACGCTGGAAGCGCACGTCGCCGCCCTGCGCGTCGAGCGCGAGCGCATAGACGTGACGCTGCCCGGCCGTCGCCCACGGCGCGGCCACCAGCACCCGGTCACGCTCATCCGCCAGCGCATCGAAGACATCTTCGTGGCGATGGGCTACACGGTCGAGGACGGCCCCGAAATCGAGACCGACTTCTACAACTTCGACGCGCTCAACATTCCGCCGACGCACCCGGCGCGCTCGCCGCAGGACACTTTCTACACGACGGAAGGCTACGCGCTGCGTTCGCAAACTTCGACCGTGCAGATTCACGCCATGCAGCGGCGCAAGCCCCCTTTGCGCGTGATCGCGCCCGGCAAGGTTTTTCGCCGCGACACGCCCGACGCGACGCACAACCCGATGTTCTTCCAACTCGAAGGGCTGCTCGTTGATCGCGGCATCACGATGGGACACCTCAAGGGCACGGTCACGGAATTCCTGCGCCGCCTCTACGGGCCGCAGACGCGCACGCGCTTCCGCCCGTCTTACTTCCCGTTCACAGAGCCGAGCGCGGAGTTCGACTTCAGTTGTTTCAAATGTAGCGGCGCGGGCTGCCGGCTCTGCAAAAATTCGGGCTGGATCGAGCTGGGCGGCTCCGGCATGGTGCATCCGAACGTGCTCCGCGCCGTCGGCATCGACCCGCGGGAGTTCTCCGGTTTCGCCTTCGGCTTCGGCATCGACCGCATGTGCATGCTGAACTTCGGCCTCGACGACATACGCCTCCTCTTCGAGAACGACGTGCGCTTCCTCGAACAGTTTAATTAGAGCTGTTAGCCGTTAGCTGTTAGCTGTTAGCCGGTAACTTCCGGCTTAGAGCTAACAGCTAACGGCTAATAGCTGAATGCTTATGAACATCAGCTACAACTGGTTACGCGAATTAACGGGCGCGCGCCTGACGGCGGGCGAACTGCGCGAGCGTCTGACGATGGCGGGGCTTGAAGTGGAAGCCGTGCACGAGGCGGGCGACGATTTCGTGTTGGAGATCGCGGTGCTGTCGAATCGCCCCGATCTGTTGTCGCATCTGGGCGTCGCGCGCGAAGTGTGCACGCTCACGGGCGGCGCGCTGCGCTGGCCTGAGATGCGTGCGGCGCGCGCGGAAGGGACGACGGAAAGTTTGACTTCCGTCGAGATCGAGGCCGCCGATTTGTGCCCGCGCTTCACGGCGCGCGTGGTGCGCGGCGTGCGGATCGCGCCGTCGCCCGCGTGGCTCGTCGCGCGTCTGGAAGCGGTCGGGCAGCGTCCGATCAACAACGTCGCAGACATCACCAATTACGTGATGCTCGAACTGGGGCAGCCGCTCCATGCTTTCGACCTGGAGAAGCTGGCCGAGCGTCGCCTCGTCGTGCGTCGCGCGCGCGCGGGCGAACGTCTCAGGACGCTCGACGGGATCGAGCGCGAACTCGACACGGAGATGCTCGTCATCGCCGATGCGGCGCGCGCCATCGCGATTGCGGGCGTGATGGGCGGCGCGGAGACGGAAATCTCCGAGACGACCCGCGACGTTTTGATCGAGGCCGCGCATTTCGCGCCCGCCTCCGTCCGTCGCACTTCGCGCGTGCTGGGCTTGCAGACCGAAGCGTCGGATCGCTTCGAGCGCGGCATCGACTACGAGGGACAGTTGCGTGCGCAGGCGCGCGCCGCCGCGCTCATCACGGAACTGGCCGGCGGCACGGCGACCGCCGACGCCATAGACGTTTACACGCAAGCCCCCGCACCGCCAATCGTCTCCCTGCGTTTCGCCCGCGTCAGGGAATTGACCGGGCTGGACGTGCCGCCGCAGGAATCGCTGCGCATACTCCGCTCGCTCGGCATCGAGCTTACAAGTGAGAACGGCGCGGCGCAGCCCGCCGTTGATGCGGGCGCGGCGCAACTCGCCGGCGAAGCAGGCGCGCAAGGCGAGGCGGGCGCGCCGGGTGCGGCGGTGAATGCTGCGGAGGCTGCGGAGTTCGGGGCGCAGGCGAAGTTCGTCAGCCCCTCCTGGCGCGCTGACATACAGATCGAAGAAGACCTGGTGGAAGAGGTCGGGCGGCATTTCGGTTACGACAAAGTTTCGGACACGCTGCCCGCCGCCAACGTCGCGGGCGAGTATCGGGCGCACGAGTGGCGCAGGCGCGAAGCGCGGCGCGCGCTGAACGCGTGCGGGTTCGACGAGGCTTTGACCTTCAGCTTCATCGACACGGCGCACGACGAGCAGTTCGACTTGCTGCCGGGACTCATCAGCCGCGCGACCGACGATCCCACGCGGTTCGTGACGCTCAACAACCCGATCATCGAAGGCGCGGCGCGGATGCGGCCGACGCTCCTCAACGGCCTGCTCGAATCCGTCAGGCGAAATTTCAATCACGGCACGCGCGACGTGCGCCTCTTCGAGATGGGGCGCATCTTCGCGGCCGATGCGGAGACGGGCGGCCAACCGCGCGAAATCGAAGCCTGCGCGCTCGTCGCCACGGGCGTCGCCATCGAAGCGGGGCACGCGGGCGCGTCGCGCGAACTCGATTTCTACGATCTGAAAGGCGCGCTCGAAGCCGCGCTCGAAGCCGCGAACATCGTCGCCCCGCAGTTCGTCGAGACGAGCGCGCGCCACCTGCGCGAAGGGCAGGCGGCGCAAATTCTGCACGCGGGGCGCGCCGTCGGCACGCTCGGTCGTCTGGCCGACGAAGTGGCGGCCGCCTATAAATTCAAGCAGCCGATTTACGTCGCGGAAGTTGATCTCGCGAGCCTGCTCGCCGCCGTCGAGACGGGCGTGCGCTATGCGCCGCTCGCGCGTTTCCCCGCGGTCGTGCGCGACGCTTCGCTCGTCGCGCCGAGGCGCGTGACCTTCGCACAGATGCAGCACACGGTGCTGGGATTGAATCTCGAACATGTGCGCCGCGTCGCGCTCGTCTACGTGTATGAGGGCGAGCGCGTGCCGGAAGGCCAGCGTTCCGTGACGTTGAGGATCGAATATCGCGCCGATGATCGGACGCTGCGCGATCAGGAAGTAGACGAACTGCACGCGCGCATCGTGGGCGCGCTGGAAGAGAAATTCGGCGCGCAGTTGAAGCGTTAAAAGCAGAGGTCAGAGGTCAGAGGTCAGAGGTCAGTTGAAGACAAAAACTGATTTCTACTGATCTCTGACCTCTAACCTCTAACCTCTGTTCTTTCCCTCTTGCGCTGGGGGACGCGAAGTCGCATAATCGGTCGGCAATTTTGAATTGCCGTTTTGTGGTGAAGGAGATGCGATGGTCGGATTAACCGGATTGGAGAAGTTTTCACACTTAGAGGACAAGATTTACCGCACCATCGAACTGACGAAGACGTTGCGTCAGGAGAAGGAAGCATTGGAACGCGATGTCGCCGCCACGCGCCGCGAGTTGGGCAACCTGCTCGACGAGAAGGAACGGCTCGAATCGCAGGTTGAACGTCTACTGTCCGAGCGCGACATGATTCGCATGAAGGTCGAGGCGATGCTCGACGCCGTCGCCGTGCTCGACCCGGAGATGGCCGAAGCCGTCAGGAAATGACCGGCGGAAGATCAGGTAAGATATGAGCGCCATCAAAAGCCCCGGCGATGCCCCCGGCACACCCACCATCCGCGTGGAAATCTATAACCAGATTTACAACATCCGCTCGGACGGCGACAGCGAATACGTTACCCAACTCGCCGAGTTCGTTGATCGACGGATGCGTGAAATCTCTTCGGGCACGCTGACGGTAGACTCGCTCAAAGTGGCAATCCTCGCCGCGCTCCACATCGCCGACGAACTCCACCGCCTCAAGCGGCTGCACGAACAGGCCGACTCGCAACTGGCCGCGCGCAGCGGCGAATGCGCAGACCTGCTGGATCGCCTGCTCAAGGCGCGCACCGTCGCCGAACAGCAAACCGCCAACCAGAGCAACATCTCTTTCACCTGAAATTTGAGAAAAAACGGACGCCGGTTGTCAAGTTTCGAGAGCCACTTTTGCGCTTTTGAAAATTGACGATCCGGCGTCCGTTTTATGCTAGTATCCGATTCGGCTGAGGGAATTTATTCTGCGTGGTTCGTCACCGATTTCCCATGTTGAGCCAATGCCGTTGATAAGGGAGTCCGACGCCGCTTCGATAGCCAGTGCATTCCTTCATCGTTAAGGAACTGCCAAAGGCCGCGGCTCACAAAAGGACACCCACCTGTTGAGTGCAGGTTCAATTACGGCTTCGGAACGGCTTTGCGGATGTCCCTCCGCCGTCTTTTTTAAGTGACAAGCGACAAGCGACAGGTGACAAGATGAAGCGGCGCGCTTTTCTGACTTGTCACCCGCCACTCGTCACTTGTCACTTTACTTTTTGAGGCGCACGACCGGATGAGAGTCTTGATGATCGGCGACGTGGTGGCGAAGCCGGGGCGCGTAGCCGTCCTGGAGCGCATACAGGACATGCGCGAACAGCACCGCATAGACCTCGCCGTGATGAACGCCGAAAACGTCGCGGGCGGCTTCTCCATCACCCCGACGCTCGCCGATCAACTTTTCGCGTCCGGCATAGACGTGATGACCTCCGGCAATCACATCTTCGACAAGCGCGACGTGATTCCCTACATCGAGCGCAACGCACGCCTGCTGCGCCCGGCCAACTATCCGCCGGGCACGCCGGGCGCAGGGCTATGGATTGGCGAAGCGCGCGGCGGCGTGCGCGTCGCCGTCTTGAACTTCATCGGGCGCGTGTTTATGGGTGCGTCGGATGATCCGTTTCGCGTCGCGAACGAGTTGATTAATTCCATCCCGACGGACGTGCGCGTGCGTCTCGTCGATATGCACGCGGAGGCGACTTCGGAGAAGAGCGCCATGGGGTGGTTTCTGGACGGGCGCGTCTCGGCCGTCGTCGGCACGCACACACACGTCCAGACGGCCGACGAGCGCATCCTGCCCGGAGGCACGGCTTTCCTCTCCGACATCGGCATGACGGGCAGCTATGCGGGCGTCATCGGCATGGACAAAGACGACGTGATCGCGCGTTTCACCTCCGTCACGCACAGGCGCGCGGAGCACTCGGCGGGCAACGTCCGCATCTGCGCCGCCGTCATAGACGTTGACGACGAAACCGGGCGCGCGCGCGACATCTCGCGCCTCTCGCTGCCGCACGAATCTTGAGACGTCCACGCAAGCGTCGCCTCGAATTGCAATCTCCTCGAAGAGACTTTCGCTCCACGTTCAATTTATCATCGGCGACGTAAAGTTTCCGACATCACACAGGTCAGTCACGGAGGATTTTAGATGAAGACCCGCACACTTTTACCGCTGCTGTTATTGCTCTGTTGCGCTTGCTCGTCGCAGGCGCAGAATGCCACCGCGCCCGCGCAAAACGCCGACTCACACGCGCAGAACACAGCCGCGCCGAAAGCGCAGAAAGAAGCCCCCGCCCCGCGTGCCGACGCCACGGTCACAGTCAAGGGCAAGAAGATTTCCATCAACTACGGTCGCCCGACTTTGAAGGGGCGCGACCTGCTGGCGCAAGCCCCGGTCGGCACGGTCTGGCGCGTCGGCATGAACCAGGCGACGGAGATCACGACGGAAGCCGATCTCATGGTCGGCGGCAAGGAATTGAAGGCGGGCAAGTATTCGCTCTGGGTGCGCCGCACGGGCGACGACGCGTGGACGCTCGCCTTTCACCCGAAGACCGGCGTCTGGGGCGCGCCCGCGCTGAAAGAGGGCTACGTGGCCGAGTTGCCCTTGAAACTTGGGAAGGCGTCCGACTCGGCGGAAATGTTGGATATCGACCTCACGGACGAAAACGGTGAAGGCGAAGTCAAAATCCACTGGGGCACGACGCTGATGAGCGGCAGGTTCGGCGTCAAGTAGCCGGGCGCGCCGGAAGCGACGCATAGTGGAACGACCCGGAAGCTACAAATGATCGAACGCGCCGGAAGCGTCGAGCCTTTGGCGCGTGCGAAGCGAAAAGCGTGGCCGCTCAAGTTAAGCGGCCACGCTTTATTTCACCCCTCGCCCTTCATCGACGCCTTTCACGGCGCGCTGTTTTCTGGGACGGGTTCGATGCGTTGCGGGAGCTGCGACGTGTGGATGTCTTCTTCGGGGACGGCTGAGAGCAGATCGCGATAATATTCGGGCATTGATTTGACGCGGCCGTTGCCGTCCGTGACGACGTGGCCGGTCTCGCCTTCGGCGATGATCAGCCCGTCCGTGGCGCGCAGGATTTCATAGCCGAAGCGGACGGAGCGGCGGCGCAGTTCGGTGATGTGCGTGCGTACGATCAGTTCATCGTCGTAGAAGGCAGGGGCTTTGTAGCGGCAGTAGCTTTCGGCGACGACGAGGAAAGCGTCGGAGTTTTCTTCCATCTCGCGGTAAGCGAAGCCGCGCGCGCGACAGAACTCGGTACGACCGATTTCAAACCAGACGAGATAGTTGGCATGATAGACGACGCCCATCCTGTCCGTCTCCGCGTAGCGCACGCGCAGGGTTGTCTCATGCCACACGTCGAACAGGGGATCGTCTATCGCAGTTTCTGCCATCATAAAAGTCTCCCGCTTGATTGCCCTCCGCCGGAGAGCCATCTACACTGTCGAAATGAGCCGTGTGTCTGCGGACTATAAAAGCGAAAGGTTCGAGATGTCAAAGAGAAATAAGTCGGGTTGGCGGGCGGTGGGCTTCGCCCTGCTCGTCGCATTTGCGTTCGCGGCGGGTCTGTTGCCGGCGGGCATGCCGGACACCGCGGCACAGGTGGCCGCACAGCAAAGGCCGCCCGTGGCGGCCGTCAACCCGCGCAGCGCGAGCGTGGAGGCGGCCACGGCCGAGGTCTTGAAAGAGACGGGCGAACTCAGGAAGCTCGAAGTGCTCCGCCCGGTCAAGAGCGGGGCGCAGTCGCGCGCCGAGATCGAGCGTATGCTGGTGCGCAATCTCGACGAGCAGACGACGCCCGCCGAACTGCACGCGAGCGAACTCGCGCTCAAGAAACTCGGACTCGTGCCCGCTGATTTCAAGATGCGCTCCTTCCTGATCGAACTGCTCACGGAGCAGGTGGCCGGCTACTACGACCCGAAGACGCAGCAGTTTTATCTCGCCGATTGGATCGACCTCGACGGCCAGCAACCCGTCATCGCACACGAGCTGACGCACGCGCTCCAGGATCAGCACTTCAACCTGCGCCGCTTCGAGGATTGGCCGAAGGGCGACTCCGACGCCGAACTCGCCGCGCACGCCCTCGTCGAAGGCGACGCCACGCTCGTGATGACTTTCTACGTGATGCGCGATTTGAAGCGCGTGGCGTCGATGATGAAATCAATGAACGCGGGCGCGAGCGCATCGGAAAAGATCGAGCGCGCGCCGCGCGTCCTGCGCGAATCGCTCCTCTTTCCCTACAAGCAGGGAAGCGAGTGGGCGACGCAGGTTTACCGGCGCGGCGGCTGGCCGCTCATCTCCGAAGCCTACAAAAATTTGCCCCAGTCGACCGAACAAATCCTGCACGCCGAAAAATATTTCGCGCGCGAAGCGCCCGTGAAAGTGAATTTGCCCGACATCGCCAAACAACTCGGCAAGGGTTGGGCGCGGCTCGACTACGACGTGACGGGTGAGTGGAGCTATTTCCAAATTCTCGACGAATATCTGCGCGCGGAGAAAGAGTCGCAGCGAGCCGTCGGCGGCTGGGGCGGCGACCGCTTCGCGCTCTACGAAAATCGCGCGCTGCGTCAAGTCTTGCTCGCCCAACTCACGGCGTGGGACACGGAACAGGACGCCGTGGAGTTCTTCGACGCCTACGCCAAACGCACGGAACTTCGCTACAAGGGCGCAATCGCCGACACGCGCGCGAGCGTCCCCACGCAGACGCGCCGCGTCTGGCGCACAAAGGGCGAGGGTCTGGTCGTATTGGAACGGCAGGGCGCGCGCGTCTGTATCCTCGAAGGCGTGCCGGAGAAGGCCAACGCGAGCGCGTTGTTGAAGAATGTTCTGGGGACGCCGTAAGGCGCGAACCGCGCCGCTCGCCCCACACCTTTCCGCATCTTTCCGCCCGTCCCGTCGCACAGGGGGCGCGTTGTCTCGCGTCGCGCTCCTATGTTATGTTGAGGCATCTTTGGCGATAAAATTTAAGCAACGAATGGACGCCGCCGGATTGCGCCTGTCGCCGGGCGCAGGCTCGCGCGGCCGTGTGTCGAGATGAACCCAGATTCACTATCTTCCGCAGGCGCGACGGGCAGGCGCACGCGCCTGCGCGAACTCGTCGAAGAATACGAACGCCTCGCGGCCAAACTTCAGCGCGGCGGCGGCCCCGACAAAATCGAGCGCCAGCACAGCCAAGGCAAACTCACGGCGCGCGAGCGGCTCGCGCTGCTGTTAGACCCCGGCTCATACATGCAGGAGATCGGCCTGCTCGTCGCCTACGACGAGTACAAGGGCGGTGCGCCGGCGGCGGGCGTGGTGACGGCGACGGGGCGCATCCGTGGACGCGAATGCGTGGTGGTCGCCAACGACGCGACGGTGAAGGCCGGTTCGTGGTGGCCGGAGACGATCAGGAAAATTCTGCGCGCGCAGGAGATCGCGATGCGCTCGCGCGTGCCGATCATCTACCTGGTGGATTCGGCGGGCGTGAATCTGCCTTATCAGGGCGGCGTCTTTCCCGGCCAGTACGGCGCGGCGCGCATCTTCTATTACAACTCGATCATGCGGCGATACCTGCACGTGCCGCAAATTTCGGCGGTGATGGGGCCGTGCGTTGCCGGCGGCGCATACCTGCCCGCGCTCTCCGACATCATCGTCATGGTCGAAGGCACTTCGTTCATGGGACTCGGCGGCGCGAACCTCGTCAAAGGCGCAACCGGCCAGACGATTGACAACGAGACGCTCGGCGGCGCGCGCACGCACAATGAAATTTCCGGCGTCGCGCATTACCGCGTGGCGAGCGACGAGGAGTGCATCGCGCGCATCAGGGAGTTCGTCTCCGAACTTCCCCTGACACAGACGCGCGCGCTCGTCGTCGCGGAGAGCGCGGAAGCGGAGCGCGCGGCGGAAGAACTCTACGCACTCATCCCCGAAGATCATCGACAGCCTTACGACGCGCGCGCCGTCCTCCAGTGCATCATCGACGGCGGCCACTGGGACGAGTTTCAGGCCGATTACGCGCGCGAGATGATCACGGGACATGCGCGCATACGCGGCATACAGGTCGGCGTCATCGCCAACAGTCGCGGCATGTTTCGCGCGGCCGGGGGCGGGCAGCCGAAGTTCGGCGGCATCATCTACACGGAGTCGGCCGAGAAGGTCGCTTACTTCATAGACGTGTGCAATCGCCACCGCACGCCGCTCGTCTTCATACAGGACGTATCAGGCTTCATGGTCGGCGCGGAGGCGGAACATTCAGGCATCATCCGCGCGGGCGCGCGCTTCGTCGAAGCGATGGCGACGGCGAGCGTGCCGAAGATCGTCCTCACCATCAATCATGCGTCGGGCGCGGGCTACTACGCGATGGCGGGGCAGGGCTTCGACCCCGATTTCATTTTCAGTTGGCCGACCGGCCGCATGGGCGTGATGGAAGGCGACTCGGCCGTGCAGGCTCTCTTCGGCACGCAACTCGACAAGTTGAAGCGCGAGGGCGCGGAGCCCGACGAGGCGTTGCAGGCAGAGATGGCGCGCGTGCGCGCGGACTACGACCGGCAGTTGGACGCCAAACACGCGGCGGCGCGCGGCTTCGTCGACGCCGTCGTCACGCCGGAGCAGACGCGCGACGCGCTGGAGCTGGCCTTGCGCGTGAGCGCGAACTACGACGGGCCGCACCTCGGCCACTTCGTCCTGCCGCCGACGCTCGCGTGAAGACTCCGGAGTTCCGCGCTCTCAGACGCGGGCGCACGATTTTTCGTGCAACAGGTTTCATCTTGTGAGAAACTACGGGCAAAGTTAGCAGTTTAACCGGGACAGTTTTTCAACTCCCCGCGCGAATCGTCCAAGAGGGCAAGGGGCACAGAGCCTTTTCCGCGACGCTTCGGAGAGCGCGGAATGCGCCGGCGACCGATGCACGCCCCGCGCGAGCGTCAATCGACGAATTCTGCGCCGGCGAATTTCGGGCGTCCGTCGGAGACGGCGTCTAAGTCTAGGGCGGGGAGGGAACCGGTCGCGCACTGGCGTCTTACGAAAACGCATAGCCGTCGGCCTGCGAGGCGCGACGCGATATTCCAACGGAGGATGAGACCACTATGAAGCGAAACATCACAGGCAAAATGATCTGTCTCTTAGTCCTGTTCGTCGCGGCTGTGTTCGTCGGCGCGGATTTGCCCGTGTCGGCGCAGAACACCAACAGCGGCAATACCGGCGACTCCATGATGATGCAGCAGAACACGAACACCGGCATGATGAGCGCGAGGCGTGGGCGTCGCCGCGCGCGTCGTCAAGCGCGCCGCACACGCCGCCGCGCGCGCCGGAACGCTAATGCCGGCGCGATGGACGCGAACGCGAACATGACGGGCGACATGTCGGGCAACACGAACATGTCCGGCGACACTTCGGGCATGCAGGACGCGAACATGAACATGTCCGGCGGCGGCCAGGGCGGCAACATGGCCGGCATGGGCACGTTCGGCGACGTGGCCGATCTGTCCGGCACTTACACCGGCACGATCAATTATGCCGAGGGCGGCATGACGGGCGAGGCGACGTTAACCATCACATCCAACACGTTCACGATCACCTCCGGGGCGGCGACCGCCAGCGGCACGCTCAGCGCGCGCAGTTGGCCGGGTTACACCGCGCTCTCGATGCGCTTCGGCGACACGCTGCCCGCGACGATCATCTCCACGCGCGCGTGGCACAGGGGACGCACCCTGAGAATCCAGAGTGTGCGCGGCGAGTCTCGCGCGTTCACCTTTAACGGTAGAAGTGATGCGGCTGGCGGCGACGGCAGCGGCGGAGCGATGGAGGCTGACGCCGGCGGCATGACGACGCGTGCGCGCGGCCGTCGCGGTCGCGGCCGTCGCGGTCGCCGCAGCGCGCCGGCGATGATGACGCCCCCGGCCGACGAGACGCCGACCCCGACGCCGGGGCAGTAGTTAGCGACCGGTACATCCTCGAAGTAAGGCTGGGATAAAAAGGTAAAAGGCAAAAGGCGAGAACTGCTTCTTGCTTTCACTTTTACCTTTTTACTTTTCAACGCAAGGTAAGTTTCAGGTTTCAAGTTTCAAGTTTCAGGACTGAGGTTCTTCGTTCTTTAACTTGAAACCTGAAACCTGAAACCTGAAACCTTTTTTTGGATCAAAGATGAAAGAGAAGATTCGTATTGCGAGCGGGCAGGGCTTCTGGGGCGACATGCTTGACGCGCCCGTGCGGCAGGTGAAGGGCGGGCAGATCGATTACCTCATGCTCGACTACCTGGCCGAAGTCACGATGTCCATCATGCAGAAGCAGCGCACGCGCGACCCGCGAGCCGGATACGCGCGCGACTTCGTGCCGCTGATGCGCGAGATTTTGCCCGATTGCGTGGAGCGCAACATCCGTGTCACGGCAAACGCAGGGGGCGTAAACCCCGTGGGCTGCGCCGAGGCCGTCCGCGACGTGGCGCGCGAACTCGGCCTCGCCGGACGCCTGCGCATCGGTACGGTGACGGGCGACGACATCATGGGACGACTCGACGAGTTTCTCGCGCGGGGACTTGAACTGCGCAACATGGATACGGGCGAGCCGCTTTCCAAAGTGCGCGATGCGATCCAGAGCGCGAACGTTTATCTCGGCGCGTGGCCGATGGTCGAGGCTTTGCGGGGCGGCGCGCAGGTCGTCATCACCGGGCGCGCGACGGACACGGGGCTGACGCTCGCCCCCATCATTCACGAGTTCGGCTGGCGCGAAGACGACTGGGACAGGCTCTCGGCCGGAACAATCGCGGGGCACATCATCGAATGCGGCGCGCAGGCGTCGGGCGGCAACTGCCAGTACGACTGGCAGTCGATCCCAGACCTCGCGGGCGTCGGTTTCCCCATCGTCGAGGCCGCGCCCGACGGCACGTTCGTCGTCACGAAACACGAAGGCACGGGCGGCATCGTCTCGATCCCTTCCGTCAAAGAACAACTCGTTTACGAGATGGGCGACCCGCACGAGTACATCACGCCCGACTGCGTCGCCGACTTCACCTCGATCCGGCTCGAAGACGCGGGAACGAATCGCGTGCGCGTGCACGGCATCAAAGGACGCCCGGCGACCGAGTTTTTGAAAGTTTCGATCAGTTATTCGGCGGGCTACAAGGCGGTCGGCACGCTCGTCTATTCATGGCCTGACGCCTACGCGAAGGCGCGCGCGGCCGACGCGATTTTGCGCGCGCGGCTCGAACGCCTCGGCCTGCGCTTCGATCAGATTCTGACGGAATTCGTCGGCGCGAACGCGACGCACGGGCGGCTCGCCGGTGAGCCGTCGGCCGATTTGCCGGAAGTGCAACTGCGCGTCGGCGTGCGCGGCGCGGATCGCGCATCGGTGGAACGCTTCACGAAAGAGA
>DASQLU010000014.1:0-41523 GCA_035645855.1 Pyrinomonadaceae bacterium
CGTGGACGCGTGCCCCGCGCCGAACGTGTCGTACTCGGATTCGTCGCGGCGCAGGAAGCCGCTCAAACCGTCGTACTGTTTGATCGTGGGAAGCGCGTCGCGTCGTCCGGTTAAAATCTTGTGCGCGTAGGCTTGATGGCCGACATCCCAGACGAGGCGGTCGGTCGGCGTCTCGAACGCGTAATGGAGCGCGACGGCGAGTTCGACCGCGCCGAGGCTCGCGCCCGTGTGGCCGCCGACGCGCGCCATCGTCTCGATAATGTGTGCGCGTATTTCGGCGGCCACTTCGGGCAGTTGCTCAAGCGATAGCCGACGCAAATCGGCGGGCGTATTGATGTGCTGGATAAGTCTCATTTCGCCGCGCATTGTAGCGCGAGACGCGCCCGCGTTGCACGCCGGGAAGCAGGAAGAGGAAAGAGGAAGGGATAAAGGTTAAAGCAAGCAGCGCACGACGGCCGCGCCTCTTTTCTTCTAACTTTCCCCTTCCCCTTTCACCCTTCACCGGCCTTTGTCTTTTTCAGACCAACCGTGCGCGGCGCGCGTCTAAAGGTGCGTGAGTGAATCGAGTTGACAGGCGAGTTCGGCTTGTCCCGAGCGCGTGCCCGCGAAGTTTCGTAGAGGCACGAAGGCAGACGCAAATTTTTCCCTTCGAATTTAAGGAGTTAAACGGATGAAAAGTATTTTCACGCGCGTGAGTTTGATGTTGGGTCTGACGGCGTTGCTCTCAATCGCGGCGTTCGCGCAGACCACCGCGCCGCAGGGCGACGAGAAAGGGGACAGGCGTGGCGAGCGCCGCGGACGAATGGGCAGGGAGGGACGGATGGGCGGCCGGCACGGCGGGCGCGAGGACGGCGGCCGTCGCGGGATGTTGGGGCGGCGCGCGTTCGGTCGTCTCAATTTGTCGGACGCGCAGCGCGGCCAGTTACGCGGAATCGAAGCGCGCTACGCCGAGAGCCTCAAAGCGCAACGTCTGGAGATACGCCAATTGATCGAGACGCGCGAGCAGGGCGCGGCGCTCTCGACCGAACAGCGGGAGCGTTTGCGACAACTACGAGACGAACTGCGCGCGAGCGCCGAAAAGATGCGCGCCGAACTCCTCGCCGTGCTCACGCCCGAACAGCGCGAACAACTCAAGCAGATGCGCGAAGAAGGCGAAGCGCGCCGCAGGCAGCGACGCGAAGCTCGCGGCGCGCCGGACAACGACCAGTAAGCCGGGTTAAGTTCAGGTTGAAAAGTTAAAAGGGCAAGAGAGGCGAAATGTTTTCGCCTCTCTTGCCCTTTTTCCGCTTCACCCGCTCCCCTCGCGCGCCGTTTCACTGGGGGCGACCCTCGAACGTGTCGCGGCCGCGCTTCCCCGCCCCGGCCTCGGCCGGCGTCGTAAAAAGAGAAAAGAGCGCCACCTCAAACGCAACCTGCGCGCCCGCCACGACGAAGCACGCGGCGGCGTGCAACTCGTAGTCGGAAAAACAATAGTCAGTTCGTCCGCGTCTTCACGACGCTATTTCAGTTGACCCTCACCCGCCGCCCTCCGGCGCGCGGCGCAGGCGCAGCACGGCGATTTCGGGGCGCGCGCCGAAGCGCAGCGGCAGGCCGACGACGCCCGTGCCCCGCGAGACGTAAAGCTGCGCGCCCGCGCGCGCATAAAGCCCGCGCAGGTATTTGAACTCGCCCAGGAAACGCGCCGGCGCGCCGATGAAGGGCAGACTGACCTGCCCGCCGTGCGTGTGCCCGCTCAGGACGAGCGAGATGCCGGACACTTCCGGCAGGTCGAAGACCTGCGGCTCGTGCGAGAGCAGGAGCGAGGGTCGGCGAGGGTCGAGTTTGCCCACGGCGCGCGCCCAGTCCGCGTAGCCCCAAGACCAGTCATCTATGCCCGCCAGTTGCAGCGCGTCCGCGCCGCGCGTCACCTCCGTGTGCGCGTTGTCGAGCACGCCGATGCCGTGCCGCGCGAGCGCGCGCCGCGTCAATTCCCCGTCCGTGTAATGGTCGTGATTGCCGAGCACAGCCCACACGCCGGACGGCGCGCTGAGCGTGCCGAGCGCCTCCGCGCACGGCTCGATGTACCTGCGCCGCGCCGTAGTGTAATCGCCCGTCAAGACCAGCATGTCGCCCCGCGCGGCCTGCGCCAACTCCACGACGCGCCTTACTTCCGCGAGCGACACGAGCGAACTGTGATGCACGTCCGACAACTGCACGATGCGGAAGTTCTCGAACGACGCGGGCAACTCGCGTATAAAGATGTCCGTCTGCGTCAACTCATAATCGTGAATCTCGAACAGGCTCGCGTAGGCGGCCGTGCCCGACAGGCCGAGAAGCCCGGCCGCCGCCAGCCCGCGCAAAAACTGCCGCCGCGTGAGTTCGACTTTCGCCATAGCGCCGCCGATTGTAGCACCCGGCGGCGGCCGTGCGACCGCGCGGCCGCCGCGCCGTGTATGCGCCCGGCGCGGCCTGTTCGGGGACGAGCTTGGGCGCGCTACCTGGCGCGCGCCGCTCTCGACAGCGCGTTATGGGTGTGACAGGGCGAGCTAAATGTGATAAACAACAGACTGCACAAGCCCCCGGATTCCACGTTTTATCCTTTCGCACCCCCCTTGCGAACCGCGCTCCCACCGAGCGTGTAAGCTGTTTTTTCAAGGAGGTCAACACCTATGCAGAAGAGATTCACGTACCTTTCGCTCGCCGCCCTCGCCTCGCTGGCTCTGAGCGGAGCGTTCTTCTATTCGACGGTTTCGGGCGTGCAGAGCGACCGCGGACAGTGCCAGCAAACCTGCACCCGGCAGTATCAGGAATGCCGTAGTGCGGCCAACGCCAACTCCGCCGCGTGTCGTCAGGCCTTCGATGCGTGCCGCGCCGGCTGCCGCGATAACGGCAACACCAATGGGAACATGAACACCAATGGCAACATGAACACCAATGACAACACCAACGGCAACATGAATACCAATGGCAACATGAATACCAATGGCAACACCAATGGAAACATGAATACCAACGGAAACATGAATACCAACGGAAACATGAACACCAACGGCAATACCAATGGCAACATGAACACCAACGGGAACATGAATACCAATGGCAACATGAACACCAACGGCAACATGAACGGCAACATGAACGGCAACGATAACCGCCCCGGCGTCAGGCGCGGGCGCAACCCGAACCCCGGCACGCCCCGTGGCCCCGTCAACCGCAACACGAACACCAACACCGGCGGCAACACGAACAACAGCAACCGTTAGAGTCAGGCGCGGCCGGGTCTCTCTCTTCTCTCCGGCGGCAACTTAGGGCGGGCGGCATTCACCAACCTGGATGCCGCCCTTCCGCTTTCGGCCTCTCGCCCCGGCGCGCGCTTGACAATCAACCTTCGCGGGCTAGAATATCAACCCTGTTTCGGCGAGCCTTCGTGGAGATATGGCCGAGTGGCTGAAGGCGGCGGTTTGCTAAACCGTTATGGGTCAAAAGCCCATCGCAGGTTCGAATCCTGCTATCTCCGCCATAACTTTCGAGAGGTCAGAGTTGTCAGAGGTCAGAGGTCAGTGAAAGGCTCTATGTCCTTTCTTCTACTGATCTCTAACCTCTGACCTCTGACCTCTTTTATTATGATTCGAGTTCGTTTCGCACCATCGCCCACCGGCTACCTGCACATCGGCGCGGCGCGCACAGCCCTCTTCAACTGGCTCTACGCGCGCAAACTCGGCGGCGCGTTTCTGCTCCGCATCGAAGACACAGACTTGCAGCGTTCGACCGACGAGTCCACGCGCTCCATCATCGAGGGCTTGCGCTGGCTCGGACTCGACTACGACGAGGAGATGGTCTTCCAATCGGCCAACGCCGACCTGCATCGCGCCGCCGCGCTCCGCCTCATCGAAGCCGGCAAGGCTTACCGCGACTTCACGCCGAAGGCCGAACGCGCCGACGCGAACGTCAAACAGGAGATCGCCGAACGCGCCCGCGCCGCCTCGCACACGGGCACGGATCATCGCAGCAATCCTTTCCGCGATCTCTCCGCTGCGGAGTCCGCGGCGCGCGCCGCGGCGGGCGAGCCTTTCGCCGTGCGTCTCAAAGTCGCGCGCGAGGGTCGTTCGAGTTTCGAGGATGCCGTCTACGGCACGCAGGAGCGCGACTACGCGGAGATCGAAGACCTCGTGCTGCTGCGCTCCGACGGCCACCCGCTCTACAACCTCTCGGTCGTCTGCGACGACATCGAGATGCGCATCACCGATGTGATTCGCGGTCAGGATCACCTGACGAACACGCACAAGCAGATTCTCATTTACGAGGCTCTGGGCGCATCCGTACCGCGCTTCGCGCACCTGCCGCTCATCCTCGCGGCGGGCGGAAAGAAGTTGTCGAAAAGAATCCACGGCGAAATCGTTTCGCTGACAACTTATCGCGACGCGGGTTTTCTGCCCGCCGCGTTTCGTAATTTTCTCGCCTTGCTCGGCTGGGCAGCGACAGGCGTCCAGACCGCTTCAATTGAGACGCCGGGAGAGGCCGCCGCCGCTCAGTCGGACGAGCGCGGCGGCGAAATAATGTCTCTCGGCGAGATGACGAAAAACTTCTCGCTTGAGCGCATTCATCGCAACCCGGCGATTTTCAATTTCGACGCGAACAATCCGAAGCGTTGGACGGACGACAAGTTGCTCTGGATGAACGCCGAGTACATACGCACGCTGCCGGGCGAAGAATTACTGCCGCTCGTGCGCGCCGAACTCGAAGCCTCCGGGCTGTGGCGCGAGGAGTACGCGGGTGAACGCCGCGAGTGGTTCGCACGCACAATCGATCTCATACGCCAGCGCTTCCACACGCTCAAGGATTTCTCCGGTCAGGGTCGCGCCTACTTCGGCGACGAGTTCGATTTTGACGAGGCGGCCGTTAACAAGAATTTGCGGAAAGAGCCGCGCCTCAGGGAACTGCTCCCCGTGCTGGCCGCGCGCATCGAACAGACCGAACCTTTCACGCTGGAGACTTGCGAGGCGACTTTGCGCGCCTGCGCGGACGAGGCGGGCGTCAAGGCCGGTCTCTTCATCAACGCCGCGCGCACCGCCCTGACCGGCCAGTCGGTCGGCCCTTCAATGTTCGAGGTCTTCGACATCATCGGGCGCGAAGCTTCCGCGCGCCGCCTGCGCGAGGCCGTGCGCTTGATCTAGCCGTTTATCTTCCGACCCCGAAGCCGCGCGCCCGCCGGAAGCCCGGGCGCGCGCCTTCGGACAGTTTTACATCGGACAGTTATTACGAGAGGAGTCATCATGTTCAAAAAATCATTCATCGCCGCCGCGCTCGCCCTGTCGTTCACCGTCTCCGCTTCAGCGCAGAACACAAACACTTCGACGACGCCCGCGCCGCAAACGCCCGCGCGGCGACCGGCAACGCGCCGACCCGCACCGCTCCCCACGCCGACGCCGGACGCGGTCGAGGCGGATGACGCCACGGATCAACCCGCCAGGCGCACGCGTCGCGCGGGCGCGACGCAAACCGCCGCCGGGGCGACGGCCGCGAGTCCGGCGGAGCGCGCCGTGCGCGCCACGTTCGAGACGCTCCTGAACGGCATCCGTAAATCCGATGTCGAGATGGTGATGAGCGTCTACTGGAACTCGCCGCAACTCGTCATCTTCAACAACAACGGCACGGTCACGCGCTCCTGGGAACAGGTGCGCGCCAATCGCGCGAGTTCCTACCCCGAAGCGAAGAACGTGCAACTCGACGTGAGCAACGTGCGCGTCGAGTTGCTCGGCGCGGGCGGCGCGGTCGTCTCCTGCCTCTGGACGCAGGCGCAGGAGTTTCGCGGCCGGCCTGAAAGCGCGACGGGCCGGCTGACGGTCGTCTTTCGTCTCATCAACAACGGCTGGAAGATCGTCCACACGCACAGTTCGCCCTCGGCTCCTGACCCCTCGCGCCTGCTGCCCTCCGAACAGCCCGCCCCGACCGCCGGCGACCCGGCGAAGCCCCCGGCGCAAATTCGGCCTTAGCTTCGGCCTTAGCTAATGCGCGCGCGTTGAAGTACACTCCGCTTTCCCCACTCCACGGTTTTTCACACGACGCGGCGGGACACACGGTGTTCGCGGTTGCGCGATAATAAGGTTTTCGACGAAAGGTAAAATAAACATGAGTTGGTTAGATCAAATCGGCGGACTTCTGCAACAGTATCAGGGCGCGGGGGCGCAGCAGACGCCGAACAACGTGCAGAACGATTTCACACAAGTTGCGCAGTCCGCGCCGCAATCGGCGATTGCCGACGGGCTGGCCGCGGCGTTTCGCTCGAACCAGACGCCGCCCTTCGGCAACATGCTCGGTCAGCTCTTCAACCAGTCGAACGGCACGCAGCGCGCCAGCATACTCAACACGCTCATCTCGACTTTAGGCCCCACGGTCATCTCGCAAATTCTCGCCAACCGCGGAGCAAGCGGCCTGGCCGGGATGCTCGGCGGCGGGCAGCGCGAAGTGACGCCGGAGATGGCCGAGCAAGTGCCGGCCGAGGCCGTGCAGGAGATCGCCGAGCGAGCCGAACAAAAAGACCCTTCGATCATAGACATGGCGAGCAACTTCTACGCCGAGCACCCGACCCTCGTACAAGGTCTGGGCGCGGCCGCGCTCACCATCGCCCTCGCCAAAGTGGCGGCGAACCAGCAACGATAAAAAGCCGCCGGCGGCCGGTTGCCCGTTTAAGCTTTGGCCGCGGTTGTCCGGCAAGCTTTTCTCGCATGAGAAAAAGAGTCTGCACCGATCAGTGCAGACTCTTTTTTTATGTTCCCCTGAAGAAAGTTTTATGCTCCACAAGAAGAAAGCCGCCGGCGTCTTCCGACGCGGGCGGCTTTCCGGTGAACTGTTGGGATTGGCCTGTGTGCCGCTTTTGTTTGTAGCGGCCGAACGGACGGAAACCCTACCAATTCAAGTTTTCTGTCCGGAGGTCAGGCCGCAGCCACCTCACTGTGATTAGAACTCATATACGTTTTTTGATCACCTCCTTTCCAGTGTTGCGGTAAATATACAAAATCAATAAGTTGCGCGTCAACTCTTAATTTCACCGCTTCCTGCGGGGCTTTATTTTAAGCGGCGCGACGAAATGCCAGCCGCCCGCCGACGTAGACCGCGTGCGCGTGTTCGATGCCGAAGAAGTAAGCCAGCTCGCGATAATCCGCGCAATCGTGGAGACAAAAGTCCGCGCGTTTGCCCACGTCGAGCGACCCCGTTTCGTGCCCGCGGCCGAGGCTATAGGCGGCGTTGATCGTGGCGGCCGTGACTGCTTCGGCGGGCGTCATACGCATGTGCGTGGAGGCGAGCGAGAGGACGAGCGCCATCGAGGGCGTCGGCGACGACCCCGGATTGAAGTCGGTTGCGAGGACGACGGCCAGCCCCGCCTCGATCATCCGGCGCGCCGCCGGATAGCGCGCCGAGCCGAGCGCGTAGACAGACCCCGGCAACAGTACCGGCTGCACCCCGGCCACGCGGAGCGCGCTGATGCCGGCGTCGTCCGTGTGTTCGAGATGATCCGCGGTCGCCGCGCGGAGTTCCGCCGCGAGTCGCGCGCCGCCGGAGAGCGAAAGCTGGTCGGCGTGCAGGCGCAATCCGAGATTGTGCGCGCGCGCGGCCAGCAGTATGCGCCGCGATTCGGCCACGTCGAAGACGTGCGCCTCGCAGAACACGTCGCAGAACTCCGCCAGCCCTTCCCCGGCCACGCGCGGCAACATCTCTTTAATCACCAACTCGACATAATCGGCGCGGCGCGCGCGGTATTCGTCCGGCACTTCGTGCGCGCCTAAGAATGTCGGCACGTATTGCAGCGGCGTCTCCGCGTCCAGCCGACGCACGGCGCGCAGCATCTTCAACTCGTCTTCGACCGACAACCCGTAACCCGACTTGGCCTCGACGGTCGTCGTGCCCCCGCGCAGAAACCACTGCGCGTAACGCTTCGACGCGGCGACCAGATCATCTTCCGACGCCGCACGCGTCGCGCGCACGCTCGCACGAATGCCGCCGCCCGCCTCTGCGATCTCCTGGTACGTCGCCCCCCGCGCGCGCTGTTCAAATTCCCCTGCGCGCGTGCCCGCGAACACCGGGTGAGCGTGCGCGTCCACGAAGCCCGGCAGGCAGACACGTCGCCCCGCATCAACCACCTCGCACCCGCCCGCGACGAGCGGCTCGATCTCGTCTCGCGCGCCTACCGCCGCGATGCGCCCGTCATCACCGACGAGCATCGCCCCGTCTTCGATGATCGAAAGCTCGCGCATCTCCCCGCCCACGCGCGGCCGCGCCGCACCCCTGAGCGTGACGAGTTGCGAGCAGTTGACGACCGCCAGCATTGTTTGCTTCATACCGATCCCCCGCGTCAATTTCGCTTCGCCGCCGCCACCGCACGTGCGGTCGAGCGCTCAGGCGGTCGCCTCCGTCTCGACATCCGCCGCCGCTGCGCCGCCGGCCAGCACGCGCAGGGCTTCGAGAAACTCCTCTCCTTGCAGTTCAACCACCTCGTGAGGTGGCTGCTCCGCATCGTACAACTCCTTAAAAGCCGCGCCCGTCGCCGACATTTTCACGGGACGCACGAACCTGCCGCCGATGACGGCCTTCAGGCGTTCGCCGTCGTTGTAAAAATATTCCTGTAGCAGCGGTACGACGCGACGATACCACGCAAAATGCAGGTCTTGGAGGCCTGTCAGGCGCATCAGGTAGCTGTGCCCGATCTGGTGATCGCGGTCGCGCAGGGCGGCGATGCGCTCGTTCAGGCGCGCGAGCAGGGTACGCAGGTTGACGCCCGCCACCACGGGCGGATCGATCACTGATGGCTGCGGCCGCATCTCGACGAAAGTGAAGCGGCGGCGCAGGGCGAGGTCGAGCAGGGCGATGGAGCGGTCGGCGGTGTTCATCGTGCCGAGGACGTAGAGGTTCGGCGGCACGCCGAAGCGTTCGCCCGACGCCGGCAGCCTTACCGTCAACTCGTTCGCCTCGCCCAGACGCTTGTCGTCCTCGATCAAAGTGATCAACTCCCCCAACACCTTCGCGATGTTCGCGCGATTAATCTCGTCAATCACGAGCAGATACTTTGGCGCGGCCTCGCCGTGCAAGCGCCACGCCGCCTCCGCCCGCGCGCAGATGTCGCGAAACACGCCGGGCTTGATCTCATACTCGATCCCGCCGGCCTCACCGCCCGCGGACAACACCGGCTTCAGCCCTTCGACGAATTCCTCGTAAGCGAACGACTGGTGGAAGGTGACGAACTCGGCGAAGTCGCCGCGCGCGTTGGACGGCAGCGAGATGTCGTTGCCTTCCGCATTGAGCAGGTCGGCGAGCGCGCGGGCTTCTTCCACCGTCAAGCGAAACATCGAGCCGCGTGCGTTCATCTTCAACGGCTCCGAATTTCTGAGCGACGGGTGAGAAATGAACTTGTGCCAGTCGAGCGGGTGCGCCAGCATTGCCAGCGGCTTGATGAGAATCCCCTCTTTCGGCTTGCCGTCTTCTTCCCGCGTCTCAAGTCTCCCCTCGACGCGTGCCAGCGCCACGACCTGCCGCCGCGGGCTCGCCATGTAACCGAAGATGAGGTCGCCGGGTTTGGCCGCCTCGAAGTTGCGCGACAAATGCCCCTTGCCGAAGAACCATTCGCCGCGGTCAAAGAGCAGTTGCCAACTCCACTCCGTCTTCGTTTCATTCGCCACCATGAACCAGAAGGCCGGTGCTTCGCCGGTCGCCGCTTCCGTCTCTCCGGCGCGCACCTGTGCCTGCAATCTGCTCGCGTCGGGGCTGCCCTTCGCCTGCCAGTAAGCGCGCGCCGCTTCCGGCGAGACATTGTGATGAAGCAGGAAATAATTTGTGAAGTGGTTGACCAGCCACGTCTTGCCCGTTCCCGGTGGGCCGTAGAGCAGTATGTTGCGCGTGCGCCCGGTCATGTCCATCAGTTGCGCCAACTCATGCGGCACCTGAACTGACGGTGGTCGTAAGGGCGGGGTACCTTCAGGATCGTCCGGCGTGGCGACGTTCGCGGGCGGCGGGAAGGAATCGTAAAGAAATAGCATCAACTGCGTTGTATCGAACCCGGCGAATTCGGGCAGCGAGCGTAATCGTGCTAGCAACTGGCGGTTGTGCTTGAGGACTTCCCCCTCCGGCTCAACCCCGAATATTTTCAGAAAATGTTTCAGGTGATGAAAGCTGAAGATAGACAAAAACTCTTCCGGGAAATAGAGCGAGAGCGGTTTACAGCGCAGTGAATAACTGAACTGACCAAGATGTTCGCGCCCGATGCTGTCTAATGCTTCAAAACGGCCCGCTTCAGCCGCACTGACTAATGCGCTTAAACCCTGCTTGATGCGATTCAAAGCATCTTCAGGGCTGGCGTAGACTTTAATCCAACGCCACATGCCGCCCTTCCAATCCCACCAGAGGCCGAACTTCCTGGTGTTGCCGCCCTTAATACTTCCCAGCCCTTGCGTCTTATATTCCAGCCAGTAGCAGAAGCTGTCTTTGTATTCTTCTGTGCCGAGTGCGTACTCATTGAGGGTCATCTCAGACAACTTCTCTTTCGGGAAGCGGCGCACAAATTCTTCGCGCAACTCGCGCAACTCGGCGGGGATGACTTTCGGGTTGTGCGCCAGCCATGCGTTCAGCGCGGCGCGCCAATCCCGATGCGGCTCTGCGGCCGAATCGGTGAGACCTGCTTCATTCGCTTCAACCATCTCAGCTAACCTCCTGTAGCAATTGTCTTAATTCCCCGGCGAGCGCGGCGCGGCCGACGCGTTCATCGAGCGGGAGTTGCAAGTTCACCGTCGCCGCTTCGATGATGTGCGCGCCGCCTTCGACCGTGAAGCGAGCGCGCAGGGGCGCAGTCATGTCCGCAGTCTGCGGGTAGAGCACGAGGACGCGCGGGCATTCGTAGCGGCGTGCGTAGGCGTGCATCTGGTAAAAATCCGCCGTCGAGACGCCGAGCCGCGCGTCCTGCGATTTGAGGCGTTTGTATTTGGCGTCGAGCAGGAACGGGAAGGAACTGCCCCGGCGCAGGGCGAGGTCGGGCTTGAGTTGAAAGGCCGCACGCCCGCGTTCGTCACTCGCGAGGTAGAGCGTCGCGCCGCGCGTCTGCGGCAGCAATTCGCAGCCGGCGAGCGCGGGCGGGAGGATGTCGGCGCGGTGACGCCGGATGAAGTTGATGAGAAACGACTCGAAGAGCCGGTTCATGTCGAAGACGAAGGCGAAGGTGTTGAAGTCCTGCGCTGCGAGTTGAAGCGAACCGCCTTCGAGGAAGAGGCGCGCGAGAGCGAGCAGCGGCTCGTAGTGGCGGTTGAGGCGCGTGAGCAGGGAGGGGGCGGCGTCCGCCGCCGTGATGCGCGTTGATAGCGTGACTTCCTCCATCCACTGCCGCAGTTCGCCGAGGAGTTGGCGATTGCCGCCGTCGCGCGTCAGTTGCCACAGTCGCTCGACGACGAAGCGCAGCACACGATTCAGTTGGTTGTCGGCCGTGAACTCGTCGTGGGCGACGGCGAAGGTGTGGCGGCGCGCGGGGCGGCGCAGTTGCTCCGCGATAAGCCACTTACCTTTGAGCACGGGCAGTTCTTCCTCGACCGTCCGGTAGTGGCGATGCGCGCCGCGCTGCCACGCTTCGAGCAGGTGCGCGGCGAAGAGGCGCGTGAGGATTTCAAACCAGTCGGCGCCGCGCCGCAGGAGCGGGGCGAGTTCATGCTCGCGCACGGGCAGTTGTCCGGCGTGCGCGAGCATGTGGAGCAGATTGCGCGTGGCCTCGGCGGCGCGCTCGCTTTCGGTCGCGCCGCGTGCCGCGCGGTGAATCTTCGGCAGTATCTGGATGGTGCGCGCGCCCAGACGCACGACGCCCACCTGCTCCGCGGCCTGCAACTCGCGCCGCCCGGCACGCACGGTCGGGCGCAGGATTTCCACGCCCGTCGCGCGGCGCAGCCCTTCCAGCGCCGCGCAATCACGCTCAGTCCAATCGAAGCCTTCCGTGTACTCGTGTTCAAAAACCGTGAGGACGGACATAAGGATGAGAGAGTTTCAGGTTTCAGGTTTCAGGTTTCAAGTTAAATTGTGCGTGACATTCAGACTTGAAATTTGAAACTTGAAATTTGAAACCTGAAACTTGAAACCTGAAATTTGAAACCTGAAACTTGAAACTTGAAACCTGAAACCTGAAACCTATTTCATGTGTCGTTCGAGAAAGTCAACGATCTTGGGATAGAGGACGAGGCGGTTGTTGAGTTTGACGAAGCCGTGCCCTTCGTCGTCGAAGAGTGTGTATTCGACGGGCGCGTTGCGGTCGCGCAAAGCTTTGACGATCTGCTCGGACTCTGTGTAGGGGACGCGCGGGTCGTTCTTGCCCTGGAAGACGAGGAGCGGGGCTTTGATGCGTCCCACCTTGTAGATGGGCGAAACGGAGCGCAGGAATTCGAGATCGTTCGCCAACGTGCCGTATTCGCGCTCGCGCTGGCGGCGGCGATAGCCGGAGGTGTTGCGGAGGTTGGTCTCGAAGTTGGAGATGCCGTACATCTCGATGGCGGCCGCCCAGAGTTCCGGGTAGAGCGTGATGGCGGCGAGCGTCATGTAGCCGCCGTAGCTGCCGCCCATGACGGCGATGCGGCGCTCGTCCGCGCCGCCGAGCGTCTTCAACCATTCGACGGCGGCGGCCAAATCCCGCACGGAGTCTTCGCGCAGTTTCACGTCGTCGAGGTGCGTGTAGGTTTTGCCGTAGCCGGTCGAGCCGCGCACGTTCGGCGCGAGCACGGCATAGCCGCGCGAGAGGAAGTATTGATAGGTCGGGTTGAAGGCGGGACGCTCCTGCGCTTCGGGGCCGCCGTGGACGCTGACGATGACGGGCAGCGGACGCGCCGCCGCCACCGTGTCGCCGCCCGCCTCGCGCGCCGGGCGCGGCCTGTAGTACCAGGCGGGGATGTCGCGCCCGTCGAAGGTCTTGTAGCGGACGAGTTCCGGCTCGATGAAAGAGCTTTGCGGAATCCCGGCGCGCGAGGCGCGCGTGATCTGTTCGAGTTTGCGCGTCCTCAGATCGTAGAGCCATACGTCGGAATTAAAGCGCGCGCCCGCGAACGTGAAGGCGAGCTTGCGTCCGTCGCGCGAGAAGTCGAGGCCGCCGACCACGCCCTTGCCCGGCAGCGCGACCGTCGTGTCGCGCCCCTCGGCAACGCCGGCATCGGTCAACCTGCGCACGTAGAGTTCGCTGAAGCCCTCTCGATTGAGCGCGTAGGCGAGGAGGCGTCCATCCGCGGACATCTCGCTCGCGTCCGTGTCCCACACGGAGTTCGTCGCGGGGTCGAGACGGCGCGTCGACAGGTTCAGGCGCGTGAGCGTCTGCCATTCCCCGGCGACGTTCGTGCTGAGGATGAGCGCGCGATTGTCGCGTGTGAAATGCACGTCGCCGTAACTCGCCGCCCCGTCGTGCGGCGTGAGGTGCGTGACGCCTTTCGAGGCGAGTTCGACGAGGTAGAGATCGTTATCGAGGCTGAGCGTGTCGCTCGCGCGCGAGACGACGATGAAGCGGCCGTCGGAAGACCAGGCGACGGGCGCGTTCGAGCCGTCCTGCTGATAGACGAGCGACTCGCGGCCGTCTCTCACGTCCATCACGTAGATGTCGAAAAAGTTGGGGTTACGTTTGTTCGAGGCGTAGCTGATGCGCTGCCCGTCGGCCGACCACGCGCCGAAGTTGTAACGGATTTTGGGCGCGTCCGTGAGTTGTCGCACCACGGAGCCGTCGGGCGACATCCAGTAAAGCTGCGCGTTCTCGTCGCCGCCGCGCGCCTTGCCGAAGACGAGTCCCGTGCCGTCCGGCGACCAGCGCACGAAGTCCACGCGATCCGTGTAGAAAGTCAGTTGCTCCGGCCAGCCGCCGGCCGCCCCGACGCTCCACACCTGCGGCGTGCCCGACACGTTCAAGAGGAACGCCACGCGGTCGCCGGCCGGCGCGAGCGCGGGCGAAGTGGCCGCGCGGATGTTCAGGTAACGTTCGATGGGAAAGCCTGCGGCCGCGCGCGGCAACACGGCGGGCGCGGCCGCACCCTGCTCCCGGCGCGACAGGCCGGCGGTCGTCTGCGCGCGCGCGGCGGCGTGCGGCGACGACGGCAGGAGGGCGAGCGTGAACAGGAGCGCGAGCGCGGCGCGCGTGAACGTAAGCACGGCACGCTTGAACAAAAGCGCGGCACGCTTGAACAGGAGCGCGAGCGCGGCGCGCATGAACGGGAGCGTGGCGCGCGTGAACGGGAGCGCGGCGAGCTTGAACAGGAGCGCGGCGCGCGTGCATGTCGGATCGAGTCGCATCGAGGATTCTTCTCCCTGTGTGGAAATCAGCCGGAGCGTTCGGCCACGCGGCGCACGCGGCGGCTAACATTTTTCACACGGCCGCAGGGGAAATTTCTACAGAGGAAATTTCCTATTCAATCGGCCGAGGTGGTGGTGTCCTGCACGATGCGCCAGCCGGCGTTCGTGCGGCGGAAGATGAGCGCGAAGCGGCCGTGCGGCGCGTCTTTCGCGCGCGCCAGTTGCCAGCGCCCCGTGACGTTGGCGTAAAACTCGCTGAGCGGTCTGATCTCAAGTTCGCTGAACGAGAGCGTGCCCATCTTCTCCGGCGTGTCGTAGGCTTTCTTGTAACGGTCGGAGACGGTTTGCCAGCCGCGCGTGACGGTATCGCCGGAGATGAAGGTCGTCCCTTCGGCGCGCTCGTAGCCGTCCATGTAGCCGTCCACGTCGCCGCGATTCCAGGCCGCCGCCTGCGCGTCGAGCACGGCGCGGATCGCCGCCGCGCTCTCGGCCTGTCCCTTCTCCGATTCGCCGGAACGGGCGCAGGAGGCCGACGAGACGACGGCCAACGCAATCGCCAGCCAGGCCAACCGTGCGGGACGCAGTTTGATGTTCATCTCAGGCAAGTTCACTTTCGCGGAAGGGATGTGCGTGCGCCTTGAACTATACTCGCACGCGTGCGTCCGTTTCAACGCGCGATCTTGCCCGTGCTGACCTGTTGCCAGAATTCGCCGATGGAATGCGCCTCGGGGGCGACGCGCGCCATCAGATAACCGGCCGCGACGAAAAGCGCGGTGGCGACGAGGGCGGGCAAAAGCGTCCGGCCGACGGCCGAGCGCAGCCAGTGGCGCGGTTCGACGCCTTTCAGGCGTTTGTACAAGCCCGCCAGCAGGAGCGCGTCCACCAGAATCTCCGCGAGGAAGACGGGCGCGATGTAGACGACGTAGAACATCACGATGATCACGCCGACTATGGCCGCGACGGGGATGATGATCCAGAAGCAGCCATCGTCCAAATCCAGATCGACGTCCGGCATGTCCGGTATCCAGTCCGACGCGGAGGAACTGCCGCCCGACCCGCCGCCCGACATATTGCCCGACATGTTGACGGGCGCGCCCCCGCCGCTCCAACCGCCGCCCGCGCCCGCGCCGCCGAAGTCCGCGCCGCCGCCGAAGGTGGAGGCCGACGCCCTTGCGCCGTCGCCGCCCGACATCGCGGCGTCGAGCAGATGCGGAAGGGCGTCGCCGGTGTCGGGGAACAAGTCCGCGTCGCCTTCGGTGCGGCGGCGGAGTGCGAGCCAGAGGCGCAGCAGGAGCAGGAAGACGCAGTAGGCCAGTATGACCGCGAGCGGGTAGCGCACGGCCATCTGTGTGACGCCGAGACGCAGCAGCGCAGCCGAGATGAGAAACCCGGACGCGCCCGTCAGGGCGAGCAGAAACGAGACGAGCAGGCGCGGCCACCCGCCGCGCACGAGCCTGCGCCGCACGCGTTCAATCGCGCGTTTGCGGTCGCCGCCCTCCTTCTCATCCTCCCGCGCCGCTCCCATTTTCGATTGCCTTCGACTCTCCCGTTTATTCATCAGCTTTCGATTCGCGCCTCCAACCACGCGCGCACGTCGGCGCGCATCGCGGGCGTCAGTTCGTGTCCCGCGTCGTAGCTTCTGAACTCGACATCGCTCGCGCGCGCGGACAGCCGCGCCGCATAATCCGCGACGCGCTCCGGCGGGTAGAACTCGTCGCGCGCGCCCGCCAGATGCAGCACGGCGGCCTGCGTCTCACGGTAACGCTCGCCCGTCTCCCAGTCGCCGGGCAACCCGCCGCAGATGCCTATGACGCCGCGCAAACTGTCCGCGTGCGTGAAGGCGAAGCGATAGTTGAGCGCGCAGCTTTGCGAGAAGCCGAGGAGGAAGACGCGCGCGGCGTTTGCGATGCCTTCGTCCGTCAATAGATCGATCATGTCGAGCAGCGCGCGTTGATGGACGGCGACCGAGTCTTCCGCGTGAAAATTGGTGAGCCAGCCGAACCCGTAGCGCAGTGCGCCGCCTCGCTCCCTCGGTTCTTTCAGGTGTTGATGGATGCCTTGCAGGGCGGCGACGGCAAACCCGGCGGGCGCAAGTTCGCGCGCCTCGCGCATCATCCAATGCTTGTTGCTGCCGTAGCCGTGCAGCGCGATGAGCAACGGCGCGGGAGTTTCCGCCGGCGCGTAGAGGTCGTAATAAAGTTTGACGCGGGCGTCGAGCGTGCGTTCGAGAGGTGTCTCGGTCATGTGTTTCGGGCGACGCGGGGCGACGTGTCTTCAGGGCATTGCCGGCGCAGGAATGTATTCCTTATGCCTGTTCAATTCAAATATCCGCCCGGCTCTTTCTCCGTAATTTCCGGCAAGGCGTCGAGCGCGGTCGCTTCCTCTTCAAGGCTCCACACTTCGTAGAGTTCGGGCGGCGTTTCGGTGACGAAGCGCGAGGGACGCTGGACGATGGTCTGGCGATTGTAGTCCGTGGTGACGAGCGGGTAAGCGATGTAGAGTTGATCGCGTGCGCGCGTAAGGGCGACGTACCAGAGGCGTCTCTCTTCCTCTTCGCCCTCGGCGTCGCGCAGGGAGCGCGGCGAGGGAAACTTGCCGTCGGCCGCCCAGATGATGAAGACCGCGCGCCACTCCAAACCCTTCGCCTGGTGAACGGACGTGAGCGCGATCAACTCGTCCTCGTCCGCGCCCGACACGACCTCTTCGCCCGTCAGGGCTTGCGGCGCGCCGTAGCGTTCGGTGGCGAGCAGGGCTAGTTCGCCCAGGAATTCTTCGGTGGAGTTGTAGCGCGTGCTGTAGTGCGCGAGCTGGCGCAGGTCTTCGAGGCGCGTCTCGGCGTTCTCGTAGTTGGCGGCGAGGTGCGCTTCGTACCCGCGTGCGAGGATTAGTTCGATTTGCCGCGCGGGGCTGGTGCGCGCGGCCTCCGCGACGAGCGCTTCGAGCAGCGCGCGAAACTCCGCCCAGCCGCCGCCGCGCCGCGCGCCCTGCGCGTCCGCGCCGCCGCGCAAGACGAGCGCGAGCGGGTCGGGCGCGTAAGCGATCTGCTCCCAGATGCGGTTGGCCGTCGCCGCGCCGACGTTCGGGATGAGACGCAAGCACCGCTTCCAGGCGAGTTCGTCGCGCGGGTTGGCGACGAGCCGGAGATAAGAGACCACGTCCTTGATGTGCGCCTGCTCGAAGAAGCGCACGCCGCTGCGAATTTGATAGGGGATGCCGCGCCGCGTGAGTTCGAGTTGCAGTTCGAGCGAGTGGTAGTGAGAACGATAGAGGACGGCCATCTCTTTCAGGGGCACGCCCTCGTCTCTGAGTTCGAGCAGGCGCGCGGCGACGAAGGCCGCCTGCTGGTCTGCATCGTGGCAGGGCACGAGCGCGGGCGCGAGGCCGAGCGAGGGACGCACGGCGCGCAGCACTTTCGGAAATTGTTTGCGGTTCGAGGCGATTGAGACGTTGGCGACGGCGAGTATTTCGGGCGTCGAGCGGTAGTTGGTTTCGAGTCGCAACTCGCGCGCGCCGGGGTAACGCTGGGGAAACTCGTAGAGGTTCGTCCACTCCGCGCCGCGCCACGCGAAGATGCTCTGCGCGTCGTCGCCGACGACCATCACGTTCCTGTGGTGGACTGCGAGCAGGTCGACGATCTCGGCCTGCAACTTGTTCGTGTCCTGATACTCGTCCACAAGTATGTGCTCGAACTGTTCGGCGTAGAGGCGCGCGATCTCCGGCTTCTCTAAAAGCAGGCGCTTCCAGTTGAGCAGTAAATCGTCGTAGTCCATCGAGTTGCGCGCGAGCTTGCGTTCCATGAAGACGGAATCGACGCGCATGATCTGTTGTGTCAGCGGCTCGAAGTGCGGGTAGTTGCGCGCCACCACGTCGGGGATGGGGCGATCCGTGTTGTTGGCGAAGCTGATGATGTCCTGCAGGACTTCGGCCTTCGGGAAGCGGCGCGCTTTGGTGTCGATGCCTGCTTCGTCCACGCACACGTTGAGGAAATCGCGCGCGTCCTCCGAGTCGAGGATCGTGTAGTTCTCCGTGTAGAGAAGCGCGGCGGCGTGGCGGCGCAAGACCATGTTGGCGATGCGATGAAACGTGCCGCCCCAGACGCGACGCCACGCGTTGGAGTTTCCGCCCGTCAACTCTTCGACGCGCCGCAGCATCTCGCGCGCCGCGCGGTTGGTGAACGTGGCGAGCATGATGCGCGCGGGCACGACGCCCTGCTCCAGAAGGTAGGCGACGCGGTAGGTGATGGCGCGCGTCTTACCCGAACCCGCGCCCGCGATGACGAGCGTCGCGCCCGCCGGGGCGGTCGCCACCGCGAACTGCTCCTCGTTCAATTCCTCGCGGTAACGCGCCAGGCGTTCGGGCACGGCCGCGCCCGCCGGTCGTTTGATGACGTAACGCTTCATATCAATTGCGGATGTCCGGATGCGGATTCACGATGTCGAATTTTCAATCGTCCGGGGACGCTTCGACGAGCGCGATCTCCTGCGGCGTCAGGGCGTACAACTCATAGACGAGCGCGTCGATCTGCGCGTCAATGGCGGCGCACTTGCGCTCGTAGAGGTTGCGCTCGGCCTCCGTCCCCGCGCCCGCCAACTGCCGCTTCGCCCCGAGCATCGCCTCGACGAGCGACACCATCCGGTCGTGCCGCGCACGGTCGGCGGCGTCAGAGAAATTGATGGTGCGGATAGGGAGTTGTTCAATATAGCTAATTTTCAACCGATAAAAGCCACCCTGTACTTTGTCGCAAATACTGGTTAACACAAAGCGCAGAAGCCGTGAATTTAGCAGGCCAAGCAGGTAGCGATCTTGCGTAATAATTAACTGTGTATTGTCATTGCCATAATAACCCTGTTCGTCTAAAGCAAAAGCCGTAACTTCTGCGCTGATACCCGGCCATAATATCTTCGTATTCTCAAATTCGGTGTAGTAATCAACCGTATCTTGTATCTCATACCACTGGTATGAACCGGGCTTTCTACCTTTCCACTCCTGACCTTTCCAACCTTTTGGCTTCGGCGTTAGTTGTTCCTTAAAATCAAGCAAGTGCTTCTTAATGGCTGGATACTGTTCAATATTCACGCCTCGTCGAGTGAAGAGGACAAACTTATCGCTACTCGGTTGTAGGTAACGCTTAATGTCTCGGCCTACAAGGAAGGGCTTTATCAGGTCTGCACTTTGAGGGTCTTCAATGATCAATTCTTCACGTTTGGCTGCATCTATCACAAATGCTTCATTAAAGCCGGTCTTGATTCCATAATAAATTTGAGCATTAACATGTTTGTTGAGAGTGAGGGATGCTGAACGTAGTTTGTCGAGCAAGGCTTGCGAGAATTCATCAGTAAGCGACCAACCCGCATTATCAAGGCCAGTTTGACTTACATTGTAAGAATGCTTTTGGACGTAGTGAGCGAGGCTCTGGGTTTCAAAATTGAGAGTTTTGATCTGCGCGACAGAAAATACATCGTTTGGCTTACCATTTTGTAAGAAGATTATGCAGGGATAAGTTGTCGCCTGTTGAAATACGGCTAAGTCTCCGAAGTCTATGATCGCATCTATGTGTTGCCCTTTCAGCCAGCGTCGCAATGGTTCGCCATAATTGGCACGAAGCCACTTATTACCCACGATAATCCCGAAAACCCCATCTTCTTTGAGTAATGACAAACCACGCTCGAAGAAATAGACAAATAAGTCTGCAACGCCATGATAAGTTTTGTAATGAGTTTGCAGATACGGCTTAATATTTCCCAATAATTCTTGTCGAACATACGGCGGGTTGCCGACGATGGCGTCGAAGCCGCCGTCGCGCATGACGGCGGGGAACTCCTGCGCGAAGTTCATCGGGTTGAGTTTGCGTTCCGCTTCCGGCTCGAAGAGGTGGCCGGAGAGAATGTCGAAATCAACGAGCGAGTTGCCGCTGACGATGTTGCGGCCGAGCGAGGGCAGGAGGGCTTCGCGGAAGGCGAGTTGGTGCGTGCGCGTCGTTAAGGTCGTCTCCGCTTCGAGCAGTTTGAGGTAGAGCGAAAGCTGCGCCACCTCGACGGCCTGCGCATCCACGTCCACGCCGTAGATGTTGTTCAACAGGATCGTGCGCTTCTGCAGGAGCGAGAGGCGCAAAGTGCCCTCGTCCGTCTCCGTGCATCCGGCCTTCAAGCCCTCGGCGCGCGTGCGCTTGTTGCGGTTGTAGTATCCGGCGTGATACGAGAGCAACAGGTCGAAGACGCCGAGCAGGAACGAACCCGACCCGCACGAGATGTCCGCGAAGCGCAGAGGGCGAATCTCCTCCGGCGTCTTGCCCGCGATCAACTTCCCGACCGTCTGCTCCACGATGTAGCGCACGATGTATTCCGGCGTGTAATAGACGCCGCCCGCCTTGCGCACCTCGGGCTTCTCCACCACCGTCGCGCCGTCGGCGTCAACCACGATGGTCTTGCCGAGGAAGCGTTCGTAGATGCTCCCCAGAATGTGGATCGGGATCAGGTTGAAATCGTAGGGCGAGCGCGTGTGCGAAAGATTCTCGCAGATGCCCGCGAAGGCGCGCTCGTCAACCCGAAACGCCGGTGCATCGACGAGCGCGTGCTCTTTGAAGATGATGCCGTTGTAGGTGCGGTCGAGACGGCGCGACGCGGCGACGAATTCCGCCCACGGCGCACGCGACGCGGCGAAACGCTCCACGAGTTCATCCGTCTCGATCAACTTGTCTTCGAGAAAACGCATGAAGACGAGGCGGTCGAGCGTGCGCTGCGTCGCCTCGGTTAATTGCGCGCCGTCGAGTTGCGGATTGCCTTGCTTGAACGCGCGCGCCAGTTGCTCGCGATAACCGTCCAGGTCTTGCAGGAACGATTCATCAATGCTCTGGTACGCGCCCTTCGCGAACAGCGCGCCCTGCGCCCCTCGCCGCCCGGGCTTCGCGAGCGACGCCGCGTATTCCTCCAGCGAGCCGCGCGCCACGTCCTCGCGCGAGAAGAGATGATAGAGGCGGCGAAACTTCTCCTCGTCGGCATAGTCCGTGTAGTGAAACTTTTCGAGCGCGCCGTATTGCAGCACCGCGTCGATGTCCGGCTTGTAGCGACAGTCGAGCACGCGAAACTGCTCAAAGTCCATGAGCACCGCGACGGGCGTGCGCGCGTGCCAGCCGTAGCGAATCGTCTGAAAGTAGTCCTGCGCGTTGTCGAGCCGGCGGCTCGGCTTCTTCGCTTCCACGAAGAACCGCACGTCGCGATAGTTCGGCGCGACGGCGAAACTGTAATCGGCGCGCTTGCCCCGCCCTTCGACGTTGACGTTCTTCTCCACCGACACTTCGCACGCATGCGGATTCTTCTGCGTCTCATGCGTCACGTCCCACCCGAGCGCCATCCAGAAACGGTTGATGAAGACCTCTCGCACGGCCGTCTCATTGTAAGCGGGCGAGAGAAACCGTGCCTCATCCTGCCGAAAATCCTGAACCAGTTTCCGTATTAGCGGGAAGGCTTCATCGAAGCTGTGAGCAATCATGGCGGCATACTATAACAAACCGCCGCGCCGCCGTGCGAGATGCACGTTCCCCTTGCGCAGAGCGCGTGGATGCGGCTCGCCATGAATCCTACAAGCGTGGGCTAAGGAAGCGCGGACGGCGGTGCCGCAGTCGCACCGGCGGGAACAATTTTGCTTATCGCCATTGCGCCGCAACCCGTAATAAGATGTACGAAGACACACGGAGGCGGCGAGAGAACCATGACGAGCGAAGCGGAAAGGCACGATGAGGCAACGACGGCAAGTGTGACGGCGGATGTAACGGCGGTCGTGACGCCCGAAGTGACGGCAGAGGAGACAAGCACGGCGGCCGGCGAGGCCGCGCGGACGGACACGGGTGCGGAGACAGCGGCCGGGGGCGCGGCGATGCCGGGCGGGGACACGGCGACCGCCAAGACCTCCGTGCCCTCTGCGCCCGCGATACCTCCACCGACGACGCCCGCGGCGGAAGCGGCGGCATCGTCAGCGGAGCCGTCGCCCTTATCGCCGTCGTTGTCGGCGCCTTTGTCGCCGTCGCAGGACAGCGCGCATATTAGGCACTCTCTGGAGGCGATCAAGACGGCGGTCGTGTGGCTCGTCGTCGTCCAAATCCTGACCATCCTGTCGCCGCTGTTGAACGTCCCGCTGAAGTGGGCGCTCATCGTCGGCGTGATTCTCTCGCTGAGCAGTTTCGCCATCGGCGTCTACGCTTACCTGAAAGCGCGGCGCACGCAGCGCGGCCTCCCCGAATGAAATGAGCGTGTGCGTCGCCACTCGGATGTCTATGTGAGGATTGCCACACCCGTGTTAAACTGCGCCCCATCTCTTCCAGGGGACGCGACCCCGCCGCGTCGCCGCCGGTTTAAACGCCGCTGCGTCACTGCCGGCTGCAATGTTGATTTCAGGTCGCCGCTAACCTTTAGGACTACCTCAATGAAAAAGATCATCCCCCACCTGCTCGCCGCCTTGTTTATCTGCGCGCTCGCTATCGCCGGCGCTCGAAACGCTCAGGCACAGACTTCCTGCGTGCCGCCGCCCCTGAGAAGCCAGATGGAGTGGTTTCCGGGCGATGGGAGCACCGCCGACATCCTGGAGAACGCGAACAGCACACTCAAGAACGGCGCGACGTTCGCCCCGGGCATGGTCGGTCAGGCGTTCAGTTTCGACGGGGTGGACGATTACATCCAGATCAATTTCCTGCCCCTGCCGAGTCCTTACCACACGCTCTCTTACGAGATGTGGATCAAGCCCGCGAACGTCCAGACCGGCCGCATCGCCGACATGGCCTCGTCGGCCGGGACTGACGGGTTCCTGCTCGAACTGTCGGGCGGCCACCTGCGCGCGGCCTTCGGGGCTAACCACGCGATTAGCAGCGCGACGATCCCGGCCGATGTCTACACGCACGTCGCGGCCGTCTACGACGGCACGCACATTCGCCTCTACGTCAACGGCGCGCTCGACACCGCGACGCCCGCCACGACGCCCGGCGCAGTCCCGATCAGTTCGGTTCCAATCCTGATCGGCGCGGGGCAGTCGCCGGGGGCGGCGTTCAACGGGCAGGTCGACGAGATCGAGTTTTATCTCGGCGTGCTCACGGCCGCGGACGTGCAGTCGATCCACGGCGCGGGCGGCGCGGGCAAGTGCAAGGCCGGGCGCGCGCTCATCAGCGAGTTTCGCCTCGCCGCGCGCGAGAACCTGACCGACGAGTTCATAGAGATTTACAACAACTCCGACTCCGAACTCGTCGTGAATGCGACGGACAACTCGGCCGGGTGGGCGGCCTATGAGGAGGGCATCGGCGGCGGCTTGCGCCAACTCTTCCTCATCCCGAACGGCACGAGGATTCCGCCGCGCGGCAACTATCTCGCCATCAGTCAGGGCGCGCGCTCCGGCCCCCCTCCCACCGCCCCGCTGAATCCGAACGCCGACGCAGGTTACGTGCGCGACTACTGTTTCAGCTGCGCCATCATCCTCACTTCGTCCGCGACGGGTAGAAATTCCCCCGACTACCGCATCGACCGCGTCGGCTTCGAGAACACCTCTCTGTTCTTCCGCGAAGGGAGCGGGATTCGCGCCTCTCAACCCAGAACCGGCGGCATGTACGATTACAGCTACATCCGCAAGATGACGAACGGCGTGCCGCAGGACACCAACGACAACGGGGTCGACTTCGTGGTCGTCTCCAACGAGCCGGCGACGACCGGCGGCGTGTTCGGCACGCCCGGCCCGCAAAATTTACACAGCCCGCTGCCACGGAACAAAACCTTTAAGGCAAGCCCGGTTGATCCGGGCGTGGCCGCGTCCGCCGCGCCGAACCGCGTGATGCAAGCCACCGACACCGACGGCGACGGCACGAACGATGCCGCCGTGCTCAAGATCAGGCGCACCTTCACGAACCTCACCAGGTTGCCCGTCTCGCGCCTGCGCTTCCGCGTCGTAGACATCACCACCGCCCCGCGAACCGACAACACGCAGGCCGATTTGCGCGTCATCAATTCGCGCGACGAGATCGTCGACATCTCGGCCGAGGGCGGAGGCGGAACGAAAGTCGCCATGGGCTTGACGCTCGAAGACTTGAACGGCATGAGCATCACGCGGGCGGAAGGCGGCCTCAACACGAGCCTCGCCTTCACGCTGGCGCAACCGCTCCAGCCCGGCGAGAGCGTGAACGTTAATTTCTGGCTGCGGGTCGTCGCCGTCGGCGAGTTCAACTTCCTCGTCAACATCGAAGCGACCGCGCCGTCGCCCGCGAGCGTCGCCCCGCGCAAAGGCGCCGGCGCAGTCCGCACTAAAGCGCCCCGGTAAGCACGACCCGCGCGGCGGACGGGTTCGTCGAAATCAACGAGATACTGCGGCGGCGCGGAGAGCGGGCGAAAAGCGTCCGCCCCCCGCGCCGCCGTCGCAGTTGTGCGAGGCTAATAGTCGCGCGCCCGTGCAAGGTCGGGTCAATCGTCCGGCCGGCGGGGGCAACGTTGCATTCGCGCGGGAGGAAAGTTAGGATGAAGCCGTTCAGAGCAAACTTTAATTTCGATGCGAAGAGAGGTCTAAGGCGATGAAGTTTCCCGGCGGGATGAACATGCAGCAGATGATGAAGCAGGCGCAGGCCATGCAGGAGAAGATGCAGCGCGAGATGGAGACGCTCGTGGTCGACGCCACGGCGGGCGGCGGCGTGGTCTCGGTGCAGATGAGCGGCACGAAGGAAGTCACCTCCATCAAGATCGATCCGGAAGCCGTGAAGGAAGGCGATGTCGAGATGCTCCAGGACATGATCGTCGCCGCCGTCAACGAGGCCGGACGCAAAGTTGACGAAGCCATGCAGGGCAAACTCGGCGGTATGCTCCCGCCCGGACTCCTTTAGTTTCAAGTTTCAGGTTTCAGGTTTCAAGTTAAAGACCGAAGAACCTCAGTCCTGAAACCTGAAACCTGAAACCTGAAACTTATTTTATGCTTGATTACGCAGAGCCGGTCACGAAGTTGATTGACGAGTTTAAGCGCCTGCCGGGCGTGGGGCAGAAGTCCGCGCAGCGGCTGGCGTTTCACATCCTGCGGATGCCGGAGCAGGACGTGGCGCGTTTCGCGGCGGCGATGGAAGAGGTCAAGCGGAAGATCGTCTTCTGCACGGTGTGCAATAACCTGACGGACGTTGACCCGTGCCGCTACTGCTCATCCACCTCGCGCGACCGCTCGATCATCTGCGTCGTGGAAGAACCCTACAACCTCGTGGCCGTGGAGAAGACGCGCAGCTATCACGGCCTCTATCACATCCTGCACGGCAGCCTCTCGCCGATTCGCGGCATGAGTCCAGATGATTTGCGGCTGCAAAATTTGCTACCGCGCCTGCGCCCCGAAAACAACGACGGCGTCGAAGTGCGCGAAGTTATCCTCGCCACCAACCCCAACACCGAAGGCGAAGCCACCGCCAGCTACATCAGCCGCCTCTTGAAACCGCTCGGCGTCCGCGTCACGCGCATCGCCATGGGGATGCCCGTCGGCAGCGACCTCGAATACGTCGATGAGGTGACGATGGACAAGGCCATGGCGAACCGCCACGAGATGTAAGAAGAGTTTCAGGTTCGCGCATAAATCCCGAATTCGTGCGCATATATCCCGAATGGCCTATAGAGCCCGATGGGTGCAAAAGGTCTCGATTTGCGGAAGCGGGGCAAGTCCCTCTTACTGCTCATTACCGCCCTGCGGCGTGCCGTCCCTGTCAGCCTCGAATATCTCCTCAATCGGCCTGCCGAAGAGCCTCGCGAGCTTGAATGCTAACGGCAGACTCGGGTCATATTTCCCCGTTTCGATGGAGTTGATCGTTTGCCGCGAAGCCCCGACACGGCCGGCTAAGTCCTCTTGCGTCCAGTTCTGCTCGGCACGCAGCACTTTGAGCCGGTTTTTCATTGGTACCGCCTCTTCGCGACCACCAGGCCAATGATATAGAAAATGATCAGGAAGGGCGAAAGATGGCGATAACTCCAATCTTCAGGCTTCAGCTTGATCGCGAGTTCAAGAAGTCCGAGTGTCATCAACAACAGGAACGTTAACGGAAATGCGACGGCTAATGCCTCCAACTGAATACGCCGCTCAAGTTCATCCATCTGCCTGATTCCGCGTATTAACGTTAACAGGAAAAGAGTGAAAGGGACGATGGGAACCAGCACGACAACGACCCGTACCCAGGTCTCCATAACAAAACTCTCCAGCAGGGCGCGCGCGACGAAGTAGGCGAGGACGAAGACGCTGGCCGTGCCTACGAATAAAATCATTTCGCGCCGATCATCGAAAAAGGTCTCTGACGTTTTCATATGCCAAACCTCCAGCTAAAGTAGTGACCGGAGAAATGGTAAAGGTATATTTACTTAATGTCAAGCATGTTTGACAAAACGTCAAAGACGCTTGGCTGGAATCTTAAATAACGTAATTTCGATATAAACTGGAACGGCGTTGCGGCCTCAGCCCCGTCAGGGGCGACAGAATGTAGCCCACGGCGTGAGCCGTGGGGATAAGCCGCCACACGACGAGAGAAGCCCCTGTTAAGGGGCGAAAGAAGTTCGACGTTGAGTCTCTTTCGCCCCTTAACAGGGGCTTCTCTATTTTACCTATCCTCAACCCACGGCTCACGCCGTGGGCTACAACTATGACGCCCCTGACGGGGCTGCAAGAACACGGCATCTGCTTAAATCGAACTCACGTTAAATATCTTCTTGTAAAAGATTTGCAGGGAGTTCGGGATTTATGCGCGAGAATGCAGGTTATTCGGACTATATGCGCGAACCCATATCGGGATATATGCGCACGTAGCCCTCCTAAACCGTTAAAGGCGGGTGTAGGCCATTCGCGTTATATGCGCGAACCTACAAGGAGTTTCAGGTTTCAGGTTCCAGGTTTCAAGTTAAAGAACTAAAGAACGTTCAGACTTGAAACCTGCAACCTGAAACTTGAAACCTTTTTTAGAACCTGACGTGCTCGGCGGGCGCGTCGTTGTTGCACTCGCCGCAGTCTTCGCCCGCGTCGTAAAACTTGGAGTCGAATTCGACGAGCGACTTGATCGGAATGTCGTCGTTGATCTTGTCGATGGCGTCGCGGAAGCGGACGATGGTGCCGCAGCCGATGACGCGCGCGCCGAGTTCGCGCACGAGTTCGACGGTCTGGAGGATGGCGTCGCCGCTGCGGATGATGTCGTCCACGATGATGCAGGGGTTGACTTCGCCCTTGTTGATGTACTGGCGAAACATGCGCTTGCCCTCTTCGCGCTCAGCCCAGTAAATCTGCTCGGCGCTCAAAGCTTCGCGCACGCCGAACGCCACGGGAATGCCGCCCGGCCCGGGGCTGATGATCGCCACCTTCGGCAGCACGCTCGACACGTCCGGCTCGACGCGCAGCAGGCGCGACAGCGCGACGGCCAGCACGCGCGCCGTGTCGTAATAACGGAAGGCGAGCGGCATCTGGAAATAGTTCGGCGTATGTTTGCCCGAAGGATAGATGAAGTGGCCTTCGCGAAACGCGCCCGTCTTCTTCAGCATCTCCATGACTTCATCTTGTGTCGGAACGAGTTGCACCATTGCTCATTTCTCCATGATTTAAGAGGTCAGAGGTTAGAGGCTAGAGGTCGGTAAAGATCAGTTTTGATTTCCACTGACCTCCGACCTCCAAACTCTGACCTCTTTTTTTGACAGCATACCACTACTGCGCCTGCTTCGCGCCACCCGCGAGCGCGTCCGCGATGATGCGATGTTGATCTCGCGAGAGTTCGGGCGGCAGCGCGCCCGTGTCAAACCAGCCGACGCGGTTGATTTCCATTCCCTGCGGCTCCGCGCTCGCGCCCCTCTGCGCGCGGCAGCGGAAGTGTATCTCCACTTGCTGCGGGCGCTGAAGCGTGCGCACGCACACGAGTTCGGCCGCGTAGAGTTCCAGCCCGATCTCTTCGCGCAGTTCGCGCCGGAGGGCTTCGAGCGGCTGCTCGCCCCGCTCCATAAAGCCGCCGGGAATGCCCCACCCGCTGCCCGTGCGAAACTCGTGCTGCAACAGCAGGACGCGCCCGTCGTCGTCCAGGACGATTGCGCCCACCGTCACCATGAAGCGTGGCTCGGCCACCCACACGCCCCAACGCCGCACGCGCCCCGGCGCGGCGCGCCACAGCATCCCCAATATTTTTTTCAACATGCGCCCGTATCATATATTGCGGAATGCGGAATGCGGAATGCGGATTGAAAAGCAAAGCGCACCGGGAAACTTGTTGCTTGTTTTCTAATCCGCATTCCGCATTCCGCATTCCGCATTTTCGTTGACTCGCTTCGGCGTTTCTCCGTAAGATTGCGCGCAAGTTTTTGCACGTCGTCGAAACACCGGAAGCGCGCGGGCGTCGGCACATACATCGAGCAGCGCGCGAGAAGCTGGAAGCAAAAATCATGTCAACTAATGAGACCGCAGCGCGGGGAGCTAATCCGGGCGCGCCTGTCGCTAAAGACGCGCCGACCGAGCAGCAGGCGTCGCAGGCGGGCGCGCCGAAACGTTTCGAGCGCGGGCAGACCGTCTGCAACGAGAAGAACGAGAAGGGCAAGCTGCACAACGGTCATCTCAAACAGGTCAGCCCCATCCGCGAAGATGCGCGGCAGCACATGCGCGGCGACGACCTGCTCTATCGCTGCCAGACCTGCGGCGCGCTCTACATGGGGCCGCCGCTCGGCCATGTCCGCGACCCCCGCAAGCAGGCGCGCTACGTCCAGAGCGAACTCATAGACATCCTCGAAGCGGCCGGCGGCACGCTCCCGGCCTTCAAAAAGAGCGAGACCGGCGCATGGGTTCCCGTCGGGGAAGCCGCGCCTCACGCCGCCCCCGCCGCCCCCGCACCCGCGAAGCCCGCCGCGGCTAAACCTGCTCCTTCCGCCGCCGCTCCGGCGGCAACAACGCCCGCGCCCGACGGCGAGACGCCCGAACAAAAGCGCGCGCGCATCATCGCGGAGGCCAAAGCGAAAGCCGCCGCGCGTCTATCCGGAAGCGGCGCAAACGTTCAGCCCGGCGCGGCCACCACCGCGCCGCCCCCGGCCGCCGGTTCCGCGCCCGCCGCCGCGCCTGCGCCTTCCGTCGCCGCGCCCGCGTCTTCGTCCGCCGCCGCGCCCGGTGGCGAAACTGCCGAAGAGAGACGCGCGCGCATGATGGCGGAAGTCAAAGCGAAAGCCGCCGCGCGCATGGCCGGGAAAGGCGGCGCGGCGGCCACTCCGACGCCGCACGCATCCACGCCCGCGCTCGACGCGCGCGAAGAATCTGCCGCACGACCCGCCGAGACCACGGCCGCGCCGCCCGCCGCGCCCGTCGCCGCGCCAACGGCTACAGCGGCGACCGCGCCGACGGCTCCCTCCGGCGACGAGACCGCCGAAGAGAAGCGCGCGCGGCAGATGGCCGAAATTAAAGCGAAGGCCGCCGCGAGGATGGCCGCCAAGAACGATCCGGGCGGCGGCGCGAAGACGGGCGCGGAGACTTCCATCGACATGCCGCCCACCACTTCGCAACCGCCCTCGCCCACATCCGGCACGGACTCTTCAGCCTCGGCCGACGCGCACCGTCCGGCCGCCGAAGCACAGGCGGCCACGGGTCAGGCATCCGCCGCGCCCTTGAGTCCGGCAGCGGCCACCGCCTCGCCCGCCGCCGGCGCGGAAACGCCCGCAGACCTCGCGCCCGGCGCCTCGACCGAACTCACGCCCGGCGCGCCCGGAGACGAAAGCGCGTTGAAAGGCGACGCATAGAAGTCCGGCGAAATTCATTGGAAAAAGGGAGAGGGGCGCGACTTGATGAAGTCGCGCCCCTCTCCCTTTTCCGCACGCTCTTTAATCGAGTCGCCTGCGCGGGCGGGCACGTCAGGAAGTTGCGGCATAGAAGACGAGCAAACTTATAAACGTGCACGCGACGACGAGCGACATAATGCTGAGCACTCTCAAGACGAATCGCTGTCGCGCGCCGGCGACCAGCAATGAGCCGAGCGTGAGGAACGCCAGAATGATACTTTGGAGATACTGGCGCAACTCATCCTTGTGCGACCGAAAGTAGTGCGGCGGGTCTGTGTCGGGAATCGAGAAAATTTCTTTCATCTTCTCGTAAGGCGCGGGCGCGGGCGGGCTGCCGAGAAAGTGATAGCCGGCCGATAATTGCCTCGAAGTCGATCCGTCTTTATACAGCCACGGAGGATACATCTCGGACAGCACACAGACCATGAGGGCAACCAATAGGATTTTTCGCTGTGCGCCGTTCATCCCGAGACACCCGGCAGAAATTCTAGCTCTCCTTAATCGTTAAGCCTTCCGGGGCGAAACGCCAGTCGAGCACCTGCACCTCCGCCTCTTCGGCGAGCGCGCGGGCGACCGTCTCTTTCATCCCATCGGCGCAGAGAAACGCGATGCAGCCGCCGCCGCCCGCGCCGCACACCTTCGCCGCTTCCGCCCCGTTCCGCGTGGCTTTCTCCACGAGTCGCTCCATGTGCGGCGTCGTGATGTTGGGCGCGAGCCGCTTGCGGTTCGGGTAGGCCGCGCTCATGATCGCGCTCACCTCGCGCCAGTCGTTTGCCGAGAGCGCGGCGCGCATCCGCTGCGCCGCGTCGCGGATGCCCTCGAAGAGTTGGAAGATAACTTTGTCGCCTTCGATGTGCGTCTTGAACATCTCCCAGTTGTTGATGCCGGACAGGCGCGGCTCGCCCGTGTAGCAGATGACGAGGCGGCGTTCGAGTTCGGCCGCATCCACGCGCAACTCCTCGCGCTCGATGCCGTCGGGGCGAAAGTGGATGCAGTTTGCGCCGCCGTAGAACGCCCCGTAGTAGTCCTGAAAACCGGCGGGCACGCGGATCACTGTCGTCTCCACGTTGGCCGCGATCATGATGAACTTGTGCTCGTCGTAACGATTGCCGACGAGACGATTGAGCGCGCCGATGCACGCAATCGAGAGCGCGCTCGACCCGCCGAGGCCTGCGCCCGCCGGCGCCTGCGACTCCGCGATGAGATGAAAGCCAGTCTCCGGTTTGAAGAAGTGGACGAGTTTCGAGATAAGTTCGAGCCGCTCCTCGTGAACCAGCCCGGCGACGCCCGCGACATCGGTCTCGAACGACAGCCCGCGGTCGCGCGATTCGAGAATGATGCGCCCGTCGTCGCGCGTCTCGATGCGGCAGCGCGCGTAGAGCGAGATGGCGAAGTTGACCGTCGCCGCGTTCGGGTGAAACAGGTAAAGCGGCCAGATATCAATCGTGCCGCCGGCCAGGTCGACGCGCGTAGGTGCGGTTGCTTCGATAATCATGATAACGATTGCGGATTGCGGATTGCGGATTGCGGATTAGAAAACAGGTCGGTGCTTTTTAATCCGCATTCCGCATTCCGCAATCGCCAATTCCCTTCAGTCTCCTTCGGCGTCGCGGCCGCCACGGCGGGCGGCGCGCGCTTTCTTCACAGTCTCTTTGTCTTTGCGGCGCGTGAGCGGCGGCGGGAGATGTTCCTTGATTTCTTCGCCCAGCTCCTGCAGTTTCTCCTGCACGTTCTCTTCAAACTCGTGGACGCGCTCGGGGTCTACCTCCTCCACTTTCGGCGAGAGCCAGTAACGCTCGGCGAGGTAGAAGCCGGCGATGCCGACGACGACGATGACGAGGAGAAATTTGCCCAGGTGCTCGAAGTCGCCGATGAAGCGCGTGATGACGCCGTGGAACAAATAGCCCGCGCCGCTCAGGATCAGCACCCACAGAAAACAACTCGCCACGGCGAGCGGCAAAAAGCGCGTCGTGTAACGCATCTTCGCCACCCCGTAGAAGACGCATGAGGCCGTGCGCAGGCCGTAGACGTATTTCGAGAGAAAGATCGAGAGCGGCCCGAAGGTCTCCGTCAGGCGCTCGATGCGCGGGCGCGCGGCGCGGTAAAACTTCCGGTCGCGGATGCTCGAACGAAAGCCGCGCCCCATCGCGTAGGCCACCTGATCGCCCGCTACGCCGCCGGCCGTGCCCGCCGCCAGCACCTTGACGAAACTATACTCGCCGAAGAACGCCCCGTGCGCCAGCACGCCCGCCAGCAGCAGCGTAATGTCTCCCTCGATCATCGCGAGGAAGAAGATCGCGTACAGCCCGTATTGCCCCACCAGTTCGTAGAAATATTGCTCCATGGATAAACACAGCGACAAGTGACAGGTGACAGTTTAAAGCGGCTTGCCTTTCCGACTTGTCACCCGTCACCCGTCACTCTCTTTGGGTTTGACGACGAGCACCGGACAGTGCGCGCGGCGCACGACCGACTCGGCGGTCGAGCCGAAGATCATGCGCCCGAAGCCGGTGCGCCCGTGCGACGAGATGACGATCAGATCGATGTCGCGTTCGCGCGCGACCCGCACGATCTCGCCCGCCGCATCGCCGCGCGCCAGCACCTCTTCCACCTCCAGCCCCGCACACTCCGCGCGCGCGCCCAGCTTCGGCAACTCGCGCGCCGCGGAGTCTTCAAGTTGCCCGCCGATGTCCAGCGCCGGCAGCGGCTCGGCCACCGCCGCGTAGCCGACCGGCGGCATCGTCGTCTCCACCACGTGCAGGCACACGAGGCGCGCGCGCATCTGCCGCGCCAGGTCGGTCGCATAGGGCAACGCCGACTCGGCGCACCGGCTGAAATCGGTCGGCAACAGAATGGAACGAATGATCATAAGGAAAACGATGAACGCGAAACGATGAACGATGAATGAATAAAAACGCGAAGCGATTTTTGGTTCTTACTTCATCGTTCCGCGTTCATCATTCATCCTTTTCAGGCTCGTCATTCTACACGCAGAAGGGGTGGTTTGACAGCCCCCTACCCCTTTGCTACCATTTTCGCCGTTTCCTACCTGAAAGACTTTTTCGCCCGTTGCTCCCGTCTGGAGATCAAAGATCATGTCAACCGCAACACCCGACCGCCACTATATCGGCATTGATATTTCCGGCGCGGCGCTTCATGCCGCGCTCGTCTCGCACGAAGGCCAGGTCGTCGCCCGCCGCGAGGCCGCGCTGGAGAGCGGCACGCTGCCCGCGCAGCTCGCCGCCGTCGTCGCCGAATTGCGCGACGCCGCGCCGCAGGTCTCCGCGCTCGGCATCGGCGTGCCGGGACTCGTCAACCCGGAGACGGGTCGCGTCGTGGTCTCCTCAGACCTGCCCTCGGTCGTGCGCGCCGATCTGCAGACGGAACTCGCGCGCTCCACCAACCTCCCCATCGCGCTCGTCAACGACGCGAACGCCGCCGCTTACGGCGAATACATCGCGGGCGCGGGGCGCGGCAGCCGCAACATGTTCTACGTCACCATGGGCACGGGCATCGGCGGCGCGCTCATCATGGACGGTAAACTCTGGTACGGCGATTCGGGCTTCGCCGGCGAGTTCGGCCACATCACCATCGACCGCGAAGGCATCGAATGCACCTGCGGCAACACGGGCTGCCTGGAGACCGTGGCCTCCGCCCCGAACATCGTCCGCCGCACCCACGAGCGGCTGGTGCGCGACAGCACTTCATCGCTCACCCGGCTCGGCCTCAACAAAAACTTCACCGCCGCCGACATCGCCCACGCCGCCAACGAGGGCGACGACTTCGCCATGCTCATGATCGAGCGCACCGGCCGCTACATCGGCACGGCCATCGCCGCCGTCATCAACCTCCTCAACATCCAGCGCATCGTCCTCGGCGGCGGCGTCATGGACGCCGGCAAGTTAATACTCGACCCCATCATCCGCGAAGCCGGACGCCGCTCCTTCCAACCCTGCTTCGAGGCCACCCAGATCGTCGCCGCCACCCTCGGCGCGGACGCCGTCCCCACCGGCGCGGCCATGCTCGCGCGCGACTCGGCGACCACGAAATAGATATTTCCCAACACAGGCTTCACAGACGGGCGCGCGTGCGGTTTCGCGCCCGTTTTGTTATGTTAAGGATGAAGAATTTCGACTTGCTCGGTGTCGTCCGGCATGAGGAGAATTTACATGTTAGACCCGAAGCACCTTGATGTGCAGTACATCACCAATCAAGCCGGAGAAAAGACCGCCGTCATCTTATCACTCGACGAATTTCAAGAACTCCTTGAGGATATAGAAGACCTCGCGGCGGTGGCCGAGCGTAGGGGTGAGCCGACGATCTCGCACGAGGAATTCATTGCGGAATTGAAACGTGATGGACTCATATAGAGTCGAATGGAAACGCGCCGCGACGAAGGAAATCGGCAAACTCCCGCGAGATACCAGGTTGAAAATTCTGGGGGCGGTTGAGCGTCTGCACTCAAACCCGCTGCCCGCAGGCGTGAGAAAGCTGGTTGGCTCAGAACATACTTACCGCTTGCGAGAAGGTGATTATCGAATCATCTACACGATCACGGCTTCGGTACTGTTAATTGAAATTATACGAGTTGGACATCGCAAAGATGTCTATGACAGGCTCGGTTAAGTTTTAGAACTGAATTTAATGAACCCGGAACGCATCAGAAATTTTTCGATCATTGCGCACATCGACCACGGGAAGTCCACTTTGGCCGACCGCCTGTTGGAGTTGACGGGCGCGGTCGCGGGGCGCGATATGGAAGCGCAGGTGCTCGACAACATGGATTTGGAGCGCGAGCGCGGCATCACCATTAAAGCGCACGCCGTCCGGCTCGATTATCGCGCCGACGACGGCACGGACTACGTGTTGAATTTGATCGACACGCCGGGGCACGTGGATTTCAGTTACGAGGTGTCGCGCTCTCTGTCGGCGTGTGAGGGCGCGCTCCTCGTGGTTGACGCGTCGCAGGGCGTCGAGGCGCAAACGCTGGCGAACACGTACCTGGCGATTGAGAACAATCTGGAGTTCATCCCGGTCATCAACAAGATCGACTTGCCGGGGGCGGAGCCGGACAAGGCCATCGAGCAGATCGAACAGGTCATCGGACTGGACACGGGGAACGCCGTTTTGACGAGCGCGAAAACGGGCGTCGGCGTCCACGAAGTGCTGGAAGCCATCGTGCGCGACGTGCCCTATCCGAAGGGCGACCCCGCCGCGCCGCTCAAGGCGCTCATCTTCGATTCGTGGTACGACGCCTACCGGGGCGTGATCGTTCTCTTTCGCGTGATCGACGGGCGCGTCAAGCCGGGCATGAAGATTCGTTTCTTCAACACGGGGCGCGATTATCTGGTGGAGGCCGTCGGCGTCAACCGCCCCCGGCCGACGCCGATTGGCGAACTCGGCGTGGGCGAAGTCGGCTTCCTCACGGCTTCGATCAAGACCGTGGCGGACGTGCAGATCGGCGACACGATCACGGAGGCGGCGCGCCCCACCACCGTGCCCTTCCCCGGCTTTCAGGAGATCAAGCCGATGGTCTTCGCCGGTCTCTACCCGGTGGAGGCGAACCAGTATGAAGAGTTGCGCGATGCGCTCGACAAGCTGCGCCTGAACGACGCCTCTTTCTTCTACGAGCCGGAGTCTTCGACCGCGCTCGGCTTCGGTTTCCGCTGCGGCTTCCTCGGCCTGCTGCACATGGAGATCGTGCAGGAGCGTCTGGAACGCGAGTTCAATCTCGACCTCATCACGACCGCGCCGGGCGTGCGCTACCGCGTCACGACGACCGACAACGAGGTGCTGGAAATCGACTCGCCCGCGAAGATGCCCGACCCCGTGCGCATCCAGAAGATCGAGGAGCCGGTCATCCTCGCCACCATTCTCACCTCGGACGAATACCTTGGCGGTATCCTTCCGCTGCTCGAAGAGAAGCGCGGCGTGCAGCGGAAGTTCGAGTACATCGCCGCCAAGCGCGTGATGCTGACCTACGAGTTGCCCTTGAACGAGATCGTGCTCGACTTCTACGACCGCCTCAAATCCGTCTCGCGCGGTTACGCCTCGCTCGACTATCACTTCGCCGATTACTGGGTGAGCGACCTCGTCAAGCTCGACATCCTCGTCGCGGGCGAACCCGTGGACGCGCTCTCGCTCATCGTGCATCGCGGCACTTCCGAGTCGCGCGGCCGCTCGCTCGCCGAGAAGATGCGGCAACTCATCCCGCGCCAACTGTTTGAAGTGCCGATTCAGGCCGCCATCGGCAACAAGGTGATCGCGCGCGAAACGGTCAAGGCAATGGGCAAGAACGTCATCGCCAAGTGCTACGGCGGCGACATCTCGCGCAAGCGGAAACTCCTGGAGAAGCAGAAGGAAGGCAAGAAGCGCATGAAGCGCGTCGGCCGCGTCGAAATCCCGCAGGAAGCCTTCCTCGCCGTGCTGAAAGTAAATGAATAGCTTCCGGCTCAGACTCAGGATGCTTTGCGCCGTCGGCGTGATTTTAGTGCTGCTCCTGTTATCGAGCGGGTGCAATTTGCTTAAAGCTAAGCCCAAAGAGGCGGCCGTTATCGAAGGCACGCTCAGTCAATTCATCAGAGTTGATTCCGAGCATGGGTCGTTCAACGGAGTATTCGACGAGGAAATCATTTACGATGCATACGTGAGCGTGCCTTACGCCGGCTATGATAAATTCGTACTGTGGATAACGCGTGACACGCAGGTCTACGACCAACAGGATAATTCCAGGTCCATACCTTTTACCGAACTCAAAGGCGGCGAAAAGGTGCGTGCTCACGTTGGAGAGATAGATAAACAGGGTTCTCTACCGGGAGCCTACGCCATCAAAATCATAATTTTCAAGTAGCTCGCTGCGAGGAGATTTTATGAACATCTCTCTGACCTTCTCTCCCTGGTAACTTCCCGAACCCGCAGTCGTATCCGACGACGCGCCGACGCTCGCGCGACGGATCAGGTACGCGCGCCCCCCGCTCTCGTCCATTCCTGCGCCCCGGAGAACGCAACCCGCCAAGCGCACAGACGCCGCGCTCCGGTTGGTGGCCGGGCGTTTCGGCCTCGCCTCGATGAGGTGGCTTTTGCCGGCCGCGCCGCTCGGGTTTCCCGTCGCCATCCCGCGAAGGGAAAAAAGCTCTCAGACATGTTAGGCTAATGTTTCGACGCCTGTTCCGCCCCAGTCCGCAACTCCGACGCGCCCGGACAGCGTTTGAATTAGCGAACGGGAATAGTGCAACCGATGATGCGGTTCCGCGCTTCAAAGTTACGTATAAAAACAGTTATCGCGTCTATGTCATTCACTAAAACACCTTTGCGCCTTCTTGCGCTCACCTGCCTGCTGCTGCCGGCGGCGGCGCGGCCGGTCGCGTTGGCGCAACAGCCGAGGCCGGGGCAGACGCAGACGCCGCAACAGACAACTCCGCGACAGCCGATAACGCAGGAGCCGACACCGGCGGCGCAGGACGACGCGGGGGAGGACGTGCTGCGCGTCAGCACGAGCCTCGTGCAGACGGACGTGTCGGTCGTTGACAGGAAAGGGCAGTTCGTAGAGGGCTTGCGGGGCGAGCAGTTCGAGTTGAAAGTCGACGGACAGGTGCGCCCGGTCTTGTTCTTCGAGCGTGCCACGGCCGGCAGCGCGAGCGAGGGGAGGCGCATCGCGGCGGCGCGCGGCGAGACGCCCGGCGGCGGCGGGCGCGCGTCCTCGGCGGCGGGGCGCGGGGTCGTCTTCTTCATAGACGATCTGCACCTTTCGCCCGAAGGCATCTCGCGTGCGCGCGAACTGGTGCTCAATTTTATCGAGAAGGAGATGACGCCGGGCATGCAGGCGCTCGTCGTTTCCGCGAGCGGGCAGGTCGGCTTCCTGCAACAGTTCACGAACGACCGCGCGGTGCTGCGAGCGGCCGTCGCGCGCATCAAGTACGTATCGCAGGCGTCGCTCGACAGCGAGCGGCCGACGATGTCCGGCTATCAGGCGGAGATGATCGACCGCGGCGACCGCGACCTGTTGGCTTACATGGTCAACCAGACCCTCAACGCGAACATGCAGAACTACAACGACGCGGGCGCGCGCACGTCGGCGGAAATATCCGTCAGGAACCGCGCGCGGCGCATCCGTCGCCAGTCGGCGCAACTAAGCGGCGCGACCGTGGCCGCGCTCGAAAACGTGGCGCGCGCCCGCAGCCCTTCCGGCGGGCGGCAGACCGTCTTCTTCATCTCCGAGGGCTTCACGCTCGACACGCAGGAGGCCGACATCGGCCGCAAGATGCAGCGCGTCGCCGCTGCCGCCGCGCGCACGGGCACGGTGGTTTACACGCTCTACGCGCGCGGCCTCGCCGTCGGCATGCTGGACGCGAGCAGCAGCGCGGGCGCAGACCTCGCGGACATCTCTTCCGGCGCGGCCTTTCGCGGCTACAGCCCCACGACCGAACTGAGCGCGACGCAGGACGTGCTGCGCGCCCTGGCGGCCGACACCGGCGGGCGCGCGCTCATCAATACCAATGCGCTCCAGGCCGCCATCACACGCACGCTCGACGAGACGGCCAACTATTACCTGCTCGCGTGGCGGCCTGAAGGCGTCGAGGCGAAAGACGGTGCGCCGCGTTTTCGCAAAATCGAGATCAGCGTTAAAGGCCGTCCCGAACTCTCCGTGCGCGTCAGGCGCGGCTTCCTCTCCGCGCCTCCGGTTGGAAGCGATGCGCCGGCCGCCGCGCCGCCGCGCGCCGCCATTGCTCCGGCTTCGTCCAACGCCGCGCTCAACGCCGCGCTCAACACTCCGAACGCACACCGCGATTTGCCTGTGGACGCCTACGCCGTCTTCATTAACGACCCGCAGGCCGGCGCGGTCATCAACGCCTCCGTGCAACTCGCCAATGATCGGCTCAAGTTCGCGCCCGCCGCGGGCGGCAAGCAACAGGCGCAGGTCGAGGTGGCCTGCGTCGTGCTCGACGACAAAGGCAAGGTCGTCCATAGCAACGGGCGCACGCTCACGCTCGACGGCAACGCCGCCGACGCTGTCTCCTCCGCGAACGCCTCGCGCGGCAAGCTCGTCACAAACTTTTCCGTCCCCGGCCTCGCGCCCGGCCTCTACCAGTTTCGCGCCGCCGCGCGCGACGCGGGCAGCGGTCTCGTCGGCAGCGCGTTCGAGTGGGTCGAAGTCCCGCAGGTGAAAGCGAACCGCCTCGCCCTGAGCGGCCTGCTCATCACCGAACGCCGCCGCGCGGCCATGCTGCCGACCGGAGCGACCGGCAGCGCCAACACGCCCGCCGCGCCCGATGTGCTGCGCGTCGAACGCCGCTTCGCGCGATCCTCGCGCATCTTTCTCCAGCTCTACCTCTACAACGCGGCGCGCGCGGGCGGCAACGGTGCGCCGGATGTCGAGTTGGAGATCAAGGTCATGCGCGACAACCAGGTCGTGACGCACGCGCCGCCCCACAAAGTTTCGGTCGCGCCGGCGAGCGACCCGGCGCGCATCTTCTACGCGGCCGAAGTGCCGCTCGCCGGGATGACGCCCGGCATCTACCTGCTGCAAGTGACCGCGACGGATCGCGCCGGGCGCACGACCGTGGTGCGCGAACTCGACTTCTCGGTCGAGTGAAATGAACGCCCACCGCGCGTCGTCGCCCGGCGAATTTTAAGTTAACGGGCGCGGGCTAAGAAGTCTTCTTCAACCGGAACACGCTTTCAAGAGAACATGCACGTTACACGCGTCGAACTAGACAACATCAAATCCTACGAGCGCGCCGACTTCTCCTTCGAGACGGGCACGACGGCCATCGTCGGCCCGAACGGCGCGGGCAAAACCACCATCCTCGAAGCCATCGCCTGGACGCTCTTCGACACGCTCGACTACAGCAAGGACGACTTTTTGCGGCGCGGCGCGAAGAAGGGTTCGGTGCGCGTCACCTTCGAGAGCGACCTCGACGGCCGCCGCTACACCGTCTATCGAGACACGGCCAACGGCTATTACATCTACGACCCCGAACTCAAACTCAAGCTCGAAGAGAAGAAAGCCAACGTCGCGCCGATGCTCGGCCGTCTCCTCGGCATCGAGGCCGGGACGGATTTGCCCGCCCTCTTCAAGTCGGCCGTCGGCGTGCCGCAGGGGTTGCTCACGGCCGACTTCCTCAAAACGTCGAGCCAGCGCAAGGCCGCCTTCGACCGCCTGCTCAAAGTGGAAGAGTACCGCGAGGGCGCGGAACGCCTGCGCGACACGGTGAATTTGATCCGCGACCGCGTGGCCGAGACGCGCGAGCGCATCGGTCGCGCCGAAGGCACGCTCGCGCGTTACGAAGAGATGACGGCCGAGCACAAATCAACCGCCGAGCGCGCAGAGGAGTTGACGCTCGCGCTCGATGAATTGCGGCGCGAGGCGGCGGCGCGCAAAGCGCGTGTCGGGGCGTTTGAAACGGCCGAGCAGCGCGTGGCCGAGACGCGCACGCGCGCCGACCGCGCAGACGTGGAGCGCAAGGCCGCCGAGCGCAGCCTCGCCGAATTGCGTAGCAAGCTGGATGAGGCCGAGCGCGCGCGCGCGCGGCAGCAGGCGTCGGAAACGGGTTATCACGCGCACCTGGCCGCGCTCGCCGAGTTGGGGCGGCTCGAAACGGAACGCGCCGAGCGCGACCGCCTGCTCGTGGAGATCAACCGCGTGGCGGGTCTGCTGTCGGCCGCCGAAGCGGATGCGCGCCGCCTCTCCGTGGCGCTCGAAGCGGCGGGGCGCGCGCGCGCGATGTTGAAAGAGATCGAGACGGAAGTGAGCGCGCAGGAAGAGTTGGAGCGCGAGCGCGAGCGTCTGCGTGAGCTGCGCTCGCACGCGATGGCCGCGCGCGACAGCCTCGCGCGGCTCGACGCCGAACTGCAAAACCTCCGCGCCCAGCACACACAGACGCGCGATGCGATTAAACAGGCGGAACGCGCCGAGGACTCGCCCGAACGGGTGGCGCGGCTGGAGAGCGAACGCCTCGGCCTCGAAAACGCGCTCAGCCGCGCGGAGCGCGCCTCGACCGAGCGCAAGCACCTCACCAACCAGCGCCGTGATTTAACGCGCGAGATCAAACGCCTGCAGGAGATCACCGGCGCGCTCGAACGCAAAACGCGCGAACTCGAAACGCGTTCGGCCGGCGCGGAGAGCGCGGCCGAACTCGAAGCCAGCGGGCGCGCGCTCGCCGAACAGGCCGCGCACCTGCGCGCAGAGATCGCGCGCGACGAGAAGATGCGCGTCGAAGTCAAAGGCGGTTTGTGCCCGATCCTCTCCGAGCGTTGTTTGAACATCGGTGAGGGACAAACGCTCGAAGGCTATTTCAAAGATCATCTGGCGGCGAACCGCGCGCAATTAGTGACGGTGCAAGCCGAAGTCGCGCGCGTTGATCAACAGACGCGTGCAGCACGCGAAGCCGGCGTGGCGCGCGTGCAGTTGGAACGAGAGCGCGCCCAACTCACCGCCGAACTCGAACAACTCCGCACGCGCGAGCAGTTGCTCGCGGCTATCGAAGGCGAGTTGGCTGCG
>DASQLU010000015.1:0-35449 GCA_035645855.1 Pyrinomonadaceae bacterium
TGATCACGGTCGGCGCGACCGATTCGCGCAGCACCACTCGTCGCTCCGACGACATCGTGGCCGATTGGTCATCCAAAGGCCCGACGCAGTACGACCGCTCCGCCAAGCCCGATGTCGTCGCCCCCGGCCGTCACCTCATCGCCGCCATCGACCCCAATTCCACGCTCGTCAGCGAGCATCCGGCGCGCGTGCAGAGCAGCGACAACAACTACTTCAAATTCTCCGGCACCTCCTTCTCCGCGCCGGTCGTCGCCGGCACCATCGCCCTGATGCTGGAAGCGAACAAATCCCTCACCCCGACGCTCGTCAAAACCACCCTGATGCGCACCGCGCAGACGCTGCCCGGCCAGACTTTTGAGAGCAGGGCGCACCGCGTCTACACGCAGGGTGCGGGACTCGTCAACGCCGTCGGCGCGATCAAGATGTCGCGCGCCATCGTCCCCAACGCGGATAAGCTCGTAGCGGGCGACAAGATATTCAGCCCCAACGAGACTTTCACTTCAATCGGAGACTCCGTGCAGGTCGCGGGCGAGACAATTCCGCTCAGCCGTAATCTGCTCTACTCCTACGGCATCATCCTCGGCGACCGGCCGGTGCTCACCGACGGCATCATGGTCAGCGACGGCATCATGGTCAGCGACGGCCTCAAGATGGCGAGGGGTATTACTCTCAGCGACGGCATCGCGTTTGGCGACGCTATCCTGATGTCCGATGGTATCCTGACATCGAACGGCATCGCATTCGGTGACGGTATCATGGTTAGTGACGGCATCATGGTATCCGACTAAAGCTCCTCATAAGTTGACCCTCGACCGACGACGCAACCGGGCGGGAATCAGCTTTGGCGGCTGGAGACGATCATCTCGTCTCCAGCCGGTTTTTTTTTGTAAACGGAAAGCGGAGCAGAGAGCTTTCACGCTTCCCTGCTCCGCTTTTGCATTTCAAATCGCGCTAACTTTTATGGTTGGCCGAAACGGCTGCGATATTCCTTCGAATTGGCGAAGCCGTTGACCATCGTGCGGAAATCGTTGGGATTCGCGTTGAGGTAATTGAGCCATGCATTGAACCCTTCGGTCTCGGGATCGCGCTTGAGATAGCCGAAATACTGCATGGCGACGAAGGCCGGGTTGAACTCTTTGCTCTGCACCGCCTGGCTCTCGACAATCGCGCGCAACACCTGCGCACGCGTCTGCGTCCCCGAGTTGAGATTGCTGATGAGCTGATCGCGATTCGAGATGGTGACGCGCGCCATGCGCAACAGCGTGTCAACGTAATCGGTATTCGACAGCGGATCGTAGATACTGCGGAAGGCCGGGCGCTGCACGAAGGCGTTCGTGTAGGCGTCGCGCTTCGCATTGACCTCAGCCTCGGTCTGACCCGTCACAAACTGCAAGTCCGGAACGACCTCCGTATATTTCGCCAGGCGTCCGAAGGCCACCGCGTAGAAGCGATGGATGAAGAAGCCCTTGAGTTGAAACTCGGCCGAGCGGAAGAAGGCAGACGAGACCGTGATGCGGTCGCATTCGGGCGAGGGATTCACGTCGCAGCGATTCAGCACGCCGACCCAGGCGTTGAAGCCGTCCGGCTCAGGCTCGCGGAAGAGGAAGTCCAGATACTGCTGGCGCACGAAGAAGCCGTTGTTCTCAAGCGGGTTCGACTCGACGAAATTCGTGTAGGGGTCGAGCGCGAGCGCGCCGGAGAGGTAGGCGGTCTCGCCCGCGTCGGTGCGCAGGCGCAGGGTATAGTCGCCGAACTTCGCGCTGTCGGCGATGATCAGATTGAAGCTGACGATGCCGAAAGTCGGGTCGGTGTAGCCGTAGTTGGCCGGATTTTCGCGTTCGAAGCTCGCCGGGTCAATCGACATGAAAGGCGAGGTCACGCTGAAGCCCGCCGTCGTCAGAGGAACGGCCGAGAGGTTGTTGCCGCCGACGGTGAAACGCAAGACGCGCCCGGCGGGGAGTTGCACGGGCGCGCCCTGCAACGCGCCGTTGATTCCCAGCACGCGTGGGTTAACAGCGGGAGTGCCGAGCGTGATGATGGGATTCAGGAACGTGGTGCTTCCGGTTGTGACGCGGACGGGCGTCGGTATTTCCGTCGCGCGAAACGCGGGCTGCGTGCTGATGCCCGCGTAAGGCGGCGAGAACAGGATGTTGTTCGCGGCGACCGGCTCGTTGAGGTATTCGACGAACACGCGGTAGTCGCTCACGGGCAACTGGTCGATTCGGTAGGAGCCGTCGGACTTGGTGATGCTGCTGCCCTCGACCCGCCCCGTGTAGAAATTCTCAGCCCAGACGTGTGCGCCCGCGCCGTAGTTGACCTGCCCCGCGATAGAACCCGTCGCCAGAGGGCTTCGCCGCCCGTAGAGGGAGCGTATGCCGGCGATGTCGTCGTCCGAGAGCGTGCGCATGGTGACGGCCGGGTCGATGAAGTTTAGACCCTGAATCGGCTGCATGCTTGCACCGACTACCGCCGAATGATCGAGGCCGAGGACATGGCCGATCTCGTGGACGAACGTGGATTCGAGATCGTAAGTGTTCGCGGTGCCGTCGGTCGAAAACTGAATGCGCGGGTTGATCGCGAGGTCGGCTTCGACAATGCGCCCTGTGGCGGTGTCGGAAGCGACGCGCGTGCGCCCCAACCGCCCCGCCACGTTTGCGTTGACGAAGGCGTCGTTCGAGGCCGCCACCGTGATCAGGTTGAGACCGTCGTTGCTCGTGGTGCTGACCGTCTCTGCGTTCGTAAAGGACTCGACGAACTGGATGTTCGTCACATCAGACCAACGGCGCAAAGCCCTGCGTGCCGCGCCCACCACGTCGCTGCCAGCCTTGATATTGGGGGGCGGCGAGTTGAGCGAGTTTGAAAGCGCGATGGGGATGGTGGTGTTCGTCCAACGGAGTTGCACGGACGAGCTGTTGAACTGGTAGGTGTAACTCCGTGCAGGCACGGCCGCCCACAGCAATACCGCAGACAAAGCAAGCGAAGTGATAATTCGAGGCATGATGGCTCCCTGCTGGTTGATTAAATTATGAGGGGAGATTGTTTGATGCGAGTCCGCCGCGTCGTGTTGGCAGATAACTTTTCCGACTGACTCGCGTCGGGGGGCACTTAAACTTATAACAGTTAAGTTCCGACTGAGACAAGCGCTTTCTCCCTATCTCGCCTCATTCCGGTTTCAAACGGTGCGCGGAGGCCGAACCGCGCGCACTTCCAGGCCGCCGAGGCAAGGTCAAATAAGCCCGCGCGTGCATCAAACGAGTACGGGACAGGTGCGGCGTTGCTCAATCCGCGCAGTTTTTCTTCGAAATATTGACGCCTGGTTACTGGCACGATGTTTGTCTAAGGGGAACGAGGAAGCGTGTTACGGCGCGCGTAATCCCGCAGGTCACTCTCCAATCTTACTTCCACGGAGGCCGCCGAAAATTAGATGAGCACTCAAGCCGTTTCACAAAACGAGATCATACGCAAAAATATCGCCGCCATCTCCGAGATGCAGCGCAAGGACGTTGCCACGCGCAAGCCGCAGGAACGCATCTCCGATTCGATCACGCAATTTTCCGGTTCCACGATCTTCGTCTACATCCACGTCGTCTGGTTCAGCCTGTGGATTCTACTCAACGTCAACCTCATCCGCCTGCCGTACATCAGCGAGTTCGACCCGTTCCCCTTCGGGCTGCTCACGATGATCGTCTCGCTCGAAGCGATCTTCCTTTCGACCTTCGTGCTGATCTCGCAAAATCGCATGTCGGCCTTGAGCGAGAAGCGCGCGGAACTCGATCTGCAAGTCAACATGCTGGCCGAACAGAAGGCCGCCAAGTCGCTCGAACTGCTCGAACACATCGCGCAACAACTGGACGCCGTTTACGACCGTTTCAACTACAAGACCGACCCCGAAATTCAGGCGCTCAAAGTTTCGCCCGAACCGCACGAGGTGTTGCAGGTGATGGAAGACGCGGTGAAGGGAGAGGCGAGGGCGGCTGCGCGCCGGATTAAGGAAGAGGTTAAAAAGGACATCACGGGCGAGATCAAAGACGCGTTCAAGGATGTGACGGGTGAAGTTGAAGCCGTGCGCGAAGACGTGCAGAACATAGACGAGGAGGTCAAACGCATGGCGAGCGACGTGCGGGAAGTTAAGGAAGAGGTCGAGTTGAGCGCGCCGGGGCGGGGGGCGTAAGTTCTCCGCGTGCCTCGCGAGACGGCAGCTAATAGAGGCAAGCCACGAGACGGCAACTGGCGGACGCGAACCGCGATGGCGGCGGCTAACACAAGCGAAGCCCCGCAGATTTCCGCCCCGGCGTCGGCGACTAACATTCGGCGAACCAGAAACACGTCACAACAGGCCAGGCCGGCCGGCGCGCAAGTTAAAAGCGTCTCCCGTTCAATCAAAGTTGAACGGGAGACGCTTTTTGTTTCCCACGCGCCTTTCTTGCGCCGTTCGCGTGTAAACTTAACGCCGTTTCGCCGTTTCGCGTGCGACGCTCGATGCGCGCCACCCGTCCGCCGCGCCGGCCGAATCGTCGTTCGGCGCAGACTCTGTGAGCGTCTGACGCGCGCCCCCGAGGTCGGCCATCGCCACGATTATGAGCAAGGCCGTCACGCTGAGCGTCGCCAGCACGTAGAGCAGCGCGACCTGTTCCGTCCAGATCAGGGCGATAAGGATCGCCGACGCCGCCGCGATCCAGATGAAAGTCGTCCGGCGACTGTTTTTGCGCGCGCCCCCGGCGGTGTTTGTGGTTCTCCGAGCCATCTTAATTCTCCTGCCTCCGGTCTGAGTAAGAAATTGAGCAACAATCTAACACACGCCCCGGTGCAAGGGCGATGCGCCGTGCGCCACACCCGTTAGCAAAATGAGAGGCCGGCCGCTAAATTCCCACGGCCAGCCTCTTAAGGGATAACGCTCTGCGCGCGTGAGTTCAGTAGAGGATGCGCGCGCCGCCATTGGAGACGATGGAAGACGCCCCGGTCGTGGCAAAGCCCGCCAGCAATTTCGCGATGCCCTTCGGCGACCAGACGCCGTTCTCCGGCACTTCGATGATGTCGTAAGGCTGAAGCGCGATGTCCTCTTTCTTGCCCTGCTTGATTGCCCTGTAATCAATCGTCAGGGTCTCGGCGTTCAACCCGCCGGGCTTCTGCCGGTAGATGCGCACCTGATTCTCCCTGGCGTTCTTCGGGCCGCCGACGATGCTGATCGCGCGCGTCAGCGTCATGCCCTCCTTCAGGTAGAGGTTGGCGGGCTGCACGACGCTGCCCGTCACGTAGATCGGCGCGGCTTCGGCCACGTAAATCACGTCGCCGGGGCGGATGTAAGGGTTGGCCTCGCTCTTACCCAACTTCAAATCTTCGACCCTGTAAATGTTGAAAGGCACGCCGAGTGAATCCGTGCCGGTATTGACGGGCGCGGCCGCCAATTCATCCGGATCGGGACACAGGAGCGGCTGCGTGTGGACGATCTGGATCGTGCCGCTCTGCTGCTCGGTGACGCCGCCGCTCTTGGAGATTAGTTCGAGCAGCCGCGCCGGGCGGCGCATCTCGTAGGGAGCGGGCGAACGCACCGCGCCGTAGACGATGGCGGGCGAACGGCTCTTCTCATCTTTGACGGTCATGTAGACGCGCGGGTTTTTGAGGAACTTTGCGAGCGCGCCCTCGACGTCCCCGCGCACTTCCTTGATGGTGCGACACTGCGCGTCGATTGGCTGATCGACGAACGGGACGACGAGTTTGCCGTCGCCGTCCACGGCGAACGAGCCGTCGAACTGCGGCTCGCCGAAGACCCTGAGTTCGACTACGTCGTTCGGCCCGAGCTGGTATTCGCGCCGCGCCGTCATCGTGCCGCTCATGGCGTCGCTGACGGTTTGCACGGTCGCTCCCGGCTGCGCCGGAGGAATTTGCGGCTGCTGCGCACGCAGCGGCAGGATGAGCGTCGAACAGATGGCGGCGAACAGAAATGTGGCTTTCAGTGCTTTCATGGTTTTATTTCTCGTCTCTAGAATGTCGGCGCGGTTGACCCGGCGAAATTTTCCCGCGCATCCGGCGGGGAAGAGTTATAGATGTCCGAAAGAAGTGGAAAAGCTGCCTTGAGGCCAACTCTTAATTTGCCGGGGGAGGAGCGGGCGCGCGCCGCCGAATCAACTTCAACGTCAACTCTTTAAGCCTTCCAGCCGAGCGATAATTGTCGCACACCGGAGGCCAAACTCCAATTCGCCCACAGCCCTTAAAGTTTCAGGTTTCAGGTTTCAGGTTTCAAGACTGAGGTTCTTCGTCCTCCGTGCTGGCGACTTGAAACTTGAAATTAGCCGGGCGTTTTCGCGTGGGAAGGGCGCAGCCGTGCCGGCCGGATTGGAGGGGAGGGTTGCCGGGGCGTGTATCGGGGCGGTTAGGAAGAGGCGCCGCGCCGTGGGCGGCCGTCGTTGCTTCTCTTCGCGGGACGCCTGAGCGGCGGTTCTTCTTCGATGTCGCCCATCGCCAAGCGCGCGCGCAGCATCTCGATCTCGCGGTTGATGCGCACGGCGGCCTCATCGCGCGCATCGTCGCTCATCTCCGCGCGGGAGAGGTAAAAGAGCGCATCGCGGTAGCGTGCGACGGCGCGCGTGTAGCGTCCGCGAAAGGCGGCGCGCTCGGCGAGTTCGACCCAGTGCGCCACCTTCACGGAGGCGATGAAGCTGTGGACGGCGAGGGCGGAGTCGCGCAGTTCCGGCTCGGCCGGGTAAACCTGCAACGCCTCGTTGATGACATCGAGGGCGCGCATCGCCGTCTCGATCTTGTCGGAGACGCTGACACGGCGCTGCGCCTCATGCGTGAGCCGCTGCGCCTCGCCGCGCACCCACGCGAGGAGGTGATGCTTTTGCAGGCCGCGCACGCGCTCCTGCCCGGCGCGCAGCGCGACGCGCACGTCGGCCGCCGTCCCGGAAGCGCGGATCGTCTCTTCGGTGCTCGACAGGTATTGTTCGCACAGGCGGAAAGCTTCGAGGTGCGCGGCGGGCTGTTGCCGCCCGGCCTCGTCGGCCTGCGTCAGTCGTTGTTGCAGGGCACGGAGCGAGGTGGCCGATTCACGCACGCTCGCCATGCGCGGCGCGGGGCGTTGCAGGCCGTGCGGAGCGGGTTGCGCGCCCTCGCTGCCCATCCGCACTTCGAGTTCGTGCGTGTAGCGCGCCCAAGCGCGACGCATCACCACCTCGCGCGCCGCCACGGCGATGAGCAGCACGACGCTCGCGGCCATACCGGCGGGCAACAGCGGAGCTTCGTCGCCGCTCGCCGCCAGCAGCCACCACAGCCCGAAAAAAACGACGAGCGAGATGAAGAAGGCCGAGAGCATGAAGCCCGCCGAAGAGGGGCTGCGCGGGCGCGCGGGCGGACGCCTGCGTGGCTGTCCGGCGGCGGCGTGCGCGCGTGGCTGGCGATTAGCGTTGTTGTAGTTTGCCGATTCGCTGGGCAAGCGTTCTCTCCGTGAACGAGGGACGGGGCCATTCGCGCCGCTCTCATCCGAGCGGCGCGCGTGTGCGTCGAACTTGTGTCACAACACACGGCGCGGGCGCGAAAGCCAATCAAGCTGAGACGAAAATTATAGTCACCTTTTCAAACGAGTCTGTCAACAGTTGACACGCCCCGTCGACGCGTCGGCGACGCCGCGCGCACGCTCGAAATTCTACTGGAAGTAGGGGGCAAATCTGTTTATACTGACGCGCGCTCGCGGAACACGCGCGCCCTTTGATTGGACGGCCGGCGTTCGATCATCCCCGATTATCCAATACCAAGAAGTTATCAAATTCCTCGTCGGACGGCGGTCGGCGCGAAGACGTTCGAGCCGGGACGGCGAGCGGATGAACTTAATGATCAATTGTCCCAGGTGCGGCACGGCCGTGAGAGAGGAGAAGGCGTTCTGCCACAATTGCGGTTCGCCGATGGATGCGGCGAAAGCGCGGCGCGAGACGCCCCTCCCGGACTTCGGCGCGACCATCCTCGAACCGCCCAGACGCCCCGCGCCGCCGCCACAGTCTTTTACGCCCCCGGCTACAAGCGAAATTCCGACGGCCGGCCGGCCGACCGCGCCCGTGAAAACGTCGGCCGCGCCCCCTTCTTACATGCCTTCGGGCGTCGCCTTACACACGCCCGCGAACGCGCCGCCAGTCGAAGGGCGCAAACGCTCGCGACGGATCGGCTTCGGCTTCGTCCTGCTTTTGCTCTTCCTGATGCTGCTGGCGTTCGTGCTGGCTATCGTGGTTGATTGAGCGCGGCGCGCAGGTGAAATTCTCGAAGGAGTGAAACACTCGAAGCAGTGAACGCTCGAACAAGCGAACCCGCGAAAAGCAGCCCGACACTCCCGATGAACGAATTCGCAGACCTTCAACCAGCGACGCACGGCGCGATGCACGCCCTGCCGGCGCGACCGCGACGCGGCCTCCTGCGCATGGTGACGATTGCCTTCGCGGCGCTCGTCGCGCTCCTGCTCGCGCTCGTCCTGCTGTTGCTGACCGGGCTTGAGACCGGCCCCGTACCGCTCCTCATCGGCCTCGTACTCGCCACACTGCCCGCGCCCATCTACGTCTCGCTCGTGCTCTGGATCGACCGCTACGAATCCGAACCCGTCTGGACGCTCGTAACTGCTTTTATCTGGGGCGCGGTCGGGGCGGTGTTCATCGCCGCCTTCGTCAACACGATTGGCAGCCTCATCGTCGCGTCTCTCATCAGCAACGAAGCGGGCAGTTTTTACGGCGCGGTGATCTCCGCGCCCATCGTCGAGGAGAGCATGAAGGCGGCCGTCCTCTTCGTCCTGTATTTCCGGAAGCATGAAGAGTTCGACGGCGTGATCGACGGCATCGTCTATGCCTCGATGGTCGGACTCGGTTTCGCCATGACGGAGAATATTCAGTATTACGGCAGCGCGGCGCTCGAAGGCGGCATCGGCGGCGGCGCAATGCTATTCGTCCTGCGCGGGATGTTGGCTCCCTTTGCGCATCCGCTGTTCACGAGCATGACGGGCATCGGACTGGGTCTGGCGAGCCAGTCGAAAAGCGGCGTCGTCAAATTTTTCGCGCCCGCCGCCGGTCTCCTCCTGGCGATTCTGTTGCACGCACTCTGGAATTTGTCGGCCTCCATCAATGCCCTGCTCTACTTCGTCGTTTACTTTCTGATCATGGTTCCGATGTTCGTCGGCGTGCTCGTCTCGATCTACTTCGGGCTGAAGCGCGAGGGACGCATCGTGCGCGAGCAACTCCGGCGCGATCTGGAACGCGGTCACTTGACGCATACGGAGTTGGAATTGTTGTCGAGCGTGCGCGGGCGCATGGGCGCATCTTTCACGGCGTTGAAGCGGGGCGGGTATCGCTCGTGGCGCACGCGGCGCGAGTTCAACCGCGTGGCGAGCGAGTTGGCCTTCCACCGCAATCGCGTCGCGCAGGGACAGGTGAACAGGGACAGCGCGGCCGTCGAGGAATTCTACGTCCGGCAACTCTCGGAGTTGCGCGGCCGGTTCAACATCTCTTGAAGCGGAGCGAAAGTTAGAGCGGAAATCCCCCCGTGAAAATCCAACTTCTTCCCAGCACCTTCGACCAAAACGGCTGCGCCACGCAGGAGCAGCGGCTCACCTGTTTCATCATCGACGACCGCGTGGCCGTGGACGCCGGCAGTATCGCGCTCGCCCTCTCCGACGATCAACACGAAAGCGTCCGCGACGTGATCGTCACGCACCCGCACATGGATCACATGGCGACGCTCCCCATTTTCATAGATGACCACTTCGCGCTCCTGACCGAACCCGTGCGCGTCCACGCGACCGAGGAAGTCATCGCCCTGCTTGAACGCGACGTGTTCAACTGGACGGTTTACCCGCGCTTCTCCCAACTCAAAAACGATCACTGCTTCGTGATGGAGTACGTCCCGTTCCGCCCGCGCGAAGAGTTTCGGGTGGCGCACCTGACGGTTACGGCCGTCGCCGTCAACCACATCGTCCCGACCGTCGGCTTGGTCGTCTCGGACGGGACGACCACCGTCGCCTTCAGTTCCGACACGGCCGCGACCGAAGACTTCTGGGAAGTCGTCAACGCCCGACCGGACATCTCCGCGCTGTTCATCGAATCGTCGTTCCCCAATTCGATGGATAAACTCGCCGAAGTCTCCGGCCATCTCACGCCCGCAGGCGTCGCCGCCGAACTGCGCAAGCTCTCGCACAAACACCTCGACGTGCTGGCCGTCCACCTCAAACCCTCCTACCGCGAAACGCTCGTCCGCGAACTCGACGCGCTCGACATCCCACGCCTCTCCGCCATGGAGGCCGGACGCGCCTACGAGTGGTAACGTGCTTGCGTTAAAAATCAAAAGCCGCCTCTAAGTGAGAAGCGGCCTCTGCATTACGCAGGGTTTTTGAAGTGGGGTGCGGCCCAATTGTTGAGAAGAAAGTTAGGCTATTGTCTGAATATCACCCTCATCATGTTTGGCTTCCAACTTGCGCAATCGCTGTTCAATTCCTAGCTGGTCAGCGCGTAGCCCAAGTATATCTTTCCCCAGCACATCAAGCTTACGGTCAATCGTCAGCACTCGCTGGTTGACCTCCATGATTTCAGCAAGTGCCTTTTCCCAAATGGGCTTGGTGTCGAAACTACGCTGCTCAACTTTATTTTCCACCAACTGAAGGCGAGCATCTATCGCTTCGAGCTTCGTTAAGATGCGCTCTAAAACGGAAGAGTTATCAAGTGCCTTAGTTTCTTCCTCGCTCATACTTCTATACTCTAACCTTTCGCCTCATCTTTCATCACATCTTTCAGTACATACTCATTAGCAAATAAATCCCCTTGTTTTCCTTCTAAGGTGTAATTACTTCCATCTGAAAGGTGCAATACCACTTTCCAACTATCAGCTTGACGGCGGGCATCTATCTTAACGATTTGCTCGCCATTAATTAGCACATACCCATCGTTAACATTAATCTGATATGTATAATTAAATGGTTTAGTTGCCACTGTTCAAGAATCCTCGACTAAAATTATAGCACGTAAGTCATATAGTCTCACGATTCCAAATAGCCACCTGAATTATAAGTTCGCATCCTAAGATGACTCAATCTGGGTTTTTGTCCAAAAGTACTTCATGCGTAGTTGGTTGAAGATGTGATAGTCAGCTTGTTACTCGCAGAACTCTCCACCCGTCGTCGTCGCCTCCGAGTTCGCCAGCAGTCCTTCCATGTGCTGCCGCGCTTTCCACGCGCCCGTGCGGTTCGCCGCTTCGATGCCCTGCGTCCACGCGCCGCGCGCTTCCACGCGCCGCCCCTGATTCATCAAGGCCGTGCCGAGCATCTGGTAAGCCGCCGTGAAGTCCGCGTTCAGTTTGACGACGTGCCGGAGCGCGTCAGCCGCCTCGTCCCAACGCTCCAATTTCACGTACTCGTTCGCCAGCCCGTACCAGACCATCTCCTGCTGCGGCTCGGCGGCCACCATCGCCCTGAACGCTTCGATTCTCTCCTGCGACATCTTTAGCTCAACCCTTCCCTCTCCGGCGCGGAAGCCGCGCCCCGCGTCCTGCCTCTAGCGCGCGTGCTCGAATTCGCTCTCCGTGTGCTCACCCGCCACGCCTTCGAGCCTGACGCGCCCGCTCGGCAACAATTCCGCGACGCTAAACGTGCGCTCCGTGCGCTGGCGACCCGGCATCAACTCGCCGCGAAAGGTGACGCTCATGCCGGGACGCGCCCAACGGTCGAGGTCGCGCCCACGCTCCTCGCTTTTCGCTTTCCCGGCCGCGCTCCTCCTGCGTCGCCCGAGCAACAACGCCGCGCTGACGCTCCCGGCCGCCAGCGCCAAACCACCCAACAGACGTTTCCCGGTTCTACTCATCTACACAACAACCTCCGCCCCGCTCGTGTGCGCCTCCGCGCCCGCTCCCGGAGACGACGAAGCGCAAGCCCCTCCCGTGCTTGAGAGAGGCTTGCGCGCCGTCTTTACCGCCATCCGCCCGCTTGCGCCGCAAGCGACGCTGGTCGCAAAAGCCCTGCTCCGGGCATCAGCACAATGCTTCGAGTTTTTCGCTCTGGATCGGCAAGCCGGCTCTGAGCGAGCGGTCGGCGTTGATTTCTGTATAGTGCGCCCACTCGGCCGGCACCTTGTCTTCGGCGAAGATCGCTTCGACGGGACACTCCGGCACGCACGCATCGCAGTCGATACAAGTCTCCGGGTTGATCACGAGCGCGGCCATCTCATCGTCGAGATGGAAAGCCTCGACCGGACAGACGAGCGCGCAGTCCGTATAACGGCAGCCGAAGCAGGGTTCGCACACAACGTAAGTCATTAAACTAAGCCTCCTCAATAAAGTGTATGACGGCAGCCGCGCGATATATCGGCGTCGAGCCGGCGGCGACACGCGCCGGGACGCGGCGGCAAAAACACGGGAAATCTACGAGCGCGCTATATTAAGCACGAACCGGCAAGATTGAAAAGCAAAATTTTCCCGTAGGCGGATCGTCCGTCAAACGTCCTCGCCCGCGCGCCGTTTGTGCTTGACCTTGCGCTCGGCGGGACGGGCGCGCCCCTCCGGTTTGGTGTGTGAACGGATGAACAGGCGACGCGTGCGGCGTGCTGAGCGCGGCGCTCAGAAGACGTGCGCCTCGCTCAGAGAGCGTGGTCATCGCTTCTTCGATGGCTTTTCGGCCTTTGCTGTCATAGCGTCTGGTAAGCCTTTTTTTCGGGGATGGCGCGAAGCGACGCGCGGCTCCCTCAACTGTCAATGGCCGACGACTGCGCGCTTACTTTTTGTTCTTTTTGTGATGGAGGCGTTCGTGCGTTGTTGCGGGGCGGCGCGAGTTCGAGAGGGGTAAAAGAGTTTGCGCCTTATCGTCTCGTGAAGAGAGATGATAAGGCGCAAGCGAATTGCTCCGTCTGTCGGAAAGTTATGCCTTGCTCGGCTGCGGCGTCTCGCCGAAGAGCGTTTTCAACGCCTGCGAAGTTTCGGTGCGACGCTTGTGCTGGAACTCGTTGACCCACTCGGTCACGGTCGCCACCACGTCGCGCGCGGCTTCCTGCGTCGTCTTCTTCTGTTCGATGTTCGCGGTTTCGGCAGCGGCTTCGAGCGCGGCGCGTTCCCCACGTTTGATGATCTTGATGGATTTGTTCGTTGTCATGATTGCCTTACCCGCCTTGTTGTATTTTTTCTTTCGTAGCTATTAGACGCTCGAAACACCGGAAAAGTTCCAATTAGTTCACTTTCGCGCGCGGCCTCGGAACTTGTCCACAGTTATAGCAAATCGAAGGCCACAGTTTTCGAGGCACATCGGAAGCCTGAGAATTCGGCGATGAGGGAAACCGCAAGCGCGTTTTCGCCGCGTTTCAAATGTGCTTCACACGCACGCAACTTCCCTGTGACAATTCGACAATCAAGCCGGCGCGCACCGTATAGTTTCCCAATCGTTCACTCTCAACCCATCCGCGCCTTTTTCTGATACGCTTTCGGACACATGCGCGCATGGTAAAGCCGCGACGGACGCGAAAGGTGAACTACCCTTCGCGTCCGTCGCGGCTTTGAACTTCGCGCCCTCCTGTGGTCGAGAGCGAGGCGGACGCTCTACGACTTCGATGGCGACCCGGCCGCGCGTGCGAGGCAGGCCTTCGTCACAGACCGTGCCGTCTAGTCTTTCTTGCCGAACATGCCGCCGATGCCGCCGAGCACGTTCTGCGCCGTGTCGGCCACGCCGCCCGCGACGTTTGCGCCGCCGCCGAGCGCGCTGTCCATCGTGCCTGAGATGGATGCGGGCAGTTTGTCGCGCATGTAGCCCATCACGGTGTCAATCGCCGTGCGCGCCTGTGATTCGGTGATGCCGGTGCGTTCGGTCACTTGCCTGATCAACTCTTCCATTTTGCTTCTCTCCTCTTAAAGGAGCGCGCGGGCGCGTGCGGCCGCGCGCTAGATGAATACGACGGACTGCGCGTTCGGGATGTCGAAACGACGGCGGCAGCGCGGGCAATCGAGCATATCGTCGATGCGCACCATGTAATCGCGCGAGTTGCGAAAGCGCGCGCGATCCTGTTCGCTCGCGCCGCGCGGCAAATCCTTCTTCTTCGTGCGCCTGAGCCAGCGCACCTCGTAGTCGGCGCGCTCGCGGCAATGCGGGCAACTGTAGGTGGCGCGTTTGGCCTCCTGTTGCTCGTTGAAAAAATCTCTCTCGTTCATAAGATAAAAATACCGCTGATCGCGAATCCAACTCAAGTGCGCCCGGTCGTCAGCGCGCCCGTGGACTTGTCGGCGGAGTCGCCCGCCGCCTGCTCTCCCCCCTCGCGGCGTTCGCGCCGCCGGTGATGCAGCACGATGAAGAGACCGGCCAGAGCGTTCACCAGCATGATCGCGTTCGTCACGACGAAGACCCAGTTGCCGACGAGCCAACTGTAGATCGTGAAGCCCAGCGACGCGGCCAGTTGCCCGATGAAGAGCCACTTCGAGACGTTCTCGCTCGATCCTTCCTTCCACTGTTTGAAAACCTGCTTGCCGATGGTCAGCACGAGTATCAACGAACTGACCCACCCGATTGCTTCCTGCATCTTGCCCCCTGGTTCTAAAAATCGCCCGCCGCCGCAGCCCCGCCGCGCCCTTCCGTCAACAGCCGCCGCACCGTCTCCAGCAAACTCACGGGATTGACCGGCTTCGGCTCGTAAGCATCCGCGCCCACGGTGAGCGTGAAGGTGGCGTTGCCCGTGCCGAATCCGGTCGTGACGACGATGGGCGTCGCCGCAAGCTCCTCCGTATCGCGCACGCGCCGGACGAAATGCGCGCCGTCCGCCCCCGGCATGTTGACGTCCGTGATGATCAGGTCGGGGCGCAAGCTCTGCGCGAGTTCATACGCCTGCAAACCGTCTTCGGCGGTCAACACCTCGAAGCCCTGCCGCTCCAGAGTCATGCACATCAACCGGCGCGCGACTTCGTCGTCCTCCGCCACTAGAATTTTCTTCGCTTCAGTCATGACTCTTTTGAATCGTAAATCGTGAATGGAGAAATTTGATCTCCGCTATTCACCATTTACTATTCACGACCTGCCTTCCTCGTTCTGTTCGCACAGTTCGCGCAGGAGGCGAAAGCTGTAGATGCCTGTCTGGTGGCCGTCGCTCCAGCGGAAGGTGAGCGCGTAGCGGCCGACAATATCGACGCTCTCGATGGCGAGGTCGTCGGGGACGCTGGACGGGTCGAGCATACGCTGCCCCGTCATCTCGTTGACGCACCGCGCGCACGGGCAGACGCGCCTGAGCGCGGCCGCGCCGTAGCCGCACACGCGCCCGTCGCCCCACTTCACGCGCAGCCCCGCCGCGCCCTCCTGCACGATCTCATGCGGCTCAATGGCAGGCCCCCGCCTTCGCATCATCTCATTCATAAGAAATACAGTGACAGGTAACGGGTGACAGGTGACAGGATTTAAAACCCGTCTTGCTCCTGTCACCTGTCACCCGTCACCTGTCACTATTAAGCGTTCTCCCGGACGGCCTGTTCCACGGCCTCGGCCGTGATGTCGAAGTGAGAGGCCGACCAGACGGCCTGACCGTTGCGCAGGATGATGGCCTGCGGCGATTCGTGGCGGATGCCCGTGTGCTCGGCCACGCGGCGCGAGAGTTCGCGCGCGCGCTGCACGATGACGAGCGAAATTTGCCCGGCGACGCCGGTCTGCAACTTCGACATTTGATGGTGCGCGCGCGCACTGATGGGACACGTCGTGCTGTGTTTGAAGAGGACGACGGGCGCGTCGTGCGAGCGCGCCACGAGTTCGTCGAACGCTCCGTCGTCCGTCACGGGTGTGAAGTTCGTCGGGTTTTCCGCAGAGTCGGACATTTGAAAATAGCCTCCGCCAGCCAGAAATCGGCGCACCTTTTTCCACATAAAGATATTTAATTTGCTCTCAACAGGGGAACGCGCCTGATATTAACGCACCTGCGCCGCCACCACAACAAGGCGACCAACAGACGCCCGCCGTGCAACGCGAGAAGGCCGCGAGCGTAGAGTCCCGCTCGCGGCCTTACTCACGTCGCGTTCGAGTTAGCGCGCCCGTCGCTCAGCGCCAATCGCCGACGAGCACGAAGGGCGCCCAGTAGAACGGCGCGCTGTATTTCTTCCCGTCGATCATCGCCAGTTGCGCCGCGCGCATGGCGGCGGCCGGCGCGGGTGTCTGTTTGGACAGCAGGCGCTTGTAGAAGTCCGTCATCAAATCCGCCGTGGACTTGTCCGAGACAGACCACAGGCTGACGCCGACGGTGGGCGCGCCCGCGTACATGAAGGCGCGCGTCAGACCGATGACGCCCTCGCCGCGCCGTTCGCGTCCGAGGCCGGTCTCGCAGGCCGAGAGCATCACGAGCGGCGAGCCGAGCCGCAGGTTGAAGATTTCGTCCGTGCGCAGGAAGCCGTCGCCGTCGCGGTTGCCGACGAGCGAGAGGACGACGCCCGTGAATTGCGGCCGTTCCGTGTTCAGCAGGCCGTGCGTGGCGACGTGCAGGATGCGGTACTTGCTCACGTCCGTCGTCTTCACACGGCTCTCGCTGGCGTCGAGGTCGAGCCAGATGTCGGGCGCGAGGCCGGAGGTGCGCGCGAGGGCGGCGATCTGCTGCGCCTCCGCGCGCGTGCCGTTCAGACGCGCGAGTTTGACGTTACCGCTGCTACTGCCGCCGCCCGCCGCCTTGTTCGACGCGCTCATCAAGTCCGTCACCGCGCTGTTGACCGCGAGCATCTCGCCCGACTGCTCAGCGCCGGACGCGGGCGCGCCCGCCGCCTGTAGAATCTTCGCGCGCGGGTCTGAAGAGTCGAAGATCGGGTCGGCGATGAGGAGCAGGCCGCGCGTGTTCGCCCCTGTGCCCGCGCCGCCGCCCGCCGCCTGTTGCCTGATGGCGGCCACGACCGAAGCCGACGGCGCATAGGCCACTTCGTTGGTGCGGACGAGGTAAGGCAGCGTCGAATAGTCGCCCCCGCCGCCCGTGGCCGTGACGAGCGATTCGAACGGGACGTAGTTGAGTGCGCCGTCGGCGACGACGAGCAGACGCTTTGACGCGATCAGAGAGGCGACGGGCGCGACCGCCGCCTGGTAGAGCGCGCCCGAAGCTTCGGCGAAGGCGGCGACGTTGGCGGTCGTCGCGTTGTTGGACAGGGCGAGGCCGCGCTCGTCCATGAGGCCGCGCGTCTGCCCGCCCGCGTCGAGCAGCGCGCGGCGCAAACTCTGTGGCACGATCCGGTCGCGCAGTGCCATCGCCAGCGCATCGAGCTTGTCGCGCGCGGGCAACTGCCGCAGGGAGACGCCGCTCTGCGTCACCGCCCACAGGTAAGATTGCTCGCGGCCGAGACTGTATTCGAGCAACACGGTGTCCGCGTCCAGAACTTTCTGCTGCACCTCCGCGAGCGCGAGCGGTTGCGCGGAGGTCAGTGCGCCGTAGCGCGGGCTGGCCGCCCTGATCTGATTTTCGAGACTGTCGTATTCGACCGAGAGCGTTTCGAGTTGTTCTTCGAGTTGTTCGATGCCCTCTTTGGGCGGCTCGCCCGTCAGGCTGACGCCCGTGATTTGCTGCGCGATCTCCTGCTGGCGTTCGAGGTTTTCGCGTTTGCGCCGCAGGAGTTCGGCGGGGATGCCTTCGCTGATGGTCGTGCCGGTTTCGCCGAGCATGTCGAGGAGCGAGCGGGCGCGTCCCTGCTCGACGACGCGGAAAGACTCGGCCGCAAGCGCCAGCGCGTTGCCGGCGAGCGGGGCGTTTTTGTCGGCGGCCGCTTCGAGCGCGGCGGCGGCGAGCGCGGATGAAGCCTCGTCGAACACGTCGCGCGTGGTGGCGAGAAAAGTGGTGCGCGCTTCATCCGCGCGCAAACTGCCCTGCCGGATCGTCTCGATGGTCTGCAACGCCGCGCGGTAGGCGGCGAAGGCGTCCTGCATGGCCTTCGCTTTCTTCCCGGCGTCTCCGGCCTGCGCGGCGAGCAACAAATTCGCTTTGCCGACGCCGCGCTGCGCCGGCCACTGGAGGTCGAGCCGGCGGTCGGCCTGCGCGCCTTTGGCCGCGTCCGTGTAAAACTTGAGCGCGTCCTTGATGTTGCCCTGCCGGAGCGCAACGTCGCCGAGGCTCGTGTTGGCCGCGACGCGGAAACGGCGCATCTGCCCGATCTTGCCGATGAGCGGGACGCTGCCGCTCGTCGCGTCGAGCGCGTTGGCGAAATGCTTGCGCGCGTCCGCGAATTCGTCGTTGAAGTATTTGACGCGGCCGAGTCCGAGTTCGTATGTAGCGTAGAGGATGCTCTGGCGATAAAGCTCGAAGGTCTGCTGCACCTGGCTGATCGTGCCGACGGCGCTCGCGCCCGTGGAGACGCTGACCTCGCCGCGCGCGATGCCCCGGCCGAGTCCGCCGATGCTGCCGAGCAGGCCGCCGCCCTTCTTCACCGCGCCGAGCGTGCTCGTGTCCGGCTTCGTCACGCGCATCCGCGCGTAGGCCGTGCCCGATTCAGAGACGTTGCCCGCGCGATAGTGCGCCTCGCCGATCTTGGCGAGCATCAGGTTGGCGTTGAACTCTTCATCGCCGATGCCGACGACGCGCCGGACGATGATCGACCCCGGCTTGTTGGCCGCCGTTTGAAACAATTCGTGCGCCTTCTGGTAATTCGAGAGCGCGGTGCGGTGCTGCCCCTGCCGCGAATAGAGATCGCCGAGCGCGTCGTGCGTCGCGGCCTGACCGCGCCCCGACCCGGCCGCCGTGAAACTCCTGAGCGCGGATTCCAACAACGGGAGCGCCTGATCCGCCCTGCCCTGCTTCAACAATTTGCGCCCCTGCCGCAAGGCGTCCATGCCTGCGCCCGTCTGCGACGTGCCGTCCTGCATGGCCGGTTTCGCGGCGCGCGCGAGCGTTGAAGCCGAGACCTGGCTGAGGGGCGCGGCGACGAGGCCGCACACGAAGAGAAGCGTCAGGATATTAGTTCGAGGTTTCATGTCCATCTCCGTGCCTACTTATGATTCAAATCAATGGCCGTGACGAGTATTTTTGAATTCGCGGAAGCGGTCATGCGGATAACGGAAGGCGTGGGCGCGCCCGCGCCGAGTTTGAGGCCGCGCGTCGTGGCCTCGCGCTCGTCCGCGGTCTGCGCGCGCCCCTGATCTTTAACTTTACTCACCGCCACCTGCTCGCGCTCCTCGGCCGATTTCAGTTCCGCCCACACGCCCGCCGCCGGACGCCAGGGGCAAGGTTGCTGCGCCTCGAAGCAATAGCCGACGAGGGCTGCGCCCGTGGGCACGCCCGCGAGCGGCTGGCGCGCGAGCACGATGTAGAGGCGTTCGACGGCGGGCGGGTCTTGGAAGACGAACCAGCGTCTGTCTTCCGTAGCCTCTTCGCTCGATGGGATTTGATAGGGCACGTGCGCGCGGACGAAATTGCCGCCGCCGCCGAGGCGCGCGTCGGGGAAGATCATCGAAGGCTCGCCGTCGTTCTCTGTGTGGAAGATGTAGAGGTAGCCGTCGGCGTTGGTTTCGAGCGCGATGCGTATGGCCTCGCCCGTGCGAAACTCGCGCGCCGGGTCTGTGCGCACGGCGAGGCCGTTGTCGCCGAGCGTGAAGAAGGTGTAGCCGAGACCAAGCGGGCGCAACTTCGCGGCGGGCGCGTAACTGTTCGCCTCTGCCTCAGACGCACCTGTGTCGGCCGCGTCGGCCACGGCGTTCTCTTCAACTTTTTTAGCGGCGGTCGCGCCTTTGCCGTCGTCCTTCTTCGCACGAGCTTTGGCCGGAGACTTCGCCACGCTCTTTTTCGTCTTCGCCGGCGGAGCGTTCGCGGCGACGGTCGGGGCGGAGTTTGAGCCCGGAGTCGTGACGGCTGCGCCCGCGCCGCCGCTCGCCTTCGCGGTCTCTCGGTTCGCGGCCTTCCGGCGCGTCGTGAGAAACGCGCCGCGCGTCGTGATCTCTTCGTCCGGCTGTGTCTGTTGCGGCTGCTGCCCCTGTTGCGCGCGTGCCGGAACGATACAGACAAGCGCGATCAGGAGAACTCGTGAGAAAAGTTTGCAACGCATGTTGAGAACCACTCCTTCCACTACGCCGCCGCCGTAGCGTGGGCGCACGCGTGTTGACCTCCGGCGGACGCGCACGCAAACAAACGCGCCGCTCGTGTGCGACTAACGATGCTCGATGCGTATATCAAAGATAACCGGCTCGGACGGCACGCCCGGCGCGGCGACGACGACGGACACCGACGACGCCGCCCCTGCCCGCGCATCCGTAGATTTTACGTCCGCGATTGGCGACGCGGTTTTAGAGCGGGCGCGCAGGTCTTCCAACTCTTTCAACTCGGCGGGCGTCAGTTCGTGCCCCGATTCGGTTGCGAGAAAGGCGGGCGCGAGCAGGGGCGTCCGCGAAAAAATGACGACGTACTCTTCCGTGCCGGGATTTTTGTCGAGTTCGAGCACCTGGCCGTCGCCGTATGGGAAAGCGAAATCCGCGCCCGCCGCCGCGAGGTTCGACTTCATAATGCCGGCCGGTCGCGCGGTCAGAAAAGTCGTCGGCGCATTTCCCGCGCCGGGGCCGACGATGTAGAGATAGCCGCGCTCGCGCGTTACGAAGTGAAACTTGAATTGCTGCCCCGACGGCAGCGATAACTCTTTCGCCGCGACGCGCCGCCCCTCATCCTGCTCGGCGTCGTCGAAGGCTTCGACCCAGTAGTTCATCAACTCGAAACGCGCAGGCGATTCGGTCGCCGTCCCGCCCGTCGCCCCGGCGACTTCCTCTCCACTCCCCGCCGCGCGCCGCGCACGCAAGCTATTCCACCCCAGCCAGGCGCCCGCCACGACACACACGACGAGCGCACACGCGAGCGCGACCCCGGCGATCAATTTAAGCGTCGAACGGCGAGCCGACGGCAGCCGTGCGTCAGCCCGCGCGTGAGACGCGAGCAGCGACGACTGCGGCGGTTCATACGGTGACTGCAACGTTTCATACGGCGAATGCGATGTTTCATGTGTCGAAGGCTGCGGTGTTTCGCGCGTCGAAGGCTGCGGCGTCTCAAGCGGCGTTCGGCCGCTGGCAGCTACCGCCGTTCGCGCGTCCGTCGGCGGCGCGAGGACGGTCGCCGCCCTTTGCGAGGCGGGCGGAGCGATCTCGCTGCCGGCGCGCGAATCGACCGTCGTCGCCGGGGCGTTCTCGCGGATGAGCGTCTGTGATGATTCAAAGTCGGGCAGTACGACGGCGGCATCGCCGCTGACGCTACCGCTGTTCGCCTCCGGCGCGGCGTGCCCGCGCGGCGCGAGGCCGAGCGCCGCGCGCATCTCCGAGGCGAACACGCCGGCCGTCGCCGGGCGATCAGCGCGATCCTTCGCCATCGCGCGTTCGACCGCGCGCGCGAACGCTTCCGGCACGTCCGCCACGACCCTGTGCAAAAGCGGCGCCTGGCGACTGACGTGTCCCTGCCGCAACTCGCCGAGCGTGCTGCCCACGAAAGGTTTCGCGCCCGTCGTCAACTCATAGAAGATGATGCCGAGGCTGTAGATGTCCGCGCGCCCGTCAATCTCCACGCTGCCGTCGCGCGAAGGTTCGCCCCATTGTTCGGGCGACATGTAATAAGGCGTGCCGAGAATTTGACCGGCCAGTGTGAGCGCGCCGCCGCCGTCGCCCACGCGCGTCTGCGCCGCGTCGCTTAGTTTGGCGATGCCGAGGTCTAAGAGTTTCACCTGCAACTCGCCCGCGTCCGTGCGGTTGACCATCACGTTCTCCGGTTTGAGATCGCGGTGAACGACGCCCTGCGCGTGCGCCGCTTCGAGCGCGCCGACGATGAATTCGAGAATCCGCCACGCCTCGATTGGCGTCAGACGCCCGCGCGCCTTCAACTCCCTGTCGAGCGAGTGGCCTTCGACGTATTCCATCACCATGTAGGTGAGACCGTCCGCGCCCGTGCGCAGGTCGTAAACCGTGACGGCGTTCGGATGACGAAAGCGACGCGCGGCGCGCCCCTCGCGCTGAAAGCGGCGCAGCCATTCGGTGTTGCCGCGCATCTCCGGCTTGAGCGTTTTGATCGCCACGCGGTCGCCGAGGAGAATGTGGCGCGCGCGGTAGAGCGTGCCCATGCCGCCGCGCGCGATGAAGGTCTCGATCTCATACTGCCCGTCGAGCACGCGGCCGACCATCTCCTCGCACGCTTCCCTGTCTTCGAGCACCTCGCCGTCGCGCGGGCAAAACGTCGCCGCGCTCTCGTAACTCGTTTCGCATTGTGGGCAGGTTTTCATCGAAGAGGTTTGGACGCACAACTCAGGGAAACGCGCCCGCAGGCGCGCCGACGGTAACTGATCAGGCTCGAAAGTCTAACACGGCCGCGCGGGCGCGTGAACAGTTTCGCGGCGGGCGTCGCATGGCGTTTAAAAGATTCGCCCGCGTTCGAAGGCATACGGCCGGGGTATTCGCCGACAACCCAAAAACATGATGCGCACATCGAAGCAAAAGGTTAAACTCTGGCGCGTTATACAAGCGTGCTCAAGAGCGTTTAACCCCCAGCCCGCTCGGAGACCTGTTTTTTATGACGATTCTGGAACGTCTCGGCCAGCGTTCAAAATCATTCCTGATCATCCTCGGGTTGCTGCTCGTCGTCCTGCAAAGCGTCATCAACTACCTGACCGGGCCGGACATCGCCTTCTATATTTTCTACCTGTTGCCCATCTCGCTCGTCGCGTGGCTCGTCGGTCGCCGCCCGGCCGTCATCGTCGCGGTTGCCAGCGCGGCCGGTTATTTCCTCACCGAACGGCTCACCGGCCATTTTGAAGGACGACCCCTCATTCTCTATTTCAACCTCTTCGCGCAACTCGCGGCTTTCCTCTTCGTCACCTACTTCGTCTCCGCGCTGCGCCGCTCGCACAACCAGGAGCGCAAACTGGCGCGCACCGACGACCTCACGGGCGTCATCAACCGGCGCTCTTTCTTCGAGGCCTCGCAGCACGAGATCAACCGCGCGCGCCGTCATCGACACCCCTTCACCGTCGCCTACATGGACGTGGACGACTTCAAGCTCATCAACGACAACTACGGCCACAGCATCGGCGACACCGTGCTCAAAAGCGTGACGCAGACGATTAAGAACAGCATCCGCGAGATCGACGTGGTGGCGCGGCTCGGCGGCGACGAGTTCGTCATCCTGATGCCGGAGACGAGCGACGGGGCGGCGCAGGCGGTCGTCGCGCGCATCCATCAAAACATCATGAACACGATGCGCGAGTACGGCTGGCCGATCACGTTCAGCATCGGCGTGGTGACGTGGACGACGCCGCCGCGCACCGTGGACATCATGATCAAGCAGGCCGATGAGGCGATGTACGAAGTCAAAAACGGCGGCAAGAATCGCATCACGCATCTCCGCCTCTCCGGCGAACCCGTCGCCGCAGCCACCTGAATCTTCCGCGCCTCCGGCGCACGCGCTCCCCCGCGCTTTCCTGGCTTCTACCCGGTGAATACAACCGACGTTATCATTCTCTCCCTGCTCATCCTCGCCGCCGCCGCGCTCTATTCTTCGGTCGGCCACGCGGGAGCGTCCGGTTATCTGGCGGCGATGGCACTCTTCGGCCTCGCGCCCGCCACGATGAAACCGGCGGCGCTCTGCCTGAACGTGCTCGTCGCCACCATCGCCACCTTCCGCTTTTGGCGCGCGGGCTGTTTCTCCTGGCCGCTCTTCTGGCCTTTCGCCGTCGCCTCGATCCCGCTCGCCTTCGTCGGCGGCGCGCTCACTTTGCCGAACAACGTCTACAAACAGATCGTCGGGCTGACGCTGCTCTATGCGGCCGTCCGGCTCTTTCTGTTCACGCGCGCGCAGGCCGCGAGCGGCGCGGCGACGCGCGACGCCCCGCTCGCGGCGGCGATGCCCCTCGGCGCATTGATCGGATTGTTGTCGGGGTTGACTGGCGTGGGCGGCGGAATCTTTCTGAGTCCGCTCCTGCTGTTGATGAATTGGGCTGACACGCGGCGCACGGCGGGCGTCTCCGCCGCGTTCATCCTCGTCAACTCAATCGCGGGGCTGCTGGGAAACCTGACCAACCTGCAATCGCTCCCGCCCGCGCTTCCCTATTTCGCGCTCGCCGCCGTCGCGGGCGGCATCGCCGGCTCGGAATACGGCAGCCGCCGGCTGGCGAGCGTGACGATTCGTCGCCTGCTCGCCGTCGTGCTCCTCGTCGCGGGCGTGAAGATGATCCTCGTTTGAACTGGAGACGAGCGGGCGGCAAATTGTTGATCTTCGTTTGATCGAAACACGAGCGGGTGACGGATAAAAGCCGCCGGCATCAGACGCCGGCGGCTTTATTGCGGTTCGCGAAGGCGGCTCAGGCCGCGCGTGGGACAAGGACGCTGTTTGCGCCCCGGCTGCCGCGCCGTCAGTCGCTCTCGTCATCGGAGGACTGCGGCGAATCCGAGATTTTGATGTCGGCTAAAGTATCGAGGCCGACGGGTCGCGTGTCCGGCTCGCCGCCGATCATCTCGGCGGCGGTCGTCTCGCCGGCGGTCTCCAGGTCGCCGATGTCGCCTTTGGTGATGTCGGTCTGTGTCGTCGCGTCCTTCGAGTCGTCCGTCCCTGTCATCCGCTTGTCCTCCTCGTTCGCTTCACCCCCCGGCCGGGGCGCGTAGAGTTTCCGTGGCCTCGCTTGCCGCCGCGTCGTTGTAAATTTTCCGCGCATACTCCTGCACCATGCGGTCGCTGTTGAAGGCGGGCAAGAGCGTCTCGATGGTGCGCTTCATCATCCCCACCCAGCGGCGCGGCACGCCCGCCGCGTCGCGCTCGTAGTAGGCGGGCACGACCTCCGTTTCGAGCAGACGATAGAGCGATTCGGCGTCGCGCACGTCCTCTTCGCGCGTGTGGCTTTCCTCTCCCTTGGCGGGGTCGGCTTCGGCGTGCATGTCGGCGATAGCCCAGCCGTTCGTGCCGTCGTAGCCTTCCGGCCACCAACCGTCGAGGATGGAGAAATTCAAGCCCCCGTTCATCGCCACCTTCTCGCCGCTCGTGCCGGAGGCTTCGAGCGGGCGGCGCGGCACGTTCAACCACACGTCCACGCCCTGCACGAGTTTGCGCGCGATCTCCTGATCGTAGTCCTGCAAGAAGACCGTGCGATTGATGACCTGCGGGTCGAGTTTCCAGAGCGCGAGTTGTTGCAGGATTTGCTTCGCGCCCTGATCCTGCGGGTGCGCCTTGCCCGCGAAGACGAACTGCACGGGACGCTCCGCGTCGTTGATCAACTTCAGCAGGCGGTCGGGGTCGGTCAGGATCAGGCTCCAACGCTTGTAGGCCGCGACGCGGCGCGCGAAGCCGATGGTCAGGGCGTCGGGGTCGAACGTCCGGCGCGCGGCCTCGACGAATTCCATGCCCTCGCCGCGCTGTAGACGCGCGAAGTATTGCCGCTCGCGGATGAAGGCGATGAGCTTTTGCTTCATCATGCGGTGCGCGTGCCACAGCGCCTCGTCCGGGATATTCGCCACGCCGCGCCGCCACGTCTCCACGTCGCACTCATGCTCTTCCCAATTCGGCGCGACGTGCTTTTCGAATAGGCCGCGCAGGAGCGGCGAGACCCACGTCGGCGCGTGGACGCCGTTCGTCACCGAAGTGATCGGCACTTCCTCCACGCCGCGCCCGGGGAACATCTTCCGCCACAACTCGCGCGACACTTCCCCGTGCTTGCGGCTCACGCCGTTCGTCGTGCGGCACATCCGCAGCGCCAGCGGCGTCAGGCCGAACAACTCCTCTTCGTCGCCCGCGCGAACGCGGCCGAGATCGAGAAACTGTTCGTGCGAGAGCGTCAGCGATTCGGTGTAGCCGCGCCCGAAACAATGTTCGACGAGCGAGGGCAGAAATTCATCGTGGCCGGCGGCCACCGGCGTGTGCGTCGTGAATACGCAGCGGGCGCGCACCTCCGAGGCGGCATGGGCGAAGCTCTCGCCGCGCGCCACGAGTTCGCGCGTCAGTTCGAGGGTGAGAAAAGCCGAGTGGCCTTCGTTGAGATGGAAGACGTGCGGCTCTATGCGGAGCTTGCGGAGCAGCCTGATGCCGGCTATCCCTAAGACCATCTCCTGCACGCAGCGCGTCTCGCGGTCGCCGCCGTAGAGATGCCCCGTGATGAGTCGATCAATGTGGTCGTTCTCCTGCAGGTTCGAATCGAGCAGGTACAACTTGACGCGCCCCACCTCCACCTGCCACGCCTGAAAGCGCACGAGCCGCCCGCGTATTTCCAGTTCGACGCGCAAGGGCTGGCCGGTCTCCGGGTCGTTCACGAGTTGGATGGGGAGCTTGGCCGGATTGATCGTGCCGTAGTGCTCCTCCTGCCAGCCGTCGCGGCGCAGGCGCTGGCGGAAGTAGCCGTGATGATAAAGCAGCCCGACGGCGATGAGCGGAAGGCCGAGGTCGCTCGCGGACTTGAGATGATCGCCCGCGAGCATGCCGAGGCCGCCGGAATAGAGCGGCAGCGAAGTGTGGATGCCGAACTCCGCGCAAAAATAGGCCACGGGATTTTCGTGCGTCAGTTCCGGCGCGCCCGCGCGCGCCCAGACCTTCGCCTGCGGATTCATGTAGCGCGCGAACCGCTCGTCGAGATTCCGCACGCGCTCGATGTAGTTGGGATCGGTCGCCATCTGCATCAGGCGATACTCGGACACGTCGAGCAGCAGGCAGCGCGGGTTCAGCTCGCATTCTTCCCACACCTGCGGGTCGAGATCGCGGAAGACGGCCGCGCCGTCCGCAGCCCAACTCCACCAGTAGTTCCAGGACAGACGCTCAAGCGCGCTCAAGGTTTCGGGCAGCGCGCGCCCCAACTTGTTTTCCACTTATTCGATCACCCTCACGATAAACTATTCAAAGCTATGATGACGCAAAAACACTTCAGCGCCCGACACGGAAAAAAAGACGAGGCGAACTTCCGCGAGGCCGGCGCGCGCCTTCGCCTCTTCGACGGACGCGCTCGTGTCCAACAGGAATTCCCGAATCGCCTCGGACGCCACTACCGCCGCCTTGTCCGGCGGATAGTAATAAGCCCCGGTCGAGATGGCCGGAAATGAGATCGATGCGAGTCCGTGTCCGGCGGCCAGCGCGAGCGAATTGCGATAACAGGCGGCGAGCAGTTCGGCCTCGCGCCCCGCGTGCCTCCCCCAGACGGGGCCAACCGTGTGTATCACGTAGCGCGCCGCAAGCCGCCCGCCCGTCGTGATGACGGCTTCGCCCGTCGGCAGCCCTTCCGGGTAGCGCGTGTCGCGGATCGCGCGACATTCTTCGAGAATCCGTGCTCCGCCCGCGCGATGGATCGCGCCGTCCACGCCGCCGCCGCCGAGCAGCGTCGAATTAGCGGCATTCACCAGTGCATCAGTTGCCTGTTCCGTGATGTCGCCGACGACGACGCGCACGCGCCCCTGCAAGAAACTATTCATTGTTTGATCTGGCGACGAAGTGTAACACCGTCCGGCCTGAAAATCAGTCGGCGAGAGGGTGTCGGGCTAAATGTTCTCAGGGAAGGAATCGAGGCGTGACAGGGCGCTACCAGCGGGAGATCGCGCACGATGGTTAAGGACGAGCGTACTTGCGGGCAAGTTTTGCGCCCCTGCAAAGCTCTCTGGAGCGCGAGGCCGTGAACCGCGACGGTTTTCCCAATTCAGCCTTCGCCCACGTCAGCACCCTCACGCAACTCCACGCTGATTTCATCGAACATGCCGTGGCGCGTGAGGGCTGTGGCGACGCCCTTCGATTTGTGCTGCGTGAGCGGGTGTTCGGGGTCGATGCTGGCGATCTCGAACAGCTCTTCGTCCAACTGGCGAACGCCGAGCATACCGAGAGAGACGCCGGGCACAACCTCGATCTCTTTCAGATTGTGTATGCGAAATTTGCCCGTCTGTTCGACCCAATCTTCCAGAAACGGGTCGCGCAGTGCGTGCTCGGCTTCGACTTCCGTCAGGTATGGGCCTTCCACGATCAGGCAGTATTCGGGGCCGCTTTTAGTCTTCATCTTCCGCCACTACAGATGTTGAGGTACGTCGCCGGTCGCGCGCGTTCCGCCGCAGGATACTCTTAACGAGTGGCTAACTTTAACATCTGTCGGCGGCAGGCCGCAAAACTTTTTCGCGCGCCGCCGGAGGGAAAATCGGCCGGCGAAACAGAGAGACGCCGTCGCCGGTAATTACCGGCGACGGCGTCTGAAAAGTTCCGTGCGGGCGCGCGAGAAGGGCGGCGCGGCGTTGAAGTTAGTAAGCGCCGTCCCCTCTGCTGAGCGTGCGGCTCAGGCGTTCGAAGTAAGAGTTGAAGCTCACGAAACTCGTGCCCTGGAAGAAGGCGCGGCCGCCCGTCTCGTTCGAGATGCGGTTGAGCGCGCTCTGACCGAAGCTGACCGCCAGCCGGTTGTAGCTCGTGAGTCCGACCGAAGGCGCGTAGAACGAGTAGACGGCGACGTTGCGACGCTTCGCCTCGCGCACGGCGCGTTCCATGTCGATGCTGTTGATGGTGCTGAACGAGTCGAAACCGCGCGACACGTCGAGGCCGTCCGAGATGAGCAGTATGGCGTTGCGATTCTTGCCCTCGGCCTCGAAGTGGCGCAGGGCTTCGATCACTTCCACGTATGGATTGTAAGGCGCGGCGCTCACGTGGCCGACGGGGATGCGCAGCGCGCGTCCGGCCTGCTCAAGGTCTTCCGTGAACTCCTGTCGCACCTGCAACGAGCCGTTCCGCAAATAGCCGACCATCACCCGTGAACCCGCCGGCAGCGCGCGGATGAATTCACGCGTCACGTCAATCTCGTTCCCCACGCGCGACTCCAGATCGTCCTGCACGAGGATGGCGAGATTGAGCGGCGCGCCGCTGATGCCGCGGGTCGCGCGCTTAGCTTTCTTATCCGCGCCGCCGCTCGTGGCAAACGCCGGGACGGCGGCAACGATCAACATGAGCGCCGCGAACGCCGAAAAGATTTTTCTCTTATTAAACATATCGTTTCCTTACAGTCCCGAATTTACACAAACATCCGGGCACGAACCTGTCAAATTACACTCCCTTGCTCGCAAGAAAACGCGCCGGCCGGATACCGCTCGCCGTGCGCGCCGTGGCTTACTATTCGCGCCAATTACACGCGATCATTTTGGCTAAACTAAGATGCGCGGCAACGCGCGAGGGATGGCCTGGAAGAAATGTTGCGGGCTGAAGCGAAAGGATCGATCCATTGATTCAACGGCTCATAAGATCAATGAGCCGTTGAATCAATTCTTATTCGATCCATTATTTCTTCGCGTGTAACTGGCAGACGCCGTCGGCGTCGCAGGGTGGGGGGATGCCGAAGAGTTGGTAGCGTCGTTTGGCTAGCTGGCGGTAGAAGACCGGGCCGAGCGTGGTGAAAGGCGGACGCGAGAACGCCCAGGCCAGCCAGCGCAGGCGCGGCAGCAGACGCAGCACTTCGATCCAGGCGAAGAAGCCTTTCGCCCACGCGCCGTCAGCCTTGCGGCGCGCATACATCTCCTCGGTCAACTGCGCGTGCGTGTAGGGCGCGGCGCGACGCAGGGCTTCGGGCGAATTCAGGTCGAGCCATTCGAGCCGCCTTTCGCGGTCGAATGGCTCGACGCGCGCGCGCATCCAGAGGCAGAGCGGACACTGCCCGTCCGTGTAAACCTCCAACTGCGCGGACGCCGTGCTCAACGTCCTTCCTCCGTGATCGAGGGCGGCCGCTGGCGGCCGGCGAAATATTCGCCCTCTGCGAGTCGCCGCTGTAATTTGCGCTGGTTGACGACGAGCAACCCGATAACGAAGAGTTGTAACACCTCCACGCCCGCCCACAGCATGACCATGAATCTCATTCGCTTTTTCACCTCCCGCTCGGAATCTGAATGCTCGCGTTCGGTGTGCCGTACATGATCGTCAGAGCGCCCTGATGGTTCTTGACGCCGTCGGCGCGGGCGCGCTCGATTTCAAGTTGGAGTTCGAGGCGCTTGATGTCGAGCAGCGCGGGGTTGGCATAGGTCTGCGCCTCGATCTGCTTGGTCTGAGCGGAGATTTTGGCGGCTTCGAGTTTGGCCTGCTCGGCCTGCTTCTGTTTCTCGTTGGCGACCACTTCGGAGGCGGCGGCTTCGATGCGGTCGTCGAGGAAGTCCGGGTTGCCGATCTGCACGCTCTCGACGATGAGCAGCAGTTGGTTGGCGAGTTGCGGCGTCAGCGAGTCGATGATGCGCTTCTGAATCTGTTCCTGATTCGCGTAAATATCGTAGGCGTTGAACTCCGAGAAAGCGTTACGCGCTTCGGTCTGCAACAAGCCTTTGAGTATCTCGCCGCGCCGACGGTGGCGCTCCTCTGTGTTGAAACTATACTTGCGCACATACTCCTCGATCCGTTCTTTGGCCGGATTCGTGTAGGCGGTTACGTCGATACTGACGTTCAAGGCCGCGTTGTCCTTGCTCGTGACGCGCACGGGCGCGCTCTCCGTGAACGACCTGATGTTGACTTCGTGACTCTCCCGACCCGGCGCGAGCGTCGTGAACCAGCCGTCCGAAGGCGTGTAGACGCGCTCGATGCGGCCGAAGTAGGTGACGACCTTAACCGTCCCTTCCTGCGCGTAATCGATATTGGCGAACGCCGTCGCCGTCCCGACCAAAGCCACGACAATCAGTAGCACAATCCCCGCGATGAGGTATTTGCTGCTCGTCATTGAATCTCCTTTGTTGATGTCTACGATTTCCGGCCAGATGTTTTTGCTCTTTTTCATCTCTAGACTTAATACGAATTTAACCGGCAAAAGTTGTTAACTTGATGTTACCCCCGGCAGTCCCCGCGGGCGCTCGAACAGCGCGCCCCGGCGGGGACGCGTTATTCTACAGAGACGACTTAACGCGAATCAGCAGACGTCGCTTACCCTTCGGCGTTATTATCGCACGTCGCCGCTCCGACCGCTGCGCCGGGGGTTGCGTGCGGACGTGAACGCAGCAGTTTATGATAACGGCCTGCGTTGAGCGGTCAAAGGGCGCACGCACGAGAGAAAAGACTGCCCGTGAAAATATTTTCTCCGGCTGATCGCAATTTTCGCCGGTATGGTTTATGATAGGCGACATCTGGCATGCGGTGAACCCAAATGCCAAGTGGTTGCTGGGGTGAGGACAGTAACCACACACTAGAACAGGCGCGCTGGCTCCCAATGCCGGCGCGCCTGTTCGCTTATGCGGAATCGCCCCAACGGCGACTATGAATTAGGAGATACTCGATGAAACGAATCATTGTGCTCGTTGTAATAATAACCATGACCTCTCTCGCCTCAGGTCAAACGGCGGACAAGCATGTAAGCAGCGGGAGCGCCGCCGGGCAAGAACTGTTGGAGTTAGACCGCAAGTTCGTCGAGGCTTACATCCGTAACGACACTGCTTTTCTGGACTCCATTTTTTCAGACGACGTAACCATCATAAATACTCAGGGCAAAGTCCTGACTAAAGACGAGGCTCTTAAAATGAGATTCGCGCCCGCCCCCGGCGTCACGTATGACGTGAGTAATCCGGTGGACGAGGTCAGCGTGCATCTGTACGGGGAGACGGCGATTGTAACCGGGCGCACGACACTGAAGGCCACTCGCAAAGGAAAAACGTTTACCATTCCGGGGCGATACACTAGAGTTTACGTGAAACTGCAAGGCCGCTGGCGAATCGTGGCCTTTCATGCAAACAACATTTCACAGGAAAAGGAAAAGGCGCAGTGAGGCAATAGAGCTGAAGTCGGAGACTGACAACGGCATGCCCGGCCTGATTCAACCTGGATGTCATTCGTCAGTTTGAAAGCCTGCTCACTCGTCCGTGAGCCGTTGTTGCCGCGCGTCGCACTGCTCATTCCGTCCGTGCGGTAAATATCAGGAGACTGACGTTTATGCTTAACGGGGAAAAATGTATCAGGTGCAGAGAGTATTTCAAATTTGAGGAACTGACACCGGGTTCGAACGGTTACGGCCTCTGCCCCGACTGCGTAGTAAAGACCGATCCTCACGAGAAGAAGCGTTTTTGCCCCAACGATGAGAAGGAGATGAAGAAAGAGGTGCTGGAAAATTTAGTCGTCATCGACCGATGCGAGGTGTGTGGCGGCGTGTGGCTCGATGCCGACGAGATCGGCGTCCTTCAGGAGGTCGCGGCGCGCAATGCCGATAACCTGGCGGGCGCGCCCTTTCAATGGACGACACTCCTCAACTCATAATTCAAGGCGGCTTAAATCACGTTAGACCGCTACTTTAGGTGATGTTGGAGTAAACTTCGATGTTTCTTGCGTTCCTCACAGCGCGTAGTAAGTCCTTCATCTTGAGTTGTAGCTTTACCCTTATCGTAGTGTTGGGCGTCCTCGACTACTTTACGGGTTTTGAACTTTCCTTTGCCGTTTTCTACCTCTTCCCGGTCGCTCTCGTGGCCTGGTTTGCGTCGAAGAGAACCGCCGTCGTGACTTCTATCGCCAGTGCCGTGGCGTGGCAGGCGGCAAATCAATTAGCCGGTGAGCATTTCTCGAATACGCTAATCCCGTTATGGAATGCGGCAACCCGTTTAGGCTTCTTCCTGATCGTGGCGCTCCTCCTCGCAAAGCTTAGGGAGTCGCTGGCGCACCAGAGTGAGTTGGCGAGAACGGATTTTCTGACAGGGGCGGCCAATCCGAGGGCATTCTATGAATTGGCGCAAATGGAGATAAATAGAGCGAGGAGGTACGGGCACACGTTCACGATAGCGTATTTCGATGCCGATAATTTCAAAACAGTGAATGACCGGCTGGGGCATCATGTCGGGAGTCAATTACTGGTCAGGGTGGTCGAAGTCATGAAGCAGAGTTTACGTGCGACTGATGTGGTAGCGCGTATCGGAGGCGACGAGTTCGCCATCCTCTTGCCCGAGACGGGAGCGGAGCAAGCGCAGGTAGCCGTGCAAAAATTACGCGAGAAGTTATCGGCGCAGATGCGGGATAGCGGTTGGTCAGTGACTTTCAGCGTGGGATTGTTGACGTGTGCCGACCCGCCTCACACAGTTGACGAGATGATTAAGATTGCGGATGGTTTGATGTATGAAGTAAAGGGAGCCGGGAAAAATGCCATCAGGCACGAAGTTCTGAAGGCACGGATGGTAACGGAGCCTGCATCAGAAAGAATTAGCCTGTAAGCATCAAAGGTTACGAAAAGCTTCTCTGTCGGCGCACGGTCACACGCCCGGCCTGCCCCGGACTCGCGACAGCGCGGCTCTACATCCGCCGGACTTGAAAGCTCGATACGTTAGCGTGCGCGGCGGGCGCGGCCGGGCGACAGGCATGTCTGACCACCTTTTATATTTGACCATCTTTCAATAGATAAGTACCTTGAGCTATGGAGATCACAACCATCCACACGCCGGATGCCCCCACCCCGGCAGGCCATTACTCGCAGGCCGTCGTCTACAACGGGCTGGTCTTTGTCGCCGGGCAACTCGCCATTGACCCGCGAACGGGCGAAAAGAGGCTCGGCTCCATTGAGGAGCAAACGGAGCAGGTCTTGAAGAACGTGGGCGAGATTCTGAAGGCGGCTAACAGCGATCTCGGCCGAGTGTTGAAGATGACGGTGTATATTTCGGACATGAGCCTGTGGAGCGCGGTGAACGAAGTGTACGCGAGAGTGATGGGCGAGCACCGGCCGGCTCGCGCCGTGATCCCGACGAGAGAATTGCATTATGGGTTCCTGATCGAGATCGATGCCGTCGCCGCGACATACGTCTAACAACGGCACGTCTCCCCGCGTCCCGCCACGCCCCGCGACGGGTGGGAAGGCAGTCCCGCCACGTTTGCAGGCATAGCTCGTCGGCCAAGCCGCCAACGTCCGCCGCCACTACCTTCGTTCGGTCGGCTGCCCCTGCACGCACGGCTTTGAAAGTGCTTTAGCAAATTCGCTTCGAAGGCCGCGCGCGCGGCCGGTGAAGCGTGGCGTTAAGCGTCGGGAACACGATAACAGGAGGAATTCATGGAACTGGGAGCTTTCTCTGTGAGCTTGGCCGTGAAAGATATAGAGGCGTCGAAACTTTTTTACGAAAAGCTGGGTTTTACAGTTTTCGCCGGAGACCAATCGCAGAATTGGCTCATTATGAAGAACGGCGACCACGCCATCGGGCTGTTTCAAGGCATGTTCGAGAAGAACATTCTCACCTTCAATCCGGGATGGAGCAGCGATGCTCAACCACTGAGCGAGTTCACCGACATTCGAGAGTTGCAGCGCCAACTCAAAGACCGCGGCGTAGACATGATTACGGAAGCGGACGAAAACTCTACCGGCCCGGCCAGCCTGATGATTGTTGACCCGGATGGAAACACCATTCTGCTGGATCAACACGTATAGGCAGCGTGGCGTTTGGAGTTTCTACTTGCGAACAGCGCCACACCGGAATGGCGCAGGGTATTTTACCCGCCGTTACTGTTTCGGCCGCTGCTGTTTCGGATGCCGGAAATGTCAGGGTTTGTCGCCACGACATTCCCGGCACGCACGGGCACTTAATCCGATGTTATGTGCTCGACGCACAGTGCGCCGCGAAAGGTGCGCCGCGCGTGTTTAGTGATATAACAACCTGCGCTCGACTTCATTTTCGCACCTGACGAATCACCTGCTATGAAACTACTTCGCATTACGCTCGCCGTCTCACTCGTCGCTGTCTCGCTCGTCGCCTTGCTGCTCGCCGCCGCGTCGTCGCAGGGTGCGCGGGCGGGTGGGGTTGCGGCCGCGCAACGGCGCGTCAGTCTCGTGCTGACGAACGGCAAGATTTTTACGGCCGACGGGCGGGGCACAACGGCCGAGGCCGTCGCCATCGAGGGCGAGCGGATCGTCGCCGTCGGCACGTCGGCCGAAATCGCGCGCTCTTACAGCGGCGCGCGCACGATAGATTTGCGCGGCCGTCTCGCGACGCCCGGCTTCAACGACGCGCACATCCATTTCATCGGCGGCGGCCTCTCGCTGCTGCGCGTCGAACTCATCGGGGCGAAGACGCTCGCGGAGGCCAAAGCGCGCATCGCCGCGAAGGTGCGCGAACTGCCGCCGGGCGCGTGGATTCTCGGTCGCGGTTGGGATCACACGCTCTGGGGCGGGCGGTGGCCGACGCGCGCAGACCTCGATGCGGTCGCGCCGAACAACCCGGTCTTCGTGCAGCGCGTGGACGGCCACGTGAGTTGGGCGAACACGCTCGCGCTCTCAAAGGCGGGGGTCACGCGCGAGTCCCGCGCGCCCGAAGGCGGCGAGATTTTGCACGACGACGCGGGGCAGCCGACGGGGATTTTGAAAGAGACGGCCGCCGCGCTCGTCGCCCGCATCGTGCCCGAGCCTTCGCGCGCCGAGCGCATGCAGGCGGCCGAACGCGCGCTGGCCGAAGCGCGCCGTTACGGCATCACTTCGATTCAGGATAACTCCGGCTACGAGGCCATCGAACTCTACCGCGAGCTACTGGCGGCGGGAAAACTGACCGTGCGCGTGGCCGAGTGGCAGAACTTCGAGGATGCGTTGGAGAAGTTGACCGGGCAGCGCGCGGAGTTCGCGTCGTTCAAAATCGATCCGCTCAGCATCCGCCTGACCG
>DASQLU010000016.1:0-185227 GCA_035645855.1 Pyrinomonadaceae bacterium
GGCTATTACGCGCAGCCCGGCGCGAAAGTCATCTACGACGATCAAGGCCCGGCCGAAGTTCACGGGCACATCGGCGTGGACACGGCCTACGAAGTTTCCTGCAACCAGTATTTCGCGCAGGCGGCGGTGAAGATGGGCGCCGAGCGTCTCAAGCAGGCCGCGCAACTCATCGGCATCGGCGCATACGACACGCCGGAAGAGGCGACGCGCTCGCGCCGCCAGCCGGAAATCTGGAACACGAGCAGCATGGCGCTCGCACGCGCCCTCGCGCCGAGCGAGGCGACCATCGTCACGGGCGCGAAGATGCGCCCGTATGATCTCGCCATCGAGGGCTTCGGTCAGGGGTACGCGGGACAGATGACGCCGTTTCAGATGGCACTCTCCGCGGCCGTCATCGCCAATCTCGAAGGCAAACTGTTGAAGCCGAAGATCGAGTTCAACCAGCCCCCGGCCGTCTACAATCAAGTCATGTCGCCTGACAAGGCAGCCGACATGCGTCGCATCATGGGACTCGTCACGATGGGTTCTTCGGGAACGGCGCGCGGCGTCTTCGGCCCCGTGCTGGCCGCAGGCATCACCTCGGGCGGCAAGACCGGCACGGCGCAAAAGGACGTGCCCGAATACGACCCGAAGACGGGCGAGCCGAAGACCGTCAAGAAATACGAACGCGACCGGCGCGGCAACATCATCCGCGAATACCGGCAGATCGTGATCTCCGAGGAGAAGCGCATCGATAGTTGGTTTCTCTGCATCGCGCCGCTCGATTACCCGCAACTGGCGATGGCCGTCATCGTCGAAGGCGGCGGCTACGGCTCGAAGGCCGCCGCGCCCATCGCGGCCGCGCTCGTCCTGAAGGCGAAGGAGTTGGGGCTGCTCGGACAAAACGCCGCCGCGTCCGGGCAACAACAAACGCAACAACAAACGCAGCCGCAAGCGCAGCCCGGCGGGCGTCCGGCGCGAGAAGCCGCGCCGCGCCCCGGCTAGGCGACGCCGTCAACGCGCCCGGCGCAGCCGAGGCCGGCGCAAGCCCGGCCGACGCCGCGCGCCGTCGCCGTCAGGCAGTAAAATTACTGTCTATGAATTTCGGACGCCGTGGTTAGTCAAGAAATAAGCATCGCCCGACAGTTATGAAAAATCGTGCCTCGACACACCTCTTCATCCTGCTGCTGATCGTCGGCTTGCAGATCGCGGGCTACGTGGCGGTGACGCGCGCGGCCTTGCTGCGCGGCTACCAGCCTTCGACCGTCAGCGCGGTGCGCGACCTGCTGCTCTACCTGCCCATCTTCTTCCTCGTGCTGTGGCTCGCGCGGCAGATGAAGTTTCGGGGCAACTGGGCTTTGTACACGACGGCGATTTTGCTCTTTTCGCTCGGCATGCTCGTCCAGTATCGCCTCTACAGCGACCCCGAATACGGCTCGCGCAACAAGGCCGAGGCGCGCGCCGAGAAGACGCAGGTGCAACGCCTGCGCTTCATCAATAAATTTTACGACGACGACAAAAAGAAGATGCTCGGCTTCTCGACTAACCGCGAACAGGTCGATCAGCAGTTGCTCAGCCAGGCGGCCGAGCAATCGAACATCACGGTGGGGCGCGTGCTCACCTCCGGTTACACCTGGATTCCGGTCTTCGCCTTCTTCGCCTTCGCCGTCGCGTATTTCTTTTGCATGCGCGACGATTTTCTCAACTGGGTGCAACGCCACTCGTTCATCATCGTGCTCATCACGCTCGTGCCGCTGGTGGCGGCCGTCATCACGTCGAGCGCGGGCAAGGCGCTCGGCAACATGACGCCTTGGGAGCCTTCGAAGATTCCCTTCCTGCTCGGTTTCGCGGGTATCCTCACGGCCTATTACCGCGACCTCGCCAAAACTTACTGGGGCATGCCCCGCGCGCAGGCGATCATCCCGCTCATCGTGATGGCGCTCATTCCCTTCATCCCTTTTTTCGCTTTGAAGGATTTCGGGCAGATGCTCGTCTTCAGCGGCGCATACGCGACGCTCTACCTCGTCGCCGTCCGGCGTTGGCCGCAACTGCTCGTCTTCGTCGGTTCGATGGTGCTCGTTATCGGCGTGCTCGTGGCCGGTTCGCTGCCGCCGAACGTGCAGGAGAAAGTGCCGCTCCTGCCCACGCTCTCACGCCCCGTGCAGGCCGCGCTCCCGGCGCGCATCAAGCAGCGTTTCCACCTCTGGCTCGACGGCTTCAACCCGCCCTCGCCCAACGAGGAATGGTGGAAGAAAGACTACGACGACGCGCTCGCGCGCGACGGTCGGATGCGCGAGCTCGCCGAATCGAGCGAGGCCATGCGCGACACCGTGAACGTCGACGTGTGGTTCGACCGCATCGCGTTTCAACCGGCGCAGGCCACCTTCGGTATCGCTTCGGGCGGCCTAACGGGTCGCGGCCTCGGGCTCGGTTTCGCGGAAGTGATCCCCGTGGCCGACTCCGATTATATTTATGCGGCCATCGGCGAAGAGTTGGGGCTGGCCGGGGGCGCACTCGTCATGCTGGCGCTGATCGTCTTCGTCAACGCGGGCGTCCGCACGGCGATTGACGCGCGCGACATGTTCACCAAACTCTGCTCGGCGGGTTTGACCGCCTTTATCGGTTTTCAAGCCCTCGTCAATATCGGCGGCATCACCCGCGCGCTGCCGATGACCGGCATCACGCTCCCCTTTGTGAGCCACGGAGGATTCAGTTTGATTACGAGTTTTGCCATGCTCGGCATGTTGATGGCGTTCTCCAATCGCAACGCGCGCGACGCCGCCGCGGCCTCCGCGCAGCCGCGCCCGCAGGTTCAGACGCCACGCACCACTGCCCGCGAATCTTTCATCCCGGAGGCGGTTGAATGAGCGACCCACAGGAGAGAGTAAGAGTAGAAATCGCGTCCGTCACCGACCGCGGATTGAGCCAGAAGCGCCCGCTCAACGAGGATTCGATGCTCGTCGACGAGGAGCGCGGCATCTTCGCCGTGGCCGACGGCGTGGGCGGAGCGCAGGCGGGCGAAGTGGCCTCGCAGACGGCCGTCGAAGTGCTCGGCGAAGCCTTCCGTCACCACCGGGACGGCGACGACATCGAAGACCTGATGGAGATCGCCATCCAGCGCGCCAACGCTTCCATCTACCAGATGTCGCACGAGCAGCGGCAACTCTCGATGATGGCGACCACCATCGTCGCGCTCCATCTGGACGGGCGGCGCGCCACCATCGGCCACGTCGGCGATTCGCGTCTCTATCGTCTCCGCCCCGACGGGCGGCTGGAACGCGAGACCGAAGATCACTCCGTGGTGGAGGAAGAAGTGCGCGCCGGAAGGATGTCGCCGGAGCAGGCGGCGAATCATCCGAGTCGCAACGTCATCAGTCGCGCGCTCGGCGCGGAGCAGGCGGTCGAAGTTGACATGAAGACCATCGAGGTTGAAGACGGCACGGTCTTCTTGCTCTGCTCCGACGGCATCACGCGCCACATCCCCGACGAAGAGATCAACACCCTTCTCCAGGGCGGCGGCGCACTCGCGGCGACCTGCGAAGAGATGAAGCGACGCTGCTACGAGCGCGGCGCCGAGGACAACCTGACGGCGGTCATCGTGCGTCTCGGCGGCACGCCCGGGGCGCGTCAGGCCGTGAACGCGTCGGAGACGGAGGACGACGAGCGTACCCTCCTCACCGAACGCCCTGTACAGGCGACCGTGGGCGCGGGCCAGGCGCACAGCGGCGACACCACCCAGATGCGCCTGAAAAATCCGCTCACCACCTCGGCCTCGCATAGCTTGCCGGACACCGGAGCCGCGCCCCGCGCCGGCAACAATAAATTGCGTGTGAGTACCGGGGAGACTGCGGCGACCGACGCTCCGAACGAAGCTCCGGCCGCCGCGCCGCCAGTGCAGACGCAAACAATTCGAGCCGAGCGCAGCCCGACCGGCCGCGCGAGCCGCTGGTTCGGCGTCCTGTTATTGCTCCTCGCCGCGTCTGCGGCCGCGTTCTACGGCGGCATCCGTTACCAGCAGAATCGTGCGACTTCCGCCGACGTGGCGACCGTGAACGATAATCCGCCCGCGCCCGTGGCGGCCGCGACCGCGACGCCGGCCAGCGAGTTGAACATCAACGACACTTACACGCGGATGCGCGCGGCCGTCGACCTCTCGCCCGTTGCGGAGGCGCAGCGCATGGCGGGTGAGAACAACGGGCAGCCGCTCGACTCGACCGACGGCGTCTTCCTCTGCCTCTACGGGCGCGCGCTCTTTTTGTCCGGCAAATATCCGGAGGCGGTCGAAGCCCTGAAGCGCGCCAACGAGCGCGTCGATGCGCAACGAGCGCCGGGGCGCGACCCCGTGCGCCTCGACACGCGCCTCACGCTCGCCGCCGCCGCGCTGCGGGCGAACAATAATGATGCGCTGCGCCTTGCATCCGATTCGTTCGGAAGCGTCATCGAAGACGCGGGCACGAGCGCGGGCACGATCCCTTCGGTTGACACCGTTCCCGCGCCGGAGCGTTAGCCGTCAGACAACGGCCGGGGGCGGGACGCCTGACGACACGGCGCGTTTTTTTTAAGGTAGAGTTGCGGGACGCATGAGTGAACTGAAACTTCAACAATGCAGGCTCGACGGGCGCTACGACATTCTCGAATGTCTGGGGCGCGGCAGCTATGCCGAAGTTTATCTCGCACGCGACGCGGCGGCCGGGGGCGGCTCGCCGCAGATGGTCGTGATCAAGGCGCTCAACCTTTTCCTGCAAGGCTCGATTGACGAGGAACTCGAACACACGCTCATCGAAAATTTTCGCAACGAGGCCGTCGCGCTCGACCGCGTGCGCCATCCGAACATCATCAACCGGCTGGGGCACGGCACGGCCATCGACATGGCCGGGCAGACGTTTCACTACCTCGTCCTTGAATACCTTCCCGGCGGCGACATGGCCGCGCTCTGCCGCAGCCACCCGCTCGCCCTCGACCGCGCGCTCTACTATCTCGACCAGATTTGCGACGGCCTCGCGCACGCGCACGAGCACGACGTGATTCACCGCGACATCAAGCCGCAGAATTTGTTGCTCACGGCAGACCGGGAGGTGGTCAAAATCGCGGACTTCGGCGTCGCCAAGATCGAGGCCGGCGAAGGACTGATCACGCGCGTCGGCACGGATGTCTACGCCGCGCCCGAACACCACCCGCTGATGCAGGCGGGCGTGTACGGCACGGGTTCCCTGACGAGTCCGGTGACGCAACTGACCCCGGCGGCGGACGTGTACTCGCTCGCCAAAACGGCCTACATGCTCATCACCGGCGAAGCGCCCCGGCGCTTTTCGCAGCGTCCCATCACCGACTTGCCGGAGGCTCTGGCCGGCGCGCCGTGGGCGGCCTTCGTGCTGCGCGTGTTTCGGCGCGGGACGGAGACGAACCCCGCGAAACGTTACCAGAGCGTGCGCGAATTCTGGAACGAACTGAGCGATGCCCTGATGCCGAAGACCCAACTGCTGTCGCAGCAGCCGAACGGCGAAGAGACACGCGCCCTCTCACAGGTCAAGGGTCATAGCCAGAGACTCGCGCCGCTGCCGCCCGAACCCTCGCCCGCACAGTTTGAACGGCCGGACGAGCCGCAGCGACAGGTCGGCGGCGCGAAGGTGCGCCCACGCATCGTCGTACCCGTCTCGCTGGCGCAGCCCGCGCCCGCTGTTCAGCACAGGAAGACGGCCGAACAGGCAATGTCCCCGCGCGCGGGCGATCAGAGGTTGCAAACGCCTGCGCCTGTGCAGGAGGCGCGTCCGAGACCAAAAGAGCGCGGTTCGATGATGCCGCGCAAAACCTGGTTTACGGAACACGCGCGCCCGTGGATCGTCGCAGTGCTCCTGCTGGCGGGGTTCGCGCTGCTGTTGCTCGGCATCCAGTATCAGGTACGCAGTCGCCAGAGAAGCGCGGCATCCCGCGCGTCGACAACGACGGGCGCGCCCGCCGCGAATACGGGCAGCCTGCAGGCCGGGCGTGAGATGTTGACGACGACTAATGTAAACTTGCGCACCGGCCCCGGCCGCAATTATGAACGCATCGGTGAGGTGGAGGGCGGCTCGCGCGTGCGCCTCTTGCAGGTGAGCGGCAATTGGTGTGAAGTGGAAATAATCCAGCGGGGCTTTCCCCGGATCGTCGAAGAGTCGGCCGACCGGGGCTGGCTCGACGGGACGCGGTTAAGATAAGTTTTTGAATCTGTTTTGTGCGGTTAATGATCGAGAGGGGTTAAAAAGTGAGCATACTGGAGTCTATTCGCAAGTGGATCGATGGCGAGGGCGAGGAAGACCCGCTCGCCTCCGTTGACGAACAGGCGAAACCGCGGCGCGTCTGGGAAGAATTTCTGGTGAAGGTCGCGCGCGAGATCGAGATCGTCATGCAGCGCGAGATGTTCACGCCGCCCGGCGGGCAGACCTACATTCCGCCCGAATATATCGTCTACCTGAGCGGCGAGGACGACAAGGATTGGCAGGGCGAGAAGCGGCGCGGGTTGGAGCAGGGGCTGTTCTACGTGCTCTCGGAACGCGCGCGCGAGTTGAGCGGCTCGACGCAACTCGCCACGAAATCCTTCGCCGTCGAACTGCGCGTTGACGGCACGCTGGAGAAGGGGCAGTTTCGCGTGCAGCCCGTATGGGACGCGACAGAGAGCGGCCATACGATGGTGACGGCGCGGCCTCCCGCGCCGGAGGTCGGCGCCGCGACGACGCCAGACGCGGCACTACAGGGAGATGAACCGCCCGAAGGCGATGTCACGCGCGTCAGCCCGCGCATCGTCGAGTTGTACGCGGTCGAGTTGTGGCGCGATGGCGTCAGGCAGACGGTCGTGCCCATCACGAAGCCGGAGATCACCATCGGGCGCGGCTCGAAGTCCGTCGCGGTTGATTTGCCGATCAAGGGCGACCCGGAAGTGAGCCGCATCCACGCCACGCTCTCACGCGACCCTGAAGGCAAATACTGGCTGACAGCCAAAGGCCGCAACTCCACGCTCGTCGCCGGCGTGGAAGCGCCGCGCGACGAGAGCGTGCCGGTCGCCCCCGACGACAAGATTGAGATTTGCAGCTACACCCTGCGCATCCAACCGCGCTGACCGTGGAGCGCGCGCCACGCGAGACGCTTCCCGGCGCGCGCTCCCGGCGAAAATTATTCGAGATGAATTGATCGAGGAGACTATTGACGATGACCTACATCGTGACCGAGGCCTGTGTCGATTGCAAATACACTGACTGCGCGGCGGTCTGCCCCGTCGAAGCCTTCCACGAACTGCCGGATCGTTTGTACATCAATCCCGAAACCTGTATCGACTGTGACGCCTGCGTGCCGGAGTGCCCCGTCGAGGCGATATTTTCCGAGCCGACCCTGCCCGCGGAGTATCAGGAATGGCTCGATTTGAATGCCGAGGCGGACAAGTATCCCATCATCAGTTTGAAGAAAGACGCCCTGCTCGGCCCCGCCTGCACGCCCGCCGCTCAATAGCTTCGTCATAGGCGTGCGCTCGAATAATAAGAGTCCCGCCGGGACGTTTGAATTGACTTAAACATTCAAACGTCCCGGCGGGACTCTTAATTTAACGTGAGTTCGATATAAACCGGAACGGCGTTGCGGCCTGTAGCCCCGACAGGGGCGACAGACAGTAGCCCACGGCGTGAGCCGTCGGGATAGCCCCCAACGATGAGCGAAGCCCCGGCAGGGGCGAAAGAACTTCGAGGTTGAATATCTTTCGCCCCTGCCGGGGCTTCTCTATTTTACCTGTCTTGAACCCACAACTTACGCCGTGGGCTATTAATATTGCGCCCCTCACGGGGCTTCAAGAACACGGCATCTGCTTAAATCGAACTCACGTATCGTCTATTCGCGCGACAGCAGTTTCGCGTGTTCGCCCGTCGAGAACGCAGGTTGCCTGCGTGCCGCGCGTTTCATATACACATCAACCACGCCGAATTACCCGTTGTATCCGCCGCCGCGTGAACGCGCTTTCAAAGGTGACGAGGTCTGGTCGCCTGCCGCGCGTCAACGCTGTTCGGAACGGACATCCAATCCTCCAATACTTCTCAAGTTAATGTTCGGGAACTTGAGCCGCGCGCCGCACGGCGCACGCTTCGTTTGACCGGGATGAGGGCGCGGTAATATTCTTCGTCACAGTCTTGTTCAAACTACACACGTGCCCGGAGAGGTTAATCTCAATGCTGCGTCAAGCCATTGTTCTATTCGTGCTGCTCTCGCTCTGTCTCCAACCCTTGCGCGCTCAACAGCCGACGCCCACGCCGTCGCCCGCCGACAAGCGGACGGAGCAACTGGAGGAGGCGCAGCGACGCGCCGAGGCCGACAAGCGCGCAGACAAGTGGGATGTGGAGGGCGACCACGAGCCGGCGAGCAAGGTTGAGTTCGACACGGACGAAGGCACGTGGATGAGTTGCGACGTGTCGGCGGACGGCGGCCGGATCGTATTCGATCTGCTCGGCGACATCTACCGGATGCCCTCGGGCGGCGGGCGCGCGGAACTGCTGTCGGGCGGCGTCTCCTGGGAATCGCAGCCGCGCTACAGCCCCGACGGCAAATCAATCGCCTTCACCTCCGACCGCGACGGCGGCGACAACATCTGGATCATGGACGCGGACGGCCGCAACCGTCGCCAGTTGACGAAAGAGACGCTCCGGCTCGTCAACAGTCCCGCGTGGACGCCCGACAGCCGGTACGTCCTCGTGCGTAAACATTTCGTCGATCAACGCTCGCTCGGCGCGGGCGAAATCTGGATGTACCACGCGGGCGGCGGCGGGACGGGCGTGCAGTTGACGGAGAAGACGAGTTGGACGGCCAACGTCGGCGAACCCGTCATCGATCCGCAGCAGCGTTTCATCTACTTCGTCAACAGCGGCGACTTCGACTACAACAAAAACGTCTACGACAGCATTTACTGGATCGAACGCTACGACACCGAGCGCGGGCGGCGCGCCGTCTTCGTGCGCGGCGCGGGCGGCGCGGTCAGGCCGCAAGTCTCGCCCGACGGAAAATTGCTCGCCTTCATCCGCCGCGACCGCCTGAACACGGTGCTCTACCTGCGCGAGATCGAGAGCGGGCGCGAGTGGCCGATCTACGACAAGCTGACGCGCGACCAGCAGGAGACGTGGGCGGTTTTCGGCACCTACCCCGGCTACGGTTGGACGCCCGACGGCAAGGCAATCGTCATCACGGCGGGCGGCAAGTTCGTGCGTGTTGACGTGCAGGCAAAGAGTGCGACGCCGATTCCGTTCAACGCGCGCGTCTCGCAACGCGTGGCGGAGGCCGTGCGTTTCCCACAGAAAGTTTTCACGGAGCGCGAGCGCACGCGCCTGCATCGCTGGGCGAAACGCTCCGGCGAACGCATCATCTACAGCGCGCTCGGCAAACTCTACGTCAAAGAGGGCAACGGCGAACCGCGTCGGCTGCTCAACTCAAACTACCTCGAATACTCGCCGAACTTTAGCCCCGACGGGCGGCGGATAACTTATGTCACCTGGTCGGACGCGGAGAAAGGCGCGGTCTGGACGGCCGATGCCGACGGCTCGAACGCGCGCCGGATCACCGACAAGCCGGATCAATATGCCAACCCGGCCTTCTCGCCCGACGGCCGGCGGATCGCTTATCTCAAAGGGCGCGGCAACATCAACCACGAGGAGGAACTCGTCAGCGAGTCGGCCTTCGAGATTCATTACTGGGACGGGAGCGAAAGCCGCTACGTGATGGACTTGCAAAGTCGCGGCGCGAACGCGCGGATGCCCATACTCAGTTTCGACCCGGCGGGCGAGCGCATCTTCTTCCTCGAATCGCCGCCCGCGCCCGCCGCGCCGCCCGGCCAGCCCGCGCAGATTTTCTCAGCCCTGAGCAGCGTGAAAACCTCCGGCGACGATTACAAGCGGCACATCGAGGCACGCTTCGCCACGGAGATCATCCCTTCGCCCGATCACAACTGGGTCTTCTTCAAGGAACTGCACAAGCTCTACCTCGCGCCGTTTCCGCGCACCGGCAAGACGCTCAAGGTCAACTCGACGGAGACCATCGTGCCCGTCAAGTCCATCTCGAAGAATTCCGGCGACTGGCTCGCCTGGTCGCCCGACAGCAAGTCGGTTCAATGGACGCTCGGCGAGAATTTCCACGAGCAGTCGCTCGAACAGATCAATCGCCAACTCGCGAAGGACGAGAAACCGATTGAACCGAAAGCCACGAGGATCGGCTTCGAGTTCGAGTCAGCGCGCCCGCAAGGGCTGGTCGCTCTGACGAACGCGCGCATCATCACGATGCGCGGCGACGAGGTGATCGAGCGCGGCACGATTCTCGTCGGCGACAATCGCATTCTCGCCGTCGGCGCGCGCGTGAACGTCCCGGCCGGGGCGCGCAAGATCGACATGACGGGCAAGACCATCGCGCCCGGCATTATCGACGTTCACGCGCACATGGGCTACAACACGCTCGACATCATCCCCGAAAAACAGTGGCCTTACTGGGCGAACCTCGCCTACGGCGTGACGACGACGCACGACCCTTCGGCCGCCACGCAGTCGGTCTTCGCGCAGTCGGAGATGGTCAAGGCGGGCTTGATGGTCGGGCCGCGCATCTTCTCCACGGGTTATCCGGTCTACGGCGCGGAGTCGCCGGAGAAAGCGCCGGTCAACAATCTGGAAGACGCGCGCGGGCACCTGGCGCGGCTCAAGGCGGTCGGCGCGTTTTCCGTTAAAAGCTACAACCAGCCGCGCCGCAATCAACGTCAGCAGATCATACAGGCCGCGCGCGAACTCAAGATGATGGTCGTGCCCGAAGGCGGCTCAACCTACTTCTACAACATGACGCACATCCTCGACGGCCACACAGGCATCGAGCACGCCATCCCCATCGCGCCGCTCTACAAAGACGCCGTCATGCTGTTTGCGAAAAGCCGCAGCGGCTACACGCCGACGCTCGTCGTCGGCTACGGCGGCGTCTGGGGCGAGAACTACTGGTATCAGAAAACGAACGTCTGGGAGAACGAAAAACTCCTGCGCTTCACGCCCCGCTCGACGATTGACCGGCGCGCGCGCCGCCGCACGATGTCTCCCGAAGACGACTTTTATCATTTCGAACTGGCGAAGACCGTCCGCGACGTGGTGCGCGCCGGCGGACGCGTGCAACTCGGCGCGCACGGCCAGTTGCAGGGACTCGGCTCGCACTGGGAATTGTGGATGCTGCAACAGGGCGGGCTGACGCCGCTCGAAGCCCTGCGCGCGGCCACGCTCTCCGGCGCGCAATATCTGGGGCTCGACGGGGAAGTCGGCTCAATCGAAAAGGGAAAACTCGCCGACCTGATGATCACCGATAAGAACCCGCTCGACGATGTGCGCAACTCCGAGACGATCAGCTTCGTGATGGCGAACGGCGTGCTCTACGATACGCGCAACATGGACGAGGTGTACCCGCAGGCGCGGCCGCGCGGCAAGTTTTTCTGGGAGCGTTAACCAGCGCGCCCATCCGTGATGCGGGGGAAAGCCCGTGCGGGTCGAATCCACCCGCGCGGGCTTTCGCGCTTTTGTCGCTAACGGACGGTTGCAGTTATAATCGACGACTTTCAACCGGACGAAATTTTCAACCGAGGGCTTCGACGATCACATGGCATTCTGGCGACGCAAAAAAGAAGACCGCTACATCACGCTCGGACTCAACGAACCGCTCAAGCCCGCCGCGAAGGAACCGGCGACGAAGGAAGACAACCGGGCGGCGCGACCCGAACCGCCCGCCAACCTCGACGCGCCGAGCCAGACCGCGAACGTGAGCGCGCCCGCCCTACCCGCACTCGATCCGACCGTGACGGGCGGCGCGCCGACACCCATGCCGCAAGCGCGCACCGGCAACGACACGGGCATCGGCGCAGGGACGACGACTTCCGAGGCTGCGCGCCCCTCAACCGTTCCGACAACGGCGACGGGTGGCGCGTCGCGCACGACGCCCGAACCCGCGAAGCCCGGTGTCGCCGCGCAGCGACCCGTCCCGTCGCGCTCGCCCTTCAGCACTTCCATCCTCGGCCTCGACCGTTCGCTCGAAGAGTTGCAGGCCGAAGAGGCCGCGCTCGAACGCACGTTTGAGAAGCGTTTCAAAAGCGCCATCGCCGCCACGCGCGAATCGCTCTCCGAAAAGATCGACACGGTCTTTCAAGGGCGCAAAGTTATTGACGCCGCGCTCCTCGACGAACTCGAAGAGGCTCTCATCGCCGCCGACATCGGCGTGCCGACGACGCTCGAAATTCTCGACAACGTGCGGCGCGGCATCTCGCGCAAAGAGATCAACGACATCGAAGCTCTCAAGGCCGCGATCAAAAATCAATTGCTCGCCATCCTGCGCGCGTCCGAGGCGCGCGGCGTCGCGACCGAGACGAGCGTGCCGGAAAACATCGCGCCTTACGTGATGATGATCGTCGGCGTCAACGGCGTCGGCAAGACGACCACCATCGGCAAACTCGCGCAGCGCATCAAGGCCGAGGGCAACGACGTGCTGATCTGCGCGGCCGACACCTTCCGCGCCGCCGCTTCCGACCAACTCGCCATCTGGGCGGAGCGCACGGGCGTTCCGCTCATCCAGCAGAAGCAGGGAACCGACCCGGCCGCCGTCCTCTTCGATTCGCTCAAAGCGGCCAAGGCGCGCAACTCCGACGTGCTCATCGTGGACACGGCCGGGCGTCTGCACAACAAGTCTAACTTGATGGCCGAACTCGAAAAGATGAAGCGCGTGGCGGGGCGCGAAGTGGAAGGCGCGCCGCACGAGACGCTGCTCGTGATCGACGCCGTGACCGGGCAAAACGGGCTGGAACAGGCGCGTCAATTTTTGAAAGTCGCGGGCGTCACCGGCATCGTCCTGACGAAACTCGACGGCACGGCCAAAGGCGGCATCGCCGTCGCCATCTCGAAAGAACTCGGCCTCCCGATCCGCTACGCCGGCATCGGCGAAAAGGTTGACGACCTCGTCGTCTTCAACGCCGAACACTACGTGGACGGACTCTTCGAGTCGCGCTGAGTTTCAAGTTTCAGGTTTCAAGTTTCAGGTCTGAGGTTCTTTGATCTGTAACTTGAAGGTTCAAGACGGAAATCCTTCTGTTTTTAACTTGAAACCTGAAACCTGCAACCTGAAACCCAAACTTGCAACCACAAATTAAAAATTCAACAGCGGAAATTGACGAGCGTTTGATGCGACGCGCGTTGGAACTGGCGGCGCGGGGCGCGGGGCGCGTCAGTCCCAGCCCGCTTGTCGGGTGCGTGATCGCGCGCGCGGGCGGCGAAGTCGTCGGCGAGGGGTTTTACTTGTACGAAGGCGTCAAGCACGCCGAGACCATCGCGCTCGAACAGGCCGGGGAGAGCGCGCGCGGGGCGACCGCCTACGTCTCGCTCGAACCGCACGCGCACCAGGGGCGCACGCCGCCCTGCACGGCCGCGCTCATCGGGGCGGGCATCGGCCGCGTCGTCGCGCCCGTCGAAGACCCGAACCCGCTCGTTTCGGGGCGCGGCTTCGCGCACCTGCGCGAGGCGGGACTGGATGTAGAGGTCGGTTTGCTCGCGCCGGAAGCCGCGCGGCTCAACGAAAAATACATTCACGCCATGCGCCACGCGCGCCCCTTCGTCCATCTCAAACTCGCCTCTTCGCTCGACGGCCGCATCGCCACGCGCACAGGCGACGCGCGCTGGATCACCAATGAACAATCGCGCGCACGCGTCCACGCATTGCGCCACGAATACGACGCTATCCTCGTCGGCGCGGGCACGGCCTCGGCCGACGACCCGCTGCTCACGGATCGCAGCGGGCGTGCGCGCCACCGCCCGCTCGCGCGCATCCTGCTCGACGACGAACTGCGCCTCTCGCCCGACTCGCAACTGGCGCGAACCGCGCGCGACGCGCCGCTTATCATCCTCGCCTCCGCCGCCGCGGACGAGCGCGCCGCCCTGTCGCTGCAAACGCGCGGAGCTGAAGTAGTGCGCACGGCGGGCGGCGCGCGCGATCTGCGCGCCGTGCTCGCCGAGTTACAAAGCCGCACGCTGCAAAGCGTGCTGGTCGAAGGCGGCGCGCGCGTGGCCGGCCTGTTTCTCGATGCCGGCCTCGTCGATAAGGTCAGTTTCTTCATCGCGCCGCTCATCATCGGCGGAGGCGACGCGAAGCCCGCCGTCACGGGCGCGGGCGCAGCCCGCATCGCCGATGCCACGCGCCTCCGCGACGTGTTGATCGCGCGGCACGGCGGCGATGTCGAAATCACCGGATACCCTGAAAGCAGAGGTTAGAGGTCAGAGGTTAGAGGTCAGTTAAGACAAAACTACTGCTCACTAACCTCTAACCTCTAACCTCTGACCTCTAATCTCTAACCTCTGACCTCTCTTTGTATGGCGAAAAAAAGTCTGGGACAGAATTTTCTCGTGGACGAGGGCGTGGTGGCGCGCATCGTGCGCGAGGTTGCGCCGCGCGCGGACGAAACCATCGTCGAGATCGGAGCGGGGCGCGGGGCTTTGACAGCGGCGCTCGTGGGGCAGGCGGGACGTCTGATCGCGGTTGAGTTCGACCGCGATCTCGTGCCGCTCCTGCACGAGCGATTCGGCGGCAGGGATAATTTCACGCTCGTCGAAGCGGACGCGCTGGCGATTGATTTCTGCGCGACCATCCTGCCCGCGCGAGCGGCGCGCGTCGTCGCCAATCTCCCCTACAACATTTCGACAGCCATCCTGCAACGCCTGTTCGCGCAGCGACATTGTTTGACGGAGATGACCTTGATGCTCCAGCGCGAGGTGGTCGAGCGCGTTACGGCCGCGCCGGGCACGGCGGAGCGTGGCTACCTGTCCGTGCTGACCGAAGCCTACTGCGAAGCGCATACGCTGTTCGATGTGCGGCCGGAAGCGTTTCGCCCCGTGCCGAAGGTGTGGAGTACGGTGGTGCGCCTCGTCGTGCGTGAGAGCGTCGTGGCGGGCGTGTCGGATGAGGCGTTGCTGTGGCGGACGGTCAGCGCGGGGTTCGCGCAGCGGCGCAAGACGATCTTCAACAACCTGCGCCATGCGCCGCCGACGCTGCTGCCGCGCGTCGAGGCGGCGGGCGGCGCGCACGCGCTGCTCGAACAGGCCGGAGTCGAACCGCAACGCCGCGCCGAAACACTCACTCTCGCCGAATGGGTGCAAATCTCGCGCGGGCTGGAAACTACGGCCGCGCCGGATAATTAAAGGTCTGGGAAACTGCCGGGGCTACAAGTCCGCCACGCTATGGCTCTGCCCGCGAGTCGGCCACAGCGCGGCGTCTACTTGCGCTGTCTGGTGTGAAGGCGACGGAGGGCGCGCTGCTCGAACAGTGGAGGGGGCGCGCACACGCTGCTCGAACAGGCCTGCGTCGAACCGCGCGGGCGAGGCCAGCAGAGGTTGATGCTTACCGGGCGAGGCTGGCGGAGGTTGACGCTTGCCGGGCGAGGCGTGGAGGTTGACGCTTGCCGGGCGGGTTGTGCGCGTGCGCACTCTCGCATCGACAAGGGGTTGAGCGTCGTGGCGCGCGTGCCCCGGTTCAGGGGAAGACTTGCGCGCCTTCGAGGTTGTGGAATTGTTTGAGCAGCTTCTTGTGCTCTCCGTCCAGAACGACGACCAGCGTCTCGCCCGTGAATGCTACCTGCGAGACGACTTCGTTAATCAACTGCCGGTTCAAAGCCGTGCGGTCGAGTTGATACCAGGGCGCGTTCGCCACGATGCCGAGCACGTAGAGTGGCTTTTCGGGCATCTTCTCCAGACGCTTTTGCGCCAGGTAAGCCGTCCTGATCTGCGGGAACGGGCTTAACTGCCGGCGCAGGTTTTCGACCGTCTCGGGCGTCGCCTGATGCGGGAGCAATTCGTCGGCCGCGCTGATCGTGGTGCGCTCCGGTTGCGCTTCCTCCAACTTCTCGAAATATTTATTCGCGCGTTCGCGATAGCGCTCGGCTTCGGCGGGCTGCCCGGCGGCGGTGAAGTGTGCGTACAAGACGTGGCAGGCGGGGATGAGCATGTCCGGGTTGCGCGCCGAAGCTTGTTCCAGATGCGCGATGCCGGCCGTGTCTTGTTCGCGCAGCAGCAGTTGGCCGAGGAGAAAATTTGCCGCCGCGTGGTCGGCTCGCTGTCGGAGCACTTCGCGGAGCGCGTTGATGGCCTCGGCGGGCGTCCTCAGTTCCGACGCGAGCGAGGCGCGCGTCCACGCTTCGTCGAAGCTGAGCGTGCCGGCGCGTGCTTTTTCTTCGAGCGCGTCGAGCGTCTGCTCAGCACGCCGGACGTCATTATGTCGTTCGCTCCACTGTTCGGCGATCTCCTGTTGCCAGTTGCGGTCGAACTGCGCGACGAGCGCCTGCGCCTGACGTGCGAGGTAGAAATCCGCGGCGCTCTCCGCGACGGGCGCGGGTTGATAGCTTGTCGCCCAATCGCCGTTGTCGCCGTCCTGCCGGGCGGGATAGCCGAGCGCGCGCAGGCGGTCGGCGAGCGCGGGATGCGTGTCGTCGGAGACGGTCTGTTCGGCGAGCGCGAGGTTGAGCTGGCTTGCCACCAGTTCGTGCGGGAGCGGTTGGCCGAGCGTGTGCGGGAGATTGGCGTAAACGCCGGCGACGGGGCGCGGCTCGGTCGCGGCGTGGCTGTAAACTTCCGGCCAGTAGTTCTCTTCGATAAAACTTCCCTTGAGTCGGACGTCGATGAGCGCCTCGGCGACGTTTTCCGCGCCGGTCAGACGCGCCGCCGCTTCGTCGGCCTCATACTCGTGCGTGCGCGCCAGCACGAAAGAATAAGCCTGAAAGTAGGGCGCGTACCAGTTGAAGAAGGTGGTGAAGAAAAACGACCCCCAGCGCTCCTCTCTCTCCAGGCGCGTCAGCAGTTGCACCCATGTTTCGCGGAGGCGATAAATCCAACTGGAGAAGCGGCCGTGATTGCCTGAGAGGTGGCCGAGTTCGTGCGCGAGTATGGCGCGAAACTGCGCGGGCGAGGTCGACTGCATGAGCGGGAGGCCGAGCAGGAGATAATTCCGGTGGCCGCCGAAGAAGCCGAAGCGCGGTATCTGGTCGATGGCCGCGTTGAAGAAATCGAGGACGAGGACGTGATGGATGCGCGGCGCGTCGAGCGCAACTGTGAGTTCGTCTATGAGGTCGAAGAGGCGCGGCGATTCGGCGCGCGTCAACTCGAAGCCTTCGGGCGGCGTGAACCTGACCCACAGCGAGCGCAACACGACCCACGCCAGCGCGATCAGCACCCACCCGAACTTCCACACCCAGACGTTGAGCCTGCCCTCTCGCCAACTCAGCCCGATGATGGTGATGAAGAGCGCGACCAGCAAGGCCACGACGAGCAGGATGTAAGCGTAGCCGAGCAGGGCGAGGAGTGCGACGCGAAATTTGTATTTCCCGGGCGCACCCTTCGCCAGAATTTCGAGACGTTTGACCATCTCGTCAAACTTTTCGTTGGTCATTGCCATAAAATTACCGCCCGCGCACATGAGACGGGCGCGATAAGATTTGAGCTTTGAGGAGCGTTACGGGAGTTCCGTTTGAAGTTGGGCCGACGGAAATTCGCATCCAGCGAGCCGCCGGTAATAGTAGCAAAGTCCGGTTGAAGTTTGTCAATTCAAGAGGTTGATGAGACACACGCACGCCGGGCGCGGCGGGAACAGGTTTATCGCGGACGCGCGCTGTCGCCCCGGCCGAATCGCCGGAGCGCGCCGAGACCTCCTCGCCTGCGTCCGGTCTGTGGCGTCGGACATCACGGATTCGGCGACGGGGCATCTAGTCCTCATAATGCTGCGCGGCATCGAGCGTCGCGTGGCATCGAGTGTTGCATGGCATGGGTCGTGAGTTGCCGACGCCGTTCAGGGGAAGGGTTGTCCCTGTGGTATACTGTCGAGTTAATATTCCCTCAAAGTTTATATCCTGCGATGAAAACATCGCTGTAGTCTGGAGTGTAAGAAATAATAGTGAGCAAAGTAATGGAACTAATCCCGCTCGGCGGCGTCGGCGAGTTCGGGATGAATTGTATGGCGGTGCGCTACGGCGACGAGATGATCATCGTCGATGCGGGGATGGGCTTCCCGGAAGAGAGCGTCTACGGCGTCGATGTCTGCGTGCCCGATTTCGATTTTCTGGACGAGTACCGCGAGAACATCACGGCCATCATCCTCACGCACGGGCACGAAGACCACCTCGGCGCGTTGCCCTACATCCTCAAAAAATTCAACGTCCCCGTTTACGCCTCGCATTACACGGTGGGGCTGGCCGAGAGCAAGCTCGAAGAGCACAACCTGACGAACGACACGCTCATTCATCGCGTCGACCCGCGCGACGTGGTTAATATCGGCGTCTTTAAAGTCGAATTCATACGCGCCTCGCACTCGCTCATCGACTGCTTCTCGCTCGCCATCACGACGCCGGTCGGCACGATCATCCACACGGGCGATTACAAAGTTGACGAGACGCCCGTCATCGGCGAGCCGATTGACCTGCGGACGCTGCGCCGTTACGGGCAGGAGGGCGTGCTCGCGCTCCTGTCGGATTCCACCAACGCGACCGTGCCGGGGCGCACGCCTTCCGAGCGCGCCGTGATTCCGGCCTTCGAGGAGATTTTCGAAGAGGCCGAAGGGCGCATCATCGTCGCCGCCTTCGCCTCAAGCATCCACCGCCTGCAGATCGTCTTCGACGTGGCGCAGCAGTTCGACCGCAAGGTCTGCGTCCTCGGCCGCTCGATGTTGAAGAACGTGGAGATCGCCGAGCGGCTCGGCTACCTCGACGTACACGAGAACGAGATGGTTTCGCTGAACGAGGCGCGACGCATGCCCGACGACGAGATCGTCTATCTCATCACGGGTTCGCAGGGCGAGCCGCGCGCGGTGCTGGCGCAACTGGCTTCGCAGTCGTACAAGGGTTTGAGCATCGAGGAGGGCGACACGGTGGTGCTCTCGGCGCGCATCATCCCCGGCAACGAGCGCGCCATCTCGCGCCTCATCGGCGACATCTACAAGCGCGGCGGCAACATCATCGACGAGAAGCGGCGGCTGATACACGTCAGCGGCCACGCCTCGCAGGAAGACATACGCATCATGACGGAGGCCGTGCGGCCGAAGTTCGTCGTGCCGATTCACGGCGAATACCGGATGCTCTACCGCCACAAGGAGTTCGTCAAAAATCATCTCAACTACGCGGACGAAAACGTCATCATGATCGAGAACGGCGACGTGCTCGAACTCACCGCCACGAGCGCGACCGTCATCGAGAAGCGCGACGTGGGGCGCACCTTCATAGACGATTCGGGCTTCGAGGAGATCGGACGCGAGACCGTGCGCGAGCGCAAGCAGATGGCTTACGACGGCGTGCTCACCCCGATCCTGACGCTCAACGAGGAGACGGGCGAACTGGAACTGCCGCCGGAGATCATGGCGCGCGGCGTCGTCGGCGCGAACGGCGCGAACGGCTTCACCAGGAATTTGCAGCGCATCGCGACGGAGGCGGTCGAGAAAGCCACGGCCACGGAGCGGCGCGATCTGGCGCTCCTGAAAGAGCGCGTCCGCGTCGAACTCAAGCGCTACATCCAGAAACAGACGGGCGCGCGTCCGGTCATCGTGCCCGTCGTCGTGCAGATTTAGCGTCCGCCCGCCGGGCGAGCGTTCCCGGCGCACGCAGGAGTTTACAACCAGGCACCACCGCTCAACTCTTTGCGCCTTTGCGCCTTTGCGAGAAATTAATCTCACGCAAAGGCGCAAAGTCGCAAAGGAAGACGAAAGCGCCACTGTTAATCCCATATAGTTGATGATCGAAGAACGGCAAAAGGAGACGGCGACCGAGTTGCTGCGCCGCGCGAAGGTGGAGGTCGCGCCCGCGACGTTCGTCCTCGTCGGGATGCGCCACGAGGATTGGTCGCGCCTGCTCGAACAACCCGAACTCAGCCCGCGCCCGGCCGTGCCCTTCATGCTCCTGCGCGACACGCACGAAGTGACGCTGCTGATGGAAGAAGAGGACTGGCTCGTGATGCGCCACGCCGTGCGCGAGGCGCGCGTGGAGTCGGGCTGGCGGCTCATCACGTTCGACATCAAGCTCGACTGGAACGTCGTGGGCTTTCTGGCGCGCGTGACGGAACTGCTCGCCGCCGCCGGCATTCCTCTCGGCGCGCTCACGGCCTTCTCGCGCGATCACCTGCTCATTAAACAGGACGATCTCGGACTCGCCCTGCGTGTGCTCGGCGAGCACGTCGCGGAACTTTGTTGAGGTGTCCGGGCATATCGTGAACTGGTCTGGAAAGACGGTCTTGATCACGGGGGCGTCGAGCGGCATCGGCGAGGCTCTGGCCGTGGAGTTCGGGCGGCGCGGGGCGTCGGTCGGGCTGCTGGCGCGGCGCGCGGAGGTGTTGCGCGAGGTCGCGGGGAAAGTTGAGTCCGCGGGGGGGCGCGCTCTCGCCGTCGCGGTTGACGTGCGCGACGCCGGGGCTGTGAAGTCGGCGGTGGCGAAAGTCTCGGAAAGTTTCGGGCGCGTAGACGTGCTCATCGCGAACGCCGGAAAGGGCGAGACGACGCTGGCGCGCGAGTTCGACATAGAGGTCGCGACTGAGGTGCTCTCGGTGAATTTGCTCGGCGCGATGAACTCGGTGGCGGCCGTGCTGCCGGAGATGATCGGGCGCGGCGAGGGACAGATCGTCGCCGTCTCCAGCCTCGCCGCCTATCGCGGCTTTCCCGGTTCGGGCGCATACTGCGCGAGCAAGGCCGCGCTCTCCACCTTCTTCGAATCCCTGCGCGTCGAACTGCGGCCACGCAACATCTACGTCACGACGATTCATCCCGGCTTCATCGACACGCCGATGACGCGCGGGCGCAACCAGAAAATGCCGTTTCTACAGGACGCCGAACGTGCGGCGCAACTAATGATCCGCGCCGTCGAAGCGAGACGGCGCACTTACGCTTTCCCGTGGCAACTCGCGACAATCGCGCGCGTCGGCCGCTGGCTGCCCGCCGCACTCTACGACCGCATGCTCGCCCGTGCCACGCTCCGCGAATAAATACACATGAACATTCTACAGGCCATCATCATCGGCATCGTGCAGGGGTTGACCGAGTTCATCCCCATCAGTTCGACGGCGCACCTGATCTTCGCCGCGCGCGCGCTCGGTCTCTATGAAGGCGTCGAGGCGACCTTGCGCGCCGAACAGACGACAGCCACCATCGCCGTCATCCAACTCGGCACGCTGCTCGCCGTGCTCATCTATTTCGCGCCCGACATCTGGGCGATCACGGTCGCCTTCGTCCGCGATCACACCGCGTTGCTGCGCGGGGGCGTCGCGCGCGCGCACGAGACGCGAGCGGCCGACGGCAGTATCGAACAACGCGGCGCGCGCCTGTCGGACGATGCGCGGCTCGGCTGGCTGGTCATCATCGGCTCGCTGCCCGTGGCCGTCGTCGGGTTGCTGTTCAAAAAACAGATCGAGGGGAGTTTTACGAAAAATTTGTGGGTCATCGCGACGATGATGATTGCGGTCGCGCTTCTGCTGGCGCTGGCGGAGCGCGTGGGCAAGCGCCGGCGCGAGATGAAAGAGTTGGGGCTGGGCGACGCGCTCGCGGTGGGCGGCGCGCAGGTGCTGGCGTTGATTCCGGGCGCGAGCCGTTCCGGTTCGACCATCATGGGCGGACTGTTCGCGGGCGAGACGCGCGAGACGGCCGCGCGCTTCTCGTTCCTCCTCTCCATCCCCGCCATCGCCGCGAGCGGCCTGCTCGAACTCCGCGAGGCTGTCGAGAAACTTCCCGCAGGGAGCGCGCTGCCGCTTGTCGTGGCGACCATCGTCTCCGCCCTCGTCGGCTACGCCTCGATCTGGTTCCTGCTGCGTTTCCTGCGCACACACTCCACGGGCATCTTCATCGGCTATCGCCTCGTCGTCGGCGCGGCCATCCTGCTGCTCCTGGCGGGCGGTTTCATTCAACCCGCGTGAGCTGTTGATCGCAACTCCTCGCGCGTCGCTTCCGGCTCGACCCGGTGAGGTGTCTGTCCATCCACGAAAGCGCGCCGCCCGCAGACAATTATCTGCGGGCGGCGCGCTCCGGCGTGCGGGATGATTTGATTCGCGCGGGATGGTTTGATTAAGGGACTTTGACGAGAAACACGTCCCACGCCCAGCGATTGATCCGCGCGCCTTTCGCGGCCTCCACCTTCGCACGATAGCGATACTGGTTACCGAACTCGTCCACCCGCTTCGACTCCTTGTAGTCCAGATATAACGCCGTCACTCCGAGCGCGGGCAAGCTGTGCAATTCGCCCGCCTCCGACACGCCGTTGTGATTCCTGTCCTGCCACAGGCGCAGCAGCGGGAAGAACCCGTCGCGCGCGTCGATCACGCCGTCCTCGTTGCCGCCATTCTTCGCCCTGTCGTATTGCGCGAGGGCGATAAAACCGTTGCCCTCGGCCGAAGCGGGTTGCAGCGTCAGGTTGCCGAACAGTTCCCGCCCGCTATCGACACGGCCGTTGCGGTTGCGGTCGAGTGCGAGCCACGCATCATCTGATGAGGGCACAGTCCAGGAGACCTGTTCGGCGAGGCCGTCCGGGTTGCCGTCTATGTCGAAGCGCACGCCGCGTCGCGCATCGGTGAGGCGGAAGCCGTCGCCCGCGACATCGACGAGGATTGGCGAGTAGCAGGAGCCGAAGCCGTAGATGGTGTAGGGGCACGCGGTCTCCGGCAGGACTGTGCCGCACTGGAAAGCGGCGGGCGGGTCGGGGCAGAGTTCACCCAGCCCGCCGAGGGCGGGGCAGCACATGCCGTATTCGTTAGGGATGAGGCCGGGCAGGCAGCCGCCGTTAAAGCCGGGCGTGGTGCAGGCGAAGGGGGTCGGCGTGGGCGTCGGATTAACGGGGACGCAGCAGTATTGCCCGTCGTTGTAATAACCGTCGGGGCAGCCGCCGGAGTTCGGGTAAGCGGGATTATTCACGGGGAAGCCGGAAGGGCAGGAGGCGCACAGCCAGCCGCGCGTGCCCTGTGGCGGACACGGCCCGAAGGGGACGCAAGTGTCGTTGGGCTGCGTCGCCTCGGGAGGATCGCAGGGCGTCGGCGTGGGTGAAGGCGTGGAGTCAGGGGTCGGCGTGGGTGTTGGGGTTATGCAGGGGATAATGAAGAAACTCGTGCAGGTATGCTCGTTATCATCACAGATGAATTGGTTCGTGCCCTGAGTGCCGCATATACTACCAACAGTTCCACAGGCTGCCGAACCAGCTTCGAGGGGCGGATCGCCGAGTTCATCTTCACAGAAGCAGTTGCCGCCGAGCGTCAATTTAAGGTTGAAACATGATGTGGATGGGCAGCATATACCAGACTGAATGGGAGACACACGGGGTGTGGGACTGGTTGGATGGAGCGCAAAAAAATTACCGGCAGGAACTCTACCGGTAAGAAATGAGGCTGACTGGAATCGTGTGACAGGTGGGCGATTCGGTAAGGTCTCCTGAACAGCCTTTAGATTCGCTGCGGCTTTGTTTTGAGTACCGCATTCGGAGTTAGACCCCTGTTTATTGGGTATAGGCGTGCCGCCCGTGCTGACGAACCCGGTGCCATCTCCATAACTGAGAACCTCGAACTGGAGACCTATTTTATTAGGATGAGGAAGTTGGCGTTTAACCTTGAACTTTTCCCACCTCCCAGCCCATCGCTTGGAGAATTGATAGACATAGGTTTCGCCGGGTCGCAACGGCACGTCCTGCGACATTGCCCGTTTCTCAAAATCAACGAACTGGGGATTGCCGTAATCTATCGGGAAGCCGAGTTGAGCACCCGACTCAAGTTTCACATCCACGAAATAAAGGCTCAGGCGCAGATAATAGATCGGTTTGTCGCCAGTATTCTGTATCTCTATTTCTACGTCACGCATCCATTGATCGTTATTTAAGTCCTTCACCTTCTCCGAGTTCTTGACCTTAACTTTGATCGGCAGATGCTTCGGGATTTTATCTTCTAACTCTCGTTCCTGCTTCTGCGTAGATTGCGCCGTGCTCGACACGAAACCGACGGCGCACAAGGCGAAGAAGGCGGCGAGCAGCAGACTGGCTAAAATCGTCGGTTTGAAGTTCCGTAACTGAGAGAGCGTGAGGTGAGGTCGCATGTCTTTTACTCCTTTGTGACTGAGGCGTCTGAGGGTGAAGGTCTCTTTGACGAGGTGCGCGCAGCTTAGACGCGGCCGTTTCGAATGTCAAGATTTATCAGGCGAGCGCCGTACCCGTCAGAGGCGGGCGCGCTCCGCGTTGATGGATGTCGAGAAAAATCCTTGCAGGGCGAAGTGGAAATATCACGCGCATTTTTGTGGGCACGCTCGCCGTTGTCTCTTGTTTCGGTTACACTCTCTCTCGCCCCTGTTCCGCACAGTTGCCGTGCTGTTTTCTGATTAGATTCAGAGAGGGGTCGAAAGACATTCGATGAACGACGAAATTAAAACCGAGCCGGACAACTCTCCTTCGCAACGCCCGCGCAGCCCGCGCGTTCCCGTCAACTTTCCCGTCGAACTCGAAGGCCGAACGCACGCCGGCGCGACCTTCAAGGAGAGCGGCGAGGCCGTGCGCGTCTCGCGCGGCGGCGCGACCCTGATCGCCGAAGCCCCCGTCGAACTGGGCGCGATCCTGCGCCTCACGCCGCCCTTCGGCCACCCGATAGACGCCGAGGTCAACGGCGTCTGGCGGGACGAGGAAGACGGCCGCCAGCGCATCGGCGTCAAACTCCTCGACCCGAACGGTTGGTTCGCCGAGTAGAAATGCAAATCGCCAGCCCTAAACTGTGGAGCGTGCGCGGCTACGACCCGGCGCAGGCCGAAGCGCTCGCCGCACGCCTCGGCGTCTCGACCGTCGTCGCCGGGTTGCTCGCGGCGCGCGGCGTCTCCACGGACGAGGCCGCGCGCAAGTTGCTCCACCCGTCCCTCGATCAACTGCACGATCCTTCGCTGATGCTCGGCATGACGACGGCCGCCGCGCGCGTGCTCCGCGCGGTCGACGCGGGCGAGCAGGTTTTGATCTACGGCGACTACGATGTCGACGGCACGACGGGCACGGTCGTCCTGCGCCGCGCGCTTCAACTGCTCGGCGCACAGACGCGCTTCCACGTTCCGCACCGTTTCACCGAAGGCTACGGCATCCGCCGCGACGTGCTCGAACGCGCGCAGGCCGAGGGCTGCACGCTCGTCATCAGCGTTGACTGCGGCATCCGCGCGCACGAGCCGCTGGAGTGGGCGCGCGCAAACGGCCTCGACGTAATCGTGACGGATCATCACCTGCCCGACGACGCGGAGGGCGCGCCGCCCGCCTTCGCCGTCCTCAACCCGAACCAGCGCGATTGCCACTACCCGGACAAACATCTGGCGGGCGTCGGCGTCGCCTTCAAACTCGCGCACGCCGTCCTGCGCGAGCGCGGGCGCGAGCATCTGGTCAAAGGATTTCTGAAGGTCGTCGCCATCGGCACGGTCGCGGACGTTGCGCCGCTCGTCGGCGAGAACCGCGCCATCGTCGCGCTCGGTCTGGCCGACATCGTGAACGCGACGAATCCCGGCCTGCGCGCGCTCATGGAAGTGGCCGGCTGCGGCGACGGGCGCGACATGCGTTGCAGCGACCTCGGCTTCCGCCTCGGGCCGCGCATCAACGCGGCCGGGCGCATGGATGCGGCGCGCGCCGTCGTCGAATTGTTCGAGACGACGGATGCGGCCGAGGCGCGGCGGCTGGCCGAACACCTCGACGCGCGCAACCGCGAGCGACAGTTGATGCAGCGCAGGATCACGGAGCGCGCCGTGGACGAATATGAGCGCAGCGGCGATTGCGGCGCGGTCGCCGTCATCGCGGGCGACGGCTGGCATCGCGGCGTGATCGGTTTGGCCGCCTCGCGCATCGCGGAAAAGCTCGCGCGCCCCTGCGTCGTCATCTCGCTCGAAGGCGACCTCGGCCACGGCTCCGCGCGCAGCGTCGAAGGCTATCACCTGCTCGACGGGCTGACCTCGTGCGCAGACCTCTTCGAGAGCTTCGGCGGCCACGCGCAGGCCGCCGGTCTCACCATCCGCCGCGAGCACATCCCCGAACTCAGACGCCGACTGCACGAACACGCGAGCCGTTTTTTAGTTGACGCTGTCGGGTGCGCGCCCGTCGTCAAAGTCGATGCCGAGTTGCCCGCGAGCGCGCTCACACTCTCGCTCGCAGACGAACTCGAACGCCTCGAACCTTTCGGCGCACAGTGGCCGCGCCCCGTCTTCCTGTCGCGCGACGTGCGCGTGGTGAGAGAAGCGCGCGTGCTCAAGGAGCGTCACCTGAAATTTGAAGTGGCCGGGGAGACGGGCGCGCGCCCGCTCGAAGCCCTGTGGTGGGGCGGCGCGGAAGAAGCGGCAGCAACTCCCCACACCGGCGACCGCATCGAACTGGCTTACGCCGTCGAGACGAACACGTGGCGCGGCGACAAGCGTCTGCAGTTGATCGTGGAAGACATGAAGGCAAGTGACGGGTAACAGGTGACAGGTGACAGGATAAAACAGTGACAGGTGACGGGTGACAGGTGACAGGATAAAACATCTTGTCTTTAATCCTGTCACCTGTCACCTGTCACCTGTCACCCGAAAAGAGATGCAGGAAGTCAGACGAAGAAGAGCGCCGACGTTGATCGGGTTGCGCGCGCGCGCGCCGTTGATTTTGCGCGTGCTGGCGTCGCTTGCGCTCGTCGGTAGTCTGATTTACGTGGGCGTCGCGTATTATCGCGGGCGCAACAATCGCCCGTTTCGGCTGATACCGGGGAAGGCCGAACTATCGACCACGGTCGAGCGGCGGATCGAGAATTACGAGCGGCGCGTGACCGAGGGCGACCGCCTGACGATGCTCGTGCGCGCTTCGGTCGCCACCTCCTATTCCGACGGCCATCACGAACTCGAAAACGCGCACATCGAATATTTCGCCGCCGGACACGATCTGCCCGACAAGATCGACGCGCGCCAGGCCATCTATTTCGTTGAGACGGAGAACGCCGTCTTCAACGGGAATGTGCAGATCGAGACGCGCGACCGCCTCATCGTCAAGTCAGAGACGATTAATTACAACGTGAAGAACGAGCACGCGAGCGTGCCGGTCGCCGTGACTTTCGTGCGCGACAACATCGAGGGGCGTTCCGACAGCGCGGAGGTGGATGCGAAGAATAAGAGGCTCGCGTTGCGCGGCCATGTCGAGATCACCGTCAAGCCCGACGCCGGGCGCGCGGCGCAGACGCCGGAGGCCGCCCGGCGCAATCGCCCGGTGACGATTCGCGCGCCGAGCGGCGACTTCGATCAGGCGAGCATGAACCTCACCTTCAGCGGCGGCGCGACGGCCGAGCAGGACGCCGACGTGATGAGCGGCGAACGCCTGTCCGGTGTGCTGAACGAGCAGCGTCGCCTCCAGCGCATCGAGGCGCGCGGCAACGCTTACCTGCGCACGATGGACGCGGGGCGCGCGGCCGAAGTCAGCGCCGTCAACATGAACTTCAACTTCGACGCCAACCAGCAATTGCAGGACGCGCTGGCGACCGAGAACGTGCGCGCGCGCACGCTCGATGCCGACGCGGAACTCCAGCTCGCCGCGCCGAACTCCCTGCACGTCATCTTCGCCGCCGTGGGCGAGCAAAGCCTGCTCCGGGAGATGCAGGCCGGGGGGCGTTCGGTCATCACGCTGGCCGCGCCGCGCTCGCGCGCGAACGATCCGCAGGCGGCGAATAAAAAGTTGACCGCCAACGCCGTCAAATTGTTCTGGCGCGCGACGGGCAAAGACCTCGAACGCGCGGAGGCCGTCGGCGAAGCCGAACTCGTCGTCGAACCAGTGCAGCAGACCGCCCTCGCAGACCGCAAAACCCTCAACGCCGCGCGCTTCGATTGCACCTTCTACGAGGCCGGCAACCTCGCGCGCGAGTTCAATGCCACGGGCGGCGCGAAAGCAGTCATCGTGCCCGTGCAGGAAGGCACGCCGCGCTCCGTCCGCACCGTCACGTCGCAGAAGATGATCGCCGCGTTCGCGCGCGACACGCAGGACGTGGTACGCCTCGACGCCGAGGGCGATGCGCAGTTCAACGCGGCCGACCAGAACGGACAGGCAGAGACGGTGGCCTACACGGTCGCCGACGAAGTGGTGCGGCTGCGCGGCGGCGCGCCCGTCGTTTGGGACTCGCGCGCGCGCCTCAAGGCCGCCGAGATCGATTCGGACACGCGCAGGAAGATTTCCTACGCGCGCGGCAAGGCGCAGACCACTTATTACAGCCAGGAACAGACGAACGGCGCGACGCCCTTCTCGAAGGTCAAGAGTCCGGTCTTCATCACGTCGAACTCGGTCGAGTTTCAACACGACGCCGGCGTGGGCATCTACACGGGCGCGGCGCGCGCCTGGCAGGACGATAATTTCGTGAGCGGCGACAAGATCACGCTACGCCGCGACAACCGCCGCATGGAGGCCGACGGCCGCGTGCAGAGCGCGCTCTACCAGGCGCGGCGCAGAGAGGCTTCCGGCGCGCGCACGGCGGTGCCCGTCTTCGCCACGTCCGAGCGCATGTTCTACTCGGACACGGATCGTTTGTTGCGCTACGAGGGCAACGTAGACATCAAGCAGGGCACGGAACGCATCAACGCCGAAGTGGCCGACGTGTATTTGATGAAGGAAGCGGGCGAGGTTGAGCGCATGGTGGCGCAGCGCGGCGTCGTCGTGACGCAGCCGGGCAAACGCGCGACGGGCAACTGGGCGCAGTACACCGCGGCCGATGAAACCGTGATGTTGACGGGCGAACCGGCGCGCGTCGAAGACGCGCAGCAGGGCAACAGCGAGAGCCGCCGCCTGACCGTGTACCTGCGCGAGAACCGCGTCGTCTCCGATAACCCCGGCGGCGCGAACGCGACCGGACGCGTGCGTTCTTCACACAAGATTAAAAAGCAATAGGGGAACAGTGAACGGTAAATAGTGAATGATGAATGGGAGAAGATAGATTTGCTCCATTTAACGTTTACCCTTTACCATTCAACACGCTATGCAGACCGAAGAGATCGTAGAGACGACGGAGCGGGAGGTGCGCCCTACTACTACTACTGCGCCGGCGACGGAGGCCGCGCGGCCGGCGGCGTCGCCTTCGGCGCAGGCGCTCGCGGCGAGCGGCCTCGTCAAGTCTTACGGCCGGCGGCGCGTGGTGGACGGCGTGGCGCTGCACGTCGAGCCGGGCGAGGTGGTGGGCTTGCTCGGCGCGAACGGCGCGGGCAAGACGACCACCTTCTATATGATCATCGGCCTCGAACGCCCTGACGGCGGCCGGATTCGTCTCGGCGACCGCGACATCACGAAACTCCCGATGTATCTGCGCGCGCGCCTCGGCGTCGGTTATCTGCCGCAGGAGCCTTCCGTCTTTCGCAAGATGACCGTGGCCGAAAACGTCCTCGCCATCCTGGAGACGATGGGACTCCGGCGACGCGAGCGTTTCAAACGGCTGGAAGAGTTGCTGGAAGAGTTTGGCGTCTCACACGTGCGCAACACGCGCGGTGAGGCGCTGTCGGGCGGCGAGCGTCGCCGCACGGAGATCGCGCGCGCGCTGGCGACCGAGCCGCAGTTCATCCTCCTCGACGAGCCGTTCGCCGGCATCGACCCGAAGGCGGTGGACGAAATCCAGAAGATGATTTTGTACCTGCGCGGGCGCGGCATCGGCATTCTGATCACGGATCACAACGTGCGCGAGACGCTCGGCGTCACCGACCGAGCTTACATCATGGCCGAGGGGCGCATCTTTCGCGCGGGCGCGCCGCTCGCGCTGACGGAAGACCCGGAAGTGCGACGTCTCTACCTCGGCGAAAAATTCCGTCTGTGAAGTCGCTGCACGGAAGGGCGTGTTTAGGTTATAATCTCCCCGCGACGCTTCTAACAGCGTTTCAAGTCAAACCACCGGGCAAAGTTTTAAGGTTAGTTTTCATATAAGTACAGGTATGTCTGTAAAGCTCACTACCAGTCTTTCGCAACGTCTCGTGCTGACGCCGCAACTGCGCCAGCGGATCGAGATGTTGCAGATGACGACCATCGAACTGGGCGAACTGATTCAGCAGCAGTTGCTCGAAAATCCGGTGCTCGAAGAGGTGGTCGCGCAGGAAGAGAAACGCGAGATCGAAGAGCACATTATCGACCAACTCGCGGGCGGCAACACCGATCTCGCCAACGACTTTGCGGCGCGCGAGCCGGGCGAGGGCGATCTGAACGGCAACCTGAACGGCGCGGGCGATCTCGCCTCCGTCGAATCCATGCTCGGCGCGCCGGACGCCGGAGGGGCGACCCCCGAAGGCGCGGCCGCAACCGGAGAAGAATTCGAGGGCGAGGCGGGCGAGCGCGAAACGGATGCCTTCGAGGAGATCGATTTCGGCCGCGAGTTTCAAGAGTATCTCGACCCCGGCTACAAGACGCAGGAATTCGAGTACAAGGAAGACGGGCCGACCTTCGAGCAATTTCTGACGCGCCCCGAATCGCTTTCCGAACACCTCATGTGGCAGTTGAGCATGAGCCACGTCGACGAGCGCGTGTTGCCCATCGCCGAGGCCATCATCGGCAACCTCGACCCGGACGGGCGGCTCAACGCGACCAACGAAGAACTCGCCGAGTTCGGCAACTGGACGGTGGAAGCGGTCGAAGAGGCGCGGCAGATCGTGCTCGGTCTCGACCCCGTGGGTTGCGGCGCGCGCGACGTGCGCGAGTGTCTGCTCGTCCAACTCGAAGCGATGGGCGCAGGCCAGCGGCTCGGCGCGCAGCTTATCCGCGAACACCCGCTCGCCGATTTGCAGCAGCACAAACTCCATAATCTCTCCAAGCAGATCGGCGTCAGCGTCGAAGCGCTCATCGAAGAACTCGCCTTCATCCGCGCGCTCAACCCGCACCCCGGCCGGCAGTATTCTTCGGAAGAGCCGGTCTTGATCGTGCCGGAAGTCTTCATCGAAAAGGTTGACGACGAATACGAGATTTACTTCGCCGACGACGGCAGCCCGCGCCTGCGCCTCTCGAACAGCTACCAGCAGATGCTCGGCCAACCCGACACCTCGAAGGAAACGCGCGACTTCATCAAGGACAAGATGCGTTCGGCCGTCGATCTCCTGCGCAACATCGAGCACCGGCGACAGACGATCTATCGCGTCGTCGAGTGCATCGTGCATCGCCAGCGCGAATTTCTGGACAAGGGCGTGCAGTTCATCAAGCCGATGATGCTCAAGGACGTGGCCGAGCAGACGGGAATGCACCTGTCCACGATCTCGCGCGTCGTCAATCGCAAGTGGGCGCACACGCCGCAGGGCGTCATCGAACTGCGCCGCTTCTTCACCGAGGGCATGACGAACGAAGACGGCGAGGAAGTTTCGACCCGCATCATCAAGTTGAAGATCAAGAAATTGATCGAGGAAGAAGATTCGCACAACCCGATCACGGATGATCAGGTGGTCAAGATTTTGATGAAGGATGGGATGAAGCTGTCGCGCCGCACGGTGGCGAAGTATCGCGATCAGATGCAGATTCCCGGTTCGCGCGAACGCAAAGCGCCGGTCTAAGACAAACGATGAAGTAGGAACGCGGAACGATGAAGTTAAAGCAAGGTGTCTTTACTTCATCGTTCATCGTTCCTGCTTCATCATTTATTCCATTGGGGAGGACTCTCTTTACATGAAATTCGAGTACACGGGGCGACACGTCGAGGTGACGGCGGCCATCAGGCGGCACGTCGAGGAGCATTTCGGCAAACTCGACCAGCTCTTCGACGACACGACGGCGACCGCGCACATCATCATCGAAGTGGAAAAGAACCGCCACGTGGGTGAAGTCCTGCTTCACTGGCGCGAGCACACGCTGACGGCGCGCGACGTGAACGCCGACATGTATCAGGCGTTGTCGCGCGCGATCTCAAAGATCGAGAAGCAGGCCCTCAAGCTCAAGAAGAAAATCATTGATCGCAAGCAGAGCGCGCAGCCGCTCTCGTCGCTTGCGCCGGACAACGGCCGGGTCGAGCCGGACGAAGAGGCCGCGCCCGCCGCCGGACGCATCATCAGCGCGCGCCGCTACGCCGTGAAGCCCATGACGCCGGAAGAGGCCGTCATCCGCCTCGGCGAGGACTCGAACCAGTTCATCCTCTTCCGCGACGCGGACACGGATCGCCTGTGCGTGCTCTACAAGCGCAAGGATGGAAACTTCGGCCTCATCCAACCGTAAACTAAATTACACAGCGAACCGCAAGGGGGCGCGGCGAGGTGTTTATCTACCGTGACGGGTGGATTTATAATCGCCGCGTCTTTTTGCGATTTCCACAACGCAGGGAAAATATCATCCCCGGATCGGAAGGAATAATAATGAACCGAAAACATCTACCCGTAGCTTTCCTCGCACTCCTCCTCGCCTTCATCCCCGTCCATAGCGCGGTGACGAGGTATACGGCCGATGTGTCGCATTCGAACATCGGCTTCTCGATGCCGATCCTCGGCGGGCTGTCGCACGTTCGCGGGAAGTTCAACGAATTCACGGTCGAGATCGTCCATGACGACCGCGACGTGACGAAATCCACGGTCAACGCCACGATCAAAGCCGCGAGCATCGACACCGGCCACGAGGGGCGCGACAAACACCTGCGCAACGCGGACTTCTTCGACGTGGAGAAGTTTCCCGAAATCACTTTCCGCAGCAGCCGCATCGAAAAGCGCGGCAAAAATTTCATCGCCCACGGCACCTTCACCATGCACGGCGTGGCGAAGGAGATCGCGCTGCCGTTCACCATCAACGGCGTCCGCAAGGACGAGAAGACCGGCAAGACGCAAATCGGCGCGACCGCGCGCACCACGCTCAACCGGAAGGACTTCGGCATCAACTACAGCCGCGCCGACAACCCGACCTTTCTCGGCGACATGGTGGAGATCGAACTGAACATCATCACGCGCGCGGCCAGCCCGGAAGGCTCGACCGCGCCGGCCGCTAAAGCGTCTCCCGCGAAATGAGCGACGCGCTTGCCCAGCAGCCCTCGATCACCGTCGGCGACTTCGTCGCCTCCGCGCCCGCGCATCTCGAACTGCGCGTGCTGGCGGGCGGCAGGGGTCTGGGCGCGCGCCGCATCACTTCAGAGCGCATCCAGAAACTCGGCCTCGCGCTCTCCGGCTTCACGCACTACATCCACGCCGGACGCGTGCAGATCATCGGCCAGAGCGAAGTTTTGTTTCTCGGCCAGCTCACGCCCGACGGCAGGCGCGAGGCGATTGGCAACCTCTCGCTGGAGACGATCAGTTGCATCCTCGTTACGAAGGAACAGACGCCGCCCGCGGAGTTCGTCGAGGCGGCCGAGCGCGCGGGGCTGCCGCTGTTGCAGACCACGCTCGTCAGTTCGGTCGCCATCAATGTCGTCACGGATTATTTGCGCGAGACGCTCGCACCGCGCGAGTTGCGCCACGGCGTTCTGCTCGACGCCTACGGCCTCGGCGTACTCATCGAAGGCGAATCGGGCATCGGCAAGTCGGAGTGCGCGCTCGATCTCATCGTGCGCGGCCATCGTCTCGTCGCGGACGATCTGGTCGAGATCAGGCGTCTCGGCGCGGATTACCTGTTGGGCAGCGCGCCCGAACTCCTGCGCGAACACATGGAGATACGCGGCCTCGGCATCATCAACGTGCGCGACCTCTACGGCGTGGCCGCCGTCAGCGGCGCGAAGCAGGTGGGCTTGTCCATACGGCTCGAACGCTGGAATAACACGCGCGAAGTGGAGCGTCTGGGCATAGACGAGCGCACGGTGGAAATTCTGGGCGTCGGGGTGCCGCACGTCCTCCTGCCCGTCAGCCCCGGGCGCAATCTCTCGACTCTCGTGGAAACGGCGCTGCGCGTTCACTTGTTGCGCCTGCGCGGGTACAATGCGGCCGAGAATTTCGTCGCGCGCCACACGCGCTTGCTCGACGGACACGACGGCCGCGCGCCGGATGAGGCTTCGAGACCGGACGCCAAAGACACGCCCGACCCGCGGGCGGCGGGCGAAACGCACAATTGATGAGCCGGAAAAAAAGAGCAGCTAAACCCACGACGAGCAGCGCGCCCGACATCGTCGTCATCACGGGCTTGAGCGGCTCGGGGATGTCGTCGGCGACGAACGCCTTTGAAGACCTCGGCTATTTCTGCGTGGACAATCTGCCGCTTACGTTGCTGCCCACCTTCGCGCGCCTCGTCCAACCACAGGACGAAGAGGAAGATGACGGCGAGGCGCGCATCAAGCGCGCCGCGCTCGTCATCAACATACGTGAAGGCCATTTCCTGAGCGAGTTCGAGAGCCAGTTGAAAAAGCTCAGGCGCGCGAGCGGCCTCGCCGTCCACGTCCTCTTCTTCGAGGCCAGCGACGAAGTGCTGCAACGCCGCTTCAGCGAGACGCGCCGCCCGCACCCGGCCGACGCGGGCGACGGCCTCCTCGCCTCGATCCGTCTCGAACGCGAAGCCCTCGCACACATCCGCGCCCACGCAGACCTCATCATCGACACCTCCGAGCATAACGTCCACACTCTGCGCCGTTATCTGATCGAGCGTTTCAGCCCCGACCGTGAGGGGACGCCGATGCGCGTGCAGGTCTTGAGCTTCGGCCATAAGTACGGTGGGCCGCGCGACCTCGATCTATTGTTCGACGTGCGCCACCTGCCGAACCCGTATTTCGTCGAAGAGCTGCGCGCCTTCTCCGGCAACGACCGGCGCGTCGTCGAATTCCTGAAGAAGCAATCCGAGACGACCGAGACGCTCGAACGCTTCGGCGGTCTGCTCGATTATCTGCTGCCGCTTTACCGGCGCGAGGGCAAGTCTTACGTCACGGTCGGCATCGGCTGCACGGGCGGGCGACACCGCTCGGTGATGGTTGCCAACGCGCTCGCGCGTCGCCTGCGCCGCGAGGGTTTCGATGCCACGGCCGTCCACCGCGACGTGAGCAAGACGCGCACGCGCCGCGCAGCCGGGAAAGGCGAAGGCCGTGCCGCCGGGAAAGGCGAAGGGCACGCCGCCGGGAAAGGCTAATGCCGCGTCGCCTCCGGTTGATTCGTTCCGCCGACGCACAGCACAGGGAGAAACAGGCATGAGCGAACATGAAGATTGCATCCGTTGCCGCCGTGATTACAGGCTCGAAGACGTTTCCATCGAGCACGATTTTCTGATCTGCACCGATTGCACGGACAACCTCAACCCAACGCGCGAGACGGTGCGTGTGTGCCCGATTGACAACCGCGCGATGAAGAAACTGATCATCTACGATCTGGTCTTGATCGATAAGTGCGAGACGTGCGGCGGCATCTGGCTCGACCCGAACGAGCTGAAATTGATCGCGCGCATCGTCGGCGTCAATGCGGCCGTCGGCGGCTACCTGATGGGCAACATCGCCAACGACATTTGAACGGGCGCGCGCGTGTGATTCGGTCAATTCGTCGTTGGCGCGGGCGAATAATTACCGGAGAGGCGAGCGGGCAAAACAATTAACGGAGATACGTGTCGCAATGGATGAAGGTGAAAAAGTAGAAACGACGCGGCGCGTGGCGGGCGTGATCGTAACGCACGGGCAGCTTGCCACCGAATTGCTGGCGGCGGCGGAAATGATCATCGGCCCCGTCGCCCGTGTGGCGGCCATCTCCATCGGCTGGCACGACGATGTGGACGCGGCGCGCGCCGAGATCGAGCGCGCCATCGCGCGCGTCTCGGAAGGCCGGGGCGTGCTTATCCTGACGGACATGTTCGGCGGCACGCCGACCAACATCGCCTCGATGTTCTTCGCCGAGGGCGAGGTCGAAGTGGTGACGGGCGTCAATCTGCCGATGGTGATCAAACTGGCGAGCCAGACGGATGCCGAACCGCTCGCCGTCGTTGCCGGGCGCGTCCGCGATCAGGGGCAGCAGGCCATACATCTCGCGGGCGAATTGCTCGCCGCGCCGAAGAAGAAGTAGGCCGCGCGCGCGAGCGGGGAAGAGCATTCGCATGTCGGAGAAGTCGCATGTTGGAGAAGCGAATCGTGATCGTCAACCGCCTGGGGCTGCACGCGCGCGCCGCCGCGAAACTGGTGCGCACGGCAAGCGTCTACCGCAGCGGTGTGCGGCTCGAACGCACGGATGGCGGCGCGGTGGCCGACGCCAAATCCATTTTGAGCGTGCTGCTGCTGGCCGCGTCGCGCGGGACGGAGTTGCGCCTGACGGTTGAGGGCGCGGATGAGGCGGAAGCGCTCGGGGCGGTGTCGGAGTTGATCGAGAACGGATTCGGAGAAGAACCGGAAGCATGAGCAGGCGTGCGAAGAGTGAAAAGCGCGAGATGCGCTGGCGGGGCGTGGCGGTTTCCGAGGGGGTGGCGACCGGGCGCGTGCTGCGCATCCACACGGGCGGGCGCGGCAACATCTATCGCGCCACGCTCGCCGAAGAAGACCTCAAGCGCGAGGTGCGTCGCTTTCAAGCGGCGGTGCGGCTGTCGCGTCGCCAGTTGCTCGCCATCAAACGCCGCGCCGAGGTCGCGCTCGGCGCGGAGCACGCCTACATCTTCGACGCGCAGCTGTTGATGCTCGAAGACCGCAAGCTGCTCGACGAGGTGGAAGACTACATCCGGCAGGAACGCGCCAACGCCGAGTGGGCGGTCAAAGTCGCGTCCGACAAATTGCTCGCCGTCTACGCCGAGATCAAGGACGACTATTTGCGCGAGCGCAGCGCCGACATCGAAGACGTGACGCGCCGCCTGCTCGTCGCGCTGAGCGGCGAAGCGCAGTCGCGCCGTCTCACCGAAGACGCCATCATCGTGGCCGAGGAACTGCTGCCGTCTTCGGCGGCGGAACTCGACTTCTCGCACGTTCGCGCCATCGCCTCCGACGCCGGCGGCTGGACTTCACATACGGCCATCATCGCGCGCGGCTTGGGCATCCCGGCCATCGTCGGCCTGCGCGACCTCTATCGACACGCGCGCACGGGCGAAGAGATCGTGATCGACGCAGGGCACGGCGTGGCCGTGCTGCACCCTACGGGCGCGACCATCAAGCACTTCACGGAGGCGCGCAAACTCGTCCATGCGAGCGCGGGCGCGGGTGAGGATGCGAGCGCGCCGCTGTTGACGACCGACGGCGTGGAGATCATTTTGCGCGCGAACGTCGAGTTGCCGCCGGAATACGAGGGCGTCAGGCGCTACGGGGCGCGGGGCATCGGCCTGTTCCGCTCGGAGTTTCTCTTCACGCAACGTAACGGCGCGCCCACGGAGGACGAGCAGTGCGCGGCCTACGCTGAGATCGCCGCGCTCGGAGGCGCGGACGGCGCGAAGGTGCGCCTCTTCGATCTGGGCGGCGACAAGCCGCATAACGCCGCGGACTACGAGACGGAGCGCAACCCCGCGCTCGGCCTGCGCGCCATTCGTTACTCGTTTCAACACGAAGGCATGTTGCGCACGCAGGTGCGCGCACTGCTGCGCGCCGCGGCCACGGGGCGGCTCGACGTGGTGTTGCCCATGATCTCGGACGTGTCCGAGGTGAGGCGCGCGCGTCGCATCATCGAAGAGGAGCGCGCGCGCCTCTCGGCGGAAGGGACGCAGGCGGGCGAACTCAAAATCGGCGCGATGATCGAAGTGCCCGCCGCCGTCATGGTGGCCGACCAACTCGCGCGCGAAGTGGACTTCTTCAGTCTCGGCACGAACGATCTCGTGCAATATCTGCTCGCCGTGGATCGCGGCAACGACGAGGTGGCCGCGTGGTTCCGCACGCTGCACCCGGCCGTCCTGCAAAGTATCAAGCGCACCATCGAGGCGGCGGGCGCGGCCGGCATCCCGGCCATTGTCTGCGGCGAAATGGCGGCCACGCCCGCCTACGCGCTCGTGCTCGTCGGCCTCGGCGCGCGCGTGCTCAGCATGGCGGCGGCGGCGATGCCGCGCGTGCGCCGGACGCTGGCGCAGGTGGACGCTATGCGCGCGGCCGAAATCGCCGCGCTGTGTCTCGGCGCGGCCACGGCCGACGACGCGGAGGAGATCGTGCGCGCGCAACTCGGCGCGCACTGGCCGCACCTGTTTTCCCCGGAAAACTTGCCAGCCGCGAAAAACGAAGAGTAGAATCCAGCTTGCGCGATGCGGCGCGCGGCCGCTCCGACAAGCTCCCGACGCTCACGTCCCCGCGCCTCATTTTGCTCGCCCGTCTGCTGCTTCAACGAATGCGATTCACCGGAACACGATGCGTCACGCCGGTCTTTCCGGTAAATTTTGAAATTGACAGGAAAAATTGACAATTACAACTTTGCGAAAAAGGGCGTTTTCGTCGTTTAATCTATACGACGGGACGATTGAGCAATAAAGCTCGATTCAACGCGCCGCCGGAGAGACGGCCAAAGGCGCATCCGCCCCGTTGATTCAAGACCGTCGCGGCTCATTCAAGCGACCACTGCCCCGGTCGCGCGGCGCGCTTCGGTATGATTGGGAAGTAGAGTGCATTATGAGTAAAGCCCTGTTTGCGTTGGTATTTATGCTGGCGGTTTGTCTGGCGCTGGCGACGGAGGCGAGCGCGCAATCGCGCCTCGGCCCGGCCGAAGACGATGCGCCCGTCGCCGCCGTGGGTGCGGCAAAACGCGAGACCCGAAAGGACGCCGCGAAAAGCGAGACGCCCGCCAAGCCCGCCCTCAGGAACGACCTCAAGGGCAACGAGCCGAAGGGCGACGCCGCGAAGCCCGAACAGCAAAAAACTCCGGCCGTCCTGACCTCTTCGGCCGCTCCCAATCTCAACGCCCCCGCGAACGGCAACGCCACGAGCGACGCCGCGCCGAAAGCGACGGCCGCGCCGCTGCCCGTCTTCGGCAGCCCTTCGGCAATCGCCATCCCCACGCCGCCGAAGTATGACCCGCCCACGCCCGCCAGAACTTCCGGGACGAACGCAACCGCAGGCGGAATCAACGCCGCATCTCCCAACAGCCCCGCCGCTACAACCGCGACGGCCGCTACTACTACGGCCGCTACTACGGCCGCTGCACCGACTGTGGCTGCTCCGGCGTCTGCCGCGCCCGTTGCGCCGACTGCGCTCTACCGCGTCGGCGTCGGCGACATTCTGGACATACGCCTCGCCGGCGGCATGTCGAAGGATTCCACGCTCTACACGATCATGTCCACGGGGATGCTCGATTATCCGCTCGCGGGCGAACCTTTCAACGCCGTCGGCCTGACGACCGAAGACATCGGCGCGCGCCTCTCGGCGGAACTCAGGCGCCGCGGCGTCTTCGACCGCGCTCAGTTTCGCATCGTCGTGCGCGAGTACGTGAGCCATACGGCCATGGTGAGCGGGTTGGTCGATCAACCGGGCGCGAAAGTGCTGCGCCGCGAGGCCGTGCCACTCTACGTCGTGCTGGCGGAAGCCAACCCGCGCGCCGAAGCCGGCCGCGCCGTGATCATCTCGCGCGCCACCGGGCTCAGCAAAACCGTCGATTTGTCCGATTCCGCCGCGCTCAACGAACTCATCTCGCACGGGGACATCATCAACATCACCGCCCGCCCGCAGGAATTTTTCTACATCGGCGGGCAGATCAACGCGCCGGGGCAGAAAGATTTTCATCCCGGCATGACGCTCACGCAGGCCATCCTCGCATCGGGCGGCGTGGCGCGCGTCGCCGGCAGCAAAGTGCGCGTCGCCATTTCGCGCCAGGGCGCGGACGGCCGCCTGGTGGCGACCGAGTTCCTGTTGAACGACATCGAGAGCGGGCAAGTGCCCGACCCGCGTTTGCAGGCGGGCGACCGCGTGGAAGTCGGCCGCCGTCGTTAGACTGCGGCGGCGGGCGGCGCACTGAAAGTTTCAGTTCTTGTCCGGTGCGTGTGAAGGTTGTATAGTGGCGCGCGCCGGGAAATGATATTCAAACAGGCTCACAGGCTCGTCCGCACGGAGATCGCCGGGCTGGCTTAATCACTACAATTGGAACAGACGCAAAACTTCTCGTACCTTCCTGCCGGAGGATTACAGTTTTCATGATGCAGCATAAACTCAGCGCGCTGGCGCTTGCGGTCGCGCTCCTGTGCGCGCCTTACACGTCCGTCCTGGCTTCCGCCCCCGCCGCCCCCTCGGTGATGCCGGCAGCGGCCGCCCAGCAGGACGATACGCCCCCCGATGTCGAGCAGGCCATGTTCACCAGAGGGCAGAACTTTTATAATCAAGGGCGCTTTGAGCAGGCCGCCACTGTCTTTCGTGATTTTCTCAAGACTTACCCGAACAGCATCATCACCGATTTGACGCTGCTCTGGCTCGGCCGTACCTACATCGCGCAAGGCCGCCTGCCGGACGCCGAAGCCGTCGTGACGAGACTGCGCACCATCAGGGACACACCCTTCGTCGAAATCTATGAGGGCGAACTGCAGGCCGCGCGCAGGGAGATGGCCTCGCGCCCCGCCGCCTCCCAGCCGACCGCCACACCCTCAACGACTGATCGCGCGCAGGTGACGCCGACGCCCCGCCCCGGTACGGGCAGAGCACAGCCGACGCCCACGCCCACTCCGCGCCTGATCGCGCGCTCGACGCCGCCGCGCACGCGCCCCACTCCTCTGCCGACGCCCTTGCCCACGCCGACGCCGCAGGTGGCGAATGCCAACCCGGCAGGCCAAACGCCGACGCTGACCATCGAGAACCCGTCAGCCGACGGGCAAACGGGAGCGCCCGCGCGCCGCAGCCGCCGCAGCCGCTTCCCCTCGCGACGCAATCAGCCACAGCGAACGGACACCGATACGCAGGTCGCCGTCAACACGCCGCCCGTCGTGGTGACGCCGACGCCGCGCCCGACCCCGGCTCCCACGCCCGTGCGCCAGCGTCAACAAGTCGCGCGCGCCACGCCGACCCCCTTCCCGACGCCCGTCGCCCTTGCCCGCGCCGAGCCGAACGAGAGCGTGACGACCGCGCCGCCCATCGTCAACAGCGCGCCCTCCGGGCAGGAAGGTTTCACTCTGACGGTCAAGCAGGTGCCGAACCTCAACCTCGCTTTGCGCAACGCGACGCTCGCCGCATCGCCCGGTCAGGCCGTGCAAATGCCGCTCACCGTCATCAACTCCGGCAACAAGGAAGATCAGTTCCGGCTGGAGACCGATCTGCCTGCCGAGTTTCAGCCGACCTTCAGCCTCGCTTCGGGCGGGCAGGACACAGGGCTTCCCATACTCGTCACGCCGCAACTGGCGCGCGGCCAGAACCTCGAAGTGCTGCTCAACATCCGCATCCCCGAGACGGCGGGCGACGGCCAGCAGCGTGCCTTCATCGTGCGCGCCGCGTCGCAGTCCGATTATCAAGTCCAGCGCGTGTCGAACGCCGCCATCACGGTGGTCGCCGCCGCGCTCGCCGGTTCGTCCGGCGTGACGCGAGAGAGCGTCCAGCCCGGCGAAACTTTCACGCAGACCATCTCCGTGCGCAACACGGGCAGCGCGCCCGCGCGCAGTTCGCGCACCGATTTCGTCTTCAGCACAGACTTTGAACTCGTCAGCGCGAGTCCGCTGCCGCTCTACTACGACAATCCCTCGCGCACGGCCATCTGGAGTCTCGGCGACCTCGATTCGCGCGGATCGCGCGAAATCACCGTCACGCTGCGCGCCCTGCCGAACGCACTGGCCGCCAGCGGCCCCATCGGGCGCGGCATGCTGCGCACGGCCTCTCTGCCCACGGCGTCGAACTACGACGGGCCGAGCATCGCCATCGGGCGCGTGCCGCGCGCACGCATCGACCCGGTCTCGCCCGGCCTGACCGTCACGCCCGGCGACGTGATCTTCATCCCGTTCGTCGTGCGCAACCCCGGCAACTACGCCGAATCCTACGGCCTGCGCATCACCGCGCCGGGCGCGCCCTCCGGCACGCTCTACGCGGACTCCAACGGCGACGGCCAGCATCAGGACAACGAGCCGGCCGTGACGCAGACGACGCAGATCGATCCGCGCGGCGGGCAGTTCCCGCTGCTCATGCGTATCGAGATTCCGCGCTCCACCGCCGACCGTCAGCAGTATGCCTACAACGTCGTGGCGACTTCCGTCAGCACCAGTCGCGCCGCCAGCGAGGCGAGCACCGTGTTGACCGTGGCCGCGCCGCGCGTGCGCGTGCGCACCGAACAGGTGACTGACCTGACCGCGCCGGGCGACATGATCTTCTACCGCCTCGTCCTCATCAACGAGGGCGGCGGACTGGCGAAGAATATCGTCGTCTCCGAAGTGCTGCCGGATGCGTTGCAGTTCGTCAACTCGAACCCGTCGCTGAACACGCAGGACGCCCCCGGCGACGCGCGCCGCATCACCTGGCGTGTCCCCGAACTCGCGCCCAACGACACGTCCGTGTTGCTCATCACCGTCCGTCTGCGCCCCGATCTTGCGGCCGACCGGACGCTGACCACCAACCACACGTGGGTCTACCAGGACACGAACGGCAACACGTACCAGAACCAGTGAGACTTTCCCGTCCTTCGACCGTCGCGTGAAAGCGTCGGCGGGCGGCGAATTTGTTTTTGAGAGCGAACCGGCGGTCGTGAATGGTGAATAGAACGAAGCATCCCTTGAGAGGCTATTCACCATTTACGACCGCCGGTTCGCTCTCGACGTTTACGGGCGATGCGCCCGCGTCTTCCGTCTCGCCGCCGCCCGCGCGGCTCTCGCGCCTGTCGCACGCGCTCATCGCCAAGTCGGTCGTCGAGACGTTGTTCGTCGTCGCGCTCCTCGTCTATTTCTCTTACACAAGTTTCAATCCCTATTTTCGCGGGTCGGTTGACACGGCCGACGAGCGCGCCATCGGCGGTTGGGTGGTCAATGCGGCCGCGCCCGCCGAGCGCGTCGAGGTGCATCTCTACGTTGACGGGCATTTCGTCGGTCGCCGGCTGGCCGACGCGCCGCGCACGGACGTGTTCGAGGCCGGCCGCAGTCACGACGCTTACCACGGTTTCACCTTCCAACTCCCGCCGCTCCCGCCGAACCGCACATACGAGGCGCGCGTCTACGCCATGCACGCGCCGCGCGACGGCTCGCGCCGCGCGCTGCAGGAGTTCGGCCGGGCGAAGCAGTTCAGCGTGTCGGCCAATGGCGCGAACTCTTCCGTGCCGGATGCGTGGTGGGAAAGCGAGGGGCGGCGTTGAGCGAGGCCGAAGTCTCGGAGGACATGTTAGCCGACAGGGCAGCGCGGGAAGCACGGGAGGGCGCGTTCAGCGTGCCGCCGGAGACACGCTCCGGCGCGGAGGCACACGCCGACGCTGAGCCGCGCGCGAACGCTCAGGCAAGCGCCGACGCGAACGCAAACGCCGAGCCGCGCACCCACGAGGAGGCAAGCACCGAGGCGGAGGCAAGCGCCGACGCAAAGACAAGCGCGGATGAGTTGTCTGCCCACGCCGCGCCGGAATCGCGTGTGCTGGCCGCCTGGGAGATCGCGTCCGTCGTCTCTTCGACCATCGTCGCGGAGTGGGCTGTGCTGTCGCTCGGCCGGCACAAAGCGCTGCTGGTCGTGCCGGTCGCGTGCGCTTTCGCCCTGATGCTCTACTCGCATCGCCTGCGGGGCGAGACGCTGCGTGAACTCGGCTGGCGCACAGACAATTTCCTGCGCGCCGTGCGCCTGCTGTTGCCCCCGATGTTGCTGGGTACGTTCGCGCTCATGCTGTTCGGGTGGGTGTGGTTCGGCGGGGGGGTCAGGTTCGGCCGGGGGCGTGCAGGCTGGGCGATTGCGGGCTTCCCGGTCTGGGGATTGGTCTGGGGTCTCTTGCAGCAATATGTGCTGCAGGCCTTTATCAACCGCCGCGCGCAAATCGTCTTCGGACGGGGCGCAAAGAGCATCGTCCTCGTCGCGGCCGTCTTCGCCCTGCTGCACCTGCCGAACCCGTGGCTCATGGCCGCGACCTTCCTCGGCGGTCTCATCTGGGCGTCCGTCTATCAACGCGCGCCCAACCTCTATGCCCTCGCGCTCTCCCACGCCTTCCTCACCTGGGCGCTCATCTCCACGCTCCCCGCCGAAGCCCTGCGCAGCCTCCGCGTCGGCTTCAAGTTTTTCGGCTGAAGCAGGCCGGATGCCGCCCCCCGCGCGAGGCCGTTCAACATTCGTGCTGTACGTGTTCAACGATGCTTTGCTATAATTCGCGCGCCGTGCAGGAGAACAGGTCGGGCGGTCGCCGCCGTGGCTCGAAAGAGTTTAACGGGGGAGGAAAGTCCGAACACTACAGGGCAGCGAGCCAGCTAACGGCTGGGCGCGCGGGTTGCGGCGGCGGCTTTCAGTAGCCGCTCTTTGACCGGCGCGACGACAAGTGCAACAGAAAAGAGACCAGCCGGCGCGCTTTGCCCCTAGCGGGGCGGGTGACGGGTGATGGGTGAAATGGTGCGGCCTTCGGGCTTAATGTAAGAGCGCACCGGCGCGCGTGGTGACATGCGCGGCCAGGCAAACTCCTCGCAGTGCAAGACCAAATAGGGAGGCGTCAAACAGGGCTGCTCGCCCGATGTCGCGCCGGCTTCTTTCGGGGAGTCGCGCCGTGGCTACGACCTCCGGGTAGGTCGCTCGATCCAACCGGCGACGGTTGGGCTAGATGAATGGTCGCCGCTTCCGCGCAGTAATGTGCGGGAGTACAGAATTCGGCTTACAGACCTGTTCTCCAACTGCACGGCCTCGCTTCAACTCACACGCGAGCGAGGTCTCACTACCGACACGGATTTTACGAGCCACATTTTAATCAGGAGCGTTAGAAGAGCATGGTGAACCGCAAGGGAGTCTTTATTGGAGCGTATGTCCCGAACGATCTGAAAGAAACTCTGCGCCGTCGCGCCGCCGCCGAGCACCGCACGCTCTCGCAGGAGATCACGCGCATCCTGACCGAAGCCGTACACGGCAAGACGCTCCCGCCCGGGGCGATTGACCGGCGCAACCCGGTCGCCTCTCAGCCTCGCCGCCGCGACAGCGACCCGCCCGAACGCAGACGCCGCGACGACGTGCCCTACAAAGGAACGGCGGCCGACGGCGGAGACGGCGCGACTTCCGGCGGCTGATTCAAACTCCATATTCAAATCCCTCCGAAGTCTCCGGGCATCGCCGCCGGATCGTGTTCGAGCTTCTATAGTTCGTCGACGAGGCGTGCGAGCAGGTTCCTCAACTGGTATGCATCTTCGGGGTAGGCGATCCAATCGTTGCCGCCGACGTTGACGTTCGTGCCCTCCACGTCCGCGCCGAACTTCTCGGCCATCACGACGAGCGGCGTCCGTGCGTCGAACTTCGCTTCCTCGCGTATCCTTCGGCCGATCTTTAAGACCTCGTCCGCAGTCTTGCCGACGAGATCGATGAGAACGATGTCGGCGTGCGCAGTCGCCCCCACCTTGTCCAGCGCGTCCTCTTCGTCCAGCGCCAGCAAGACCCGGTAGCCATACCGTTTAAGATTTTTCTTCAGTAAAGGGCGCGCGTTATCATCTTCTTCCACCAGGAAGATGCAAGGTTGGCGACCGCTTAGAGCATATTTCACTTGAACAGACCACAGACAGCGAGTATGCTGCGCGCCCATGAAGCCCTACTCCCTAGATTTGCGCCGCCGCGTGCTGGACGCCTACCGTAGTGGCGAAGGCTCGCAGCGGCAACTCGCCGCCCGCTTCCGCGTGAGCCTCAGCTTCGTGCGCAACCTGCTCAGACTGGCACGAGAGACGGGTGACGTTGCGCCACGCGCTCATGGGGGCGGCCACCGCCCCACGCTCGACCCGCCAGCCATGCGTGCCCTCGTCCGACTTGTCCGCGCCACGCCTGACGCCACGCTTGATGAGTTGTGTGAGCAGGTGCGCGAGCAGACCGGACATCAAGTCTCACGCTCGACCATGTGCCGCGCGGTGCGGCGCACGGGTTGGCGGCGTAAAAAAAACATTCCACGCCTCGGAGCGTGACACGCCTCGCGTGCGGCGGGCGCGCGGCAGGTTCTCCCGCCGCACGGCGCGGCTGGCGGCCAGCCGCTTTATCTTCGTTGATGAGTCGGGCGTCAACATCACGTTCGCGCGCCGCTACGCCAGAGCGCCGGGCGGGGAGCGAGCGCACGGCACAGCCCCAACCCACTGGTCACACAACGTGAGTCTGATCGGCGCGCTCTCGACCACCGGAGTGGTGGCTGCGATGAGCGTTGCGGGCAGCACGGATGCTGAAGTCTTCTGCGCGTACCTGCGGGAAGTGCTCGCGCCGCGCCTGAGCGCGCGTGACATCGTGGTGATGGACAACCTCTCGGTGCATAAGGTGCGAGAGGTGCGGCGCATCATCTCGGCACGAGGCGCGCGGCTGATGTATCTGCCGCCCTACTCGCCCGACCTGTCGCCGATAGAGCAATGCTGGTCGAAGGTTAAAACATACTTGCGCTCACGTGCGGCGCGCAGTTACGAGGCACTAGACGAGGCGATCACTGAAGCGTTGTCAAAGATCACGGTCGAGAACGCGCAAGCATGGTTCAAGCATTGCGGCTATCGTGTCTCACGCAAATGAAATTTGCTCTAGTCGTTCAGTTGGATGCTGCGCAGAATCTGGTTGAACGCAGCCTGGTAGTTTCGCTGGTCGTATTGCGGCGTCACGTAGTTCATGTAGAAGATGCTGCCGTCGCGCAAAAGCGTCGTGACGACCGTCACCACTTCGGTCTGCCCTGTGACGGGCGAACGACCCATGAGCGTCGTCGCCAGCCCGGCGCGTCCGGAGACGGTCGTGCGCGTGTAGTTGCCCTGCGGACGCAGGTACGTGTTCACTTGCAAGACCTCGTTGATGTACTGATCGGTTGCCTGTCGCAGGTTCCTGCTCTGCGACTGCTCGATGCCGAGGATAACGCCGTGCGTCACGCCGTTTTGATCAACCGCACCTTCGGGCGCGAGCGTGACGGTGTTCTGTCCCGCGTAGTCGCGCCAGTTGTCGGGCACGCTCAGGCGAAACAGTTGGCTGTTGACCTGGCGGTAGCGCGTCGAAGGATAGGCCACTTGGCCGCGCCGCGTGTTGGACGGGTAGTCCTGCCCGCCCTGTCGTCCCTGTCTCTGACCCTGCGCGATCTCGCCCATGGAAGGCGCGCGCCCCTGCCCGCGCAGGCGTGCCTGCACGAGTTGGAAGTCGCGCGTGTTGCCGACGGGGTTGCGCACCGCGCCGAGCAGTTGCGCTTCCTGATTGATGCGCGCGTAACGGTTTTCGGGGTTCGGGTGGCTGCTCAAAAATTCCGGGCCGCCGCGCGCGCCCTGCTGCTGAATGGTCTGAAACATGCGCGCCAGATCGCGCGGGTCGTAGCCGGCGCGCGCCATGATCTGCGCGCCGAGGATGTCGGCCTGCGTCTCATACTCGCGCCCGAACTTCAGGAAGTAGACGCCGACGGCCGTCTGCGACCCCTGGCCGATGACGCTCCCGACGCCGCCGCCGATGACCGCGCCGGCAATCGCGCCGATGCCGCCGAGGATGGAATACTTCTGCGCCTTCGTGGCCTGCGCCGTGCCGTGGCGCAGGGCGATGTGGCTGATCTCGTGCGCCATCACGCCCGCCATCTCGCCTTCCGAGCGCGCCGCCTCGATCATGCCGCGATTGAGATACATCGGGCCGCCCGGCAGAGCGAACGCATTGATGTCGCGCGCGTTGACGACTTGGAAGCTGTAGCGAAACTCCGGATGACTGAATTCGCCCGGGATGGCGCTGACCAAACGCTGGCCGATGCGCTCGATGTAATCCTGCACCTCGCGGTCGTTGAGGAGCGGCAACTGCTGCTCGGCCTCGCGCGCAGCCTGCTGCCCGACCTGCACGTCGTCCTGAATCTTATACCCGTTCTTCGGCGCGACGATGCGCGTGCCCTGCGCAAGCGCGGACAAAGGCATCACGGCGACGGTCAACACCATCAGCCACGCGAACAATCCGCGCACGCTCTTTTGATTACGTTGATTAATATTTTTCATGCTCTCTCCTTCGATAACACGCGGAATCGAACAAACGTTGCGCCCGCGCGTCTGATCCTTACAGATGCAAACTAAAAGAGCGGCGCGAAATTCCCGCTCGACCTGAACGAGGGGTTCGCGCCGCTCTGCTACGAAATAGCATCTCCCCCCGAAACCTGTACAACTCTGATGGCGCGGTCTGTGTCGCTTGGCGCCGATCTCTGCAACGGGAGAGCGTTGATTCTTAAAAGCCGGATACGCTTCGCGCGCGTCGCGCGCCGTGTATTATTCCGACACCTCTTTGATGACTTCGGTCACTCGCAGGTTGGCCTCCGCCAAACGCCTTTAACCTCTGCGCCGCCGTGCGCGCCGCCCGCGCGGCCTGACGATGATTTTGCGATTTCGTTGCGTTTCCGGCTCAACCACGCCCTGCCCCTCGCCCGTTAACGTGACGCTCGCGCCCTGCGGCGGGCGCGGTATGGAGACGGCGACAAACGGCGAAGTGATGACCTGTGTTGTAACGTCTCCGAACGCCGGACGCCGCTCGCGGACATTCACTGCAAGCACAGTGCCATCGCGCCTGATCTCGTCGATCTCGATGCTATAACCGCCCGTCGGCCGCTGCCCCTGATAGACGACGACGCACGCGCGCGAACTGAAATTGATCTCGGGCTGCGGGCGGCCGCCGCCGCCGATGATCGCCCACGCGCGCCGCCAATCGTTTTCATTCACGATCAACTCGACCGTGCGCCCGCCCTCGTGCCTGCTCAAAGCGCCCGTCGCCAGCACGGAGAACTCGACGACGTTCGTGCGATCCTCGCCCGGAGCGTTTGCGCCCTCACGGGGCGGCGACGGCCGCGCCGCGTCGCCGAGCAGCGCCATGCGCAAAATTTTGACGGGCGGGCTGCCGTATGCGAGCAGGCGGTCGTGGAACTCGCCGAGGCGGAACGATGCGCCCGCGCGCTCGCGGTACTCCTCGCGCAACTTTAAAATCTCCATCTTGCCGAGCGTGTAAATGAGATACGTCGGGTCGAGCGTGCCGCGCCGCGCTTCGCGTTCGGCGTTGGCGCGCTCCATGTAGCCCTCGCGCATGAAGAACTCGACGCCGCCCTCGTAACTCATTCCGCCGGTGTGCATCCTCAGGCCGACGAGGTAGCGACACAGGCGCGACAGCGCGGCCTGCAACTGCGCGAGACGCAATTTCGGATTGTTGCCGCCGAAGCCTTCGTCGAGCATCATCTGCTCCGCGTAGTGCGCCCAGCCTTCGATGAAACTTCCCGCGCCGAGCACGGCGCGCACGCGCGAAGGCGAGCGGCGAGCGGCGAGCAGTTGATAGTAGTGGCCGGGATAAACTTCGTGGATCGAGACGATGGGCAGCGAGTAGCGATTGTAAAAACTGAGGTGTTCCTCTTTGCGGCGCGCGTCCCAGGCGGGGTCGGGCGGCGTCACGTAGTAATAAGCCTCGGTCGCGACGCGCTCGACGAGCTTCGCTTCGATGGACACGCATACTCGGGCGTCTCCGCCACCTGCAAATTTTCGCTCGCGGGCGGCGTCAAAATCCCCTGCGTGCGGACGAAGGCGCGGATGCGATTCAACTCGGCGCGCGTCTCGCCGACGAGGCCGTCGGCCGAAGGATGCTCGCGCCCGAGCGCGCGGATGACGTTCGACAGGTCGCGGCCGGGCGCGATCTCTTCGGCCGCCGCGCGCATCTCGTTTTGCGTCCGGCGCAACTCTCGCTCGCCCTCGCGCAGGAGCTGCGCGAGCGGCGTCTCCACCATCTCCTCGTAGAGCAGCTTGCGCCGGTAGTTCTCCGCGCCGATGGCAAAGTCGCCGTTCGAGCGGGGCAGCAAATCGATCCGCAGCCACTCGCGAAAAGCGCTGAGCGCGCGGACGACCTCTGCGTTCGTCGTCTCGAACTCGGCACGTCGCGCCGCCGGCAGACGCCCGCCGCCGGCGCGCTCGAACATCTGCGGCACGACCGTCCTGAAGTAATCGATGCTGCCGCCGACCTGTGCGATGGCCGTCTCGGTGTAGATGCGCGGCGGGTTTTGCAGATTGGCGCGGGCGTCCGCGAGCAGCCGCGCGATCTGCCGCTCGCGCGCCACGAGCGCGTCGAGCCGCGCGGCGATAGGCGCATACTCGCGCTTCAAAATGTTGTCCACACCCGATGCGAGCAGTTGGTTATAGACGTTCGGGTTGCGCTGCCACATCCGCACGTCTTCGAGTTCGAGCAACTCGGCGCGCGCATTCGCTTGCAGCACGAGATAATCGTAGCGCGCTTCGGCCGAGAGCTTCCATTCCGGCACGCGCGCGAGCGCGGCGAGCGCGGAGCGCAGACGCCTCACCTCGCGCGCAATCGAATCCGCGTCGCGCGACTCCAGCATGCCGTCGAACTCGTGCACGCCGAGCGCGGTGGCCTCCGACGGGTAGAAAGCGAAGCGACCGCGTAAATACTCGGAAGCGATCTGCGCCACGCGCGCGTCCTGCTCTGCCGCAGGGGCAACGGCGCGCGCGCTCGTCGGCGGCCGAAACACGCGGCGCGGGCGGCGGCCTCGCTGCGCTGCGATTTCGACGGGCAACACGAGTTGAGACACGACGAGCGCCGTGGCGACGACGACGGTCACGAGCCGCGCGCGGAGTTTGAGAAGCAAAGCCAAGAGACTGCACCTCGACGAGTTGAATTTGAAACGGTCAGAGTTCGCGTTTTTGCGGAGAGACACGCGCGAGATTATCACAGAACGGGCGCGTGCGCTCCGGCAAAAGAAAAGCGGAAATTGAAAGCGCGGCTCTCCCTCGGTCGGCGGATGCGCCGTGTACAGGCGGTTAGTTGGAAGGGATCATTAACAGGCGTCACTACAAGCCGGCGTTGACATCCGCGTCCGGCGAGAGTGCTGGTGCAATCGCCTCTTCAAAGGCTCTTTATTTGCGCGGCTCGATGCGTTCGTAGAGCCAGCCGGTGGCTTCGTCGAGGGGCGCGAGGTGGTGCGTCTCGCCTTTCCAGACGCGGATGATCGAGACGATGAGGAAGGCGAAGGACGCGAACCAGAAGAGCGTGCCGCCCATTCGGCTGCCCGCGAGGCCGCCGATGAATCCGAGCACGAGCGAGATCGCCAGCATCGCGAGTTGCAGCGCCAACCCTTGCGCCGCGTGGAAGCGCACGCGCGTCTCCGCGCGCGGCACGAGCAGCAGTTCGATAATCGCGCCGACGACGCCGATATAAAAAGGCACGTAGGGCAGAACGACCGCGATGTTTTCCGGGATGCCGAGGCCGGCAATCGGGCGCGACGTGGGCGGCGCGGGTCTCTGCGGCGCGTGCACCGCGCCCGCAATCGGCGCGGTGTGGCCTAAGTTCGCCGCAGTGGATTGTTGATAAGTGGGCTGCCGGTAAGGCGGCTGTTGATACGGGGGTTGTTGATATGGGGGCTGTTGATACGTGGGCGGCGTCTGAACCGGGGGCACGAAGATTGACGGGTAGGGTTGCGCGAGCGGGTCCTCGATGCGACGCGTCGGCGCGTCTGCGTCCGGGTTGAGGCGCGCCTGTTCGTTCGGGGTGCGCGCCGTTTCGCGCGCGCCGGCTCCCCGGCCGAACTCCTCCGTCTGGCGGACGAAATCAGGATCGAGCGGGTCTGTATCGTACTTGCTTCGCTTATCCGACATAGCCTCTATTACGAACCGCGCGCGCGGCCGGTTCGCCCCAATTCAACTTTCAACGACTTCGTATTCTACCCTCTCCCAGAGTTTTTCGCTCCTGAAAATACGAAACGCATGGAGACTGGCGGGGGCGTCCTCCGCCGCCGCGTCGTCGCCCTCGATGCCGATGATGAAGTAGATCGCCGACGGGTGATAGGCCAGCCGCACGTCCGATTCGGAAGGCACGGGCGCGGCCTCGCGCGGGTGCGAGTGATAGATGCCGAGCAACGCCTCGCCGCGCGCGCGCATGGCGCGTTGCGCCTCGCACAAATCCTGCGGGTCGCCGTCGTAGGCCAGACGCGGGTCGGGCGCGATGTTGCGCAGGCGATAGACCGACGCCCCGACACCTTCCGCGTCGCCGCCGACGAGACCGCAACACTCCGCGGGTCGCGCCGCGCGCGCGTGCGCCAGCATCTCCTCGACCTGCGCGCGACGGATCGTGACGCTCATTCGCTTCCCTTCCCTGTGCCCTGCGCCGTGCAACACTTTACTTCGACGGACGCCGCCCCGCGCGACGGCGTGCTACGCCTCTCCGATACGGATGTGCAAATCGGCGAGCATGTGCGGGTCAACGTCGCCGGGCGCGTCGATCATCAGGTCGGCGGCCGAGGCGGTCTTGGGGAAGGCCATCACGTCGCGGATGTTCTCCGTGTTGGCTAAGACCATCATCGTGCGCTCGATGCCGGAAGCGATGCCGCCGTGCGGCGGCGTGCCGAACTCCAGCGCGTCGAGGAAGAAGCCGAAACGCTCGCGCGCCGTCTCCTCCGACATGCCGAGAGCCTTGAAGATGAGCCGCTGCACGTCGCGCCGGTGAATACGGATCGAGCCGCCCGCGACCTCCACGCCGTTGATCACCGCATCGTAAGCCTTCGCGCGAAGCTGCCCGAGCAAAGCGGTCTCGCCGCCTTCAACCGCGCGCTCAAGGAGCGGCAAATCTTCGTCGAGCGCGGAGGTGAACGGGTGGTGCATCGCGTAGTAACGATCCGCTTCCTCGTCATACTCGAACATGGGAAATTCCGTCACCCAGAGCGGCGCGTAAACATTTTCGGGGATCAACTTTTCGCGCTTCGCGATCTCCACGCGCAACGCGCCGAGACTCGCCGCGACCGTCTTCGCTTTGCCCGCGACAATGAGCACCGCGTCGCCCTGTTCTGCACCGGCCGCCTCAGCCATGCCCTTGATCGTCTCTTCGCCGAGAGCCTTCAACAAAGAAGACGAGATTTCATCGCCCGACTTGATCCACGCCAGCGCGCCCGCCCCGTAACGCTTCGCATGCTCCTGCAACTCGTCGAGCGCCTTGCGCGACAACGACGCTCCGCCTTTAACGACGATCCCCTTGACCGCGCTCGTCGGGTAGCGGTTATCCAAATCCTTCATTGTCGAGACGACATACTCGGCGATGACGGGCTTGAAAGGCGGGAAGTCGGCCTGCATGACAGAGCGGGTCAAGTCTTGCAATTCCATCCCGAAACGCAAATCGGGCTTGTCGCTGCCGTAGCGGCGCATCGCCTCGGCGTAAGACAGGCGCGGGAAGGGCGTGGGCAGTTCGACGCCGGTGCAGGCGCGGAAGACGCGCGCGAAGTAGCCTTCGACGAGCGCGTAAATTCTTTCGAGCGTCGGGAAACTCATCTCCACGTCGAGCTGGGAAAACTCCGGCTGGCGGTCTGCGCGCAAATCTTCGTCGCGGAAGCACCGCGCGATCTGGTAATACTTATCGAACCCCGCGATCATGCACAGTTGCTTGAATAACTGCGGCGACTGCGGCAACGCGTAAAACTTCCCCGGAAAGGTGCGCGACGGCACGACGTAATCGCGCGCGCCCTCCGGCGTCGACTTGATCATGATCGGCGTCTCGATCTCGGTGAACCCCTGCTCGTCCATGTAGCGGTGAATCTCCGCGAGCATCCGGTGGCGCATCCGCAGGTTGGCCTGCAACTGCGGGCGGCGCAAATCGAGGTAGCGATACTTCAGGCGCAAATCTTCGGCCGCCAGCGTCTCCGTGCCCGCGACTTCGAGTTGAAAGGGCGTCGTGCGCGCGTCGTTCAGGATCAACAACTCGCGCGCCTGCACTTCAACCGCCCCCGTCGCGATCTTCGCATTGCGCTGCCCCTCCTCGCGCAACACCACCTCGCCCGTGATCGCAATGACATATTCGCCGCGTGGCTGCTTCGCCTTCGCGTGCGCCTCGCGCGCCGTCTCCTCGTTGAAGACCACCTGTGTCGGCCCGTCGCGGTCGCGCAAATCGAAGAAGGTCAGCGGCCCGAAGTCGCGCCGCCGCGCCACCCAGCCCATCAGCACCACGGTTTGTCCCACGTGCTCCGCGCGCAATTCACCGCACGAATGCGTCCGCTCCAGATTTCCTAAATTATCCAGCATGTTTATTTTCGCGTCGCCCGCCGATACATGAAGGCGCGCCGCTCGCCCCGCCCTTCATCTCTGAAATATCGTGTGTGAGATTTAAACGCCGCCGTCGCCGGCGAGCAACTTCTTCAACGTCTCCGCCGCCGCGCTGCGCCCCACGGTCTGCTGCTCGCCCGAGCGCATATCTTTCAGTGCGACCTCGCCGCGCTCGCGCTCGTCCGGCCCCGACACGGCGACAAACGGCACGCCCCGCGCCGAAGCATACTTGAACTGCTTGCCCACCTTGTCCGCGTGCTCCGGATAGACATCCACGCGCAAAAAACCCCCGGCGCGCAACTCACGCGCCAGCGCGAGCGCGTCGGATACGGCCGCTTCGTCCCAGATCGTGACCAGAACGTCGGCCGCCGCCGCTCGCTCCAAATCGGCCGGGAACATCTCGCGCTCCGTCATCACGACGATGATGCGTTCCAGACCGAGCGAGAAGCCGCACGCAGGGACTTGCTGCTTCGAGAACATCCCGACCAGATTATCGTAACGCCCGCCGCCGCCGAGACTGCCCGCCAGATCGGGCACGCCGATCTCCATGATCGCGCCCGTGTAATAAGAGAGTCCGCGCGCGAGACTCGGATCGATCTTGATCGCCGCGCCCGCCGCCCCGGCGAACTGCAAAATCTGTCGCAACTCTTCGACGCCCCGCGCGCCCGCTTCGTGGTCGCCCACGAATTCGACGAGCCGGCCGAGCAGGGCGACGTTCAAAGCCTCCGCGCGCGTCGTGCCGCCTTCGCGGTCGAGCCTGTCGTCTACGACCAGCTCGGACGCGTGCTCCAACTGCGCCACGCCCGCGAAAAAGCCGAGCAGTCGCGCGCCCGCTTCGCCCGCCACGCCGCGCTCGCCAAGTTCGCGCGCCACGCCTTCCGCGCCGATCTTATCCAGCTTGTCGAGTGCGACGAGCGCATCGCCGTGCAACTCCGCCGCGACGCCCGCCGCATCGAGCACGCCCGCGAGCACCTGCCGGTGATTCAAACGGATCGTGAAATTCGAGAAGCCGAGTTGCGCTAGCGCGTCTGACGCGGCCGCGCAGAGTTCGGCTTCGACGATCATCGAGCGTGAGCCGATGGCGTCGACGTCGCATTGATAGAACTCGCGGAAGCGGCCGCGCGCCGGGCGATCCGCGCGCCACACGGGTTGAATCTGGTAGCGTTTGAAAAACTTCGGCAGACGCTCGCCGTATTCGGCGACCACGCGCGCCAGCGGCACGGTCAAATCGTAACGCAGGGCGAGGTCGGCCGCGCCCGTGCGCTCGCCCTCGCCGCGCTTCAGGATTTTGAAGATGAGTTGATTGCCCTCTTCGCCGTACTTGCCCGTCAGCGTCTCGATGTTCTCGACCGCCGGCGTCTCCAGCGGCTCGAACCCGTAACGCTCGTACACCTCGCGCACGACGCCGATCACATACTCGCGCCTTCTCACGTCAGCGGGCAAAAAATCGCGCATCCCGCGCGCCGGTTGAGTCTTGCTCATAAAAAATAACGATGAACGCGGAACGATGAATGATGAACTATAGGCTGTCCGTGGTTAGTTGTCCGTGGTCAGTTGTTCAGGCAAATCTTTGGCAGGTTGCGTAATGATCAGATGCAACGGACAACTGACCACGGACAACTGACGGCTTTCACTTCATCGTTCCGTGTTCATCCCTCATCGTTTCGATATTGTTCCGTGTATTCGATGTAGTTCTTCCAGTATTGCGCGAGGCCTTCGACTTCCTCGGCGGTGAGCGGGCGTTTGACCTTCGCCGGGACGCCCAGCACGAGCGAGCGCGGCGGGATGCGCGTGCCCGGCGAGACGAGCGCGCCCGCCGCGACGAGCGACTCGGCGCCGATGCGCACGTCGTCCATCACGATGGCTCCCATGCCGATGAGGCAGCCGCGTTCGATGTGGCAGCCGTGCAGCGTCACGTTGTGGCCGACGGTCACTTCGTCTTCGAGGATGGTGGCGTGCGTGCCGTTGGTCACGTGGATGACCGTGCCGTCCTGTATGTTCGTGCGGTTGCCGATGCGTATGTAGAACACGTCGCCGCGCACGACCGCGTTGAACCAGACGGACGACTGCTCGCCGATCTCGACATCGCCGATCACCTGCGCGCTCGCTTCGATGAAGGCGCTCGCGTGAATGTTTGGGTGCTTGCCGCGGAAAGGTCTAATCATGTCGCTAACTCTGTTCGCGCTTACTCGATTGATAGTTCCGAGACCAACTGCCGCCCGTCGCGGCGAACGACGAGGACGCGCATGGTCTTGCCCGTCGTGGTGTCTGCGGCGACCGTCGTGCGCTCGCCTTCGCGCCGCTCCTCGCGCCAGTTCTTCAAATCGTCGAGGCTCGCCCCGGATTGCTCGAACGACTCGGAGAACTTTTCGATAAAGCGCAGGCGGAATTCCTCCCGGTTCTCGTCGTCGGGCATCTCCCTGTAAGCCTCGCCCGCGTCCGCCGCGCCCGGCACTTTGAGGTTCTCCCAATCGAAGGCCTCGGCCACCGCGCCGTCTCCGTCGAGCAGACCCTCGACGGCCTCTCTGGCGAAAACGACATCGGTCTGCGCAGGTTTCGTCGCCGCGCTTTTGCCGCCGTCGTTCGCGCTTCCGGCGTTGCCCGCCGCGTCGCCGCCGCCCTGATTCTTCGCCCCGCCGCAACCCACGCTCAGACAGCATCCCGCCGCCAGCAAAAATATCAGAAGCGACCGCTTCATCGCAGGTCTCCTTGAAAAGTCGGACGTTGAACCGGATGGTCGTCCGGCAATTTAATAAAGTCGCTAACGACACCGGCCAGGCGAGCGGGCAACTCTTTCAAAGGGCGACGCCTCACGCCTCGAAGGAAAGCAAAAACGGTAGCACGAAACAAGGGAAAAGGAAAAAGGCGTTCTTCGTATGGAGACGTTATCGCCGGAGAGGGATAATGCGCCGCGAACATTTCCACACGCTCGCCGACGCACGATCCACAAAATGTTCTGGTAACATGTTGCCGTGACTAAACGACCAGGCATCTTTCCAACCTTCTTTCTATCCGGTTTCGAGTGCTCGACCTTTCTCTGGAAGGACAAGGGACGGCGCAACCTGACGGCGGAGACCGGCCACGACGCGCACACGCGCCACGACTACGAGATGCTGCGCGAACTGGGCATCGCCGTCGCACGCGAAGGCATTCCCTGGCCGCTCGTGGACAGGGGCGGGCAGTACGACTTTTCAAGTATCGACCCGATGATCGAGGCGATGCGGCAGACGCAAATAGTGCCGATCTGGGACATCTGCCATTACGGCTACCCGGACGACCTCGACCCCTTCTCGCCCGAGTTCGTCGCGCGCTTCGTCGCTTATTGCCGCGCCGCCGCCGAGTACGTCGTCGCACGCTTGCCCGGCCCGTATTTCTTCACGCCGATTAACGAGATCACCTTCTTTTCGTTTTGCGGCGGGGAGTGGGGCTGGGTCGCCCCGTACCGCAAGACCCGCGAGGATCGTTACAGGCTTCGACTGGCGTTGTGCGCGGCCGCCATCGCCGGGGTGAAGGCCATCCGCGAGGTCGAGCCGTCGGCGCGCATGGTTCACATAGACCCCCTAGTGCAGGTGGTCGCTCCGCGAGACCGGCCGGATCAGGCGGCGGCCGCCGACCACGAAACTTACGTGGACACCTTCCTCGCCTGGGACATCATCTGCGGGAAAGAGCACCCGGAACTCGGCGGCACGCCCGAGATTCTGGACATCGTCGGAGCCAACAACTACTCCTTCGGCCAGATGGAATACAGGGAGCAGGGGCCGCACGCGGCGCTTGAACCGGGCGATGACCGCATCAAGCCTCTCTGCGATCTCATGCGCCTCGTCTGGGACAGGTATCAGCGGCCGATGATCATCGGAGAGACGAGCGGGCTGGGGCAGGGTCGCGCGGCCTGGTTGAAAGATGTCATGGAAGAATCGCTGGCAGCCGTGAACGAGGGCATAGACCTGCACGGCATCTGCCTGTTCCCGGCCGTGGACATGCCTGATTGGCACACCGGCAAATGGTTGAATAACGGCATCTGCGATCTGGTGGAGGAAGAAGGTGATTTGCGGCGCGTCGTTCACGCGCCCTACGTCGAGGAATTGCGCCGCTGGCAGAGAGAACTCAACCGCGTCACCGTGCTCGACGCCGATCCGTTCAGCGACCCGGTGGATTTACAGGACGTGATCGAGGCCGCCGCGCGCTTGCAGAAGAAGCCGGATCAGGATTGGAGTTAGAGTTAAAAGGCGCGCGGCCGGGCGTACGAAACATCATGCGGCGGATGAAGTAATGAAGCTTGCTTGAGAATGGCGCGCCGCGCACTTCCCTTTCGCCGCCCCGCCCGCGCCGGCCGCGTGGCTGCTTAGCGCGCCCCTCCCGCGTTCCGGCGTTAAAGGCTCATGCCGTTGAACGCAAAAGGCTCATGCCGTCGAGGGCAAGAGGATGTTTCTACTACGCGAACCTTCCATCGCCGCCATCGAAAATTTTCTCTCCCTGCAAAGACGGCAATCATTTTCATATCCGCACGTCGGCGCTTCGCGCGGTCAACAGCCGCCGCAGAATTTTGTCGTCGATCACAATCGCGTCAGGCTGGGCGCGGGCGAGGCGACTTTCGCACAGGCCGTCGCGGCCATACGCTCGTGGCGGATGTTCGATGTCGCGTGGTGTCGGATTTACCCGCCCGCCGCGCCGCTCGAAGTCGGCACGACGGTCGCCATCGTCATCAATCATTTCGGCTTTTGGTCTTTGAATGCGTGCCGCATCGTGTATCTGTTAGAAGAAGCGGGCGATGTCGAAAAGTACGGATTCGCCTACGGCACTCTGCCCGAACACGGCGAGGCCGGGGAGGAAAGATTCAGCGTGGAGTGGAATCGAGCGGACGATTCGGTGTGGTACGATTTGTATGCGTTCTCGCGCCCGCAGTACCCGCTGTCGCGGATAGGTTATCCGCTGAGCCGCATGTTGCAGAAGCGTTTTGCGCGCGAGTCGAAGCTGGCGATGTCGCGTGCGTGCGGGTGACGTTTGCGAGCCGTTGACGGCCGGGCGCGAGGGGCGCGAGGGGGTTTTGTATCCGCGCAGGTGCGTGCGCGCCGCCGTAGCCGACGCCTTACTTCGCCCTTGCTCGTTCCGTTTCGCTCAACTCAGAATGATGTCATTCAATAGAATCTTTACCATCCGCAAAATCTTTACCTTCCGCCGCCCGCTCATGTTGCTCTGCGGCTTGCTCATCATTTCGCACTCACAGGTTTTAGCCGCCGATGCTTCCGTTGACGAGGCGCGCGCCGTGCTGGTGCAACTCGCCGCGTTCAGCGGTAAACAGGCTCTCCACACGGCGGCGGCGCGCAAGCTGCTGGCGGGTGAAATGCTCAACTTGAAAATATCCTCGTTCGGCAGATTGACGGACGCGCCCGACGCGGTTTTCTTACTGTCGGCAAACAACGCGGTCGGCCGTTTTCAGTTGACGGGCGAGCGCGATCAAATCACCGATGTCTACTTTTATCTGGAGAAGGCGGGGGGCTGGAAAGTGAACGCGGTTCGGCTGATGGCTTTAACCGGCATGATCGAGCAGGCGTATCTGGAGTTGAAAGCCAAACCGAACTTGACGGAGGCGGAAAAGAATTTATCCGGGAACTTCAAACTTACGCTCGCGCCGGACAGAGAGTTGAAGATGTGGTTCGCGGCCAACAGGGAGACGCTCGACGCGCTACGGCGCGCTTCACTGCCGGCGAAGAAGGGCGACACAATTTATGTGACGCGCGACGACGCGAAATTTCCGGAGGCGAGCGCATTACTGCGGAAGTTGAATCTGAGCGCGGTCGGCGTCGAAGCAAACGGCAACGTGGAAATCGTGATCGGCGGCGTCACGGATAATACGGTCGGCTTTATACACTCTCCGGCGAAAACTCCGCCGCCGGTAAGCCCTTCGTCATACATCTGGGTTGAAGAAGTTGCGCCGCACTGGTATCTGTTCCGCACGACATAAAGCAGGCAGGACGGCCGCCGCGCCCGACGACGCCGCGCCCGGCCGACGCGACGGGCACGCCGGAACCGCGCGTGCGAGAAGGCTTATTTAAAGATGCCTTGAAGTCTAATCGCGGCGAGACGCGATTGGCACGGGCGTGCATCCGCGTGATGCAGACGGCCGCAGCCGTCACGGCTCGCGCGGGTCGAGCGGATTTTCCGGCCACGCATGGCGCGGGTAACGCCGGCCGAGTTCGCGCCGCAGCGCCGGGTAGTGGCGCGTCCAGAAGCCGTCCAAATCCGTCGTCACCTGCACGGCGCGATTATTGGGCGCGAGCAGGTGCAGCACCAGCGGCACGCGCCCTCCGGCGATGCGCGGAGTTTCTTTCATACCGAAGAAGTCCTGCAGGCGCGAAGCGATCCACGGCGATTTGTGTCTCTCATAATTGATGCGCACCATCCGCCCGCGTGCAAGTTGCGCCCGCTCCGGGGTCAAGCGCGCCAGACTGCTCGCCTGCTCCCGGCTCAACCTCGCGCGCAAGGCTTGCAGCAGGCCGCCGGCGCGCGCGGCCTCTCTCAGTTCGGCGAAACTGCTCCGGCCTTCGCAGAGCGCGAGGAAGCTCGCGCGCACATCGTCTTCGTCGAGACCCGGCAGGTCGAGTTCGGGACATGCTCCCCTGACGACTTCAACTCGCGCCAGAAAGCCGCTCGCCGCTTCGTGGTCGATCAACTCTTCAAATCCGGCCGAGAGCGCGGCCTCCGCCAGCACTTTCGTGACGGCCTCGCTGCCGCCGACACTCGTCCGGCTCTCGTCGAGCGTCAGTTCTTCATAGACCAGACGCTCCACCGTTTCGACGCGCTCCGTCCGGGCGTTCCATTCGACGTGGCTCGTCTCTCGAATCCGCTCCGCGAACAGATCGAGCAGCCATTCGGGTTTGATGGCGCTGGCGAGACGCACGCGCGTCGAAGTTCCGCGCGACGCGCCCGCGCCGCGCCGCTCCTCCGCATCCACGGCCACGAGAAATTCTTCCGCGCGCACGAGACTCTCAGGCGCGAGCGTCGCCGAACCGCCGCCCGCGAGCGAGAGTTCGAGATCGCCGGACGCCGTTTTATCCGGCCGCTTGCGCCGGCGCGCGACCCGGTCGGGATAACCGGCGAGGACGGAGAGGAGCAGTTGCGTCTCTTCGTCGGCGTCGGAGTTTCGCCCGCCCCGTTCGGTCGGCAGAAGTCGCTCCAGTTGGCGGCGCACTCGCTCGACGTTCTGCACGGCCTTCGGGTTGAGGTTCAAACCGCGCAGGCTCTCCGGGGCGAAATTCGTCGCGGCCGCCTCCGTGAACGTGTCCAGCAGATCGAGCAGATCGGATTTGCCGTGGATTTTGGGGCGCGGCCTCGTTTCGCCTCCGTGCGGATTCGACAACAGGTGGCGCGCGCGTATGTCACGCTCGCCGAGCAGCGCGGCGACGGCACAAGCCGCGCGCGCGACGCCACGCTGCTCGGCTTCGACCACCACGCGCGCCAGTCTCGGATGAAGCGGCAGGCGCAGCATTCGCCTACCGATGGGCGTCACTTTGCGTGCGGCGTCGAGCGCGCCTAAACTCTGCAATAAAGTCTCGGCCTGTGCGAGCGCGTGTGCGGGCGGCGCTTCAAACCAGTCGAAGCTGTTGAGATCGGCGACGCCGTGGGCGTGCAATTCGAGCGCGGCCGCCGCGAGATCGGAGCGTAGAATCTCCGGCACGTCGTAAGGCGCGCGGGCGTTGAAATCCTGCGCCGTGTAGAGCCTGAGAGCGCGACCGGGGCGCAGGCGACCAGCCCTGCCCGCGCGCTGCACGGCCGAGGCGCGGCTGATGCGCCCCACGCTGAAAGCGGGTAGGCCAGACCACGGGGAATGTTCGGCGACGCGCGCCAGCCCCGAATCGACAACAGCCACCACGCCTTCAATCGTCACCGAACTCTCCGCCACGTTGGTGGACAAAATTATCTTGCGTCGCGCGGCGGGGCGCACGGCGCGGTCTTGTTCGGCGAGCGACAATTCGCCGTGGAGCGGCAGAGCGAGCAGGTCGAATGCGTCGGCGAGCGGGGCGCAGGCTTCGAGCGCGCGCCTGATCTCCGACGCGCCCGGAAGAAACACCAGCACGTCGCCGTCGAGTCCTTCGTCGAGCAGGCGTCGCACCGCGCCCTGCACCTGCGCGGCGAGCGGCCGGTCGTCGGGTCTGGTCAGGTGTTCGACGCCGACCTCGAAGCGTCGCCCTTCGGAGCGCAACGCCGGGCAATCGCCAAGGAAGCGCGCGATGGGTTCCGCGTTCAGCGTGGCGGACATGGCGACGATGCGCAGGTCCGGGCGCGTCTGTTGCTGCAAACGCTTCAGGAGGGCGAGCGCGAAGTCGGCTTCGAGGTGGCGCTCGTGGAATTCGTCGAGGATGACGACGGAGACGTTCGAGAGTTGCGGATCGGACAGCAGGCGGCGCATCAGGATGCCTTCGGTGACGTACTTCAGACGCGTCCGCGCGCCCGTCGCTTTTTCGAAACGCACCTCGTAGCCGACCCCTTCGCCGACCCGTTCGCCGCGCTCGGCGGCCACCTGCCGCGCCGCCAGCCGCGCGGCGATGCGACGCGGTTCGAGGATCAATATCTCGCCGCCCGGTGCGAGACCCGCATCGAGCAACGCGGGCGGAATGCGCGTCGTTTTGCCTGCGCCGGGCGGGGCTTCGACGACCAGCCGGGGCGTCGCGCGTAGAGATTCGACGATTTCCGGCAAAAGCGAATCAATGGGGAGCGGCTGCATAAGATATTATCTCCGGCGCAATATCGAGACGCCGCCGGGGCATGAAGGATAAAGCAAAGAGATGGAGCACTACAAAGACCTCCTGCACATACGATTCGCCGAGCGCGTGATGGGCTGGACGGGCATCGAGCCTTCAAGAGAGAGCGGCGCGCTCAAGTTCTACGGCTTCGTGCACACCGGGAAAGGCCCGCAGCGGCGCGAGATTCCCGACTATTCAAACGACCTCGACGCCATGTGGGCGGCCGAGCAATACCTGAACCGGCTCGGCATGGCGCGCGCCTACATCGACGCGCTCGCCGTCGTAACGGGCATTACAGACTTGTCCGACGAACGCGACCTCTTCAAGCTCATCTGCGCGTCGCCCGCACAGCGTTGCGAGGCCGGACTCAAAGCCTACGAAACCTTCGAGGCGGCGTCGGCCGGCGGCGCGGGCTCACAATGAAGACGCGAGATCAAAAAGCAGATCAACTCGCCGCGCCATGCGAAGCGGACGACCGCGACGCGCCGCGCGAGGCAGATCGGCACACCGTGCCACGCGAAGCAGATCAACTCGCCACGCCGCGCGAAACAGATCAAGGCGACATGCCGCGCGAGGCAGACGACCGCGCCGTGCCGCGCGAAACAGATCGGAGCGGCGCGCCGCTCCTTGTCGGACTCGGCGAGTTGATCTGGGACTTCCTGCCGGGCGGCCGGCAACTCGGCGGCGCGCCCACCAACTTCGCCTGCATGTCCCGTTTGCTCGGCAACGAATCGGCCGTCGCCAGCCGCATCGGCGCGGATGATCTGGGGGCGGAGGCGTCTGCCCGGCTGGCCGCGCTCCGAGTCTCCACAAAGTATCTACAAATTGACCGCGAGCACCCGACGGGCACGGTCGGCGTGCGGCTCGACGAGCGGGGCGAGGCGAATTTTGCCTTGAATGAAAACTCCGCGTGGGATTATCTCGAATGGACTAACGCTCTGGCCGAACTCGCGCTCAAGGCCGACGCGGTTTGCTTCGGCACGCTCGGTCAGCGCGCCGTGCGTGCGCGACGGACGATCATTCGCTTTCTCGAAGCGACCCGACCCGGCGCGCTGCGCATCTTCGATGTCAACCTGCGACACTCTTTCTTCGACGCCGAAATGCTTGAGCGTTCGCTTCAACTGGCGAACGTCGTCAAGCTGAATCAGCCGGAACTATCCATCCTCCGCGGGATGCTGCGGCTCGCTCCCGACACGGAAGAAAAAATGGCGAGGCAATTGCTCGATCTGTTCAAGCTCGACATGGTTGCGATCACGCGGGGCGAGCGCGGGAGCCTCTTAGTGACCGCCGGGGCGACGTGCGAACACGGCGGAATTCCGGTTCAAGTGAAAGACACGATAGGCGCGGGCGACGCTTTCATCGCCGCGCTCGCGCATTACCATCTGCGCCGCGCCCCGCTGCCGCTCATCAGCGAGGCCGCGAACCGCACCGGCGCATGGATCGCCACGCAGTCGGGCGCGACGCCCTCCGTGGACGCGCAAGCGTTGAAACGGATACTGCGCGATCTGGATGAGATAAACATCGCGCCCGCCGGTGGCGCGACGACGACGACTTGAAGCGGCGAAAACGGCCGGGAGCATTGCCGGCCGGGAGTAAACTCGTGATGACGAAAACCCGCACAAACTTAGCTCGCCTCTTGCTGGCCGCCATCCTGCTGAGCGGCGTCGCCCCTTCCGTTTCAGGGGCACAGGTGAACCTGACGCCGGAACAGTTTACGCAGGACTTCGATTACCTGTGGTCGCAGTTGAGAGACAATTACGCCTACTTCGACCGGAAGGAAACCGCCTGGAACCGCGTGCGCGAGATTTATCGTCCGCGCGTCGCCGCGGTCGGGAACAAGAGAGAGTTCGTCGCCCTGCTGGAAAGAGTTCTGGACGAGCTTTACGATCCTCACACGCACCTCAGGATCAACACGAACCGTTCGACCCGCCTGATTCCCACGGGGCTGGACGTGTGGGCTGAATGGGAAGACGGTAAAGCGATCATCACGCAATTGCGCAGAGGGTTCAGCGCGGAGCAAGCCGGCCTGAAAGTCGGCATGGAGATCACGGCCATCAACGGCGTGCCCGTGGCGAAGGCCATCGATCAGCGGCTCGGCGTGGCCTTGAAAAAAGTTGCGAGCGACGCCCGGAGCTGGGCGTTGCGGGCGCTCCTGGCGGGCACGCGCGAGACTCGGAGAATTGTCGAAGCCAGAACCGCGCGCGGCCGCAAAACCACGTTCCGACTCGATCTTCCCGGTCACACGATTGTCGACAACTATCAGAGCGATAAAAGAGTAGAGTGGGAGATTCTGCCCGGCGGACTCGGCTACATCAAAATCAACGACCTCGGCTCCGGCGAGACGGTGTCGGAGTTTGATGCCGCGCTCGAACAGGTCAGAAAAACCCGCGCCCTGATTCTGGACTTGCGCGCCACTCAAAGCGGCGGCAACACGTCGGTGGCGGAGCCGATCATGGGGCGTTTGATCGAGCGGCGGATGCCTTACCAGAAAGGCGTGCCCGTGCGCGGGGAGCGTTGGACGAGGGAAGTCTCGCCGCGCGGCGTCTGGACGTACAAAGCGCCGGTCGCGCTGTTGGTCGGGCGTTGGACGGCGAGCATGGGCGAGGGGGTCGCCATCGGTCTGGACGCGATGCGGCGTGCGACCGTCGTCGGGACACGAATGGCGGGACTGAACGGCGCGGTCTTCAACTTACAACTCCCGCACACGGGGATACAGCTCAATTACGCCGCCGAAAAGTTGTTCCACCTCGACGGCACTCCGAGGGAAGATTTCGTGCCGCCCGTCTCGGTCAAACTTCCGGCGAGCGGTCAGGACGATGCGATTCTCGCGGCGGGCATCGGAACATTGCGGCGCTTGCTCGGACGGCGACCGGGCAGACGCTTCAACCGGACGCCTCCTGTTCGTCTCTCACCTTAAATTATCGTGAAGAAACGGAGTGGACTGACTCCGACAGCCTGCTCGCGCGAAGTCCGGATGCCTTCCGTGTAAACTTCGGCGTGATTGCGAGAGAGAGCGTCGAGCCGCACGGAGATTGTTCGCGGACATCGGCCGCCTTCGCAGAGAGGTGCGCCGATGAAGGCGAAGGCAGGGCGGCCTCCCTCTCATGCTCGCAGCGCCGGCGGATAAGGTTCTATATTGCTCGCCCCGCGCGGCCGGGTTCAAGCAGTTGGATCGCTTCGATTATCGAAACGCGTCGCGGTTTTGCTCTGAAAGAACAAGCGAGGGGAATAGCCCCGGACATCTTCTAAAACCATTGTTTTATACCGTCTGACGCAGGGCATGTCCCAGCACGAACGCACGCATCACCAATTGTTCGGGGGCGATGCGAGCCGTCCCGTCCGCGCCGGCGGGAGCGGCTTCGGGCGCGCGGCGTCGCACCTCGTCGAGTTTCTCCAGAAAGAATTCACGGTTGAGCGGGGCGGGCAAAGTCTCCAATCCGTGTCGCAGGTAATCCGCCACCGGCTTCGAGCGCGCGATGACCCGTCGCCAGTTGATCATGTTGCCCTGATGCGCGAAGGGAATATCGAGGTGTTCTTTGAACTCCGTGTGATAGCACTTCTTGAAGAGGTATTTATCGACGCGGTGAGCGTCCGGCAACGACGACCACAGGCGCAGCACTTCGGCATCAAGAAGCGGGTTGAGCACTTCCATGAAGTGAGACTTGTGATAACTAAGGTGATGATGAAAGGCGGGCAGCCGTTCGCGGCAGTAGAGCGTATCGCGCAGGCTCTGCGGCGCGCGCGGGGCTTGCGACAGCAGGTTCTCCATCCGGCTCGTATGAGCCGCCATCCATTCCCGCGCGTCCTCTTCGAACCAGCGCCCGCTGTCCTCCACGCGCTCGGCGAAGTACATCGAGAGAGACGCCAGCGCCTCGTCCCTCGTCTCCGCTGCGTCACCGTAAAAGCCGAAGCATTCGTCTCCGCGAAAGACTGAACCGATGTCGTATGTTTCGGCCAGCATTCGACAGATCGGCACTTCATCCGCATGGCCGAACGCCAGTTCGAGCATTCCCGATTGTGCCTGAAACGCCTCCTCGAAGTGGTCGGGCACGTGCTCCGCCAAGCGTGGGATGAAGATGGGCTTGATGCCGAACCTCCGCGCGAGGCGTCGCGCGATCTCCGCGTCGGAACCGTGGCGTTCCAGATTGTCACCCCAGAAGATGGTGCGGAGTTTTGTCGTATCGTCGAGATGGCGCACCAGCACATGAAAGATATATCTGGAATCGTAGCCGCCGCTCAACAGCACCGTGGGGCGATCCGCCTGTCGCCAGCGGCTGATGACGGCGCGCTCCAAACCTTCCTTCAACATCTCTATGGCCTGCGGTTCATCGAGCCTGTCGGCAACGACGTGCGCGCCGGGTTCGGGAATTTCGAAGCGGTAGTAGCGCCTGAGTTTGATGCCGCTCCCGTCGCAAACCAGATATTCGCCCGGCAGAAGTTGCCTGATGCGTGCGAGCGGTGTCTGGCCTGCGAAGAAGCGCCCCGCGATCAAAAATTGCACGACGTTTGCGCCATCAATCTCAAGCGCGCCCGTCATCTCCGCGATAGGCGCGACCTCGGGCGAAAAGTAGAACCGCCGCTCCCCATAGCTGTAGAAGAGACGCCGCGATGCTGTGTGGTCGGCGAACAGGTAGGTGACGCCGCGCCCGTGAATCGCCATCTGAAACGAGCCGTTCAACTCGTCAACGAAATCCGCGCCACGCGCCATGAAGCGTTCCAGCAGCCATTCGCGCAACGTCGCGCCACGCTTCTCCGAATTGAAGATGTAGCCTTCAAAGACGAGGCACATCCCGTCGCGCTCGCAGATTCCCGCCGACCCGCTCGTGGTCAAGACCAGACAGGCGAAGTCGTCGCGCGACACCGCCTCTCGACGAACAAACGGCGACCGGTACAACTTCTCCTGCATCCGGCGCAAAGACGCGGCGGCGTCTTCGGCAAACAGTCCGGTAATTCCCGGCACAATTCCGGCTCCTCAAAGCGATCTAATCAGTTAAGAAGCACACAAGGATGTGCCCGCGCCATTTAAGATAAAACCGACATACACACTTTGTAGGTTCGCGCATAAAGGGAAAATTCCCGTCGCGGGGAATCAACAACTTAAGGTCACTATTCGCTCATAAAGTGAAAAGGAATTCGCGCATAAGTTGAAAATTCCATGCCCTTCTCGCTCATATAGTGAAAATTTCCGGAGGCGTGAAAGCGCCTCCGGTGGTGACGGTTGTGCTTATCTAGTCCGGTCAGGTTTTAGTTCGTTGGGCGATTATTCGATTAAGCTTGCCAAACTTTTCACTTCATCGTCCTCAACCCGCACCAAATTACAATCTCCCAGCTTATTGAGGTCTTTTGAATCTCTACCCGCCGCCCACAAGGTGAGTTTTTCCCCATCCGTTTCTATGACCTCATAATATCGGTGGAAATCTCCTTCCAGATAGTTTTTAACCTTCAATCGATCAGGGATGGAGGAGGCTGCCGTCGGGGAAGTCTCCGCCACGCCAGCTTCATCTTTCAGGATTATTCTCTTTTCCTCATCCATGTTCGTGAGATTCACGTCTAAAATTTGGCCTGCCTCGTAAGGAAGGTCGATGACACAATTATTATTCTCCTTAGAGTTTGGATCACACGCGCGCCCACCGGAGCCGTCGCCCACGACGATCTTCAAGCCGCGCGGGTTTTCCGCGAGTATCAATGCGCCGATTGTCTCGTTGGTAGCGCCGAGGATCATTCCATGAGTTGAGCCGTTCAACTTTTGGGGCGAGAGAATCACGAAGTTGTCAGTCACGGTGTCAGTATAAAATAGAGAATGCGGAATCCTCACCAGCGTCACCCCGACCCGGTCGCTATTCATGCCCCTTGTCTTCAGCTCTTTGAAGTTGCCGTGCGGCACCTCTTTTTTATCAAGGAAATTGACCACCCATCTGAAGTCGTACGGGTGCGCGCACGTTCTGTGAAAGTCCGCGCCGCCCTCAAAGTAGCCTTTGCTGAACTGAGCGTAATGGGTATTCGATCCGTTATCGACAACGATATCGATGGTCTTGACCTCGGACGAAATATTGTATTCATCCCCGCCCACCTTAATCTTGAGGAAGTGATCCGAGCGCCGAAGGAACGCCACTTCCCAAAATTTATTGTTGGGGTCGGCATCGTTGAAGCAACAAATGCCGAGGCCGTCGATGATGAATCGGGCGAACGCTGTGCCGGCGTTGGCCGGTAGAAAATTTTGTGGCAGCATCATTAGTTCTCCTTGTAGGTTGGTTTAGGTAGGAGGGTCGGCGCGTCGGAACGGCGGACGGTTGAGCCAGCCGTGCCGGACAAGCCTAATAGCCGGCATAGCCGCCGACACAGAGAAAGGCAGCCCAGTAATAAGGCGAGCGGTACTCCTCACGGGGGCTGCTCAGCATATCGAGTTGAGCGCTGCGCAAGGCTTCCACAGTTGACAGTCCGGTGCGTCGGCGGCGATGAAAGTTAATCATCAATTCGGCGGTGGCATTTGACTCGACCGGCCACTGGCTCGCCACCACCAGCGGAACCCCCGCGGCCATGAACGTGCGGGATAGGCCGACAAGTCCCTCTCCCCCGAAATACGTGTCGAACTCCGTCCGACACGCCGACAGGACTATCAACCGGGTGTGATCGAACCTATGCTCAAGAATTTCGAAAGCGTGCAGAGCAGAGTCTTCAGAGACTTTCGGAATCTGCTCAGCCATCAGCATTTTTGATCGCAAAGGTACCGACTCATTACCCAGGTAGTGTCCGGCGAAGTGGACGACCTCCGCCGCCGGCATGGCAGCCAGTGCACTTACCTTGTCTGCCTTCGAGCCCACCAACAGGGTTGCGTTGTCATAAAGTTCAGCGACTATGCCTGCCTCCCGCTCAGCAGCCTGAAGATTAGAAAGGGTTGGGTAGCCGCGACGGTCAAAAGACGGATTCCCGATGCTTAACACCGACTCTCGTTTGGTCTGGCTCTTTCTCAAGGCAATTTCAGAGCAGAGATGCAATACGTTTAAGCTGGGAGCGTACGAAACCGCTCGCTCTTCGACGAGGAATCTTCCCGTGGCGGGCGAAACGAGCGCCGCGAATGGGAGTTGTGAGAGAAACTTGTCCGGTATAATGCAGACCTGCTCGTCAGGCTTGAGATTCCCTGCAACCTCTCCCAGCAGCAATTCATAAAGGCGCTGACCCAGTTCAAGCGACAATCGGGGCGCAGCAGTTGAGCTATCTTTTAATGAGTCCACGTAACGCTTAACGTCGGCTTCCAACACTTCGGCCGAGATTCCCCTCTCGAAGGTTGAGATGCCGGCCTGCGAGATGTCCCAGATGAGAAGCTTTGCCGGGAGAACCGTGTACATCAGGACGCGCACGTGCGCGGGTAGGCGCTGACGAATCTTTTCAACATCTAACGGACTAGAGACGGCGGAGAAGACCACATCCTGTCTGGTACCTCTCTCAACAACCTGCGCGTTCGACTCTAAGGCATCGAGCAAAGAGCGCGCACGTGCGCTTTCCGAGTAGGCAATGGCTTTCAGGTAATTGTGCTTCGCTTGCTCATATCCGATGGCGACATCATAGACATCCTGTTCGGAGTCGAAAAAGCTGTTCCGATTCTGCTCTTCACGAATCTGCGTGCGTTTGTGCTCGAAGACTCGCAGCAGATGCGGCAGGTCGCGTTCGATGCTCACTTCATCTTTGCGCGCCAGCGAACAGAGTAAACGCCCCTTGTAGGCGGCGTAACGATAAACGTCGAACTCCATCTGCTCATAGATTTTTATTGCACCGTCATAATCATCCTGGGCGCGCGCGCAGTCGCCCGCCGCGCGCCGGATATCGGCCAATTGCAACCGGGCGGTTGCCATCAACTTACGCTTTGCCGTCGCGTCTTGAGCCGACTGCGCGATTTGCATTCCGAGTTCGGCCTGATGAATGGCTTCCTCGAAGTGCCGCAGCTTACTATAAATGCGTCCCAAGTTAAGATGTAGTACGTAATTGAGCGAAGGATCGGCGATCTCACCCGCACCCCAGGCTAACGCCTCATTACACATCGCAGCCCCTGCTTCATAATACTTGAAGGCAAACAAGGCCGAGGCGGCGGTGGTGAAATTCCGCAACGCCTGTCTGGGGCTTGCGCCCGCCTGAAATCCTACCGACAAGCTTTTGTAGAAGCATTCCAGCGATGATTGCGGTTGTCTGAGGTCTGAGTATTCTCCTCCCAACTCGGTCAATGTCTTCTGCGTCAGATAGACATCGGAAACAGCCTCTGCCAATTCAAGCGACTGGCGGTAATAATTGATCGCGCTCGAATATTCACTGCGGGTCGAGTAATTGACCGCAAGCCAATAAGCGGCCTGCGCATGCAGCCACTTGTAGCCCCGCGTATCGCAGAACCCGGCGAGTTGTTTCAAGAGGTCAATACTATCGCCGATCCTGTCTAATTGAGTATAACAATAGCCGATCCAGTAGTCGGCGAGCTTTGCCTCCCACACGTTTCCGGCCTCGCGGTAGGAAGTTCGCGCCGCCTCGAAGCGACTCAGAGCCAGGCTGTATTCTGTATTCAGGCACAACTTGTAGCCCTGCCTGATGTTGTCGATGGCGGCGGCTAACAGGCGGAGTTCGTCGCTGGAGGCGGATGAGTAGTAGTGCGCCAACTCTGAAGTATAAGGGTCGCCTCCTCGCTGCCTCTCCAGTTCACCGGCATAAATAAAAGCGCGCAACCTTTCTTGCGCGCTCGCCTCCGATCCGTTCAATCTTGAGGTGACATATTCATATCCCAACAGGGGTGGGATTAGCCGGCCTGTAATCATCTCCCTGTTCCGGCTCATAATTTGCCAGGCGCGTCCGTCGTCCTTCTCTTGAAAAGCTACGAGAAAACTCTCCAGCAATTGTGGGATATTTTGCGGAGAGAAACTTCGTTCGGAGAGCAGTCGGAGGTGATGCCTGGCCTCTTCAGCCCATTTAGACTGAGAGTCATGAGCAAGATAATTCTGCCACGCCGCTTTCGCCTGTTCAGGCAGCTTCATGTGCTGTAAACAGAGCGCCTTATTGTATAAGGCTTCGCGTAAGTCGGGGTTCGCCTGTAGAGCAGCCTCAATATGCCGCAGGCTCCGCGCGAGCAGGATAAAAGCAGTTCCCTGATCGTTGTCCTGCATGGCCTGCCGGCTTTTTTCCAGTAAAGCAGCCCCCAGATCGCTCTGAATCTGCGCATCGAGGGGCCGTTGTCCTAATGCTGCCTCAAGGTTCTGAACGGCCTTATCAAACTCCGCTCCCGCTAGATAGAAACGCCCCAGATCGTGCTGTGCTTTTGCATCCGGATGATCCTTGAGGTTATTCAACAGCTGAAGTTCGGCGCGTCTTAATGCCGCTTGATCTACGTTGGAATTTTCCTCTCCACGCGTGATAACCAGAGGCGCATAGTCCAAACTCGTCAGGCGAGACTCGATCAAACGCTGATTTTTGTAAGCCGCTCTGAGATCGGCCAGTCCCCCTTCGTCACCCGACCTTCTCAGGATGAGAAGCCAGCCGCCTAATCCCACACCCAGAATAATGATGATGATGGCCGCCGCTCTCAGATAGAGAGGGGTGAAAAAACGACGCACGGGACGGCGGCTTTCGGACGGAGCAGAACCCTTTACTGACTGCTTATCAGAAGCATGCGTGCGGGCGGCCTGACGCAAAGCCACTGCCAAGGCGAGGTCGTTCCTCCGCTCCGGCGCTTTGAGAAAATACTGTTCAAACTGTGTACGTTCCTGCGCCGAGAGCGTGCCTTCAAGGTATTGGTCTATCAGTTCATTCTCGACGGCGCTGAGTTCATCAGAGTAGTCGGCATCAATTAGGAGGCGCAATTCCACCTCCTCCGCTCCGGTGAGTTGGCCGAGTAAATACTGCCTCAATTGGGATTGGTCATCCTGAATAATGGCTAATTGCTCCTGGGTTAGCTACGTCTACTATTCACCGCCCCTGTACTAATGATTTTCAGGAGGCTTTTCGTTTCTCCTGATAATCCTTCTTACGTTGTTGCACACAATCTTTCAAAGTTTTTCTAATGTGATGTGCCCGCGACCGTAAAGCCTCGACGCTGATGCCATGTTCTTTAGCCATCCGTTCGTGCTGCTTTATTTTGTCACTCCCCTTATATAGGTGGTAATCCAGTATCAGTTCGCGCTTTTCCGCAGGCAACAGGTCAAGGCATTCCGAGAGACATTCGGATGTGTCGCCCGTCTTGTTTTCATGAACCGGTATAACAGGAAACACATCAGTCGCGATCTCCGGACGACGCCAGGCCTCAAGAATGATATAGCGGGCAACTTTGTAAAAGAATGGCGCCCGTTCTCCGGGCGGCTCGTCCTTTACCTCCGGTAGCAGGGCGATGACCCGGTTGATGGTCTCGTCGGCCAACCCCTCGGCATCCGTAAATCCCCGCGAAACAAAAATTCTCACCAGGCCGGCATGGATAATTTTATATTTTCGCCCCGCGATTTCGCGGTTCGGGTCCAGCCAGGCCAGTAAGAGATCGAATGATTCTTGTGTATTCACTATCCCCTAGTTTGCACACGTTCCGAAGAAAATTCTGAAACATTAGTTGTGAGAGGGAGGTGCTGCGGAAATTCTACGGAGAAAGTAGCTTAGCTCGCCTACTGATAGCAAGAACTCCCTTCACTTCGGCAAGGCGCTGAAGGTGTTGCGGCCGCACAGCGACGCCGACATACACCCGCCTCTAACTTCCCACACCTCCGCCCCCTTGCAGGTAAGGAATTTTCTTTACTTCCGGTGACACATTTTTGCCACCCAAACTCATAAGGGTAGGAACGGCCACCAGGAGTTGACGCTTCTTCCAAGAGGCGCATTCCGGTATCCCTGCGCGGAGATAGCGACTACGCCTCTTCCGCCGCACGCCCATGCGTTGCGGTCACGCCTGTATGGCTGGAATTTTCGGTTGTCAATCTTAAAGACCCAACTCAAATGTTACCCGTACTGACTAGGAGGAACCCATGAAGATGCCCCGAAGCTTTATTCTTAGTTTGTTAATCATCCTTTACGCAGCGCCTCTGACCGCGCGGGCGGCCGCCGCAACGGAGATTTTTGCTCTTCCGGAGGCGCGCGCCGCCGAAGCTTACCAGAGCGACATTGAAGCCGTGCTGCGCGACAAGTATCGGCTGAAGATCGAGTCCGGCGCGCGCGCCTCCACTCTCCAGTGGGCGATGGCCGAGGGCGAGATACCTCCCGGCTTGACCATACGCACCGATGGGAAGATCGTCGGCACACCCAAAGTCCACAGAGAGCAGCCTTACCAATTCCGGGTCAAAGTCGTTGACCTGTCAATAAGCGGCTCCGACCCCCTGACGGTGCCTCTCAGCCTCTCCGTCGCGCCCCCGCGTTTGCGCCTGACACGCATCAACGCCCCGGCACTCGTCCCTCTGGAAACTACCGCGCCGCTCGTGAACAGCCCCACTACGGAGACATCCGCGACGATGCGGCCAGCCGTTGCGGTCGAGCCCGCCACGGCGGCCGCCCCCTCCTCACAGGGCAGCCGCATGGTGGGCAGTTTGCCGCTCTTGTCGCCGCCCGAGCAGGCCGATTGGGCTTCCTCCAGCCGCGCGTCGCGCCCCACGCGGCAAACGGGCGGAGGGCTCTTTTCGAGGGTGGCGAGCATGGTAGGGTTCGGACAGGGAGACGGTAAACCAGACAGGTCGGGCGCGACCAAGGGCTGTGCTAACGGCAGCAATGTTCGCCGGGTGACTAGCGACGAGCGGCATAACGGACTCAAAAACGACACAAGCACGCAGAACACTTGCGTCGAGTTCATCAATTTGAACACCCTCAAATATCGCTATGAGTTCAACGAGGATAGGACGAGGTCGGAGGGGCCGAACCTCGGCAGCCTGCCCTTCCTCCCTAAAATTACCCTGACGGCGGCTACCCCGCCAGCCGCGCAAACAGGAAACTCGACGCCGACACCTGCTTTCCTGGGTTCCCGTACAGTCGGCATCACAGACTCGGCTGCAAAAGCTAGAGCGGAGGCAGACGCCACCGAAGAGTGGAACACTTTGAATAGAAACTTCAAGGAAGCCCGCAACAAACTTAGCGAAGTTGAGGAAAGCCTGCGGGTTGAAGTCGAGCAGGTCATCAACGACAACATCACGAAGGTGCAGAACGCTCACGCGCGTTCCAAAAGTCTCGCCGATGGTGCCGACCAGTACTTGCAATTCGGCAACGCTGCCGACCTCCTGACAGAGGTTGGCTCCCTCAAAACAGAACTTGAGACGGCGAGGGCCGCACCGTGGCCGTCAGACAAAATCACAGATGTTTTAAACGACCTCGACCGCGTCACAGTCTTGCTTGAAGACATTAAGATCAAAGACGGCACCCCCGTCTCTCAGGATGCGTGGAAGGAATGGCTCGCGGCTAACGAAGGCAGGTACAACCGCGTGAGGGATCGCATCGCCGAGTTGAAGAACAAAGTGAACACTATCAACAACGGGGCGACGGCCTTCAACGACAGCAAGAGAGTCCTGGACGGCTGGCAACTCGTCGTCAACAACGTGGATACACGGAAAGAGCAGGCCTTCAAGCAGGAGGCGTTCGTGAGCTGCCACACGGACGAGGGCGAGGGACAATCGTCGAAGCTCACCATCAGCAAGTTGGATCGCACGGCGACTAACGCCGTCGCCGTCTCCAGGGACGTTCTGACCGTCAACTGCTACTCACGCGTGGCGGTCACCGGGGGCTTCAACTTCAGCTCGCTCGACGAGAGGGAGTTCAGCGTCGTGCAGTCGGCCGGTGCCGAGCCGGGGGCAACCGTCAAGAAGTTCGGCTTCACCAATAGGTCAGGGTTTCGACTCAACCCGCTCGCGATGGTCAACATTCGCTTCACGGAGAATCCAGTTTACAACTGGCACGCCAGCTTCGGCGCGCTCGTAGACCTCAAAGGGCAAACCGGCACGGACATCGAGCCGGTCGCCGGCGTGAGTTTCTCCATCAGGAGGCTCATTTTCATCACGCCGCTCGCCCTCCACTTCGGGCGCGTCAACAGGCTGGCCGGGGGCTTCAAGGAGGGAGACCTCGTGCCCGAAGCCATCGCCACGCCGCCGCTGGAAAAGGCCTGGAAGATCGGTTACACCGCGGGCGTCACTTTCAGGATTGCCCCGCAGTAGGGCGTTGGCCTGCGACGTTGAGAAAACATGAGAGAGGGTGAACGTATGAACGACATGACCTTCCGCACCTCCGGCACGCGCGCGCGGGTCAAACGCAACTGCCTGCTGCTCGCCGCGTGCTGCTGCCTCGCCCTCCTGGGCGCGCCCGCCTCCGGGCGCGCCCAGGAGCGGCCGCAGTCATCCCCCGCCGCGAAACGCATGTTGCTCTCTTCGCCGGCGTCGCCCGCTCGACGCCGGCCGGCGCGCCGGAGACGGGGCGGCCGTAGTGCCGGTGCCGTCAGTCGTCTCAAGGCGGCCTCCGGATTGCTCCTCAACCAAAGCCTCTCGACATCCGCCCTGACGAATGTCGAGAGGGCGGACGCTGAGAAGACCTACGAAGACCCGAAGATGCGGCTCAACTGGTTCCTCTTCCAGAGAACGTTTCCGGCCGACACCCTGCCCTCGAAGGGTCGCTTCAACGCCTTCTCCCAGGTGTCGCTGCTCCCCTCTTCGCAGTCCTCACCGCAGCCGGCGCCCCCAACCGAGCGCTGGCGGCACGTAGGTCCATCGCCCATCAAGCCGAAGTTCTCCTCAATGGGCGTGACAAGCGGCCGCGTCAGCGCTATCGCCATCTCGCCCGCCGACCCGCAGGTCGTACTCGTCGGCGGCGCGACGGGCGGCGTCTGGCGCTCAACCGACGGGGGCGACACCTTCGTCCCCGTCTCCGACAATCAGGTGGATTTGGCGGTCGGTTCCCTCGCCTTCGCCCCGAGCAACCCCTCAATCGCCTACGCCGGAATGGGCGACACGGCCGGCGGTTACATGGGCACGGGGGTTCTTAAGTCGCTCGACGGCGGCCAAAACTGGTTCCGCATCAGCGACCACACTCTGCCCGCGCCCGGCACCATCAGCGACATCGTCGTGGATCGCGCCGACCCGGAACGCCTCTACCTTACGCAGTATGCCTATCGCGCCGCCACCGGCCAGGGTGAGGTCTACGCCAGCGGTTTCTTCTTCTCCGAGGACGGCGGGAAGAGTTGGACGAAAACCTTCACCGGCCTGCCCAGAGACCTCGTCGCCCACCCGACCGAGCCACAGACGCTCTACCTCTCGATGTCCAACACCTTTTCCGAGACCGCTCCCTCGGCCGGCGTCTACAAGTCGACCGACGGCGGCGAGAACTGGAACGTGGTCTTTACGCCCGCCTTCCTCGTCGCCACCGAGGCCAAGATCGCCGTCACCCCTGCCGAGCCGCAGACCATCTACGTCTTTGCCGGGCTAGTCCTCGAAAACAGCGCGCAGGTGAGCGTCCACGTCAGCCGCGACGGCGGGGACACGTGGGCAGACCTGGGGCACGGCGAGGTGGACATCGGGCAGATCGGCTACAACAGCTATATCAGCGTAGACCCGACCGACGGCAGGAAGGTCTACATCGGTACACGCGATCTCTACAAGAGCACGGACGGCGGGGTGACGTGGGCGAACCTGACACGGAACTGGAAGAAGTTCGCCACCAAATATGAGTTCTCGCCAGGCGAAGCTTCGACGCACACCGACCAGCACGTGCTGGCCTTCTCTCCCGCGAACCCGAACCTCATCTACATCGGCAACGATGGTGGCGTCTCCCGCTCCCGTGACGGCGGCGAGTCGTTCGAATCGCTCAACGCCACGCTCGGCATCACCCAGTTCAACGGCATCACGCTGCACCCGTCTGATGCCAACACTTCGTGCGGGGGAACACAGGACAACGGCGTCTTAGTCCGCAGCCCCGGCCTCCCGCAGTGGAGCGAGTTCGAGTCCGGCGATAGCGGGCGTTGCCTGATGAACCCGCAAGACCCGGGGATGATCTATTCGAGCTACGTCTACGGTCAGGTGTTCCGCTTCAGGAACAACGGCGGGGTGCTTGACGGAGGTATTACCACCATAGCCACCGAGGCGACATTCCGGGAGCCGAAACCGGAAGATGGCGCGCGCATCGGCTTTTATCCTGCGTTTGCCATCAACCCTTCAAACGGCCACCTCTTCTTCGGGACATGGCGGCTGTTCGTAAGCAAAAACCAGGGTAATCTCTGGACGACGACGGCTGGACTGAAAGACCTGACGCAGGGCGAGACGAGTTTCGGGCGGGATGTGTTGACGGCCATCGGTATCGCCCCGGTGGGCTCTAATGTCATTTATACGGGTTCGGCGCAGGGACGCGCAATGTGGTCGAAGAACGCCGGCAAAACCTGGAAGGATGTCACGAAGGGTCTCCCAAGGCGCTTCATCACGAGCATTGTGGTGAGCCCATCCGACCCGGCTAGGGCTTACGTCACAGTCTCCGGATTTGGCTCCGGCCACGTCTTCCGAACGACTGACAGCGGAGCGAAATGGGACGACATCAGTCAAAAACTTCCTAACATCCCGGTCAACGCGCTCCTCATTGACCCCTTAAATGCCGAGACCTTGTACGCCGGCACGGACATCGGCATCTTCCGTTCAATGGATGACGGGGCGACTTGGCTCAGATTCAGTAACGGGCTGCCCCCGGCAATTGTCACCGGATTTTCCGCTCAACCCGGCGGCACCATTCAAGCATCAACCTATGGCCGCGGCATCTATCAGTTAGAGAGGTGATTTTTGTTTCCCTATTCAAATTGAAGGGCGTCAAAATCAGCCATTTAAGGCACTCTATCTCACACCATCATGCTTGTATTTTCTCTCAAGCTGACTTGTGCGCCGCGCGTGCCTGTATCTTCAAACCAGTCCTGCGCGAAATGAAAGCCGAGGCGGGAATCGCCTGAACAAGTTCCTCACCCGTTAGACAGCGTAGAGGGTTGCGTTTGCTTAGCGCAAAGCACTCCTGATGGTTGATGCGATAGTGCTTGAAGCCGTCGAGTACCAACCCGTCATAAGAGCGGAAGCTGTCGGTGTAGATGACGCTCTCAGGAACGACCTTCGTCTTGATAATCTGCCGCAGCGTCTTGCGCGACACGTCCTCGACGCTGCGGGTGTAAACCCTGCCATTGCGCTTAGAGGAGCCAGAAAACGGGCACTTCATCAGCACTTGATTGATGAACCGGATATGCAACACCTGATTCTCGACTCGACCATCGTGCGCGCTCATGCGGTGGCGGCCGGGGCGCAAAAAAAAGCGGTGGACAGGAAGCGCAAGCGTTAGGCCGAAGGCGTGGCGGCTTTTCAACAAAGATTCACCTGAGCGTCGATGCGCTCGGCCTGCCGCTGAGATTCAGCTTGACGGGTGGCGAGCGTCACGACATTACGCAAGCGGCAGCACTTACCGCAGACTACAACTTTGAGATGCTGCTTGCTGATACGAGGTACGATTTAGCAGACTTCATCAAAAGCATCAAAGAATAAGGGGCGGAAGCGGTCATTCCGCCGCGCCGCAACCGCGAAGAACAGCCTGAGATTGATCGTCACACATACAAAGAACGCCATCTGGTCGAGCGCTTCATCGGCAAGGTCAAGCATTACCGGCGCATCTTCTCACGCTTCGACAAACTGGCTGACAGGTACCTGAGCTTCTTGAGTTTCGTGGCGGCACTCATTTGGCTCCGCTAACAATGTCAACAGAACCTGGTCCGGAATTACTTCTTCGACCATGCTCATGATATTTCTCCCAACTACCGTAAAAATTCCTGCGCCCTGATAGCAGTAACGCCGAACTTCTCTGTCCCGGCGAAATCGACTAACAGGTACAGTTGTATGAGTTCGTGCTCCACAAACCGATTTTACAATCATCGGTTAGTCTGCTTTGTCTGCCCTTAATTCGCTTTAATAATGTGCGCCTTCTTTCGCCGGCTATTTGCCGCTCGCCGCTTTGGGCGGTGTTCCTGCTTTGGTGCTGTTAACTAATTGCTGTGCCCGCCACTGACCCAAAACCGCGAGGGCTACGACCCTCGGCAGTCGCTGCTTGAGACCGCTCGCTGCCTGATGGACGCGGACTTCGTCCACATCGGCTAATTTTTTAAATACATCAATCTCCAGCCCCGTACGCCCTTGGGTTGTGTCTACGTCGCTGCGGTTAGCAGCTTGCACCATCTCGTCCAACACGTTCAGCGCCAACATACCGTCGAGGGGGGCAACGGCCTTCGCCAGCTTGCAGAGGCTCAACGCGACCGGATCGAACTCCTGACTCGTAGGCATGAATGACGCCGGCACACCCTCGGGGGGAGGCGGAGGAACATTGGTGGCGTCCTTCAATTGCTTCAGAGCATGGTAAATAGAATTAGCGGCACACGTCTGATCCTTCTTCGCAACACACTGGTTAACGATCACCGGGTAAACACGCATTATCGAGACGGCTGCGTTCAACTGCTGAGCCAGTTGTCCCGCTTTTGTGAGATCGCCTTTAGTGGCGAGGCTGATTGCTTCCGCTGTATTGACAGACTCGACGAGTTGCGCCTTCTGCGTCCCGTTGCCGAGTTTGTCAATCATGCGCCGTGCCTGTGCGAAGTCGCCCCGGCTAATGGCGGAATGGATGGATAATGAGTCAGGCTTGTCACTGTCAAGCGCATCCTTAACCCGCTTTTCGTATCTGTCTTTGTAAAGAGTTTCGATGTTGCCCTTCGGGAGCGTCGCGTCCTCACCCGGTCTCCTGCTCAACACCTCCACTTTGAGGAACGCATTGGTCATCTCCGGCGCGTGCTGCCTCAATATAGGCCAGACATTCACCAGCATCGGTCTGAAGCGCTGTAAACTTCCGGGCTCGCTTTGCTCCAGACGATCTAAACTTTCAATCATGAAGCCGACGTAAGCCTTCATCACGGACGGGCCGGGCGGAGGGATGCGCTGTGCGGCGGCGCCCGCGACGGGCGGGGCCGAGGCGGGGAATACCAGATGGCTCAGCATGACATAGGTTCTTGCCGCAGTCTGGGTCGAGAGCGCTACAGGCCGAAGCATTTCGATATATTCAACTATCAACTTGTCCGCCGCTGCGCGGTCTTGCACGGCGAGTTGCATGATGCTGAAACCGGAATCCATCTGGGTTGGGTCAATACTGATGGATTGCTGAATATACTTACCGGCAGTTTTCGTATCACCTTTCTGAAGCGCCTGACCGGCGAGCGCCGCGTAACTCATTTGTGACTGATGCTGCTCCAATCTCCGGGCGCCCAAACTGCTTAACTCTTTAGCCAGAGACGAGTCGTTCGCGGCAACCTGAAGCACGCGGGCGCGTACCGTGTTTCTGGCTTGCTCCGCACCGGCAGGCTGCGCGGATGTCCCCACCGGCTTGTCACGATGTTTCGCCAGTTCTTCTTCACTCGGCAGCGTCAGTTCATAAGCCTCGCGTACAAGTTGCTTCGACCAAACCGGATCAAGTGACCAGGCTGCGTCCGCAATCTCTGCTTTCGCCAGTGACAGCGCGAGAGGCTGATCGAGTTCCGCCGCCTCCGCCGCGAGCGACTGGAGGTCGGCAAGCAAGGTCATCTTCTTCAGTTCTATTTCATTATCCTTCGCTTGTTTTATTTCGCCGGTGGGGGGCGGGGTGGACTGGCTGTGGTAAGGGGGAACCGCTAAAAACATCAGGACGAAAAACAGAGTGAAGTGTCGCAAGGTTTTCATTAAATGCTCCTTAATCAAGGGCGCTCCGGCGAGCGATGAGTGAGATCGTCTATGGCCTGTAGCCGGTTACGATTTTTGGCAAGGGATGAGGGCAAGGAATTATCCGGGTATAACTCTCTCGCTGACTACTTGCTACGAAGCCTGCGCGATCATTTTATAACTTTTTTCTTGACTAGCAAGCCGTTAGGCATATAATACGTTCCCGTAGCCATAGTCTAAACGCTCACTCTTTCCCCGAGTGAGACCTCAAATCACCCACTACCACAGCAACACCTTGTTTAAGTGGTAACATGTCCCAGATAAGGAGTACACCCCCAATGCTAAGAAATATCCCCCGACTAGCGAAGCGATTGCTTCTCGCTTTCGCTCTGACCGTAGGTTTGTTCACCGCCGCATCCCTCCAGAGAGTCTCGGCTAGCGACTTCACCTGTACGAACATCAACGTCGATGGAGTCTTTACGGGCAACATCTTCTGCACGAGTTCGACGAGTTCTGCCGGGTTCTACTACTTCTATTACAACGTCTACACCCAAGAGTACACTATTGGGCCGAATGTCTAAAATTTCAGACAGCGAGTGGGCGGCGCAGAATATCGAGTTTCTGCGCCGCCCACTCGCTGTCTGATGGAACAGACTTTGGCTACCCTTGTAACCCCGTCGATGTAGATTCAGTCAAGCCCCTAATTACTCTTACCGCCACCTAATAGCCGAACACCAGGGTCAGGCCAGCTTTGGTCAGAACCCATGCGGCCCACATCCCGAACACCATAGCTCCGGTCTTCCAGACCGTGATTCTTTGCGACCCCGCTTCCGCGATGTTGGCGAAGCCGATGGTCAATAGAATCAGAAACCAGATCGTGAAGATGTCCAGCGAAGCCGCTAAAGATTTGAGCGGCGCGGAAGTGTTCGCAGGAAGAAGCAGGCTCAAGTTGGACTGCACGAGTTTTGACTCCGTTGGGTCAAAGACTTCAAGTTTCTCTTTGTCAGATACCGTTAAAACTGTGATGAGAACGAGCACAAAGATAGTCCTGTGGGCGGCATCGCTCCACGCCACGACCGACAGAATCTTCTTGTAAGGGGGAGTCTCTAGAAACAGCATCCCGAAACCAAGCATGTAGATGCCGGCCATCGCAAGACAGAACACGGGGACGGTGATGACCGGCAGTAGGATGAAAAAGCGCCCCATCGTCTTCGCGAACGTGATTTGTTGCTGGGCTTGCTCCGGAGTCATCACCTGCCCGGTCGTCTCCCTGTGCTGCTCGATGCGCGTGAGCACACGCTGCTCCCAGTCGGGATTTACCCGCCAGTAATAAAAAGCATTCCCGGCCATCATTGTTAAGGCCGCTATAATGACGGGGGCGATCCAGGTCGATTTCCGGTTAATCTCCTTGAAGGTCTCATTGGGGGACGCAATCGTGCCTACAAGCCGTCGCGTCGGCACGATGTCAGCGACTGATTCGTCCGAGGCTGTCCATTCGGGTTCGACAGGAGCATGAGCGGCGCTTTTGCTCGTCGTCCTATTATCTGGCTGACCCATGCTGGTATGTTAAGTGAGTTAATCTCGAATATTGAGGCCAAGCCTGCGCACAACTGATGGCGCGAAGACCTCAGAGCGCTATCGAGCGGTAACTACGCTCGTTGCCTTCGTGCTTTTTACACACTAATTATTACCGCGACAGATTATCATCCTTCCCGCGCGTGTATTGTACGAAAGTAAGGAAGCAAGTAAAGAGTTTTCTTCTCCGGGTCATATGACTGGAGACAGTCCTGTCATCTCACTTTCGTTAAACCGGCGTCCGGCGGGTAGGGGACGAGATTGAACGCGCAGCCGCGTAAACTACGACATGAGAGGTGCGGCCAGCAGGATAGCGGAAAGGCGTTTGATTGATGATGAAAAGCTTTATTGTGTCTGGTTTGCTCGGGTGGTGCTTCGTTTTAACGATGTGCTGTATCCCAATTATCGCTCAAGAGGCTGATGACGAAACTATTAAAATCAATTCCGCGCTGGTTTCCCTGGAGGTGCTCGTTACTGACAAACATACCGGAGAGCGTATAGATGGGCTTAAACGTGAGAACTTTGAGGTGTCTAGCGACGGGCGACCCCAGACTCTGGCCTTCTTTAGCCCAGGGGCAGAGGCGAGACAGCCGCTCGCGCTTGTACTGCTCACGGACTTAAATCTTTACTCAATGAGTAAAGTGCAAAAGCTACGGATGCGCTCGGCCTTGCGGCGGGCACTCTGGAACTCGCTGCAAACTGGCGATCAGGTGGCGATGATTACTCTGTCCCCTGAACTCAAAATTGTGAAAACGCTCGGGCATGATCGCCAGGGAGTTTTAGAGTCTTTGACGCCTACCAAAGAGAGCCCGAACGGGCAGCCCCAGCCGTTAAGGCAGACTGACATTGTAGCTGGCCTGTTGGCGGCGATACAGCACGTTCGAGAGCGCCGTCAACAATTCCGCCTCGGAATCGTAGTGGTTAGCGAAAAGCCCTTCGGGTCATTACAGCAGGCCGTGAAAGATTCAATAGACGTGCTACTCGCCTCCGGCGCTGTCATCAATGTGATCAGGAATTCGGAAGGCAAGAACGACGTACTCGGCTATATCAGCGAGCAGACCGGTGGTGAGATCATTAACGTGCGGGGCACCGATTACAGCGACGCCCTGGAGCGGGTACTTGATAATATACCCCGGCGTTACAGTATAGGTTTTATTCCGGACAATACACTGCCGGACGGCCGCTTCCATAAACTGGATGTTGCCATTCGAGTCACCTCCACGTCTGACCCGCACAGGGCGCTGAAAGTCCGAGCACGTCGTGGGTACATCGCAGCGTCACCAACTAACCGCATCGAACGATAATCTTAGCGGATACTTCTCGCCGTCCTCGTCTCAAGCGGCGCGCAGAGCGAAGTTGAAGTTGCCGGCGCCGGTCGTTGATGTGGAAGTTTTAGCCGCATCGCGCCCGCCCTGAGCGCAAGCCGTGCCGACCACCGTTAGCACGATAGCCATAAGAAATGCCGTCTGACTTTTTTTCATATAAAACCCTCCCTAAAAATACCGTCTGGAATTTAAAGTTTCATGTAGTTTAATGGCTTCGTCGAATTCAGTGATGTCAAGATTTTATGACATTCGGCCGAGCGGCTTCGCGGTCGGGCATGTTCATGAAGCACAGCTCCGCGCGACGAGTGTAATAGTTGGCCGTGCGGAAATGAGCCTGCACTTTTACATAATTGCCGTTAGAAGACCCGGAGGTGAGAGCACTGCTTGCGCCATGACGATCAGCAACAATTGACACCTTCCAGCCAAAGGCCTCCCCTCCCACGCGTCAAAAATTTCACGCCGGACTTCCCCGCCTACCCGTCGGGGCATGCCACCTTCGGCGCCGCCGCCTTCCACATCACCCGTATGTTTTACGGCAGACCTGCGAACAACTAGAGCAGGGACGACCTCTTTAAGGACGGCATGGGGCGTGATCTCTTTTTCAGTTCATCCATTTCGAGTGTTTCTGGTGGCGGCATCGACGGTGATTCAACCACTTGCGCGCCGAGGCGCGCGTGCGCGGAGTTGACCCGGTTGGCGACTGACTGATGATTTACTGAGAGCAGTCGCCCGATGCGTCGGAAGCCGTTGCCTTCGAGGTAGAGTTTGATGGCTTGCTCACGAGTTTTATCGTTATAGCCAAGCGGAAGAGGTTGTGGCGTGTAGGCACGGCGACATAGCTGGCACTGGTAGCGTTGCGAGCCGGTGCGGTTGAATCCGGCTTTCACTTGGCGTTCTGTGTCCTGGCAATAGGGACAAGTAATCATATCTGACTTTATATCATTGTCCGTTTTGATTTAGGCAGTCCCCCAGCTTGTCTTGACCGGTGGCACTCGATGAGCATATGATGCTCGCGCTTGAACGATAGACCGTCCTGTTGGCAAGACTCTTATCCTTGCCAGCCTCACGTAATCCAATTCTGACATCACAGAGCCATCGACCGCACTACCGGTGCGCTTGATGCACTCTCTGAGTGGAATTTCGTCCGCCTCAGGCTCTTCCAGAGCCAATGGATTACTCCACCTGTTTCACGACACCCCCAAAGGAGGAGTGCATGCAACGTATTTCACTTCAACGGGCAGCAATCTCGCTCGCCCTCTTGGTACTGGGAACCTGTAGCTTACAGTCAACCCATGCCGACACCCTTAATCTCCCCCGCGCTGGCAAACAGATTGTCAACAACAAAAACATCCGCATCTTAGTCTCGTCAGCCAACCCGGCAAAGGGCATCGTGGGTTCGGTTGAAGACAAAGCTGCCGGTATCAAAATCAATTTCGAATCACGAAAAATCAGCGGCCATCTCACCGCTGTAATTTCAAACAAAAAAGGCCACGCCTTGATTGAATATACCGAGGCTCAACAAGAAACGGAGGTAGACCCGCACACCAACACGACATCTCTCGTATGGGTTCCTTGGCTTCGTGTCAATGGAATCGAATATAAGGAGATGGCCGGGCCGGTGTTGGAGGAAATGCGTTTGATTGCTGCATCGCCTGAGGGCGAGCTAATCAAAAGACTCGCTCTTTTCCTTGTCTTGTACGCTCCCGGCGAAGACCTCGAAGACGAGAGGCGCGGGCTGGAGGTGCCCTTCCAGTCGATGCAGACATTCTACGCCCGTTCGGCCATCACAGAGTATGGCGGGATTGAGTTGGCTCTGGGTAAACGAATCACCCCCAACGTCAAGGCACGGCGGCACGTCAGCCCCGAAGAACTCGAAATCCTGTTGTTGCCCCTCAACTGCGTAGCTCCTCAGTGTGTGATCGCAGAGACCCATGATTATCAGTTGAGTGAGAAGGGCGGCTACGTCGTCAAGAGCCTGTCGAACCGCCTGACCCTGTCGCATAACTTTGCCCGCCCGGAGATGCGTAAAGGAGGTGGACACGACGACACTCCCGCCGCGTCGGTCAAAACCATGAAGATCGACACGGAGATCGATAAGGTCATGTTCCGACCCGCATCATTCAAAGGTCTGACGGCAATCAAAGCTGCCCCTCCCGCCGTGGTTAGGCCATGGGACGACGGGTCGCAGGTAGGTGATTGTTACGGACGTTGCGGCGGCGGCTGCGGCAACTGGACTCACACATGGGTCGGCACGCCGACCATTATCGATCCGGGGCCGAGTTGCGTCGCGCAAACCTATCACCCGCTCATGGATAGGATGTGCATTGAATCGTGTCAAACTATCGACCGCTCCTATATTACCGAATACGGAACCGCCGTCCATACAGCAAGCGGTAACGTGACCTTAGGCTCCAAAGCCCACGATTCATGTTGCAGAAGTTCGTGGGGCGGCTGCTGGAATCCGGCCTGCATCGCCATCGCACCGCTGGCTGCCGACTGTGCTGTTGCCGGTACGCTGCATACGTGGAGTTACGTCGGCTATCACGAAAGCAGTTACATCGTAGACAATCCGAACGGTAATTGCTGGCAGCAGGCGGACGAGTGCTGCCGCACCTACGGCTATTAACGTGTTCGGCTTCTAATCCATTCACCGGGGAGGGTTCACCATCAATGAACCCTCCCCGGTTGTGTGGTAGGGTTGCAAAAAATATTTTAGCCGCTAAATGGAGCGTGCCAGACTATTCATCTTTCACCATATATTGGGCTGCGTGGAAATTTTTGCAACGCTGCCATCCAGAGAACGACTAGCGTAACGTGAGTTCGGGATAAGAATGGGAGGAGAGAGCCAGATTTCGTAAGATGGAGTTCGCCAAAACACCCATCAAGACGAAAGAGGCTCTCTCACATGGATATTCTACCCGTTTTCTGTGACATCGACGATTTCTGCCAGTTCTTTGAACCACGCTGGAAGCAGCGCTTGCTCTCGACGGGCGCGCGTCGGCGCGACCGTGCAGGTCGCCTGTGCCTGTCGGAAGTGATGACTATAATCGCGCTCTTTCACGCGTCGAGTTATCGTAACTTCAAGGCTTACTACACCGAGCACGTGATGAAGCATTATGCCGGAGCATTTCCCCGCCTCGTCAGCTATCACCGCTTCGTGGAGTTGATGCCTCCGGCTCTCGTGCCACTGTGCGGCTACTTGCAGAGCAGAAAGGGACAATGCAGGGATCTTTCGACCACTTAATTAGCGATGAACCTTTTGCTAGCTAATGGCCTAAAGAGACTGTCTCTTCAAACAAGCCCTGAGCAAAATGAAAACTGAGGTGGAATTGCCTGGGCAAGCCCATCACCCGTTAGACAACGTATAGAAGTAATTAACAACGCTATAGAGTGGAAGCATAAGGTTGCTAGGAGTTGTTGGAAGCATAAATTTGCCGTTGTGGCACACTTATGCTTACCAGTCACAAATTCGTGATTTGTGCTTCAGTAATTCGGCTTTTATGCCTCTTGATTCAGGATTTATGCTTCAGCCGACAACACACTTACAGGCGCGAATAAGTTAAGCCGGTTTGACCCTGGTATTTGCCGCCGCGGTCTTCGTAGGAGACGGCGCAGTCTTCGTCGGATTCGAAGAAGACGATTTGGCCGATGCCTTCGTTGACGTAGATGCGTAGGGGGAGGGCTGCGAGGTTGGCGAGTTCGACGACGAGCCGGCCTGTCCAGCCGGCTTCGAGCGGCGTGGTGTTGACGAGCAGGCCGACGCGGGCGTAGGTGCTTTTGCCCATGGCGATGCCGGTGACGTTGCGGGGCATCTTGAAGGTCTCGACCGTGACGCCGAGGGCGTAGGATTGCGGTGGCATGAGGTAGTAGCGCGAGCCGTCGTCGGCGGTGCGCAGGGGCGGTTCGATGAGTGATTCCTCGTCGAAGTGTTTGGGGTCGATTTCGAGGCCGTGGATGGGGGAGAAGACGCGGAAGCCGTCGTCGGCGAGGCGCATGTCGTAACCGTAGGACGATGCGCCGGCCGAGATGATGCGGCGGCCGTCCACTTCGCGCACGAGCGCGGCGTCGAAGGGTTGAATGAAGTCTGCCTCTTCGGCCATTCGCCGAATCCACCTGTCGGATTTAACAGTCATAACGAAAAAAAGTGCGCGGATGAGATTTGGTCTGGCGCGCGTTTCGATTGAGCCGGAGACGCGCGGCATGAGCATAAAGGGGAACGCCCGGAGTGACAAGTGACGGGCGGCGCAGGGGGCGGGAAGAGATGAATGGTGACTGGTAAATCGCGGGTGCAAGGGAGCCGGAGCCTACGGCGTTCGCCATTCGGCATATCGCCGCTCAAGGCTGCTCCGACTCATCGTTTGTCGTTCGACTGTTGAGTTACGCGAATTACGCCGTCGCCGATTTCCAGGGCGAGGGTTGCGCCTCCGGCTCCGGCGCGGGCGCGGAGTTGGCGGGCGGTGGAGGCTACGCCTTGGCGCGGCGCGAGTGCCGGATGAGCGTTTTCCACGCGGCCGGTGCGGAGCACGGAGGCATCGATATCGCCGTTGAAATTGGCGGGGAGTTCGACCGTGAGATCGCCGCGGCCGAGACGTATGGATGCGCCGCGCCCGCGCCAACTGCCGGTGGGGATGCGCAGCCGGAGCGAGCCGCTGGCGATGGTCGAGACAACGTCGCCGCCGCCGAGCGTGAGCGACGCCTGGCTCTCGCCGCCGTTTAAGCTGAGCGCGCCGTCAGTGCCTTTGATTTCGAGCGCGCCGCGCCCGGCGTAGATTTCCAGATCGAGTTGGACGGGGACGCGGATGCGGTAGTCGATCTTCCAGGGGAGCGTGAGTAGTTTTTTGGGAAAGTCTTTGGCCGCGCGTTTCATGAATTTGCGGTCGTGCGTGCCGGTGGTAAAGAGCGTGAGGTGCGCGCCGTCCTCGTCGAGCGTGAAATTGTTGACGGCGGCGAGCGCGGCGAGTTCTTCTTCCGTGCCGCCTTTGAGTTCGATCTCGGCGGTCACTTCAACTTCGCTGCGCGGCCAGGCTTCGACGGTGATTGAGCCTTCGGGCGCGCCGTAGATCGTGAGCGTGCCGCCGTAGCCGAAGCGGCGGACTTCGTGGCGCGTGGTACTGCGCGTGAGCAGCGGCGCGGGCGTGGGCGCGGGCGTCGGGCTGACGGTTGCGCCCCTGCTCCGCTGCGATTGCGCGTGCGCGCCGAGGCAGGAAGCGAGGCTCAGGAAGATGACGAAGAGAACGACGCCGGGCGTGCGGTGTGCGCCGCGAGGCTCGGATGAGACGGGAACGACGAATGAGTTTGAGTTGCGCTGCAAAAGGGTTGTGTGCCTCGAAGAATTGACGGGTGGTGGGCGCGGTAGGGGTCAGCACACGCGGCGGCGCGCGAGCCGCGCGAAGCAAAGCGCGCCTGTCAGCGTGAGACGAAAACAATCGAGCCGCGCTGGTTCGTCGTGTGCAGCGTCGCGCCGCCGTCGCCGACCTTGCCCGTCACACGGCGGTTGTTGCTCTGAAAATCCCAACTGCCCTTGCCGGCGAATTCACCGAGATTGATGTTGCGCGTGCGCGGGGCGGTGGCCGTCAGGTTGAAGCCCGAGCCGGCGTTGATGCGCAGGTTGATGTCGCCCTGCGTCGAGCGCAGCTCGTACATGCCGCCGCGCAGGAGGTCTGCGTCGAAGAAGATGTTGCCGCTGATGTTCGAGGCCATCACGCGGTTCGCGCGGATGCCAGTCAGGTTGATGTCGCCCTCGGTGGTGACGACGGCGCGCACCATCGCACCCTGCACGTTATGCACGGTGATGTTGCCGCGCTTGGTTTCCAGATCGACCGTCGAACCGTAGGGCACTTGAATGCGAAAATTAACGTCGCCCACATCTTCCTTCCCGCGCGTGTCGTTCATCACGTCGATCCAGAGTCCGTCGTCTTTGAGCACGGGCGTGAAGCGCGCGGCGGGCGCTTCCATGTCGGCGGTGATTTTGATTTCGTCGCGCCCCCAGCCGATCACCTCGATCTCGCCGGAACGGTTGTTGAGTTGGAGACGAATGTTGCGGCGCGTCGGATAGGTTTTGGAAAATTTGTGTTGGGCGAAAATGCGCGCGGGCGCGGCGGCCAGGGAGAATAACAGCGCCGTGGCGATGCACGAGGCCGCGAGCAGGCGCAGGCGGCGCGATGTCCGCCGCCGCGCGCAAAAGAGCGCGGCGCACACGGCGGGCAGGTGAGGAATGAACTGCGTCTTCTTCATCAATCTCTAAATCTCTCGGCGGTCGGGATGGGGCGCGCCCGTTACGAGTTCGGGCGCGCCTCTGTGTTCAAACTTATAACTCGGAGAACTCGCGGAGCAGTTCCATCTTGTCGCGCATGGCGGCGTTCAGGGCTTCTTCCGAGATTTCGTCGTGCGGGCTTTCGTCGAGTTCCTTGAGGGAATCGTTGACCGTCGCGTCGATGATGCCGAGATTGCGGTCGAAGGCTTCGCGCATGCGCGGGTTCCAACGCGCTTTGCGCTCCTCGACGCGCTTCATCAAATACTCGATGGCGACCATTTGATCGGGATTCAACTTCTTCGGGCTGCGCGCCGGCTGTGTCCCCAGCCCGGCCGTCTGACTGGCGAGACGCTGCATCCCGATTGTGGTGATCACCGAGACGCCGACGACGATGGCGACGACGGCCGCCGTCAGTTGCGGCAGAGACAAAGCCCAACGCTTGTTTGCCAGGCGCGTCAACAAATTCTCGCGGCCACGCCGCGCGGCGGACGCTTCGGCAGCGGCCGTCTGCGCGCGCTGCTGCGCGCTCAATTCGGCCTCGATGGTGTTGCGGACACGCAACCACAGGGCGCGCTCGTTCGGCGGCGCGATAAACTGCTCGCGGCTTTCGGACGCCACGTTCACGATTGATCGAATCTCGTCGCGCACGCAGCCGCAGCCGAGACACTCATCAAGGTGCGCGCCGAGCAGCGCGCGGTCGTCGCCATCGAGCGTGCCGTCGAGGAAATCACCTAAAAGGTCACTACACTTCTCGCAGTCCATTGCTTAATTACCTTTCACGCTTGCATTGTCGCGTGCAGCTACCGTGTGGCTTTAAGGGTTTCGCAAACCCCGTTTGCTCAGCCGCAGGAGAGAGAGCGGCACGCTTTTCAAATCTCTGACGCCGTCGGAGAGCTCGGCGGCGGCGCGGCGGTCTTACCCGTCGCTTCGTGTGCAGGTCGCGGGGACGCCCTGGCGGGCGGGCGACGTTCTTTGAAGCTACGAAGCGATTTTCTGTTGCCTGAGGAGCATTCTCAACTTCATTCTGGCCTTGTGCAGTTGCGACTTCGACGTGCCCACCGAACAGCCGAGCAGTCGCGCTATCTCCTCGTGCTCGTGCCCCTCCACGTCGTGCAGCAGAAAGACCGTCCGATACCCCGGCGGCAACTGCCCGATGGCGCGGTCTAAAGCTATTCGATCCACTACCGGCATACTGTTAGGGTTCTGCGTCCCCGTCACCACCTGCACGGGCGTCTCCCCGTCGTCGGTCGTCTGTTCGAGCCTGACGCCTTTCTTGCGAAAGTGCATCAACACCTGGTTGACCGTCAGACGGTGCAGCCACGTGGTGAAGGCCGACTCGCCGCGAAACGAGCCGATCTTGCGAAACAGTTGGATAAAGGCTTCCTGCGCCAGGTCTTCGGCCTCCGCCACGTTCTGCGTCATGCGCAGGCACAAGCTGTAGACGCGCCGGTTGTGCCGCTCGTAGAGTTGCTCGAAGGCCGACAGGTCTCCTCCCGCCGCCATCTGCGCGAGGGTATAATCCGACGCGCGGTCGGAAGTTTGCAGGTTTTCCGTCTCAGTTGCGGTCACGTTTCCGAAGATTGTTTGGTGAGCAGAAGCGAGTACAGTCAATTACTTTCTCTCCAGACCGTTGACCGAGGATAGACTAGCTGAAATATCCCAAAGCGGCTTCCCACACGTCGAGCGGCTTATCTTGAGCGGCCGCCTTCGTGAGAGTTTATTTCCCGCGTCTTGTGATGCGGGGCTTTTCCTCGGTCGTTGCCCTGCTCGGGCTAAATTTGTCTGTAACTCGCGGTTTATTCGCTCCTCAAGTCCAATACGTGCGGTCGAGCGAACGGTAGCCGACGGCTTCCGCGACATGCGCGGGGCGAATCTCGTCGGCGGCCTCCAAATCTGCGTTAGTACGACTGACTTTTAGTATCCGATCATAGGCGCGCGCTGACAAGCCCAGACGCGTCATCGCAGACTCCAACAGGCGCTCGCTCTCCGCGTCCAGAGGACAGAAGCGACGCAGGTGGCGGGGCGTCATCTGCGCGTTCGAGAAGATGCCCTCGCCCGCGAAGCGCGCCAGTTGCCGCTCGCGCGCACGGATCACGCGCGCCCGAATCTCTTCCGAACTCTCGCCGGGCGCGCCCTCGTTCGACAATTCCTTGAAACGCACGGCGGGCACGTCCACGTGAATGTCTATGCGGTCGAGCAGCGGGCCGGAGATGCGCCCGACGTAGCGTTGAATTTGCAGCGGCGTGCAGCGGCATTCGCGCGTCGGGTCGTTCCAGAATCCGCAGGGGCAGGGATTCATCGCCGCCGCGAGCATGAACGAGGAGGGGAACGTCAGGGACATCGCGGCGCGGCTGATCGTCACTTTTTGATCTTCGAGCGGCTGGCGCAGCACTTCGAGGACGCTGCGGTCGAACTCCGGCAACTCGTCGAGGAAAAGCACGCCGTGGTGCGCGAGCGACACCTCGCCGGGACGCGGCACAGCCCCGCCGCCGATGAGTCCGGCATCGCTGATGGTGTGGTGCGGTGAGCGAAAAGGCCGCTCGGTGACGAGACCGGCACGCCCGGTGAGGCCTGCGACCGAGTGGATTTTCGTCAGTTCGAGCGCGGCCTCGAACTCCAGCGGCGGGAGGATGGTGGGCAGGCGTTTGGCGAGCATCGTCTTGCCGGAGCCGGGGGGGCCAATGAGCAGTATGTTGTGGCCGCCGGCCGTCGCCACTTCGAGCGCGCGCTTCACGCTGAGCTGGCCGCGCACCTCCCGGAAATCGACTCCGCTGCTCCCCATGGGCGCCAGCAGGCGCGCCGTGTCAACTTTGAGCGGAGCGGGACAATTCTTCGCGTCGCTGCCGCCGAGCGTGGCGATGAGTTCGACGGCGGCGCGCAAGTTCGACACGGGATATACGTCCACGCCGGCGACGACCGCCGCCTCCGTCGCGTTCTCTTCCGGCAACAGCAGAAACTTGATCCCGGCATCGCGCGCGCGGATGGCGATGGGGAGCGCGCCTTTGATCGGGCGCACGCGTCCGTCGAGCGAGAGTTCGCCGGCGGAGAGCGCGTCGGTCAGGTGTGCGCGCTCGCCGAGGTCGCCGTTCGCGCCGAGGATGCCGAGCGCGATGGGCAGATCGAAACTCGCGCCCTCTTTGCGCACGTCCGCGGGGGCGAGGTTGATCGTCGTCTTGTGAAAGGGAAAGAAGAAGGCGCTGTTGTTGATGGCGGCGCGGATGCGCTCGCGCGATTCGCGCACGGCCGCGTCCGGAAGGCCGACGATGGTCACGGAGGCGATTGTGTCGGCCTCGTTGCGCGCGGGCGTGAGATCGACTTCGATGTCCACGAGGTCTGCGTCAATGCCGTAGACGGCGGCCGACTGGGTACGAAAGAGCATAATTTTGTGAGGACGCTCCGGCGTTGAAGTTGGAAGAACGCGAGTTTCGAGTGGGGTCGAAACTTAAGGGCGCGAATCCGGGCGGGACGAGGATAAAACAAAAAGGGTGAAGGATGAAATCAAAACTTCATCCTTCACCCTCGCGGGCTTCATGCTTCGAGGTTTACCTGCGACGACGCTGCGGAGCCGCAGCTCCACCGCTGGCCGCCGGCTTCGAAGGCACTTTGACTTCCTGGTTGGCCGAGAGTTGAGCGTCGGGCGAGAGCATGTTGAGTCGCGCCACATCGTCCACGCCGACATTGTGGCGCTGGGCAAGTTGAGCCAGCGTCTCACCACTACGGGCACGCACGAAGCCCAGGCTACTGCCGACGTTCCCGCGCGGTCGCACCATGTTGACTCTGGTCACGCCGCCCGTCATCACGACGACCGGGCCGCCGCTCGTCGGGTCGACGCCGGGATTCCACATCTGCAACTGCGCCACCGTCGCTCCCGTGCGCGCGGCGATGCTCTGGAAAGTTTCGCCGGGGCTGACCGAGATCACTTTCGCCGTTTCGCGGCGTTCGCCCGGAATGCGCTTCAGCACCGCGACGAAGGACTTGCCGCGACCCGGAGGCACGCGCAGGTTGTAACTCTCGCCGCGCGGCGTGGTGTCGCGCCTGAGTTCGGGGTTAAGGCTGCGGATGAAATCCACGCTCGTGCCCGTCGCGCTCGCGATCAACTGGAGGCTCGTCGCCGTCGGCACGTTGACCACGTCGTAGGCCAGCGGCGCGTCCGGCCGGATGTTGTGGAAGCCGTACTTGGCCGGGTTCTTCGCGATCAGGATGGTCGCCAGGATGTTCGGCACGTAGTTGCGCGTCTCCTTCGCGATGTAAGGATAAATGCGCCAGAAATCGGCCACGCCCGCGCGCGAGATGGCGCGGTCGATGTTGCCTTCGCCCGTGTTGTAGGCGCCGATGGCGAGTTCCCAGTTGCCGCGATAGCGGTTGGCGAGGAACTTCAGGTAGCGTGCGGAAGCGCGCGTCGCCTTCTCGAAACTATTGCGCTCGTCGAGCCAGGCGGTCTGGCGCAGCCCGTAGCGCGCGCCCGTGCCGGGGATGAACTGCCAGAGACCGGAGGCCGCCGCCCACGAATGCGCGGTCGGACGCCATGCGCTCTCGACCTGACCGAGCCAGGCGATGTCTTCCGGCACGCCTTCCTCACGGAAAATTCTGCGCGCCATCGTCATGTAACGACCCGAACGGCGCATGCCCGTCTCCATCGTCGCGCGGCCGCGTCCCTGATAGTAGTTGAGGAACTGCTGGATGAGCGTGTTGGAGTTGAAACCGAAATCGACGGCGTTCTTCGCCTCTTCGAGACGGGCTACGTCCTCGGTCGTCACCTGCTTCTCTTCGGGCGTCAGTTCGAGGCGGCTCAACTCGTCGAGCGGCGACGGCTCGAACTTCTGCTCGCGCAGGAAGCTCGGCTGCTGCATGACGGCGGCGACATCGTTCGTCGCGTTGGTCGAAACGTTGACGATTTGCGCGACCTGCTGTCCGCCGGTCTGCGACGGCGCGGAGGGCATGGCGACTTCCATGCGATAGACGCGCTCGACGAGTTGCAGGTAGTAAGTTTGAAGTTTGGGGTTGGAACGCACGTCCATGCCGGATTCGAGGACGGAATCGACCGCCTTGTCGAACAGCGTGCGCGCCGCATCCATATTCTTGTCTTTGAGGTTGAGTTCGCCCAGTTTGTAGTGCTGCTCGGCCGTCTCTATGATCTGCAACACGCGCGGGTTGTCACGTTCAACGTCGCTCGCGGTCGTGCGCAGGGATGAAGGAAGATTCTGGGCATAGGCAGTCGACACCGGAGAAACCAGGGTCGTAAACATCGCCAGCAGGGACAGCAGACGGGGGATGCTCATTCTCATCAAAATCGTCAGTCTCCTTAAAACTTCAGGCTGAAAGCGAATCCACGAGGCGGTCAGGGGTTTTCGGCGTTAGACCACGCGAGCGGCATCCACTAAATAAAACACGAGGGACTTAGAATCATTGAAAGGCCGTATTCGCACAGGGACTTCATTGTCGGGTTGGAAGTCCGCGCGGCAGTCTCAAAACTTATCACACCGTTTTTGGTGAGTCAACCCTATCTGATTGAAAAAAAAGGCGAAGCGGTTAATTATTCCATAAAAACCGCTCCGCTTTCCCGTTGTATTAAGACGCTTCTTGTGGTGCTCAGGTTGCGTTTTTTGATCAACCAATTTGAGCGTTTTGAAACCCTCCACCCGCGCGCCCGCCCTGCGCCGATTTACGCACAATTTTAATGCGAAGAGGGCGGGACGGGCTGCGTCAGTGGCTTGGGGCGCGCTGACCCGGAGGCCGGGGGCGTCGCTTTCTCCTTCAAGGCCTCCCGAAAAACCTGCTGGACGTTATCGACGAAAATGAACTGAATCTCGCCGAACAACTCCTTCGGCACTTCGTCCATGTCGCGCTGGTTCAGGTGGGGCAGGAGTATTTTCGTGACGCGCGCGCGCCGCGCCGCCAGCACTTTCTCCTTCACGCCGCCCACGGGCAGCACGTTTCCGCGCAGGGTGATTTCGCCCGTCATCGCCACGTCTTTGCGGATGGCGCGCTGTGCGAGCACGGAGACGATGGCGGTCGCCAGCGTGATGCCGGCCGAGGGGCCGTCCTTCGGGATCGCGCCTTCGGGGATGTGTACGTGCACGTCGTAGATGTTGAAGTCGTCTTCGGGGATGCCGAGTTCGCGCGCGCGCGACTTGGCGTAGGAATAGGCGGCCTGCGCCGATTCCTTCATCACGTCGCCGAGTTGGCCGGTGAGGACGAGCGTGCCCTTGCCCTTCATCCTGAGCGCCTCGATGAAGAGCACCTCGCCGCCCGTCGCCGTCCAGGCCAGCCCGGTCGCCACGCCGATCTGGTCTTTTTTCAACACCTCGTCGGGCATCACCTTCGGCACGCCCAGGAATTCGTGCAAATTCTTCGGCGTGACGTGGACGGTGTCGTTCGAGCCTTCGGCGATGCGGCGCGCGACCTTGCGACAGATCGCGCCGATCTCGCGTTCGAGCTGGCGCAAGCCCGCCTCCTGCGTGTACTGCTGTATGACGGCGGCGAGCGCGCCCTTCGAGATGCGCAGGTGGCGCGTGGCGATGCCGTTTTCGTCGAGTTGCTTCGGGATCAGGTGGCGGCGCGCGATCTCCAGCTTCTCTTCCTCGGTGTAACCGGCGAGCCGGATCACTTCCATGCGGTCGCGCAGCGCGGGCTGGATGGTGTCGAGCACGTTGGCCGTCGTCATGAACATCACGTTCGAGAGATCGAAGGTGACGCCGAGGTAGTTGTCGCGGAAACTGTTGTTCTGCTCCGGGTCGAGCACTTCGAGGAGCGCGCTTGAAGGGTCGCCGCGAAAGTCCGCGCCCACTTTGTCGATTTCGTCGAGCATGATGAGCGGGTTATTTGTCGCCGCCTGCTGCAAGGCCTGTACGATGCGGCCGGGCATCGCGCCCACGTAGGTGCGGCGGTGGCCGCGTATCTCCGCTTCGTCGTGCAAGCCGCCGAGAGACAGACGCACGAACTTGCGGTCGAGCGCGCGCGCAATCGAGCGGCCGAGGCTCGTCTTGCCCACGCCCGGCGGGCCGACGAGGCACAAAATCGAACCCTTCGGCTTCTCCTTCAACTTACGCACGGCCAGCGCTTCGATGATGCGCTCCTTGATTTTTTCGAGACCGTAGTGGTCTTCGTTCAACACCTCTTCGGCCTTTTTGAGATCGAGATTGTCCGTCGAAGCCTTCGACCAGGGGAGATCGGTCATGATCTCCATCCAGTTGCGCAGGGTCGCCGTCTCGGCCGCGTCCGGGTGCATCCGTTCGAGCTTCTTCAGTTGGCGCACGGCCTCGTCCTCGGCGGCCTTCGGCATGCGCGCCGCTTCGATCTTGTCGCGAAACTGCGCGATCTCTTCGGCCAGCTCGTTGCCTTCGCCGAGTTCGCCCTGAATGGCCTTGAGTTGCTGGCGCAAATAAAACTCGCGCTGCGAGCGGTCGATGTCGGCGCGCGCCTGCGTGTTGATCTCCTGCTGGACGGTCAAAACCTCGATCTCTTTGTTGAGGAGTTCGTTGACACGGCGCAGGCGCGCCGTGGTGTCGGCGATATCGAGGACGGATTGCGCGTCTTCAACTTTCAGTTCGAGATTCGACGCGGCGAGGTCGGCCAGCCGCCCCGCCTCGTCGAGGTTGGCGACAATCGCCATCACTTCGGGCGAGATGTTCTTGCCGAGGTTGGCGGCCTTCTCCATCGAGGCGCGCACGTTCCGCACGAGCGCTTCGACTTCGAGCGAACGCTCCGGCGCGGGCGACTCCTGCATCACGCTCAACTTCGCGCGCAGATAATCGCCGCCCTCTTCGACCGATTCGAGAATGGCGCGCGTCAAGCCCTGCACGAGTATGCGCGTGCGACCGTCGGGCAGTTTCAACATGCGCATGATGACGGCGACCGTGCCGATGCGATAAAGGTCGTCGCCCGTCGGTTCTTCCTTGTCGAGGTCTTTCTGCGAGGCGAGCAGGATCATGCGGTTCTCGCCGAGCGCCTCGTCCACGGCGCGGATCGATTTCTCGCGCGAGACGAACAGCGGCACGATCATGAACGGGTAAATCACGATGTCGCGTAAGGGGAGCACCGGCAGCGTCTCAGGAATCTGTAACTGCTGCTCGCCGCCCTCGCCCGTCGCGTCCAATTCTCCGGCGATGTCTGTAATGGATGGCATATATTCAATTTCCGAATGCGGATTGCGGAATGCGGATTACAAAACCACTCGTCTTTTTAATCCGCATTCCGCAATCCTCAATCCGCATTCTCTTTAATCTGTACTTTGAATTCCGCGCCGCGTCGGTCTGCGAGTTTGGGCAGACGAACGCGGAGCAGGCCGTTGTTTAATTCGGCCGTCGCGCCGCGCACGCGCACAGGCCAGCGCAGCGGAACGGTACGGTTGAAATTTCCGTAACTTCGCTCTGAACATAGATGCGAGATCGAGCCGCGCAGTACGCGCCGCTTCTTTTTGCCGCTGATGCGCAGGTAACTGCTCGTCACGCTGACCTCGATTGCATCGGCGGCGACGCCCGGCAATTCCACCGAGACGCACACCGCGTCCGCCGTCTCGCGCAAATCGACCGGCGGCGACCACGCGCCCGGCATGGCGAGCGAGCCGTCGTCCGCCACCTCCTGCAAAGCCGCGAGCAAACGCCCCACGCGATTGCGCAGGCGCTCGATCTCGATCCGCTCCAACCCGATAACTCGCCCGACGTTTCTCATCTCTTTTTAAGTGACAGGTGACAGGTGACAAGTTAAAACAAAAACCTTGTTCTTTCCTGTCACCCGTCACCTGTCACCCGTCACTTTCTTATGGTCTTTTTGTCGCCGCGCTGCTGCCGCTCTGGCGGGAGCGCACGAGCGTCTTCAGTTCGTGCATGAATTCGGTTACGTCCTCGAATTCGAGATAGACGGAGGCGAAGCGCACGTAGGCCACCTTGTCCAGTTCTTTGAGGCGGCGCATGACCATCTCGCCGATCTTGCTCGTGGGGCGTTCGCGCTCCGGCGACTCCTGCACGTACTTCTCGATCTGGTTGACGATGGCGTCGAGTTTCGAAGAGGGCACGGGTCGCTTTTCGCAGGCGCGCAACAGTCCGGCCATGATCTTCGTGCGGTCGAACGGCTCGCGCCGCTCGTCTTTTTTGATGACCATGTAGGGAATTTCGTCGATGCGCTCGTAGGAAGTGAAGCGGCGCTCGCACTTGAGACATTCGCGGCGGCGGCGGATCGCTTCGCCCTCGCGTGATTCGCGCGAGTCAACCACCTTGTCTTCGAGGTATCCGCAGAAAGGACATTTCATAGAGACTCCGTTTCAATTTGTCGGGGAAAGTTAAGGCCGCCGGCCACCGGCGCCCAAACGCGCCCGCCCCGGCCTCGCTCGATAACGCTTGCTCGCTTTTCAGGTCTCGGCGCTCGCGCGGCGCGGCAGAGTTCGTTCCGTTTCGTCTCCCGCGTCGCCATCGCGCGTGTCGCTTGCAGTCAGGCTGCGCAGGCGCGCGAAACTCACGTCGCTGCGCAGAAAATAGTAGAGGCCGAACAGGAGCGCGGGCGCGAACACGACGAGGTGCAGCACAATCGAGATGGCGGCGGCCTCTTCGCGCGGGATGCCGAGGAAGATGAGTCCGGCGGCGGTGACGGCGTGAAACGCGCCGGCCGCCCCGCCCGGCGTCGGGACGAGCGACCCGACCAGCGCCCAGCCGAGCACGAACAAAGTCTCCGTCGCCCCGAACGGCAACCCGAAGGCGCGCATCACGAGCCAGTTCGCCACGGCGATGATGCCCCACAAGAGCGCGGTCAAGCCGACCGTCAGGGCAAGCGCGCGCGCCGAGACGAGCACGCTCAAAGCGCCCGCCACCTGTTCGAGCAGATGCGTCAGCAAATTACCCGCACGTTTGAGCCAGCGGGGCGCGCGCTCCAACCTCGCCTCGCACCATCCGATCACCTGCCGCGAATATCGTTTGAAGACGACGAGCGCGAAGATGCCGCACGCCGCCGCGACGAGCAGAATGATGCCCGCCTCGCGCACGCGCGCGTAGGCCGCCGCATCGCCTCCGCCCGGCGCGCGAAACCAGATGAGGTTGACCGCAAAGAGCAGGACGACGGCCACCATGTCGTAAATTCGCTCGACGCCGATGGTCACGAACGCCGCCGCGGGGCGCACGCGCGAATCGCGCAGCGGCAGAAAAGTCGGCCGCACCACCTCGCCCGCCCGTCCGATCAAAAAGACCGCGCTGAAGCCGACCGTGGTCGCGGCGAACAGGTCGCGCACGCTCGCGTCCGCAAGCGGCGCGAGCAGCACGCGCCAGCGCAGCGCCCGCACAAAATAGGTCAGCAAAACGAACACGACGGCGAGCGCGATCAGACGCCAGTCCGAACGACCGATGGCCGCGCTCACGCTCGGCCAATCCAGCCCGCGCCCGAACCACCACAGGACGGCGGCGGCCGCTAGAGTCAAAATTATAAATTTGAGATAACGACGCAAATTCAGGCGTCCCCGCACCATTTCCCTGTCGAACGAGCGCGCCGGCAAAGCCGCGTCTCTTGACCTCTCGCCACATACCGACCACAATATGTTGGGTGGCTTAGTAAGGCTACAGTATTCAAGATCAAGGCGCAAGAAGGGACGCCGGAGGGCGGAAGCCGCTCGCCGGCGTGCGAATGCCGGGCGGCGGGCGGCGCGCGACGCGGAACGTTGTGAGGTTTGCCGGACGTGAACGGGCCTTGCGCGGGTGAGTTTTCGCTTGTGCGTCGGAGTGCGCGGCCTTCGTTTTATCGCTGCGGCCTTCGTTTTATCCCTATTTCCCGCCGGTTTTACGGGGAACTTTCCCTTTCCGCCCGTCGTAAATGGGTACGGCAAACGAGTCTGCCGCCGGCGAGACGCTCGAATTTTACTCGCGGCGGGACGGACGGAAAGGCGTCGAAAGTGTTAGGAGCTGCAAAGGCTTTGACGGTCAACGACGGTGCCGAACTGGTCAGGAGATGTCGCGCGGGCGAAGGCGCGGCGTGGGAGGAGATCGTGTCTCTCTATTCCCGCCGCATCTACAATCTCGCCTATCGCTTCACCTCGCGCGCCGACGCCGCGGAAGATTTGACGCAGGAAGTTTTCGTCCGCGTCTATCGCTCGCTCGAACAGTACGACCCGAAGCAGGGCGACCTGCAAAACTGGTTGATGCGCCTCGCGCGCAATCTGGTGATTGACGATTACCGTAAGCGGCAGCGCGCGCCGCAGGATTCGCAGGGCGAGGATTTGGAAGGCCACACCTACCACCTGCGCTCGGCCAACTCTTCGCCGCACGCCGAGATGGAGCGACACGAACTGGGCGAGCAGGTGCAGGCCGGCATCGACAAACTCGCGCCCGACCTGCGCACCTGCGTCATCCTGCGCGACATCGAGGAGTTGAGTTATCAGGAGATCGTCGATCTCCTGCAGATACCCGAAGGCACGGTGAAGTCGCGCATCAATCGCGGGCGGATCGAGCTGGCGAAGATACTGAGGCGGATGCGCGTCGTCGCCATGAGCGATGTTTAGTCAAACGCGGAACGGTGAAGGAGGAACGATGAAGTTAAGTCAGAGAATAAGCACTCAGTGTTTCTACTTCATCGTTCATCGTTCCGCGTTCATCATTTAAAACAAGAAGGGTGAAACGAGAAAAAGATGCTGTGTTCGGAATTTGAAGATCGATTGACCGACTATCTCGACGGACTGCTTGAGACGACGACGCAGGTGGCGTTCAACGGGCACGCCCTCCGGTGTCCCGTCTGCCACGATTTGTTGAGCGAAGTCAAAAACACTCTGCGCGCCTGTCGCACGGCGACGCCGCCCGCGCCCGCTCCGAGTCTCGACGCGCGCATCCTCATGCAGACCGCGCCGGAGTCGGTGATGACGTGCGACGAGTTTGAAGACTACCTGACCGATTACCTCGACGGCTTCCTGCCCGCCACGCTCTATCACCGCTGGGAGCGACACGCGGCTCTGTGCGGCCGTTGCACGAATTTGCCCGGCGAGGTCGTGCGCTCCATCGGCGCGTGCTACACCTACATCAACGAAGAACGCCCCGTGCCCGCAGGGTTGCACGCGCGCATACTTCAGGCCACGCTCGGCACGACGGAGGCGGAACAACTTCGCGCGCCGCTCACCGCTCGCCTCGCCGAACTCGTGCGCGGCTGGCTCGACGCCATCGTCTCGCCGCAACTGGCGACGGTCGCCACGATGCTCCTCGTCGCCGTCCTCGTCGGCACGAGCACGCTCTCGGACGACGGCTCAATCGGTGGCATGTACCGCGCGAGCCTGCGTTTCGCGTCGAGAACTTACGAACGCGGGGCAAATTTGCCCGTCGGTCGCGCCGTGATGTCCGGCGACTTGAAAGGGGTGGCGGGCAGTCTGGAAAACCTTCTGAGCGCGCCCGCGAAGAACGAGAAGCAGCAGTCGCAGCCCGCGCAGAACGGGTCGAACGGGCAGAAACAAACCGAGACGCAAAAGCGTTAGTCGATAGTTCTGTCGGGTTGATGAATTCGCAGGTGTGCGGAAGCGGCCGGGCGATAAAGGTTGAATTTTAGTTGCCGAAGTTTCAGTTGCCGAAGTTTTAGTTGCAGGGCGACGGGCGGCGCGAAGAGAAGTTGATGAACTGTTCTTATCACAACATGAATGCGGCGGTAGTGCAGTGCAGCAGGTGCTCGCGGGCGCTGTGTCCGGCGTGCGACCATCGCATCCGCGGATTTCCGTATTGTCAGGACTGCATCGTGGCGGGCGTCGAACTGTTGCAGCAGCAACCGGCCTTGCTCCACGCGCCGCAAGCCATACGGCGCAGGACTTCCAAGTGGGTGGCGACGTTGCTCTCGCTGCTCGTGCCCGGACTCGGCGCGGCCTACAACGGCCAGACCTCGAAGGCGCTGGTGCATTTCGCGCTGTTCGCGAGTTGCTGGCAGATGGCGGCCGTGACGAACGCCGTGGCGTTCTTCGTGCTCGGCGCACTCGGCATCTGGCTCTTCGCCGCCGTGGACGCTTACCGCACCGCGCAACTGATCCGCGCCGGCCTGATGCCCGACGCCGACGCCGACCCCATCGCGCGCCGGCTCTACGGCCACCCGCTCGCATGGGCGGTCGTGCTCATTGCGCTCGGCTCAATCTTTTTGCTCAACACACTGTTCGGCGTGCAGTTCCCCGTGCGGCAACTGCTGCCCGTCGCGCTCGTTCTGCTCGGCGCGTACATGCTCTTCGATTTCCTGCGCACGCGACGCGAACGCGAGGGCGCGTTCGATGCCTCGAACACGCCGCCTTCGTTTTTGAACAGCGCGCCGCTCGACATGACGCGGTTCAGCACGGGCGAACTCAACTCGCAACTGACGGGCACGCGCGGCAGTAAGACTGACGCATCATGGCCGTTCGACCCGCGCGCCTGAAAGCGCAGATGCGGCGCGCGCCCGCGCGTCGTGTGCGTCTCGCCAGACGGCGAAGTTGTTTGTTATGATGAAGGCGCGCGCACGGAGCGGTTTAAGCATTCGCCTGCCGCACGCGCAGGTAATAATCGGCACGAAGCATTCGTCGGCACGAAGCAATAAACGGCACGAGGGAGATTTATTCCATGACGGCACTACTCGCAACCTTCGGACGCTGGGGCGGCATCCTGACGCTCATCGCGCTCCTCATCGTACTGGTCAAACAACTCATCGCCTTCTTCGCTTTCCTGATGGTCGTGCTGAAGATCGGCATCATCATCGCCTTCGTCGGCGTGTTCCTGCTGATCGTGCTGGCGATGCTGCGCGCGCGCGGCCAGCGCCGCCGCGAGGCCGGGGATTAACAGCCCGCCGCTTCATTTTCGAGATCGAACCGGAGAGCCGGTTCAAAGTTGCCGGATGCAATTTTGAACCGGCTTTTTGTCTTTAGTTAAAGGTTTTTCTCAGGTTGGGGCGGTTGCAATCCCGCGGCCGGGTATGATAGGGTGCTGCCCCTTAAGCAGATCAAGCGGCTCGCCTCGTGGTTGGGTGTAACACCGGATCAGGCTGCCGACTGCCATAATCAGGCAGGTTCAAACCTAATAAAGAAGCCCCCAATTGTGGTTTCGCGCACCGTCGCCGACTTCGGATGACAGTGCCTTTCGCGCTTATTCTGCGCTGTTTCCTGTGTGTTTTACGCGCAGATTAGTGATAAAGGAGCACATTCTCCCGATGACCAGAGACGACCGTCTTTACGCTTTCATCGTCGCCCGCACCTCGCGCTCACGTTCCAAGATTCGCCGCATCAGCATTCATAAACGCTGGCTTAAAGCCGCGACGGCGCTCCTGTGCCTCGTCCTGTGCGCCGCGCTCTACGGCCTCTACGGCATGTTCCGCGCCGCGCAGCACTTGAAGATCGAACAGGAGAACACGCGCCTGCGGGTGGAGAACGAGAAGCAGCGACGCCAACTCGAAAATTTGGAAAACCGCGTGGACGCCATCGAGGACACTTCGCGCCGCATCGCGGAGATTTCCGGCGCGCCCGCCGTGCAGGAGGACGACAGCCAGGACAGCACGAACGGGCGCGGCGCGGGCGGCCCCCTCGAAGAGATGGACGCGGCCGCCATCGCCGCGGTCGAGACGCGCGCCGTGGAACTCGAACAGGAATTGCGCGCCTACGAGTCGGCCTTGCGCGAGCGCGCGCGCATCCCCTCGATCTGGCCGGTCGCCGGTGGTGAAACGACGGACGGTTTCGGCGGGCGGCGCGATCCTTTCGGCGGCGGCTCGTCGGAGTTTCATTCCGGGCAGGACATCTCCGCCGAGCGCGGCACGCCGGTCTATGCCGCCGGGCTCGCCACGGTGAAGTTCGCGGGCACGCAGAGCGGCTACGGCCAGGTCGTCATCCTCGACCACGGCGGCGGCATCACGACGCGCTACGGCCATCTCTCGAAGATCGAAGTGGCCGCCGGGCAGCAGATCGCGCGCGGCGAAATGATCGGTCGCGTCGGCTCGACGGGACGCTCGACGGGGCCGCACCTGCACTACGAAGTGCGTATCAACGAGGAACCCGTCAACCCGCGCGCTTACCTGCCCGCGCCTGAGAAGGCGGGCGCGCGGGCGGCGACGTGCGCGCAGCCCTGAAGCGCGTTTACCCGAAGTTTTTATGCTTGACAGTTCCGGCGTGTTCGCTTAGTATGCGCCGTCGTTGTACACGGAACGGGTGAGCAAACTCGTTCATCCGGCTAGTGTTAGACGTAAGACAGAAATGAGTTTGTGTAGTCTCCCTCTCCGTCCGCCTGTGGTGAAGAACGCGTCGTCACGCTAGTTCGCCACGAGCGGATTTTTTTGTCTTCATGTAGTTCTGAAGGGAGCGTCCGCTCAAACGCTTCCGGCTCATGAGAGTATCAACCCACCGGCACGAGAACAACCTTAAGAATTGTTTTTGTTCCGATTCACCCGAATCGTAGGAGGATTCGTTAGCTATGCCTAGAATTACCGGTAAGGTCAAGTGGTTCAACAATGCGAAGGGCTACGGTTTCATCGAACAGCCCGGCTCGTCTGACATCTTCGTTCACTACAGCGCCATTCAGGGCGACGGCTTCAAGACACTCGAAGAAGGCCAGGAGGTCGAATTCGAAGTGACGCAAGGCCCCAAAGGCCCCCAGGCCGAAAAAGTGACGAAGGCGTAATCTCCCCCAACAGCTTCCGCTTCGGAACGCCACTGACCGCTTCCGGTCTCTAGAGAGCCGGTAAGCGTAAGACAAGCCCGCGGGACTCGACAAAGTTCCGCCGGCAAAAAATCGAAGGCGCGCTCAACGGATCATTCCGCGAGCGCGCCTTCGATTTTTGTGTCAGCCTTCGATTCTTTGTGTGCGACTTTGTATCGCCCGATTGATTCCCCGCCTATTTGTCGGCCTTCGCCTTGAACTGCACGCGCCCGCCCTCCAACTGCACTGAGTAGCTCACGCGCTCGCAGCCCAGACGCTCCTTCAAGGTCTCCGTCTTCTGCGCCAGCATCCGGTGAAACTGCGCGAACGAAAAATCGTCCACGTTCTCGCCGCACTGTCGCTTCGCCTCGACGAGCGTATCGTAGAGACTCTTCACTGTCGGAACGTCCGTGCGCGCGTCGGCGCAGATGAAGGTCGTGCGCGCGGGCGTGGGCGCGGCTTCCTGTTCCTGTTTGGCCTTCGCGCGCTGGGCGAAAGCCCCGCGCCCTTCCTCTCGATCTTGTATGGTGCGCCGCCAGAGGTCTCGAAACGAGGTGTAGCGCGCGACGAGCGAGTTGTATTGATAGCGCTGGGCGTAAGTGAGCTGGCGTTCGTCCGCGAGTCGTTTGATGAGCGTCTCGACGCGCCCCTTCGTGTCGTAGGGTGGACGCTTCGAGGAGCCGTTGAAGTAGATGTCGAACTCCACTTTCAACTTGCGCACGTCGTCTTCGAGCCTGACGAGTTGCTCGTCGATGGTCGGCTGCGCATCGCGCTCGATGAGCATTTTCCTGACGCCGCTCTGGGACGACGGCCGTCCGTCTTTCCCCTGAACCGCGAACTTGTTTTGACGAATCGGCACGACCGTTTACCTCTTCCTACCCGCGCGCTCACCGAAAGCGCATCCATTTTGAACATAACGGTTGGCTCGCGGCGGTGTCAATGAAAATAGTGATCAGTCGTCCGTGGTCAGTTGTCCGTTGTTCGCTACTGATACTTTATTGGTATCATTCTCCGGCCGGTGGCCGTAAAATGCTCAACCTTTGCCCGGCAGAACAACTGACAACGGACGACTGACAACGGACAACTCTCTATGCCCGCCACACAACTTCTCCGCGCCCTGCCCTCGATTGACGCGCTGCTGCGCACGCCGGAAGCGCGCGCGCTCGCCGGGCGCACGGGCTTGCCGCGCTTGACCGCGCTCGCCAGAAGCGTTACGGACGAACTGCGCGAGGAGTTGCAGCGGGAGACGCGCGACATCGAGGCGGCGGGCACGACCGGCGGCGCGTCGAACGGGCGACACACGCGCGAAGGCTTGCTGGCCGAGGCGGTCGGCCGTCTGGAACGCGCCGTGGCGCGGACGGACGCGGGGGGTCTGCGCCGCGTCGTCAACGCGACGGGCGTCATCCTGCACACGAACCTGGGGCGCGCGCCGCTCTCGGTGGCCGCGCGCCGCGCCGTCGCCGAAGAGGCGGCCGGCTATTGCACGCTCGAATACGATCTGGAGACGGGCGCGCGGGGCAGGCGCGGCGCGCGCGCCGAAGAATTGCTCGCGGAATTGACCGGCGCGGAGGCCGCGCTCGTCGTCAACAACTGCGCCGCCGCCGCTCTGCTCGTCCTCTCGACGCTCGCGCAGGGCGGCGAGACCATCGTCTCGCGCGGCGAACTCGTAGAGATCGGCGGCGACTTTCGCGTGCCCGACGTGATGGCCGAGTCCGGCACTTCGATGGTCGAAGTGGGCACGACCAACCGCACGAAACTGGCCGACTACGAGCGCGCCATCACGCCCGAGACGCGGCTCATCCTGCGCGTCCACCCGTCGAATTATCGCATCGTCGGCTTCACGGCCGCGCCCGCCCTGGCCGAACTCTGCGCGCTCGCGCGTGCGCGGGAACTGCCCCTCTACGAGGACGCAGGTTCGGGCGCGCTCCAAGACCTCGGCGCGTATGGCCTTCCGGACGAACCCATCATCCGTGAGTCCGTCCGGCAGGGCGCGGACATCGTGACCTTCAGCGGCGACAAACTGCTCGGCGCGACACAGGCCGGACTCGTCGTCGGTCGCCGCGCCCTCGTCGAACGCTGCCGCCGCAATCCGCTCTATCGCGCGCTGCGCGCCGACAAACTCGCCCTCGCAGCCCTCGCCGCCACCCTCGACGCACACGCGCGCGGCGCGACCTTCACCGAAGTGCCCGCCATGCGCATGCTCGCCGCCTCGCGCGAAGAGATCGAACGCCGCGCCCGCGTCTTTCTCAGGCGCGCACGCACGCGCCTCGCGGCGGAAGCGTTCCGCTTCGAGATCATCGCGGGGGAATCGGCCGTCGGCGGCGGCTCCGCGCCCACGACGCATCTGCCGACCGCCCTCATCGCCGTGACGCACGCGCGCGCATCCGCCGCCGCCCTCGAAGCCGGGCTGCGACGAGCGCGCCCGCCCGTCATCGCGCGCATACTCGACGGCCGCCTCGTGCTCGACTTGCGCACCGTCGCCGCTGAAGAAGAATCGGAACTGCTCGCCGCGCTCGCGGCGTTCCAAGACGGTTGACGGAAAGTTCGTGAAAAACCAGTCGTTGACGGAAAGTTCGTGAAAAACCAGTCTCGGCCGGGTGAAAATATTGCTTGCCTCAAACCGCCCCGCCAAGTCATACTGAATTACAGGCCGGGCGCGCTCCCGGCCGTAATTTTGCCGCCGTAATTTTGAACGCCCGCCCCTGTCTCCCCGGAAATCCAATCTTGAAAAGTTCCAGCACTTACCTACTCAAGCTGCTCTACGTCTTCGTCGCGCTGTTTCTGCTCGCGGCGTTGGTGCTGCAAACCCTGGCGAGCGCCGGCAGGCTTCCGGCGACGCTGCCGCCGGGCGTGCCCATGGTCGTCTCCGTGGCCGCGCTCATGCTCGCCCTCTGCGTCCTGCTCCGGCGACTCTGGCTCATCGACCGCCTGCTGACGCGCCAAAAATCGCAACGCCCGACGCAAATCTTCCCCGATCATCCCGTGCGCGAAGTGCTGCAAATGCAGGAGGCCGAGCAGGGGCGCAGCGAACGCATCTCGCGCATGTCGCACGAACTACGCACGCCCATCACTAGCATCAACGGTTTCGCCGAATTGCTGATGGGCGACACCAGCGTCTCGGGCGAAGCGCGCGAGTTCGCCGAAATCATCCACACCGAAGCGCAGCGCCTCTCCCAGATGATCAACACCGTCCTCACCGAAGTCCAACTCGCGGAAGAGGCTCTGGCACAGGACAAGTGAGAAAAGCCGCGAGTCGCGTATCGTGAATAGAAAGCAAACTGCTTTACTTCTATTCACGATCCACGATTCACGGCTCTTTTACTGCTTGTTGATCGTGCCCCGGCAATTGGGGGCTTTGCAGCGGCAGCGCTTGTCGTTGGAATGGAGGGTGGAGACGTAGTCGAGCGTGATCTCCTCGCCGGGGTGGATGTCGCAGAGCGCCATGAAGAGGATGTGGCCGTGCGTGATGCGCATGTAGGAGTTGGGCGCGCAGGAGTGGTTGATGTAGTGCGTGCCGTTGCCGCCGCGGCTGCCGTCCAGGCTCCAGTATGAATTGATGGCGCAGATGCGCAGCTTGTGCCGCCCGCGCGCGCGCCGCGCCACTTCAGCCCGTGCGATCCGCTCCCCCGCATACTCCGCGATCTTCCGTCCCCGGCGAAAGAAGATCGTCGCAAAGCAACCTCTGCCGTTAATCGGCGATGGCTTCAGCGTCAGGCCGGGGGCAAGTTTCATAACGAGACGGACAGTTATCAGTTTTCAGTTTTCAGTTTTTCAATCCAATCTTTAGCAACTCGCTTGATTGCCACATATCACTGAAAACTGATAACTGATAACTGTCTTCTGACTATTCACTTGACTTGAAAACTGCGCGCCATCGAGTCCGTCTGGTTGCGCAGGAGCGAGAGGATGGAGCGCGCGCCCGTGAAGTGCAGCACGTAGACTGTGCGGTTGTCTGCTTGCAGGTAATAGATGCGGCCGATCATCGCCTTGCCGCCGCCCGTGTACTCGTAGGCCGAGGTCACGCCGTTGATGCGCCCGGTGAACTTCTCCTCTTTACCTTCTACGTAGCCGGGCTGGAAACGCAATTTCAGATCGTGGTCGCGGCGTGCGAGGTCGGCGGCCGTCGTGCCGGCGTCAACCACTTCCTTGCGGACGCGCAACAACCCGTCGCTGCGGTCGCCGTAAACGAACTCCGTGTGATTGTGAACGCTGTCGGGGCGCGTCAGCGGGCGCCACTTCGCGTTCGGCAGTTCGAGCGTGTATTCGAGTCGCTCATTGGTGTATTTCTGCGCCCCCTCCTCTTGCGCAAGCGCGGGGAGCGCGAGCATGAGCGCGCAGGTGATGAGAATGCTTAAGCGTCGCATAATTTAAAACTTCACTCCTCTGTCTTCGGTCGCCGGTGATCGGCGTGTGGCGTGACGTGTCTAGCGTGTGAAACTTTAGCCGGTAATCGGGTGCCTTTGGTCAGATGCCGGCACACGCGCGCCGTGTTGCCCCGCTTCAGGCGGCGGTGGCGGCGGCAATCGCGGCGCGCTGCGCGGCGAAGAGTTCTTCCAGCCCGACGCTTGCGAGCGCCAGCAGTTCGTCCATCTCGGCGCGCGTGTACGGCTCGCCTTCGGCCGTGCCCTGCACTTCGATGAAGCGATTGTCGCCCGTGCAGACGACGTTCATGTCGACGGCGGCGCGCGAATCTTCGTCGTATTTCAGATCGAGCAGGGGCGTGCCGTCGACGATGCCGACGCTCACGGCGGCCACCTCGCCCTTGAAGGGCGGGCGCGTGATTTTGCCCGCGCGCTGCAACCTGTGACACGCCAGCGCGCACGCCACGTATGCGCCCGTGATCGCGGCGGTGCGCGTGCCGCCGTCGGCTTGCAGCACGTCGCAGTCAACCATCAGGGTGCGTTCGCCGAGGCGCGAGAGATCGACGACGGCGCGAAGGCTGCGGCCGATGAGCCTTTGAATTTCGTGCGTGCGCCCGGAGGGGCCGCCGCGCCCTGATTCGCGCTGCGTGCGCTGGGTGGTGGCGCGCGGCAGCATCGCATACTCGGCCGTCAACCAGCCCTGCCCGCTGTTGCGCCGGAAACGCGGCACGCTCTCTTCGAGCGTGGCGGTGCAGATGACGCGCGTCGCGCCCATCTCGATGAGTGCGGAGCCTTCGGCGTAGGGCATGAAGTGCGGCGTGATGATCAGCCGTCGCAGCTCGGAGACGGCGCGCCCGTCCGTGCGTGTGTACGTAGTTTTAAGCGGGGTGAAGCTCATCGTGTCCCCAAACCTCCACGGCCTCAAGGCGCGTCGGCGCGCTGCCCAGGAATCGCTCGGCGACGCGCGCGAAACGATCCTCGGCGTCCGTCACGTAAAAGTGGTCGAGATCATCGCACAAACGACGTTCACGCGCACGCTCTTTAAGGAGACGCCCCGTCGCCGTGTCGAAGCCGCGACGCCGCAAGCCCGCCTGTTCGAGCGCGGCCTCAACGCTCCTCGCCGTTGCCACGCCGGAGTCGATCAAACGCACGCCCGCGCCCATCGTCTCCTGAATCACGCGCCGCAAAATCGGATAGTGCGTGCAGCCGAGGACGAGCGCATCCACGCGGCCGCCGTTCAAGTCCGTCAAATATTCGGCGGCCACCTGACGCGCCACGTCCGACTCAGCCCAGCCCTCTTCGGCCAGTGAGACGAAGAGCGGGCAGGCACGCTCCCAAACTTCCGCCCCCGGCGCGAGTTCACGAATGGCGCGCGCGTATGCGCCGCTGCGCACCGTGGCTTCCGTCGCGATCACGCCGATGCGTTTGCCCTCGGATGCCTCGACCGCCGCCCGCGCGCCCGGATCGATCACGCCGACGACCGGCACGCCCACGCTCGCGCGAATGGCCGGCAACGCCAGCGCGGACGCAGTGTTGCACGCCACCACCAGCAGCTTCACGCCGTGCGCTTCGAGAAAACGCGCGTTCTCCACCGCGTAACGCTCCACGGTCGCCAGCGACTTCGTGCCGTAAGGCACGCGCGCCGTGTCGCCGAGGTAAACGAAGCGCTCCCGCGGCAACTGTTCGTGCAGCGCGCGGTACACGGTTAGCCCGCCCACGCCGCTGTCAAATATTCCGATTGGCAGATCAGGGTTCAATTTATTATGACGCAACACGCGAACAGACCGGCGCGGCGCATGGTAGCACAACCCTCCCGCCGTCCGCCCTCGAACGCGCTTCGCCAGGTGTGCTCAACCATCTCTGAACGGCTTTATGAAATTGTTTGAGCGCGCGTTACATGTTGACGGCGTGCGTGTCGTGATCGCGCCGTCGGAGCAACCTGTCCAGGCTCCACTCGCCGCCGCCCGCGACCGCGAGAAAGAGGAACAGGAAGCAGTAGAGCACGGCCAGTTCGCCCCGGTTCTGGAGCGGCCAGAAGCCGCGCGGGGCGTGCATCTGAAAGTAGGCCACGGCCATCGTCCCCGACAGGATGAACGCCACGGGGCGCGTGAACAGTCCGAGCATCAGGAGCAGCCCGCCGACAAATTCCAGCACGCCGCCGATGCCCATCTGCGACATCAGCGGGGGCGTGGGCGTGCCCGGCGGGGCGAGAAAGCCGAAGAGTTTCTGCGCGCCGTGCGCGATGAAGAGAAATCCCGCGATGATTCTGAGGACGCTCAAGAGGCGCGGCGTCCAGTTGACGAAAAACGAGCCTGGGTTGTTCGTGGACATAATCGGAAAGTAGCCCTCCTTGCTGTTTCATTAAACTACCGTCAATAGCGCCGCCTCTCAAGGCGAGCGGGGTACGCCTCAAGACGCGGCGCGCACGACATCCATCTTTCCCGCCGCAAAAAAAGAATCACGAGCCGACGGTCTACCGCCAACTCGTGATTCCCAAGACCAACTGCTTCACCGGTCGTTCGCGGTAAAACTCTGAAAATGGAGGCGCCGAGAGTCGAACTCGGGTCCAAAGGCCGACACCGTCGGAATCTACATGCTTAGCCGCTTCTCTGTTGCCGGTCTCGCTCCGGCGCGTTCGCTGCGTGCGGGTCAGTGAAGCGACGAAGACCCCGCGCGCGGCTAGTTCAGTTTTATCTCGCCCGCTCTCCCTGAGCACAAAAAGCAGGCCAGCTCAACTGTGTGACATCTCGCTCCGCGCGCTTGAGCAACTTGCGGCGAGACGCTTACTGGCTAAGGTTAATTAGGCAGCAAGGGCCATATCGTTTTGATTGGCAATTGTTGTTTCTCAGTGCTTGTTAACGAGCTGCAAAGAGGAAGCCCGGCATGCATCCGCTCGATGACCGAAGCCCCTGTCGAAAGCCTTTCGCCCCCTTAAGCGTTGCGGATTGATTGTAACACATCAATCGGGCGACAAGTGACGGGTGACAGGTGACAAGTTAAAACATCTTCCTGCTTTTAACTTGTCACCTGTCACCCGTCACCTGTCACAGCTTTTAGACGTTCGCGCTCATCCAAAGGTTGCGTTATAATTGCGCCCGGTTAGTCTCTCCTGACCTTTGACCTGAGTGTTTTTCGGCATGCTCCTTCGAGAGTCATTTGCAGTGCCGTCCGGCAACGAGGATCACCTTTCATGTCCGCTAAAAATTCGAGAATACCTGTTCCGTCAAAGCGTGTGCGCGCCGGGCTGCCCCCGGCGGCGAACCGGCGCGGCTACCTGCGCCGTTTCTGGCTGCCCGCCGTGCTGCTCCTGGCAATCACCGCCGGGGGCTTGACCGGCATCGTCGTCGCCTACGAGTTGAACTACTCGAAGGCGGCGGGCGAGGTGGCTTCGCTGGCGACCTATCGCCCCAGCCAGGTGACGCGCGTCTACGCCGACGACGGCGAGACCGTGATCGGCGAGTTCGCGCTGGAGCGGCGCATCCCGCTCAAGTTCGCGGACATCCCGCCCGTCCTGAAGAACGCCATCCTCGCCGTCGAAGACGCGCGCTTCTACGACCACGTCGGCATCGACCCGATCCGCATCATCGGCGCGGCGTGGAAGAACGTCACGGCCGACCGCCGCGAAGGCGGTTCGACGCTCACGCAGCAACTCGCCAAAAACCTCTTCCTCTCGCGCGAGCAGACCATCACGCGCAAAGTCAACGAGTGGGCAATGGCTCTCCAGATCGAGCGCTACTACACGAAGAATCAGATCATGGAGATGTACGTCAACCACATCTTCCTCGGCGCGCGCGCCTACGGTTTCGAGGCCGCCTCGCAGACCTACTTCAACAAGCACGCCAAAGATTTGACGCTCGACGAGGCCGCGCTGCTCGCCGGCATCCCCCGCTCGACCGCGCAATATTCCCCCACGGTCAACCCGAAGGGGGCGAAAGACCGCCGCGACCTCGTGCTCGAACTGATGGCGCGCAATGGTTTCGTCTCGCAGGCGGAAGCCGACGCCGCCCAGGCGAAGCCCCTGAAGATCGCCGACACGGCCTACTATCCGCCGCCCTCCGCCTCGCACGCCTGGTTCGAGTATCCGGTCGAGGAGATCAGGCAATACATCGAGGAGAAGTACACGACGCGCGTCGCGCTCGGCGGCCTGTCCGTCTATTCCACGATCAACCCCGCCGCGCAGAAGAAGGCTTACGAGTCCATACGCACGGGCTTGCGCGTCTACGACCGGGGTCATCGCGGCTGGCGTTCGGCCTACACCAACATCGCCACAGAGGGCAACAACGGCGGGGCTGCCGCCACCCCGCAGCAACTCGCAGGCTTCGTCCTGCCCGAATGGTACGGCAACAATTACGCGCCCGACACTTACGCACGCGGACTCGTCACGAAGATCGACCAGGCTCGCAACGAGGCGACCGTGCGCTTCGGCGGCTACACGGCGATCCTCACGTCGAAGGACATGGGCTGGTCTGGCCGCCAGCCGAAGAGCGAGTTCACCGTGGGCGACGTGGCCGAGTTTAAGATCAAGGAAGTTGACCCGGACGAGCGTCGGCTGCAAGCGGAACTGACACAGGTGCCGGACATTCAGGCCGCGCTCTACACGGTCAACGCGAAGAACGGCGAAGTGGTCGCCATGATCGGCGGCTACGACTTCTACATGTCGAAGTTCAACAACGCGACGCAGGCCTACCGACAGACCGGCTCCGCCTTCAAACCCTTCATCTACACGGCCGCCGTCGAGTGGGGCTTGACGCCCGAATCCACCGTCAACGGCACGCCCATCAGGCGCGGCAGTTGGCAACCGCACAACTTCGACGGCTCGGTCGGCCACGGCGACGTGCCTTTGAAGACCGCGCTCGCCAAGTCTTACAACGTCGCCGCCGTCCACCTGCTCGACATGGTGGGCATCCAGACGGGCGCGCAGATGGTGCGACGCTTCGGCATCACCGCGCCGATGGCTCCGTATCTCCCGTCCGCGCTCGGCGCGACGGAAGTGCCGCTCGACCAGATGGTCTCGGCCTATTCGGCCTTCCCGAACAAGGGCGTGCGCGTCGAAGATCATCTCATCCGCCGCGTGCTCGACCGCGAAGGCGTCGTGCTCGAAGAGTGGGAGAAGACCACCTACAAGGTGACGAGCGAATACGTCGCCCTGACCATGGTCGACCTGATGCGCGGCGTGGTGACGAACGGCACGGCAACCCATGCCGGCGCAATCGGCGTCCCCTCGGCCGGCAAAACCGGCACGGTCAACGACCACACGGATGTCTGGTACATCGGCTACACGCCGACTTACGTGACCGGCATCTGGATGGGCTATCCCGACCGCAAGCGCAATCTCGGCCGAGACATGACCGGCGGCCAGGGCGCGCTGCCCATCTGGGTCAACTTCATGAAAGACTTTTTGAAGGACAAAGAGAAGGAGACCTTCGAGAAGCCGCCGAAGATGCCCGAAGACATCAAGGAACTGTTCCAGCAACGCCAGCGCGAGATGTCCGAACAGCGCGCCGCCGAAATGGCGCAGACCCGTGTGCGCGGCGGAGGCGGCGGCGGTGGCGGCGAACGCAGCACGCTCCCCGCCACTTACTCCGAACCCAATCTCGAACAGGTGACGCTGCCGCCGCCCGCCGGCGCATCCGACGGCGACGGCAACGGCAGCGCGCCCGCCAGACGCGCCGAGCCGGTTGTGCCCATCCGCGACGACGATTCGCCCCCGCCCCCGGCCGCCCCCACCACCCGCCCGCGCGAAGTGGAGACGAAGAAGAAGGGCAAGAAGGGCACGGACGACCCGGATTAAACATAACTATGAAGTAGGAACGATGAACGCGGAATGAAGATTGACTCTCTTCATTCCGCGTTCATCGTTCCTACTTCATAGTTTTTCAGTCTCTCACCAGAGTATCTGTTCCAGGTAATACGGCAGCATCTTGCGCCACCACGGCCAATCGTGGTCAACGTCGTGTCCCCAGAGTTCCAGCTTGTGCGGGATGCCCTTCGCCGAGAGCACGGCCGAGAGTTGCCGGCTGCGCTCCGGCGCTTCGTAAGCCCCCTGCCCCGACACGATGTAGATCGCCTCCGCACGCCTGAGAAGCGGCAGGTAATGATCGTCGTTCAGATTCGGCAGGTACGACATCGGGTTGTTGAAGTAGACGTTCTCATCGTGATAGCCCTGCAGATAAGAGCGCACGTCGTAGCTGCCGCTCATCGCGATCATGCCGCGCAGCAAGTCCGGGTGGCGGAAGTAAGCGTTGGCGGACAGGAACGCGCCGAGGCTCGCGCCCGTTACCAGCGGCCGCGCGTTTGCGTCGCCCGTATCGCTGCGAATCAAAGGCAGCACGTCTTCCGTGATGTACGAGTCGTAACGCGACAACAACTCCGCCTTCCAGGCGGGCGAGGCCTCCTCATTCAACAGGCTGTAACGGTTGACGCTATTGATCGAATAGACGCGCACGCGCCCCGCCTCGATCAGGTAGCGAATCGCGTCAACCAGATGAAACCGCTCATACTCCAGAAAATCCGCGCCCGCCGTCGGGAACATCAACAACGGGTAGCCCGCGTGCCCGTAAGTCACGAGCGGCATCTCCCGCCCCAAACGATGACTATACCAACCTGTGATCCGTCTCTCCATAGGCCCCTCTCACACCGGCGCGCCCACGCGCGCTAAGATTAACGAACGACACTCTCCTGCATTGGAATTGCGGCGACAAATAATCCCTCACTTCGCGCCCGCGCGCAAGCCACGCCCACCCGCTATACCCCTCGCTTGACGCTCCCGCAAGCGTTCTGCTATAAAAATCCACTCGCGACGGGCACACCCTGCCCCACCGGGGATACCAACATTCCGCAGTAGCTCAATGGCAGAGCATTCGGCTGTTAACCGAAGGGTTGTAGGTTCGAGTCCTACCTGCGGAGCCAATATCTAAAACGACTTACGGGCATCACTATGATGCCCTTTTCGTTTTAGTGTCCGATTAGTGATTTATTTTTATGACAACTTGTAGATGGCGAGGGATGCGTCGGAGGAGCCAGGTATTGTTGTGAGTAACGCATAGAACAGATTACGGCGCACCCCGCCCGGCGAACCAAAAGGAATTGTTCGGCGGCATTGCGGCGTTGGGTTATGAATCTGTGTTTACGAGAATTTCCGTTTAGCCGCGGATCGCCACCACCTCAAGATATTCAGCCTCAACATATGTCGTGTTGTCGAGCGCGCGATTATTGCCCGCCCAGAGCTGCTCCAGGTCGTGGCGGAGCGCGCCCTGTCCTGCGGCGTCGAGCGCTGAGAATGCACGATTGGTCGGGCCGTAATAGACGCGGAAAAACTCGACCACCTCCGGAGGCGAAAAGGGGTAACGCATCGGATACAGGCGCTTCGTGGTGTCCAGTTTGGTGACCCCCTCCCGCAGCCGCTCGCGGACTGTCGCCTCGTCACCCCATTTCAGCGGTGACGGCATGAGGGGCGGGGGCGGCACATGCTGGCCGATGATCTTGAACATCCAGCCGACGTGTCCCTCGGGCGTCCAGTTTGCCATGACGATACGGCCAGCCGGCCGGCACACGCGCAACAATTCAGCGGCGACCCGTTCGGGGCGAGGCGCGAACATCGCGCCGATGAGGCTGACCACCAGATCGAATGCGCCGTCCTCATAGGGAAGCATTTCTGCGTCGCCTTCGTCGAACCTTACTTCTACGCCCTCGGCCTTGGCGCGCTCTCGCGCCTGCTCAATCAGATTGGAGGCGATGTCTATGCCGGTCACGCGTGCTCCGGCGCGAGCGGCCGGAATGGCAATCTGCCCCGCCCCACAGGCCACGTCCAGCATGCGTGTGCCGGGTGCGACGGCGAGACGCGCGAGGAACTCCAGTGCGCCGGGCTCCAAATATTTGGCGAAGTGCCCGTAGTCGCCGGACATCCACGTCGTCTTGAGACGCGCCTTGAGCGCTTCCATTTCAGGGGTCATCGTGGTCATAAGTTTTTTCTCTTTAGCTTGGGAAATGTGAAATCCAACACTGCATGCCGTCGTTATGCCGCGTGGCTCACGCGCGCAGCCTTCACCTCTTGCCGCCGAGTCTCCGAATCTCAGCTTCTTCGGCCATGAACAGCTTGCCTCCCCGGCCGTCGATCTCTTAGGCGACTACCTCTCCCGGGTTGAAGCCTTGACGGATGCGTCCCCTATCCCGCTTGGCGACGACCCTCTCTCCCTTCCTGAACTTGAACGCCGTACCATCGTCCGGGCTGTCGAGCGTCTTGTAGCTGTCACGCCAGTGTTCCCCGCCGCGCCAGTGTATGTGAAACGGGGCGACGCCATGAACATGGACTATCGCGGCGTCCGGCGTGTACCCGAACATGGTCTTCCCTTTCGGGATGAAGGCGTAGCCGATGGATGAAATTAACGCTGTTCGCGGTCAGGTGCATGCCTTTGTCAGGCGCGCCGCCGCTTCAGTTCTTAATCTCCTGGCTCTCCCAGGAGCGGCGGAAACTCTTCTCCATGCGCTTGTACTGCTGGCTGTGCCTCTTCTGTTCTGCCTTGGGCAGCAGTTCGACGCGATACACCCCATCGTCAATAACGTAACGCCAGCGCAACTCTCCCTGCACGCGGGCCGGCGCTCCCCAGTTCATTACTAAAGGCTTGAGCCTCCACCGCCTGATAGCAGACGTCACGGACTCAGTGATGGCCGGGTGCGGAGATGCCAGCACCTCAACGCCCACGCAATCACCGCGGACATCAAAATGAACCGCGGCAATGACGAGGCCGTGCGCGCCCGCCTTCTTCGCCTCCTCGGGGTACGCGGGTTGTGGGGCGTCAATTGCATTCAGGCGGATGCCGTACTCGTCGCGTAGTGCGACGGGGATTTCCGGCGACTGAGCGCCGGAGCTCGTAGGGAGCAGTAGCAGAAAGCCAGCGAGGAAGGTGAGTGCCAACTTGCGCATGAGACTATTCTCCTTTTCAAGCGATGCAGCGACTACAGCTGATGAAACGCCGAAGAGGCTGGGGCGTTCCAGTTTTACACCTTTCGTTTACGGCAACAGTAGCGCTTAACGCCTATTCTACCGCAGGGTACGGCAGAACTCCTTAGTAGAGCGGCAATAGAATAGCCGCCAGCCGTGGCCTGACACGTCCGAAATGGCGTCTCAAAAATCGCTCGCTCATAGCTTAGCATGCCACGCCGTTAGCGCCCCCGGCCTTTACGGACACGACGCGCAGGACTAGCCGAAGAGGTCAGGGCTGACAACATAGCCTTGCCTGAATACTCGTAAGGTATCGTTTACCAGGTACGTTTGACTTGTTATATATGCGTCAGGTGATCCGACTATATTATTTCCCGGTGAGGCCGGTGGTCGGCGCGTGCGGGACGTGCGCGCATCGCTTCGACCAGAACGACGAGGTCGCTCGCCCAGAGGTTCGCGCAGGGCATCGTCGGCGTTGACGAGTCGGGCGTTTTCGGCCAGCCGGCGGACTGCGCCTCGCGCACGGCATCTTCGGCGATAAGAAACAACTGCTGCCCCGCCTGCGTCAACCTTGCGTGCGTCCAGACGGCGCGCGTGTGCGCGCCCTGATAGGACGCGCTCGTCATCACATGCTCCCACCACCCGAACACCAACTCGTGCGGTTCATCGAGTTTGAAGTGCATCGTGGAACCCTGCGCGACGGGCACGGCCAGCCTGCCGTCGATGAAACTTATGCCGGGTCGCCGCAAATCCCGCGAACGCGCGTAACGACGTTGCAGCGGATAGCTCAGGAAGAACAATGCGAACCAGAGCAAGCCGAACAGAAAGATAATCCAAAACCCATCAACTTCGACCTCCAACCACGAGAGCAACGCAAAGAGCGCGCCGACCAGCAGGACGGCCGACACGGCGGCGGCGACGACCGCCGCAACCCCGACCCAAAAACTCACCCAACGCGTGCGCCGGACGGGAACGCTGACGGAAACTTCTCGTGTCGCCGTGTTCAAGCGGCCGCCCTCCCCGGTAAATTTCGCACGCTTGTTCGTTTGAAGGGCGACGGGCGGGCGCATCGCCGCGCCTCGAATCGCCAAAACCGCGCCTGCGTTTTGCGGCGGCGGGGCTGCCTCGTGCTTCGGGCTTCGCGCGCTTCAACGCCCCCTGCGAAAGACTCCGTCGAAGCGCACGTTTACGCCGCCGCACCCGGAATTGTCTCTGGCTACGAGGTAGTCGCCGACTAATTTGAGCGAGACGCGGCATTCTTCTTCAACGAGGACGAGTTCATCGAACAGTGGTTGCGCCGTGGCTTCGACGCCCCCGACATGTGCATTAGCGCGCGTCCCTTCCCAGACGGCGTAGCCTTTAACTTTGAGAAAACCGGCCTTGCGGTCGCGCCGGATGGTCAATGATTTTCCGTCGTACTTCCATAAGCCGACCCAGTCTTTTAAGGCGGGCGGGGCGGCCGGCGCGGGCATCAATAATTTATCCGCCCGGAGCCAGCCGACCGTTTCGCTCCCCTGCCCCTTTTGATACCAACCGCAAATCCACGAGCCGTACCTCCTCGAAACCAGCACCCGGTCTCCGGTGATAAGGTAACTCTTCGTCCGGCATTTCACTTCGGGGGCGGGGCAGCCTTCGTCGTCGTTGTAGAAGTGAATCCGGGCTGTCCGGTTGCCGCCAACCGTCGCCACTTTGAACTCCGCCTCGTCGGAGGCAAACAGGCCGTTGCGACACCAGTTGGCCGGATAGTCCCCATCTTCCTTCGCCGCCGCCTCTCCTTGCGCCGCGACTGTCGCCGGGACACACATCAGCAGCAGGAAAAGAAGCAAGCCCGCTCTCTTCGGCACATCTTTCCGCACGGCACTGTTCGCGTTGCCGGTCATCTCCGTGTCTCTCCTGCCAATGCTGCCAATTCGTTCGTCAAGTTCGCACTATAGTTTCATTACGAGCGAGAGTTTCTCCGAGTCGGTTTCTCCGCGCGTCTCTATTTTTTCACCGTGACGGTGAGCGTCCCCGGCTCCATCGCTTCGTTCGGTTTGCGCAGCACGATGAGGTAAGCGCCCGTCGCGGGAAGCGCCTCGATTGTCATCTGGTCGAGACCCGTGCTGGCGTATGTCTTTTCGCCCCCGCCTTCCCATTCGACGTACTGGTAAAGCTTCCGGTTCGGCAAGTAAACTTCGATGGTGCAGCCGTGCGCCGTAATATCGAGCGACTGCGATTTGGCGGCGTGCAGCAAAAAGGTCGCGGGCGCTTTCATCGCCTGCAACCCGGCGTTTGCGCCGAGGGGCACGCTCGCCGAATTCGCGCCTTTGGCGAAGCGAATTGTTTGCGCCGTCTTCAACAGCTCCGCGTAAAGCGGGCGGCGTTTGTCCACCGGAGTCGCGTCGCACGGTTCAAAGGAAGCGAAGCTCTCTTCAAACTTATTCGTGTCGTAGTTTTTGCCGGAGAACTTGATGCGCAGCGTTTCTTTACCGCGCGCCTGCACGAGCGTCCAGACCAGGCTCTTCATCTCGGACGGCGAGACATCGGGCAGTTTGTTGCCGGCGAAGGCCACGGTCAGAACGTTTCCCCGGCGCGTGCCGCTGAAGTTGTAGGCGGATTGGTTAACGCCGCTGCCGTCCCCTGCCAGAAACGCTCCCGACACCTTGTTTCCGTTGATCTCCAGGCGGATGATGCGCTCGCCCTGCAACCAATCGGCGCGGAAACATTTCGAGATCGTTTGCCCGCTCGCCGGCGCGTGCGCGCCCGCCAACATGCAGAGTAGATAAATCAACGCAATTTTTTTCATCACCGAAAATCCTTCTTTCAACGCTTCACGCGAACCGTTAAGGAGTAGTTGAAGACGAGCTTTTTCCGACGCAACTGATTCGCCGTAAATCCTTCCAGACAGCTCATGGCAACTTTGATCTGATAGTCGCCTGTTTTTTCGATTTCGCCCTTCCACACATCAATGCCGGTCATGGAATCGCCGATGAAGACGGTCTGCCCCCTGTCGTCGAACAACTCGAAAAACATCGAGCATTCATTTTCTGCGGACAGAAATAACCCCTGCGCATCAACCTTTATTTCCACCGCCTGACCTTTGCGCAGTTTGAGCACATAGAAATCGGCGTCGGCGCGGCTTCTCGGTCGAACGATTTTCTTCACCGTCGCGCTGCCGTTTTTCAAGGTCAGAGGGGTGATCTTCCGTGCGTGCGCGGAGAGCGACACAGCGCACATTATAAAACAGATCGCCAGCGTCTTTTTGGCGTTGCCGGAAATGTTCAACTTCATGTGTTGCGACCTTCTATTTAAGAATGAGAATCGAGAGCGGCGAACGGGAGGGCGCAGGTTGCGCCGGGGCCGAAGAGGTTGAGAACCAACCCGTCAATCCCCAGCACGGGCGCTTTCTCCAGCAAAGTGTTTCCACTGATGGTGACTCGTTGCAGAGTCGTGCGTTGGGCTTCGTCGAGTTTGGACAAAAACATCTCGGCGCAATCGGGAGTTGTGAAGGCGGCGGCCGGGTTCGACATGCCGGAGTTGCCGGGCAGCGTGACGACCAGACCCGTCGCGTGATCGAACGTCAGAAAGGCGCGGTAGTTGATGAAAGTTGTTTTGTCGGGCGTGCCGCTTTGTCGCCATTGCTCGAAACTGTCTTCGAGGGCGATGGCGTCCGCCCAAATCTTTCCCGCCTCGATGCCGCCGCCCGCCATGTATGTCCAGGTGTGTTCGAGCGGCGAGCCGGGATTGACGCGCACAATTTTTGTGTTCGCGGGGACGTTGCGAAACAATTCCGTCCCGGCCATGCCGCCCGCGTATGAACCGAGCGCCGCGCCCGCCGCCTGCGCGCGCAGGGCGGCTTCGCGGTCTGTGAAAATCCACAACTCGCCCGGCGTTATGCGCGCTTCCGTGCCGAGCACCAGCAAACTGTCGACGCGGCGGTTCGGTTCGCCGCCCTCCTGCGCGAACAGGCCGAGCGGCGCGAACCATCCCCGATGGCTCGTCAGAGCGCGCATGACATCATCCATGCCGGCCTCATTCCGGCTGTAGGCTTCCAGCATTTGCACCGGCGCGGACATTGTTTTCCCCCATCTCTCCTGAGAGCATTCTTTTCGAGGCGTCAGCTAGTTGTCGTGCGTTCGACTTACGAAGCGGATTTGCGCCCTTTGATCGCCGAGACGCATGTCAGCAGGGACGCCAACAGGAACAGCCCCGCCGTCGGGATCAAGACCATCATCGCTTCTTCAAAACTGACGTGGCTATTCATCGAAGGCAGCAGCAGGCAAATCAGGATAACGACGCCCGACAATAGCATCAACGTGATTCCGACCTCCAAGCTTCGCGTCTTCATTATTCTTCCTCACGTTTGTTTACAGCTTCGACGATAAGTGCCGGTAAGCTGAAAAGCATTTCACCCCGATCACTTTTTAGTGGCAGGCGGGCGCAAGATATTTCACTCCTGTTTTCGACTTTATTTCCCACCGCCCGAGCGCGCGACCGGATAAACGTGCGGGCGACGGCCGAGCGTAGTCTTCGTAGGACGAAAACGAGGGCGGGAAAGGAGGGCGGGCGTGATCATTTCCTGAGTACGCGGAAGGCGTAATCGGCGACGCTCTCCCATTCGCCGTCGCCGGCGTTCGCGCCGCCGATCTCCAGCACGTAGTCGCCGCTCTGGAGAAGGTTGGCGGGAAGGCTCAACGTGAGTCGGCCGGATTGCGTCGCGGGCTTGTGAGTCACCACCCGGCTCCAGACTTTTCTTCCTTCGGGAGTGGAGAGCGTGGCGCGATATTTCTTGTATGTTTCGCCGTCCATCCCCAGGCGCAGGCGAACCTCCGTCGCGGCGTCGGGCAGGATTAGTTGCGCGCCGCTCTCGCCGCGCGCGAGGCCGGGCAGCAGCGTGAGCGCGACGACGAACGGCTTTGTTCTACCAGATGTTTCCCCGCTCGCGGCGCGGGGAGCTTTTTTCTCCAAATTCGACGGCGACTTTTCCGCCCCCGCGATTTGCGGCGACCTTGACTCGCGCGGCGAAGGCGCGGGCGCGACGGGAGAAAGCGACGGCGCAGGCACGGCCGCAGGAGGAGGAGGCGACGGCGCGGGCTGCGCGTGTGGAATCGTTTGCGCTATCTCCGGCGCGGGGCGCGTCTGCGCGGTTTCCCGCAACAGCCATAAGCCGCCGAGCACGACAAAAAGCAGCACGGCGGCCAGCGTGAATTTGAGCGCGGGGCGACGAACGAATATGTCGCCGAAGAGAGAATGCCACGGCGAAATTGTGCGGTCGGTGGCGTGCGCCGGGGCGGTGTCGGCGGCGGTGTCGGCGACGGCGGCGGCGAGAGGCTTGCCGGAGACGGTGTGAGAGAGCCGCCGTGCAAACTCAAGCCGCTCGACTCGTGCCGGAGAATTCAAATAGCTTCGCGCAAAGAGCGCGCGCTCGCGCGCGGGCAGTTCGTCGCGCACGTAGGCGTCGATCAGATCATCCTCGGCGAGGAGAAGTTCCTGATGAAAGTCGTCGCTGGCGAGAAAGCGATCTTCTATTTGCGCGCGTTCCGCGTCGGACACGTCGCCGAGCAGAAAACGTTTCGCCAGTTCCGCGCTGTCCGGTGAATTCTCCAAAACCAAAGTGGCCTCCGTTTATTAGTGGCGAACGATGCGCTTTCGTTTCAGGGCTATTCGGGCTTTCTCAGGCAATCGGCGACGCAGGTTTCGAGTTGCACGCGAATCCGGTGGGCGCGGATTCTGAGGGCGTTCGGCGGCGTCCCCAGTTTTTCGGCGAGTTGTTTCCGCAGAGCGATCTTAGCCGTCTTCTCCTCGCGGTAATAATCGAGTATGAGAGCGCGACTTTCCGCCGGCAGGTTTGCGAGGCAGGACTCGAAACAGACGGCGCGCGCCGATTCTTCGTGAGCGACATCGACGCGGCTCGCGCCGCCCAGTTCTTCAAGCGCGCTTCGCTCTCGCACCTCCGCCTTGAGCGACTCCAACCACACCAGCCGCGCGATGCCGCCGACGTAGTGCGAAACGTTGCGGACAACTTCGCCCTCGTCAATTTTGCGTGCGAGGCGGTCGAGCGTTTCGTCGGCCAGTTCGTCGGGCGTCGCGCTCCCACGCCACACGAAGAAACTAACCAGCTTTAGCCGCAGTTGCTCGTAGAGTTCGCCCGCGCGCTCGGGGTCGGTGTCCAGCGCGGCCAGCAGGCCGGCGAAATTCTCGTGGGTCAGGCGCCAGGTATTCTTGCCGTGGAGCGAAGGTTTTATCATCCGGGCTTGGAGTATGAACTGTGAGCGCTTGATGTTGGAATTAACTTGAGCGGTTGGCGGCGAGCCGTCGCACTGTCGCATCTTCGTTCCCGGCTTTCAACGCCAGTCTCCCTGCACGGTGAAAGCAGCCCAGTAATAGGGCGAGCGCCAGCGCTTCTGTCCCGCCATTTCGATTTGAGCGCGGCGCATCGCCGCCGTCGGTGAGAGTCCGTTTTTCAGCATCTCAAAATAGAAGCGACGCATCAACTCGGCGGTCGCGGCGTCGTCCACCTTCCACAGGCTCGCCGCCACGCGCGCCGCTCCGGCATACATAAAGCCGCGCGTCAGCCCGACCAACCCCTCGCCCTTGATTTCCTTGCCCAGCCCCGTCTGGCACGCGCTCAACACAATGAGATCGGCGGGCAATTCGAGATTGTAAATCTCATGCAGCCGCAGGAATCCATTCTGAGGCCGCCCCTGCTCATCGACGAGCGACAGGACTATCCCTGAGAGTTCCGGATGGCGGCTGTTGAGCAGCCCGTGCGTGGCAAAGTGTATGTAGCGATACCGTGAGAGTTCGCCGCCCGTGACGGTGGCGCGGCTCGCGCCGAAGTCGAGCGCGGCCTTGCTTTGACCGGCGGGCGCGGACGCGAGAATGGCCGCCGCTTCACGGCGCGAGAAGGACAGGCGCGGGATAGTGTTGCCCGACCACGTCAAATTCGTGTCCAACCCCGACTGCTCGACGCTCGTATACGCCGGCGGGAAGGCGTCCGCCTGTTGAGCCGCGATTGCCTCCGGCGCGGCGACTGGTTGTTGAGCCGCGAGCGATTGTCGAGCCGCGTGCGGTTGTCGAGCGGCGATTGATTGTCGGGCGGCGAGCGGCTGCCGGGCGGCGACGCTGCTTCCGCGATTCGCGTTCGCTTTCACGCCGGCTCTCACGCGCGCGTCCCGCTCGTCGAAGACGGGGTCTGCCAGCACCGCCACCGACCGGGGCGCGGACTTACGCCCCGTCATATCCCGGCGCAACGCCGCCAGCACCGAGGCGGAGGGCAGGTTTATGATTTCGTGATCGACGATCAAAAGTTTTGCGGCCGATGCGTCCGCCGGGACGGAATCCGTCATACCCGCCGCGGCCTCCGCGTCCGCGCCGTTAGCCCCGCTCTCCCTTGTCATCTTGCTCTCGCCTGCCGCGTTGCTTTCACCTCTCGCCTTTCGCATCGTTGACGCGGACGCCGGAGTTTCGGGCGCGGGCAGCGCCGCGAACGGAATATAGTGCAGCGCGCCGTCGCCGATGACGACGAGACGCTTGTGTCCCAGCAACGACGCCACCGGGTCGAGCAGCATTTGCCGCAGGCGCGTCGAGGTTGTTGTGAACTCCTGCTCCGCGCGCTTGAGACGCGCTTGTCTCTGTGCGAGCGTTTCCGCGTTCACCTGCCGGTTGCGCTCGGTGAGCAATTCATAGAGGCGACGCGCTTCCGTCTCTATCTCCGAGCGCCGCGGTAACTCGAAGGCTTTGATGGAAGAAGGCGCGACCGCCCACAGGTAGCTGCGCGTTTCGCCGAGCTTGTATTCGAGAAGCAGCGTGTCGGGGTCGAGCAGTTGTTGAATCTCTTTCAAGCCCAGCGGGCGCGGTTGTGTGAGCGCGGCGTAGCGCGGACTCTTCCGCCGTATCTCCGCTTCCAGCTCCAGCAACTCCGTCGTCAGCGTTTCCAACTCGCCAGCCAACTGCGCCGCCTGCTTCCCCGTGCGCCCGTTAGCCCGTATGCCCGACTGCTCCTCGGCCTTTGCGTTTAACTGGCGTTGTAAAAAGCGTTCGCGTTCGAGCAGCGACGCGGAGACTCCGCGACGAACGTCGGCGCGAGCCTCGCGCAGCAATTCAAGCAGGCTGCGCGCACGTGCGCTCTCGCTCGCGGCGAGCGCCGTCTCTTCGTAACCGGCTGAAGGGTTGCGCGCGTGCAACCCCATGAGCAGGTCGATGTAGAGATCGTAATACTCTCCGACCGTGGCGAAGTATGAAGCGCGCAACTCGTGGCTCGCGATCTTGCTGCGCAAACTTTCCACGATTCTTACCGCCCTCTCGATTTCCCTGAGCGCGCCCGTCAGGTCGCCCTGATCGCGCCGGACGCGCGCCACCCAGTAACGAGTCAGAGCCTCGGCGGGCATCTCAGGCGTGGCGACCCTGAGCGCGGACGAGCGGCCGAGATAATCGAGCGCCTTCGCCCCGTCGCCGATGCGGTAGTAAATTTCGCCGATGCTGGTGAGCGTATCGGCCGCCTTAATGTTGCCGAGCGTCTGCTGAATCCTGAGCGCCTCTTCAAATTGTGCGAGCGCCGACTGAAATTCACCCACACTTGCATGGAGCAGTCCGATCCGTTGCAGCATGAGAGCCGAGCCGCCATGATTATTTCTCTTCCGTCGCAGGCTCAATGCGCGCTCGTAATGTTTGAGCGCTTTCTGTTTTTCGCCGAGCGCTTCATAGGCCTCGCCGATGTCGCCCACGAGCTTCGCCTCCATCCGGGGCGAGCTTGTCTCGCTCAGGATGGCGAAAGCCTGTTTGTAATAATCGAGCGCCCTGCGCGATTCGCCGAGCGCGGCGTAAACCATGCCGATGTGGTCGAGCGAGACTATCATGCCCGGCAGGTCGCCCGCCGAGCGACGCAGCGCGAGCGCCTGTTGATGATGGTCGAGAGCCGACTGCCATTCTCCCGTCCAGACGTAGAGGAGGCCGAGGCCGCTCAGCACTCTCGCCTCGCCGGATCGATTGCCGTTCTCCCTTTGTAGCTTCAATGCCCGGTTGAAATAGGCGTGCGCCTCCTGCCGATTGCCCATCCAGACGTGAACCGTGCCGATCTGGGCGATGGCGGCCGCCTCGCGCGCGCGCTCCCCGGCCTGAGAGAAGTGCGTCGCGGCTTCCTCATACTTCCTGATCGCAAGCCGCCGCGATTCGGCCGTCCTCTCACCCAGCGACCGGCTGGCATCGAGCAGCACGCGCTCGCCCGCGGCGTTCGCCCTGTCCTGCGAAGTGGGCGCGCGCACCTCCGCCAGCCGAACGACGTAGCGCCCGGCTTCCGCCTCTTCAACCGCCTGAATTTCCAACTGGTAAACTCCGGCCGCTTCCGCCAACACCGCGACCTGCTCGCTTCCCGCAGGAACTTCCACGTCGTTGGCTCGCGCCAGCAGCGTATTGTCCGCCGCGAAAACCCGCAGCACGACATCCACCCCGCGCTGCTCGACGACGAAGCGCGCGAACTGTTCGGCCTCCAGTTTGACGAGATACCGGCGCGCCTGCCCGCCCGCGAGTTCGCCTTCGAGAGAACTTCCCGGTTCGAGCGGCTGCGCCTCCGTCTGTTTACGGGCAGACGCCGCGACACTTTCAACTTGTTTCGCCGGGTCGGGCGCAGGAGGAGGCGGCGGCGTCTGCGCCTTCAGCACCGGATGGCAGCAGCAGGTGAGAGCGAGAAGCGCGACCGTCAGATCGCGCACGAGGCGCGCGCCGGGAACCTTCGAGCGGCCGCGTGTGAACCGGCCGCGTGCGGTTTCCTTGCGGCTCATGCGCACTTCCTTCGCGCGGAAAGCTTCCTCTCGCCGGACTTTCGCCGGCGGCGCGATTCTTCCGCGACAACCGGCGGCCTCTCGCGCTGCATTTCGCCGCGCAAACGCATCCGTTTAGATGCACCGGCGACCATTCGATCATCTTCTGAAAGAGACTGTAGACCGCGTGTGTCCATGAAGCGTTGTGAGTTCAAACGGTGGCCGGTCGTAACTTCGACTAATCCGCGATGCCCCGGCCGGCGGGCGCTAGTGGGTGTCGACGGCAGCCCGGACACCGGCGGCGATTCGCCGGAGCGTCCCCGTAAATTCCGATCTCTGAGTTGAACTGCGCCCGCAAAAAGGGCTGCGACTTTAATCGTCGCCCCGCGACGCAATCCTGCGAGCGGTGGGTGTGATCGCTCGTTGATGCAGATATTAACCGTCGCTCTTGAGATTAGTCCATCGGGTAGAAACGGCCTCTGAATAGTCGTGCCATGATCTTCGCACAGGCCTAAAGCGCGAAAGTTGCTCCGGGTCGTGCAAAGTTGCTCCGGCGTCAGTTCATTCGCCGGTGAAAACAGTGCCGGGCAGCTCGGCCGGACACGCCCCGCGAAGAGGGAAAATCGCCCGTCGCGCGACGCGCCTTAGTGCGTAACAGCTTGCAACTTAAGGGCTATATGGTGCATCATAGTGCCTGGCAAATTCCTTCTCTCTTGCGTCAACGGTGATGCGCCCCGCTAGACAGGTTTTCCGAGCGGCGTTCTGGATGGTTTGAGAGTGGGCTGATTTCAACTTTAGAAGCGCTCCCTTGAGCACCCGAACGCAAGCCTTCGCTGCCTACCGTTACATCGAAGCCACTTTGATTCGACAGCTTCTCTCAGATACTCCTACCTATAGGAGAGGTACATCCACATGTCAATGAAACTTTACGTCGGGAACCTGTCGTTCCAGACTTCGAGCGATGATTTGCAGCAGTTGTTCGCGCAGGCGGGCACGGTCGAGTCGGCTTCGGTGGTCGAGGATCGCGAGACGGGTCGTTCGCGCGGCTTCGGCTTCGTCGAAATGTCCAGCAACGAAGAAGGCCAGAAGGCCATCGAGCAGTTTAACGGCAAGGAATTCAACGGCCGCAACCTGACCGTCAATGAAGCGCGCCCCCGCGAAGATCGCGGCGGACGCGGCGGCGGTGGCGGCGGCGGTGGCCGTGGCGGCTTCGGCGGCGGCGGCGGTGGTCGTGGCGGCGGTGGCGGTTATGGCGGCGGCGGCGGTGGCAACCGCGGCGGCGGTGGCGGCTACGGTGGCGGCGGCGGTGGCAATCGCGAACCGCGCTGGTAAGTTCTCACCAGAACTCGGCCGGTGACTCAAGTCAACAAAAGCGCCTCCGTCGATGACCAAAAACGCCGCCGGAGGCGCTTCCACATTTTCAGTTAACACAGGTGCGCTCCCATTGATTGGTTGCATGCGCGCCAAGGGATTTTATGAACTTTTCTGAACTGGGACTCGAAGATGCGCTGGTGCGCGTGTGCGAGTCTCTCGGATATACCGAACCAACACCGATTCAACAACAGGCGATTCCCGTCGTCTTGAGCGGCGCAGACCTCATCGGTTGCGCCGAAACCGGGACGGGCAAGACCGCCGCGTTCCTGCTGCCGATCATTCAACGCATGTCCGAGCAGCCGCGCCCCGGCATACGCCTGCTCGTGCTCGCACCGACGCGCGAACTGGCGACGCAAATCGAAGCCAGCTACCGCTCGCTGCTCCCGAAGAAGAACGCGGCGCGCTGCGTGACGCTCATCGGCGGCGCGGGCATGGCGCGGCAGACCGACCTCCTGCGGCGCGGCGTGAGCGTCGTCATCGCGACGCCCGGCCGCCTGCTCGACCACATGGAGCGCGGCGCGGTTAATTTCGCGCACATCGAAGCGCTCGTGCTCGACGAGGCCGACCGGATGCTCGACATGGGTTTCTGGCCTGCCATCCGCCGCGTGCTCGCCGCGCTGCCCGCCGAACGGCAGACGCTGCTCTTTTCGGCCACCATGTCGCCCGCGATTGAAACCATCGCGCGCTCGAACATGCGCAAGCCGAAGCTGGTCGAAGTCAGCGTGCGCGGCGCGGCGGCCACCACGGTCGAACAGACCGCTTACCCGGTCGCGATGGAATCGAAGACCGCGCTGTTGCTCGATCTGCTGGAACGCGAACGCTTCGAGCGCGTGCTCGTCTTTACGCGCACGCGGCGCGGGGCTGAACGCCTCTCGCACATCCTCGAAGCGCGCGAGCACAAAGTGAACCGCATCCACGCCGACCGCACGCAGCCGCAGCGCGAAGCCGCCCTGCGCGGTTTCAAGGACGGGAAGACACGCGTCCTCGTCGCCACCGACATCGCGGCGCGCGGCATCGACGTCGACTCCATCTCGCACGTCATCAACTACGACGTGCCCGCCGCGCCGGAAGACTACGTGCATCGCATCGGCCGCACGGGTCGCGCCGGAAACCGCGGCCGCGCCATCACGCTGGTTACGCCGGTCGAGGAACTGAGCATGCGCGCCATCGAACGCCTGACGGGTCAGGCCGTCGAGCGCGTCCTCCTGCAGGGCTTCGGCGGCGTGAAGGCGGCGACGCCGGGCGCGGCCAAACCTTTCGGAGTCAAGCGCGGCGCGGGCGCGAGCGCCGGGCGTCGCTCCTTCCGCCCGCGCCGCGGCAGATAAGTTGAGTTTGCCGCCGCGCTTGCGTCTGTCAAACTTCGCCTCGATAACCCTACAGGCCGGACGGCCGCCGCGTGAAAGCGGCCGCCCGTGTCGGTGAATCAGACTCGCGCTCCCGTGCGGACGGAGAGACGCTTGAAGCAGCTTGAAAGGAAAGCGTATATGTCGGAGATCATTGAGACGAGCGTGGTGGAGGAGAAACTGGAGAAGCGGACGTATGTCGTCGGCGAGCGGGTGGAGAAACTCTGCACGAAATGCGAAGTTGAACGCGGCCACGTCGTCGCCTCCGTCACGAAGCGCGGGCAGGTGTCGCGCGTGACGTGTCCGATCTGCCAGACGCGCAGTTCGTTCAAGAGCGGCGTCAAGATGACGGGCGGGCGGGCGTCTCAGGCCGGCGCGCCTTACGATCCGACGCGCCAGTATCGCGCGGGTCAAACGTTGATCCACCCGGCTTTCGGTCTCGGTGAAGTGACGGCGCTCGTCGAGCCGCAGAAGATCGATGTGCTTTTCGCCGACCGGATGCGGCGCATGATTCACGGCCGCTCCTGAGTAAAGTCTATTCTGCGCAAACTTGTTACCGGCGGCGACGGGTCGGAACAGGTAAGGGCGGGATATTTCAAGCCCCGCCGGCGACGGACGCCGAAGCACGAGCCCCGTGCGGGGGCTTAAACTTCGTTCGCTCCGGCTGAAGGGATTTGCTCCTCGCCGTCGCCGCTTCCACTCCCGCCGCCGTCTCTCTTGCCACCGTTGCGTCCATCTGAGACGACGCGCTCAACCATCTCTTTGAACTGGTCGAGATCGATGATCGGCTTCGTCCAGTGTTCGTCGCAGCCGGCGTGGAGCGAGTGTTCGCGGTCGCCGCGCATGGCGTGAGCGGTGAGGGCGATGATCGGCGTTTGGTCGAACGCCGCATCGGCGCGCAGTCGCCGGGTTGATTCCAGACCGTCGATCAAGCCCGCCAAACTCAAGTCCATCAGGATCGCATCGGGGCGCAGACGCTTCGCCTCCGCGAGACCGTCTTCGCCGGTCGCCGCCTCGTGGAGTTCGTGCCCCTCCATTTCCAACACCATGCGGATCAAATCGCGTATGTCGCGGTCGTCTTCAACCACCAATATTTTTGCCATTCGAGGGTTCAACTCCGAGTTCTTCGAGGGTTTCGCGCAAGCGCAGTTCGAGGCCGGACATCAGCAGATCGCCTTTGCGGATGACGTTGGCGATCTGGCCGCTGATGAGGCGTCGGTCTTCGGGCAACATGTCTTTGCCCGTGATGACGATGACGGGCGTCTGCGCCGTGCGCGGATCGGAGCGCAGGCGCGCGACGAACTCGTAGCCGCTCATCCCGCCGGGCATCATCAAATCGCTCAACACGACGCGCGGCGCGGCCTGCGCGATCATCTTCAAGGCCGTCTCGCCGCTGGCGGCCGAGCGCGCGTTGTAGCCGGCCTGCCGGAGCGCCGCCGTGAGCAACTCGCGGATGCCGTGTTCGTCGTCAACCACGAGCACGTAACCTTCTTCGGTCGCCAGCCCCTCGGCGCAGACGCCGCGCAGCGTCGTCAACAATTTTTCCGGCTCAACCGGCTTGAGCAGGTAATCGCTCGCGCCGAGCCGGTAGCCGAGCGGGCGGCTGTCCACGATGGAACAGACGATGACCGGAATCTGCGCCAGGCTCCGGTCTGACTTCAGGGTTTGCAGCACGCGCCAGCCGTCCATGCCGGGCATCATCACATCGAGCGTGACGGCAGCGGGTTCGAGTTCGCGCGCCAGTTGCAGCCCCGTCGTGCCGTCGCGCGCGACGCGCACGCGGTAGCCGGCCTGCGAAATCGTTTCCGAGAGCAGCGCGGCGGCGTCCATGTCGTCTTCGATGATGAGCACGAGCGGCAACGCATCCGCGCCGGTCGCCGTTGCCAGTGCGTGCGCCACGCCTTCCGCTTCGACGGGCGGCGACTTGCGAAACGTCGCGGCCGCGAGCGATTCGGGCAGGCCGGGTTCGGGGCCGACGAGCGGCAGCGTGACGATGAACGTCGAGCCGCGGTCGCGCTCCGAGTCCACGTCGATTTTCCCGCCGAGTAGTTCGACGATCTGGCGCACGATGGACAGTCCGAGCCCCGCGCCGCCCGCGACGCGCGTCATCGAACCGTCCACCTGACGGAATCGCTCGAAGATGAGCGAGAGCGCGCGCCCGTCTATGCCGACGCCCGTATCGCGCACGATGAAGCGAAACTCCGTCTCGCCCCACGCCGTCAACTCCGCCTCCACCGCACCCGTCGCCGTAAACTTGATCGCGTTCGACAACAAATTGACGATCACCTGCCGCACGCGCACCGGGTCTGTAAAGGCGACGGGCAGATGATCGGCGACGCGCAATTTGTAGCCGATCCCCTTTTGCTCGGCGAGCGATTGCAGTTCCCCGAAAGTGCCGTGCACCATCTCCACCAGGTCGAAGTGTTCGCGGTGAACCTTCATCCGCCCCGCCTCGATCTTCGAGATGTCGAGCACGTCGTCGATCAAGGAGAGGAGGTGTCGCCCGTTGCGCAGGATGCGCTCGAAGGCGTTGGCGCAGAAGGCGGGGAGCGGCTCCTCGTGGCGCGTGATCTGCGCGAGGTTGGCGAAGCCGATGATGGCCGTCAGCGGCGTGCGCAACTCGTGCGACATGTTGGCGACGAACTCGGCCTTCAGCCGGTTGTATTCTTCGAGGCGGCGGTTCGATTCTTTCAACTCGCCGGCCAGGTGGCGGTAGCGCGCCTCGGATTCGCGCAGCGTGTTCTCCGTCCCCTTAATTCGCAGGAACGCCTTGATGTTCGCCAGCAGTTGCCGCTCCCCGACCGGCTTGGCGAGATAACCGTCCGCGCCCGATTCAAGCACCTCGGCCTCGCTCTCGGCCGAAGTCTCATGCCCCGAAATATTGATGACGAAGGACGCGGCGAGTTCGGGGTCGGCCTTGATTTGCCGGCACACTTCGATGCCGGTCGCGTCGGGCAGCGTCGCATCGAGCAGGATCAGGTCGGGCTGCACGGCGCGCGCGACGCGCAGGCAATCACCGCCCGTCACGGCTTCCGACACGTCGTAGCCTGCTGCCGCGAGCATCCGCACGTAGGCGCGCAACGGTTCCGGCTCGTCGTCAACCACCAGTATTTTTGATCTCTTCATTCTTCCTTGAAACTTCGCCCGGCCGTGGCTAGAGCGCGAGCCGCATACATGAAACAGACTGACGCGCCGGGCTGCCTGGTGAAATTCAATCTTCTCATTTTTTATAGCAAATAGTTTGGGAGGCGTCCACGGCGAAGGCTGAAAACGGCCGCGGCAATTTCCGCGCCCCCAATCCGGGCGCGCGAAAAAGGGGCGTGGAGGCCGCACGCGCCTCCACGCCCCTCGCGTATATCTCTTCGACCCACGGGAGAGTTTCTTTTCGTCCGCGCCGCCCCTGCTGCTCGCGGCGCATGTGTCAGCCTTTACTCGCCCGCTTACTTAACTACTCATTCGCTCACACACTCATCGACCTGCCTGCTCACAGATTTGCTCGCTTACTTATTCGTCGCGGCGGCGCGGACGGCCGTGGCCGCCTGCCCCGCGAGTTGCGAGATCAGGTCGTCGCCGTCCGCCTTCGCCTTCGCCTTGAGTGTGTTGACGACGACCGCTTCCGCGCCGCGTTGCAGTTTGTACTCAAGCGTCAGCTCGTCTTTGGCCTTGAGCGAACCGGCCGCGCCCCGCTGCCCGCCGCCTTCCGTGGGAGCGACCACGCCGCCCGCGATGGCCGCGGACTTCTTGAGGAAACCGCCGAAGCCGCCGCCACCGCCGCCGCCCTTCTTGTGCGAGACCGTGCTGTAGAGCACGTAATCGCAATCTTTCTGTCTGGCTTCCGACTCGGCCTCCTGCGCCTGCCGCGCTTGCAGCGCGACGACTTCCACCGTCGAGCCGTTCAAATTATTCAACAGCACCTCGCGCATCGCATCGGCCAACGCCGAAGCGTCCACGTAATCGGCTGCCGCCAGCGTCTTCGTGAAGGCCACGCCGACGCGCACCACGCCCGCCCTCTTCGCGCCCGTCGCCGACCCCCCCGCACCGCCGACGCCCGCCGTATCACCGTCCTCCGCGTCGTCGCGGGCGGCCGGGGCATTCGTCGCCGCGCCGTACATCTCGCGCGCGTCGCTCACCTGCCGGTAGTCCGCCGGCGCATCGAAGAGCGCGCTGTCGAGGACGGCGCTCGTGATTTCCACTACTTCCTGCGTGACGGTGAACGACTCGTTGCCGTTTTCGTCGAACAGCTTCGTCGTGACCGACACGGGATAGCCGGTCTTCGCCGTGCCGACCTGCTTCATGCGGTATTCGTCGCGGCAGCCGCCCTCCTGCGCGCCCGTATAACCGCCCATCCCACGCTGCGCGTCGCAGTCGAGCGCGAACACCGCGTCGATGTACCAGCCGTCGGTCTCCATCCGGCTGCGGCTCACGTTGCAGGCGTCCGGCGAGGATTCCGTGATGATGGAAGTCTTGATGCGCCGCGCCGTGTAGCCGAACATTTTCCGGCGCTCGCCCGTATCAATCGCATTGAAGGTCGAGGTCACGATTCCGCCGCGACGCACGGCCGAAGGCGTCTGCCCCGCCGTCTTCGCGCCCGCGCCTGTGGTGGCGGCGTCCGGTTTCTGGTCGAACTGCGTCACGACGTAAGTTTTCGTCGGCACGGCGAGCTGGAGTTGTCTACGCAAATCGCACTGCGTGATCGAGACGATGGTTTCGTTCATCTCGGTGCGCTGGCGCTTGCCCTTGATGTAGGTGGTGTACTCGGACACCTGGCCGCCGGAAGTGCTTTTGGTCTTGATCTTCACGTCGGCGAGCGCGTTCGTCGTCAGGCTTCCCGCGCCGCAACATAAAATGAAGGCGAGGCAGGCATAGCGGAATAAATTTTTCATTTTGGGCAATGTCCTTTGGGCTGTTTTGAACTTGCGGGACGGGTGCCCGCGACCCTGATTGCGGCGCGTCTTTTCGTCCCTACTATATTACGCGCATCCCGCCGCAAAAAAGGATCAGGCAGGATTCGGTTTTTTGCCTGTTGCCGGCGCGCGCGCGTTGATATGGTGCAGACAGTCGTTTATACTGCCGTTTCCGCGCGCGCCGGAAAACAGTTGACAGCGTTATACCCGAGATTTCGAAAGTTCCCCCTGTGCCCACATCTTCACCCCGCGACGTAACCCGCTTGCTCATCCAGTTGACGGATGGCAACCGGACTGTGTTGGACGACCTGTTGCCCCTCGTCTATGGCGAGCTGCGCAGCCTGGCGGCCAATTACCTGCGCCGCGAACGCTCCGCGCACACGCTGCAACCCACGGCCTTAGTTCATGAAGCCTATCTCCGCCTGATCGATCAGAGCCAGGTGAGATGGCAAAACCGCGCCCACTTTTTCGGCGTCGCCGCGCAGATGATGCGCCGCATCCTCGTGGATCACGCGCGCGGCCACAACGCCGAGAAACGCGGCGGCGAAATCCCCAAGCTCTCGCTCGACGAGAACGTGGACGTGACGGACGAACGCGCCACCGACCTCATCGCCCTCGACGACGCCCTGACGGCGCTCGCCGCCCTCGACGAGCAGAAGAGCCGCATCGTCGAACTACGCTTCTTCGGCGGCCTCTCGGTCGAAGAGACGGCCGAAGTGCTCGGCGTCAGCGCGCCCACGGTCAAACGCCAGTGGCGCATGGCAAAGGCATGGCTGTACGGACAAGTGCAAAAACAGTGACGGGTGACGGGTGACAAGTTCAACCCACAGCTTGTCTCCCTCCCGTCACCCGTCGCCTGTTACCTGTCACTATTTTTATGACCCCCGAACGTTGGAAGCAAGTAGAAGAACTGTTTCAGGCCGCGCTTGATTTGCCCCGTGATGAACGCCCCAAATTCATCGCCGAGGCGGGCGCGGACGATGACGCGCTCCGCCGGCAGGTGGAGGCGCTCATCGCGCAATACGAAGAGGCGGGAGATTTCATCGAAGCGCCCGCCTTCGCCGTGAACGGTTTCAACCCCGGCAGCGCCGCCTTCCGCACCACCCAGCCCACGGACATCGAGAACGACCCGATGGCCGGCGCGCGCGTCGGCGCGTATAAGATCGTGCGTGAGATCGGGCGCGGCGGCATGGGCGCGGTCTACCTGGCCGTGCGCGCCGACAGCGAATACCAGAAGCGCGTCGCCATCAAACTCGTCAAGCGCGGCATGGACACCGATTTCATCCTGCGCCGCTTTCGCAACGAGCGACAGATTCTCGCCTCGCTCGACCACACCAACATCGCGCGCCTCCTCGACGGCGGCACGACCGACACGGGCTTGCCCTACTTCGTCATGGAGTACATCGAAGGGCAGCCGCTCTACCGCTATTGCGACGGCGAGAAACTGACCATCCACGAGCGCCTGCGCCTCTTCGTCCAGCTCTGCAACGCCGTCGCCTACGCGCACCAGAACCTCGTCGTCCACCGCGACATCAAGCCCTCGAACATCCTCGTCTGCTCCGACGCCACGCCGAAGCTGCTCGACTTCGGCATCGCCAAACTCTTAAACCCCGAACTCTCGCCCGACACCCTGACGCCGACGGCGACCGCCATGCGCCTGATGACGCCCGAATACGCCTCGCCCGAACAGGTGCGCGGCGAGGCGGCCACGCCTTCGAGCGACATCTACAGCATGGGCGTGCTGCTCTACGAACTGCTCACCGGCCATCGCCCTTACCACTTCCCGAACCGCTCGCCGCACGAGATCGCGCGCGTCATCTGCGAGGAAGAACCGGCGCACCCGTCGCGCGTCGTGACGCGTCCCGAAGACCTGATTCCGCTCGACGGCGTGAGCGAGACGACGACGCTTGAGTTCCTCTGCAAGATGCGCGGCACGACGCTGGAGAATTTGCGCCGCGAACTGGCGGGCGACCTCGACAACATCACCCTGAAGGCTTTGCGCAAAGAGCCGGGGCGTCGTTACACGTCAATCGAACGCCTGCGCGACGACATCGTGCGCCACCTCGAAGGCCGCCCCGTCTCCGCGCCCTTCGTCTTCCCCGCGCTGTCGAAGGCCGTGCGGCCGACGACGGGCGACGCCGCCGTGACGGGCGAGAAGACGCTCGCCGTGCTGCCCTTCAAACTGCTCAACATCCAGCGTTCGGAAGAGACGGGCGAAAATTACCTCGGCATCGGTTTGGCCGACGCGCTCATCACGCGCCTGTCGAACGTGCGCCGCTTCAGCGTCCGCCCGACGAGTTCCGTCATCCGCTACAGCGGCACGGACATCGGCGACCCGTTCGCCGCCGGGCACGAACTCGGCGTCAGCTACGTGGTGGACGGGCGTATCCAGCGCGCCGGCGAACGCATCCGCATCACCGTTCAGTTGCTCAACGTCTACGAAGGCGCGACGATGTGGGCGGGTCAGTTCGACGAAAACTACACGGACGTGCTCAGCCTCGAAGACGCGATCTCGACGCAGGTCGCCGGTGCGCTCGTGCCGCAACTGACGGGCGACGAGCGCGAGCAGTTGGCGAAACGCGGCACGGACAACGCCGAGGCCTTCGAGGTCTACCTGCGCGGCCGCTACCACTGGAACACGTTCAACGAAGACGGCTTCGCCAAAGCCATCACCTGTTACTACCGCGCCATCGCCCTCGACCCCGACTACGCCGCCGCCTACACCGGCATCGCCGACTACTACAACTGGATCGGCATCTACGGTGTGATGCCGCCCGCCGAGTGCACGGCCGCGGCGCGCGAGGCGGGCGCGCGCGCCCTCGAACTGGACGAGACGCTGCCCGACGCGCACACCGCCTACGGCTTCGCCGTCCACACGCACGACTTCGACTGGAACACCCCCATCGCCCACTACCAGCGCGCGCTCGAACTCAACCCGCACCACGCCGCCGCGCACCTCTGGCACGGCGCGCAGCTCGTCATGGAGGGCAGCTTCGAGACGGGGTTGCCGCTCGTGCGCCGCGCGCTCGAACTCGACCCGCTCACGCTCTTCAACCAGCACATGCTCGGCTTCTGCCTGTTCTACTCGCGCCGCTACGAAGAGAGCTTCGCGCTCTATCGCGAGATGGTCGAGACGGCCTCGATGCACGGCCTCGGCTACTTCGGCTATAGCTGGGTGCTCGGGCAACTGGGACGGCACGAAGAGGCGATCAACGCGGCCGTCAAGGCCATCGAATTTTCCGGCCCCAGCCCCTTCATCAAGGCCACGCTCGGCTCGGCCTATGCCGCCGCCGGGCGGACGAATGAAGCGCGCCGCGTTCTCGGAGAACTGGAAGAGTTGGCGGCGAAGCGTTACGTCTCGCCCTATCATCTCGCCATCGTCTACGCGCAACTCGGCGACCACGAGCGCGCCTTCGCCCTGCTCGAACAGAGTTTCACCGACCGCGAGGCGTGGATCACCTGGGCGGGCGTCCAGCCGCAGTTCGACCCGCTGCGACGCGACGCGCGCTTCACCGAACTCGTGCGCCGCACGAAGAATCCCGGCCTCGCGCGCCTGCGCGGCGACAGCCCGCGCCCCGCGCCCGGCGCGAGCCTCGGCCAGAGCGGCGGCGGCAGCGGCGCCGAGACCGCGCGCGGCGCGGAACTCCACCTCAGCGACAACGAAGAGGCGCGCCAGCTCTACGTCGCCGGCCATTACTTCTCCACGCGGCGCACGGCCGACGGCTTGCGTCAGGCGATCAGGCGCTTCGAGCGCGCCGTCGAACTCGACCCCGCTTTCGCCATCGCCTACGCCGAACTGGCCGATTGCTACGCGCTCCTCAACTGGTACGTCGAGCCGCCGCCGGCCGACGCCTTCGAGCGTGCGAGCGCGGCCGCCGTCAAAGCCGTCGCGGCCGACCCGAATCTGGCCGAAGCGCACGCCTCGCTCGGCTACATCAAGCTGCACTACCACCGCGACTGGACGGGCGCGGAAGCGGAGTTTCGCCGCGCCATCGAACTGCGCCCCGGCAACGCCCTCGCGCATCGCTGGTATGCCTTCAATTTGTCGGCCGTCGGGCGGCACGAAGAGGCCATCGCCGAGATCAAGCGCGCGCAGCAGATCGCGCCCGATTCGCCCGTCAGCGCGACGGCGCTCGCCAACGTCCTCTTTCTCGCGCGCCGCTTCGACGAGGCCGTCGCGCAGTGCGGCCGCGCGCTCGAACTCGACCCCGGCTCCGTCGCCGCGCACGTCATCCTGCGCTGGGCTTACGAGCACAAGGGGATGCGCGAGGAAGCTCTCTCGACCTACGAGCAGGAGAGCGTCTTCGCCGGCGACACGCCGACCACGCGACTCAAAGAGGCGCACGTCCTCGCCGTCTGTGGGCGCAACGAAGAGGCGGCCGCCATGCTCCGCGAATTGCTCGCGCGCCGCGACGAGCAATGGGTCACGGCCTACGAGGTCGCCGTCGTCTATTCGCTCCTCAATGATCGCGATAGCGCGTTTCACTGGCTGGCCGAGGCCGAGCGCGAACACGCCGTCGGGTTCACCTTCGCGGCCGTCGATCCGCACCTCGACAATTTGCACGCCGACCCGCGCTTCGGCGAAATGCTTGCACGCACGAAGAACCCGCTCGCCGCGCGCTACGAGAGCGAGGCTGCCACGAGGCTCGCCGCAGACTCAGACCCGCACCTCTCCAGCCTGCCCACGCTGGAGTTGCCGGGCGGCGGCCAGCAGAAGAACGGCCGGCCGCCCGCGGAACAGGCAACTGCGGCCGCCGCTGAATCCGCGCCGTCCGGTCGCTCGTGGGGCGCGATTGCCGCCGTGCTGCTCGTCGTGCTCGCGGCCGTCTGCGCGGGCGCGTTCTTCTACGCGAAGCGTTCGGACACGACGGGCGTGGCGGGGGCATCGGCAACCGTCGCCGCGAACCCTTTGCGGCTGACCACGGACATCTCACACGACTGGCATCCCGACTACTCGCCCGACGGCTCGCGCATCGCCTTCGCCAGCAACCGCGACGGCGCGACCGAAATTTACGTGATGAACGCCGACGGCTCAGGCGTGCGCCGTCTGACTTTCAACTCCACCGAAGACGACTGCCCCGCGTGGTCGAACGACGGCACGAAGATCGCTTTCCAGAGCCGGCGCGACGGGCAGATGGAAGTCTACGTGATGGACGCCGACGGCTCGAACCAGCGCAACCTCACGAACAACCCCGCCGAGGACGCGCGCCCCGCCTGGTCTCCCGACGACCAGCGCATCGCCTACGGCGGCAATACGCTCGACGCGCCGACGAACTATGACGTCTTCACCATGCGCGCCGACGGCTCGGACAAAATTAAACTGACCGACGACCCACGCTTCGACAGCGACGCCGCCTGGTCGCCCGACGGCCGGGAGATCGCTTTCACCAGCGCCCGCGACGGCAAGTCTTACGAGATTTACGTGATGAACGCCGACGGCTCGAACGCGCGTAACCTGACGAACCATCCCGGCGACGACGCGAAGCCCGTCTGGTCGCCGGACGGCAAACACATCACCTTCGCGGGCAATCGCCCGAACAAGACGGACTTTCCCGCCGTCTATGTGATGAACGCAGACGGCAGCGACCAGCGGCTCATCACCGCCGCGCGCACCTTCGACGACGAACCGGCATGGTCTTCCGACGGCCGCCGCATCGCCTTCCAGACGCAGCGCGACGGCAACTTTGAAATCTATCTCGCCGATGCCTTCCCCGCCGATGCGGCCGTCTCCCCGGGCGAGAAGAAGATGCGCTCGCTCGCCGTGCTTCCCTTCTCGACCGTCGGCGCGCGGGGCGACGAACAATATCTCGGCGTCGGCATCGCCGACGAGTTGACGAACAAGCTGGGCGAGTTGGACGAAATCACTCTGCGCACGTCGGGCGCGGTGCGTCGCTATCTGGGATCGAACAAGAGCGCGATTGAGGCGGGGCGCGAACTGAAAGTCGACTACGTGCTCGGCGGCTGGGTCGAGCGCGTCGGCGACCGCGTGCAGACCGCGCTCGAACTGACGGAAGTTTCGGGCGGGCGCGTGCTGTGGGCTGAGCGGTTCAACGAGCGTTTCACCGACATCTCCACCTTGCAGACTTCGATTTCGGAACGGGTCGCGCGCGCGCTCAGTCTCGAACTGACGGGCGACGAGCGCGAGCGGCTCGCCAAGCACTACACCGAGAACAGCGAGGCGCAGCAACTCTACCTCGCCGGCCGTTACCACTGGGGCAAACGCACGCCCGAAGGACTGCACCAGGCCATCGCCAACTTCGAGCAGGCCATCGCCAAAGACTCCGGCTTCGCCCTTGCCTACGCCGGCCTCGCCGATTGCTACGCGCTGCAAAACTGGTATCTCGAACCGCCGCCGCCCGATGCCTTCGCGCGCGCCAAGCAGGCGGCCGAGCGCGCCGTCGCGCTCGACGATTCGCTGGCCGAGGCGCACGTCTCGCTCGCCAACGCGAAGTTTCACTACGACCGCGACTGGCAGGGCGCGGCCGCCGAGTTTCGCCGCGCCATCAGCCTGAACCCGAACTACCCGACCGCGCACCACTGGTACGCCTTCAACCTCTCCGCCATGGAACTGCACGACGATGCGCTCGCCGAGATCAAGCGCGCGGAGGAACTCGACCCGCGCTCGGCCGTCATCGCCACGGCCGTCGCCAACGTCCTCTGGCACGCGCGCCGCTACGACGAGGCCATCGCACAGTGTCAGAAGGCGCTCGCCATGGACCCCGGCTCGCTCCCCGCGCACATCGTCCTGCGTTGGAATTATGAGAAGAAAGGAATGACGGAAGAGGCCTTCCGCATCTACGAAAAAGAGCGCGCCTTCGCCGGCGATACGCCGACGACGCGCGCTAAGCTGGCACACGTCTTAGCCGTTTCGGGGCGCGCGGACGAGTCGCGCCGGATACTCCAGGAACTCGTCGCGCGCCGCAAGCAACAGTGGGTCACGGCCTACGAGGTCGCCGTCGTCTATTCGCTCCTCGGCGACCGCGACAACGCCTTCAACTGGCTCGAACGGGCGGAGCGCGAACACGCCGTCGGCTACACTTACCTGCGCGTCGATCCGCGCCTCGACAACCTACGCGGCGACTCGCGCTACGCCCAGTTGCTGCGTTGAACGCTTGTTCACGGGCAGCGCCAGCTCGCCCCCGCGAAACGGCGCGACCACGTTCGCCGCCTGCACGCCGCGCCGCATCTCCCGTCGCTCGCGCGCCCTCAAGGCCAGGCGATACTCCACGCGCTCGAACCCGGCTTCCACCATGCGCGACATCGCATACGCGAAGCCGCTCGACACGAAGGTCAACACGCACCCGGCCGCCACCACGATCCCGAAACAGATTAAATAAGTCATCGCTTCACTCTCCCTCGCCGTCGCCTTTTTCAAATAAACTTGTCCAACCGTCCGTCCCTTCCGCCCGCTCTCTCCGATTCACCTGCCGCCGTTCAACCCACGACTTCCGAACTGATCAACACGCTCGCCAGCGACTTGATGCCCTTCACCCATCTCTCACGCCGCACACGGCGTCGCTCCGTCTTGATCTCTTCGAGACGGCGATTGCGCCCCGTGCGGCTCGCGCCTCTCGCCACCAGTTTCCGGTAATAAGCGCGGTAATAATCGCCTCCCGCGCCCGCTGTGTTCGCGGCGCGGATGCACGCGGTCGCCCGTGTGTTCATGCTGTTCATCAATTCGATCATCACCGTTCTCCTCTTCCGCGCGGTATTCCCGCCGCTTTCAACCGCCCCTTTAATCCGCGAGTTTTCCTTGTCTCCATCTATTAACGCGCAGCGGGCGCGCGAACGGGATCACTTTATTTCGATGTTTAGCGCGGGAATTTTCGCCCGGCGTTCGACGCGGTTCGCCCCCGGCTCTCAATCGCAGACAAAAACGGACGGGCTTCGGTGTTTAACCGAAGCCCGTCCGTTCTGCGGCTCGCCCTGCCCAATCAGGCGAGCCAGCGGGGGAGCTTGAGATTGCGCGTTTTTAACGCGCCTTGCTTTTCACCCCTTCGATCACGCTCATCGGCGAGGCGGTCGGGATGATGCGCGTCAACTCGAAACCGGCGGCGGCGAACAGGGCGCGATATTCGTCTGCGGTGCGTTCCAGCCCGCCCGGCGAGAACATCATTTCGAGGTCTAGAATCTTCGCGAAGTGCGGCACGTTGCCCTCGGGGACGACCATTTCGATCAGCAGCAACTTCCCGTCCTCCGGCATTGCGCGGTGACAATTCCGGAGAATCGAGAGGGCGCGCTCGTCGTCCCAGTCGTGAATGATGTGCTTCATCATGTAAGCGTCCGCGCCCTCCGGGATGCTCTCGAAGAAGTCGCCCGACGCAAGTTCGACCCGCTGCCCCACGCCTTCCGCCTCGACGAAGGAACGCGCCCCGGCGACGACCTGCGGCATGTCGAAGAGCAAGCCCCGGAGGTGCGGATTGGCGCGGAGGACGGCGGCGAGCAGACTGCCGTGCCCGCCCGCGATGTCCGCCAGTTTCCTGATCGACGAAAAATCGTATGCTTCGACGACGGCCTTTGCGACCGTCTTCGACATGCTCGTCATGGCGTTATCGAACACGCGCGCCGCCCCTGCGTTCTCCGCGAAATACGGAAACACCTCTTTTCCGTGAACGTGTTCCCACGCCGCTTCTCCCGTCCGCGCGCTGTAGGGCGCGGCGCCCCACACCTGCCAGTGCCAGTCCGCGCCCATGAAGATGGCGAGGTCGCGCAGAGAGCCTTCGACGCCCGTGCGTAAAAGTTCGGCCGTCGGCGTCAACGCGAACGTGCGCTCGCCCGTCTCCGCGAAGACGCCGCAACTGGCGAGCGCGCGCATGAAACGATAGAGCGAAGGGGCGTGCGTGTTCGTCCGCGCCGCCAGTTCGCCGACGCTGCGCGCCCCGTCCGCCAGTAGATCGGCGATGCCGAGTTCGGCCACCACGCGGAGCGCCTGCGTGACGAGCGGCGCGGAGAGCATCTGCGTCAACACGGCTTCCGGCGGCATCGGCGCGGCCTCCGGCCGGGCGTCTCTGTCGTTGTGTGGTGCGGCCATTTCCAATACTGCGCTCATTTTTTCACTTCCTCCCGGTTATCGCCGGCCATATAAAATTCGCTTCCAAACATTAACGCGCGTTTCGCACCCGCGCGGGATCACCCCGCCCCCGATTTTTTTCCCGCGCGCCGATTTTTTTTCGATGTGCCGATTTTTTCCCCCGCGCTCCGATTTTTCCCACGCGCCCGCCTGATCCCTTTTTCGTTCTCCGTCCGCGTTAACAGTATGAGAGGCGTTTTCGCATTCTCCCGCGCGCGCCCGCCGGTTTCGCGGCACGCGCGAGAGTTCAAACAGTAACGGGCGGCGGACGGCGGCGGGTGTCGGTTCATCATCCATATTTCATTCATCCCCGACACCGCCAGCGCGCCGGCGCGCAACTTACCGAAACCGGAATTGGCGGCAGAGAGAGCCGCCGCAACTGTTCAACCAATGCAGCCCCCACGCGCCAGGCGGCGCGGTCGAGAACGAATTAACGTTCACGACCGCGCCGCCTGTGCCGTGTCCGGTCTCCGGGGCAATCGCCCGTTCGTCCGCGTGCGCCTCCTCGCGGCTTGCATTTACTTTCGCGGCGGGCATCTAATAAACGAAGCCGAATGAAGATGCGAAGGGTTGGAGGAGACCGCCAGATGAAATACCGGATAAGGATCGCGTGCGCGCTGCTGTTGCTGTCGGCCGTGTGCTTCGAGACGTGGGGCGTCGCCCCGGCCGCCGCTGCCGCCGTCCAGCGGCGGCGCGCGCCGAAGTCAGCCCTGACCGCGCGCGCGTCGCTCAACGCCAAAATTCGCCGCTTCGCCCCGACGACGCTCACGGCCGACACCTCGCGCCTCTCCGCCGGCGACCGCCGCGCGCTCGACAAGATCATCGAGGCGGCGAAGTTGTTAGACCCGCTCTACCTCGAACAGGTGTGGAGCGGCAACCCCGCGCTCAAGCGGCGGCTCGAAGCCGACAAGAGCGCATCCGGCTGGGCGCGTCTCCACTACTTCCGCATCAACGTCGGCCCCTGGTCGCGGCTCGACGGCAACGAGCCGTTCATCGAAGGTGTCCCGCGCCAGAAGCCGCACCACGCCAACTACTACCCGGACGACATGACGAAGGAAGAGTTCAACGCATGGGTGGCGACCCTTTCCCCCGAAGAAAAGGCGCGCGCCACGGGCTTCTTCCATCTCATCCGTCGCGGCGCGGACGGCAAACTCAAGACCGTCCCTTACAGCGTCGAGTACCGGCGGTTTCTCCACCCGGCCGCGCGCCTCCTGCGCGAAGCGGCCGCGCTCACAACGAACGACTCGCTCAAAAGTTTCCTCTCCAGGCGCGCCGACGCTTTTCTCTCCGACGATTATTACGAGAGCGACGTGGCGTGGATGGATTTGGATTCGCCGATTGACGTGACCATCGGCCCCTACGAAACTTACGAGGACGAGTTGTTCAACTACAAGGCGGCCTTCGAGTCCTACGTCACGCTGCGCGACGAGGCCGAGTCGGCGAAGCTCCAGAAGTTCAGCGGCTACTTGCAGGAGTTGGAAGACAATTTGCCGCTGGAAGCGCGCTATCGCAATCCGAAACTCGGCGCGGCCGCGCCCATCCGCGTCGTCAACGAAGTCTTCGCTTCGGGCGAGGGCAATCGCGGCGTGCAGACGGCGGCCTTCAATTTGCCGAACGATGAGCGCGTCGTCAAAGAGAAGGGGTCGAAGCGCGTGATGCTCAAGAACGTGCAGGAGGCGAAGTTTCAGAAGACGCTCGTTCCCATTTCGCGCGTCGTGCTCGCTCCGGCCGAGCGCGGCGCGCTCTCTTTCGATTCCTTCTTCACACACATCCTCGCGCACGAGTTGATGCACGGCCTGGGGCCGCACAACATCAACGTCGGCGGGCAGGCGACGACCGTGCGGATGCAACTCAAGGAACTCTACTCGGCCGTCGAAGAGGCGAAGGCGGACATCACGGGCTTGTGGGCGTTGCAGTATTTGATGGACAGGGGGCTGGTCGAAAAAAGCATGGAGCGTTCGATGTACACGACCTTCCTCGCCAGTTGCTTCCGCTCGGTGCGCTTCGGTATCACGGAGGCGCACGGCAAAGGCATCGCCGTGCAGTTCAACTACCTGACGGACGAGGGCGCGATCAAGTTCGACGAGGGCACCGGCACTTTTCGCATCGACGAGGCACGAATCAAATCGGCCGTCGCCAGGCTGGCGCGCGAGATACTCACGCTCCAGGCCGAAGGCTCATACGCGAAGGCCAAAGCCCTGCTCGACCGCTACGGCGTGATTCGCCCGCCGATGCAGCGCGCCCTCGCACGCCTCGGCGACGTGCCCGTCGACATCGAACCGCACTTCCCGCTGGGGGCGACAAGGTGAGTCCGGCAAAAGTTTGTTTGCAAACTAAGCCGCTGACAGTCTCCCGGTAATGGCTTGCTTGAGTTCGTCCAACGTCCTGCACGAGTTGATCGCGGCGGCGTCAAGAAATTCTTCGAGCGACGCGCCGCGTTTGAGCAGGATGGCGGGCAGGAGCAGCCCCGTCAGGCCGTGGCGGCTCCGTAATTCGTCCGCGTGCAAAAACTCCGTGTCCGCGTCGAGGCGTTCGAGAAACTCTCTCCATTCGCGGCGCATCCCGAACGGCGTATGCGTCAGCGCGCACAAATTGCAGGCGTAAGTTTCGGGCGAGAAGATTTTATGCGCAACATCGCTCAGGGCATTGAAGAGGCCGCCGTCCGCGTTGTAGACGAAGACGATGACGGGCTTTGATTCGTTCTCAGGATGCGCCATATTTTTCACCGCCTGCCCCGCCGCGGATGCGCCCTTCCAGGCTCGCGAAGTTTCGCGCCCCGGCAGGGAAAAATTAGCCGGGTTGAAACATAATCGAAACGTGTTGCAAAAAATTGCCGTCTAAATTCGGCGACTGAATTATTCCGGCTCGCCGAACATCGCTCCCTACCGGCGCGCGCTGTAGAGAACGGGGCGGCCGGACGCGGAATCAAGAAGATGCGAAAACTTCCCGGATGGATGGGCGCGTCGCTCGCCGTGGGAGCGTGCGGCGCGCTCGTGTGGTTGGAGCGGCGGCGGCCTCTGCGCCGTTCGGTCGAATCGAAGTTGGAGCGCAATGCGCGCAACCTCGCCGTGGCGGGCGTGGCAGCCGTCGCGCTCCGTTTCGCCGAGCGTCCCGTCGTCGAACGGCTCGCCGCGCTCGTCGAGCGGCGCGAGGTAGGGTTGCTCAAACAAATCGCGCTGCCGCGCGCGCTCGAAGTGGCGCTCGCCGTCGTGCTGCTGGATTACACGCTCTACGTGTGGCACGTGCTCACGCACCGCGTGCCGTTGTTGTGGCGTTTTCATCTCGTGCATCACGCAGACCTCGACCTGGACGCTTCGACCGCTTTGCGCTTTCACTTCGGCGAACTCGTCATCTCGGTGGCGTGGCGCGCGGCGCAGGTGCTCTTGATCGGCGTGTCGCCGCAATCATACGCGGCGTGGCAGCGGTTGCTGTTCGTCTCGATCCTGTTTCATCACTCGAACGTGCGGCTGCCCGTCGGGGCGGAGCGCCGGCTGAGTTTGTTCGTCGTGACGCCGCGCATGCACGGCATACACCATTCGACGGTGCGCGCGGAACGCGACGCGAACTGGTCAAGCGGTCTCACGCTCTGGGACAGGCTGCACGGGACGCTCCGGCTGAACGTCGCACAGGGAGAGATCGAGATCGGCGTTCCCGTCTACCGCGCGCCGGAGGAACTCGGCCTGTCGGAAATTCTCAAGTTGCCCTTCGGCGCGGCGCAGGCGGCGCGGGGCGCGTCGCAGACGGGCGAGCGCGTGCTGCGCCGCGACGCGCAAACCGCCCCGCCCGATCATCTCCTGGCCTGAGCCGTGCGTGGCGCGTCCTTGCGCTTGCACGCGCGGTTATCGGCGGAACACGCTCGCGGCGGATGAAAGAGCGGGCGTGCAAGGTCTCGCGGGCGAGAGAGAGGGCGCGCGCAAGGTCTCGCGGGCGCGCGTGGATGCGAGCGAAGGGATGCGTGTGAAGGGATGCGCGCTGGGGAGCGCAGGGGCGGAGTCCAACGTAAGATGTCTTCATTATCAACGGCGGCGCAGGCGGCCGCATTGACGGCGACGGCGCGCAGCGCAGTCTCCGTCATCATCCCGACGCTCGACGAGGCGCAGACGCTCGGCGCGACGCTTCGAGCTTTGACGCGCCACAGCCACAGCGGGCGCATCGAGGTCATCGTCGTTGACGGCGGAAGCGTGGACGCGACGCGGGAGATCGCGCGCGAGTATGGCGCGCGCGTCATCACCTCCGCGCGCGGGCGCGGCACGCAGATGCACGCGGGAGCGACCGTCGCGCGCGGCGACGCGCTCTGGTTTCTACACGCCGATACGCTGCCGCCGCCCGACGCGCCCGCGCAGATTCTCGACGCGCTCGGGCGCGACCCGAACATCGTCGGCGGCAATTTCGCGATCAGTTTCGACGGCACGCGCCTCGCCGCGCGTTTCCTGACGTGGCTCTACCCGCAACTGCGAAAGCTCGGTTTGTGCTACGGCGACTCGGCGATCTTCGTGCGCGCGCGTGTCTATCGTGAAGTCGGCGGTTTCCGGCCGTTCCCCATCTTCGAAGATTTAGATTTGGTGCGGCGGATCAGGAGGCGCGGCGCGCTGGCGCACCTCGCCGCGCCGGTCGTCACGTCTTCGCGCCGCTTCGAGGGGCGCAGTTTCGCGTTCACTTTCGCGCGCTGGTCTCTGCTGCAAATGCTCTACTGGCTCGGCGTCAGCCCGCACACGCTCGGCCGGCTGTACGCGCCCGTCAGGTGGCGGCGCGAGCGTTCAAACGGCGCAGGGGCGAGATAACGGGTACAATGTGCGGCACACGCTAACGGCCGCAACCGGGAATGTTTCGCGCGACAGCCGCAACCGGAAATGTTTCGCGCTAACGGCCGCAACCGAGAATATTTCGCGCTCACAGGCGCGAGGGAGAATATTTCGCGTTAACAGCCGCAAGGGAGAATGTTTCGCATGTCCTACTATGAAGAAGACGATCTCAGCCGCTTTCCCGACATGGGCAAGCACCGCCCAGACCTCTATGAGAAATTCATGGCATGGTACGCCGCCTGTCAGGAAGACGGCGCGCTCTCGCGGCGCGAGAAGGCGCTCATCGGCCTCGCCGTCGCACACGCCCTGCAATGTCCCTATTGCATAGACGCCTACGCGCAGTCGTGCCTCGAATCCGGCTCGAACATGGAACAGATGACCGAGGCGATCCACATGGCCTCGGCCCTGCGCGGCGGCGCGACGCTGATCCACGGCTTGCAGGCGCACCACTCCGTCGATAAGGTTTCGATGTGATGCGTTCAAAAGTTCTACCCGTCGTCAACAACGCGGAGAGCGCCGGCGCGCGTGCGCCCGTCAGTTTCGACGAGCGCGTCGCCGGCGCGGGACTTACCTTGCGCGCGGGCGCGGTCGAAATTCTGCAGGTCAACGTCGGCAAAGTCTGCAACCAGGCGTGCAAGCATTGCCACGTGGACGCCAGCCCGAAACGCACGGAGAGCATGTCTGAGGAGACGGCCGCGCAGGTGATCGCGGCCGTCGTCCGCCACCGCATCCGCGTCGTGGACATCACGGGCGGCGCGCCGGAACTCAATTCTTCGTTTCGGCGTCTCCTCGCAGAGTCGCGTGCGGCCGGGGCGCACGTCATCGTCCGCCACAACCTGACGGTGATGTTCGAGCAGGGGCAGGAAGATTTGCCGGAATTCTTTCGCGCTCACGGTGTGGAAGTCGTCTCGTCGCTGCCCTATTTTCTCGAACAGCAGACGGACGCACAGCGCGGGCAGGGAGTGTTCGCCAAGTCGCTCGCGGCCTTGCGGCGGCTGAACGAGGCCGGTTATGGAATCGAAGGCGGCAGCCTCTGTCTGAACCTCGTCTATAACCCTGTGGGCGCGTTCCTGCCGCCCGCGCAGGACGCCATCGAAGCGGACTTCAGGCGCGAATTGCGTGCGCGCTACGGCGTCTCGTTCAACCGCCTCTACACGATCACCAACATGCCCATCAAGCGTTTCCTCGATTACCTGCGGCGCACGGGCAACGAGGAACGCTACATGCGGAAGCTCGTGGAAGCGTTCAACCCGCAGGCCGTCGGGGGGCTGATGTGCCGCACGCTCGTCAGCGTCGATTGGACGGGGCGACTCTACGATTGCGACTTCAACCAGATGCTCGACCTCGGCGTCGCCGCGCGCCTGCCGCAAACCATCGCGGAGTTCGACCCGCAAGAGTTTGCCGGGCGCGAGATCGTCACGGCCGCGCACTGCTTCGGCTGCACGGCCGGGGCGGGTTCGAGTTGCGGCGGCTCGGTGGTGTCATGACGGGTTTCAAGTTTCAAGTTTCAGGTTTCAAGTTAAAGACAGGAGAACATTTCAGATTTGAAACTTGAAACCTGCAACCGGAGAACATTTCAGATTTGAAATCTGAAACCTGAAACCGGAGAACATTTCAGATTTGAAATCTGAAATCTTTTCAGACTTGGAATCTGAAACCTGAAACTTGTAACCGCTTCTCTTTTCAGACTTGAAACTTGAAACCTGAAACTTGAAACCGCTTCTAGGTGGCGCGATAGTTTTCCAGCACGTATTGAACCACCGGCCGCTCTTCGTCCGACTGGCAGGTGATGTAGTTATGAAAGTCGGAGGCGCGCGCCGCGATGTCCGCCTCGTGAATCGTGTGCCCCGCGCCCGTCCCCGTATTCGTCCCGACGCCCGTCTCATTGCCCGTCCCAGCGCCCGTCTCGATGCCCGTCTCGATGGCCGTCCGAGCGCCCGTCTCCTCGATGAATGTGACGCGCCAGCTCCTGTCGCCGGTGCGCTCGTGCCGGCGATAGCGCAGCCCGTCGAGCGCGGCCAGGCCAGTCTCAGTGCGGACGAAGAACTCGGCGGCCTGCACGGCGTAGGAATAACAGGCGCGCCCGCGATAGCCTTCGAGCAGGAGTTGCCGCCGCTCATACTGCGCGATGATCCGACGCCCCGCCTCTGGCGTCACGTGCGCGTAAAAGAGGCCGTGCGGGAAGCAGACGAGGTTAGCCGCGAACCTGTCGCCGCCGACGTGCGAAGATTGCCAGACGGGCACGCCGCCGCCGTCGCCGTGCCCGTCCGGCTCGCCCTCGCGCAGAGATTTATAGAGCGCGTAGCCGAACTTCGCGCAGCACTTGTCGCGCTTGCCGTGCGTGCAGACGAGGTAGAGCGGCGTGTCGAGCCGGACGCCGCCCGCGAGCGGCGCGCCCGCCGCCAGCGCGTGGAAATCCAGGTTCAACAAATCGTCGTAGCCCGCCAACTCCAGACGCTCGATTGAGGGCGCGCTTTCGCGGCAGCGCACGACGAAGCAGACGGGCGCTTCGGGGCGCACCCGTTCCTGCTTAATGAACAGCAGGCGCGCGCGCGGGACGATCTTGCAGAAGTTGTTCAAATGGCGCTTCACGTCTGCGGAGAGCGCGCTGTCCTGCAGCGCGTGCGCGCCCCAAGCCTCGCGATATTCGACGAGCAGCCACACCTCGCCGACCGAGGCCGTGCCGAAACTGCGCTCGCCGGAGGCGCGCGACAGGTCGGAGCAATAGAAGAAGGGTCGGCTCATTATTTGACCGGGACTTTGAACGTCTGCGAATTTGACCGAAGGTTTGAACGTCCGCGACCGGAGCTTTAAACGCAGAAGCTCAGTCCTCTGCCACGACGGCCACGAGACCGTGCCCGATCAACTCGCCGAGGAACAGGCGCACGGTCTCTGCGTCGAGTTGTTCGCCCGCCGCCTCGCATAGTTCGGCGACGGAACATGTGTGCCCGTCCGCCAGAAGTTTGAGGACGGGCAGCGCACCGGCCGCGAATCGCCAGCGCTTTTTGTGACAGGAGAATTCGACCACGCCCTCCGCCACCTGCAAATCGAGCGGGCGCGGGGCAAGCAGGCGCACGCGCTTCGCTTCGCCGCGCGGCACAAGCCCGGCCGTCGCGCTCCACGGCAGGCTGAGACGCGCGCGCGGCTCGGCCAGCGCGTCCAGTTCGGCGAAATATCGTTCGAGCAGTTGCTCCTCGCTCCACGCGGCCAGCAACTCTTCTCCGAGTTGCCGCACGTGCGCGGCGCGTTCCGCGTGCGAAGCGAAGCGCGGGAGGTCGCGGCGGAAAGTTTCGCTCGTGCGCATTTGACCGGCGAGCCACGTCAGGAGATCGATGCCGGTGCGTTTGTGTATGCCGACGGTGAGATGGAGCGTCGCCTCTTCGAGCGGCTCGGCGACGTGCCACCAGCCGCGCGGGATGTAGAGCAGGTCGCCGTCTTCGAGCGTGTCTTCCCAGAGCGGCGCACCCGTGGGCTTCGGATTATCGGCGTCGCCCGCGAGCGGGTGCGGGCTCGTCTCGCCGTAGACGCGCCAGCGCTTGCGCCCCGCCACTTGCAGGATGAACACGTCGTGGTCGTCCCAGTGCAGGTCGAAGCCGCGCGAGGTGTGCCAGCCGGCGTAAGAGTTGATCTGGATGCGCTCGCGGAAGAAGCGTTCCAACCCGGCGGCCAACTCTTCGAGCGGCTCGTGGAGTTCGTCGACGGCGTCGAGCACAAGCGTCGCGCCCGCGCGAAGCTCGCCGATGAATTTGACGGGTTGAAGGCGCGGGACAGGTTGCCTGCTTCGCGCAGCCGTGGTGTGACGTAGATATGAATTGACGGGGAGGGCACGGCCTTCGCGCATCAGGCGCAGGCGCGGGAAGTCGAGCCGGTGCTGCCGGAGGATGTCGTTCAGACGTTCCCACGGCAGCAGGTGCGCAAACTTCCCCGCCCGCCCGCGTATGTGCCTGTACGTCTGCCCCCAGGAAGAGGCGAGGAACTCCTCCGCCGTGTGCGGCTCCAAAAGCCGGCTCAGGCCGGTGGCAACTTCACGGTTCATAAAGCGGCCGGCGAATGCTTAAGCATCCGCGCTGTCAATTTTGAGCGTGCCGCCGGAATCCGAGCCGTCGGAATCCGTGCTGAGAGTGTCGGAGCCGTCCGAGTCGGCGGCGTCCGAGCCGTCCGTATCCGCGCCGAGGGCATCGGTCAGGTCTGTGTCCGCGCCGCTCGTGTCGGAACTGTCTGTGTCCGTGCCCGCGTCGTCGGACGTGTCTTTCACGCCCGAACCGCCCGTATCGGCGTTGTCGTCGCCGGCGTTCAGTTGCGCGCTCGACTGCAAGGGTTCGACGGATAGCAGCAGCCCGGAGGCGTTAGACTCATCTCGCTCTGTGGTCTGTCCTGAGTTGATCTGTTCTGACATGTCATCTCCTCTTCGTACCGAAATGTTGGTTGTTGGGCAGACAGATTATTATGTGGCGGTTGAAACTACAAGGACGCGACGCCCGTGCGCGCGAACGCGGTCTATAACTTGCCCGCGCTCACGGGCTGGAACAGGTGAGGCGGGGGCGTGGCTTCACCTTTTCGTTTACGGCGCAACCCATATCGTGGGTTGCGCGCGGCGGATATGGCGGCGTCCGGTGAGTCGCCGCAGGGCGGAGCGCGCGGACAGTCGGGTTTTCGGGAGTTTTCGCATGGGCGCGGGCGTCCGCGCGCCTGTGGCACGAGCCTTGTTATAGATAAAGTCGAGTCGTCAACACGCAAGTGTGCGACGATCCAATTGAGAGACCCGTTGCGAAGGGGAGAGCGCGACGGGTCTCTCCTTTAGGATTTTCAGGGCGGGCAGACCGCGTACATCAGACCGTCTCGCCGCCCGTCAAATTCAAACAAAATCATTTTCGGAGTGAGACATGAAGAGACTGTTTTTATCTTTCCTGTGTGTGGTGTTGTTCGCGGCGGCGGCCGCTCCGGCGGCGGCGCAAGAAGGCGAGCGTTCGCGCTTCGGCCGCAAGGCGCGCACGGCGGCCATCATCGGCGGCGGCGCGCTTGTCGGCGCGCTCGTCGCGGGTAAAAAGGGCGCGGCCATCGGCGGCGGTTCGGGCGCGCTCTACGCGCTAAACCGGCGTGCGGCGCGGCGCAATTTCTCTTCGCGCAACCGCCGGATGGGGACGTTGCTCGGCGGCACGGCGCTCGGCGCAGGCTTGGGCGGCGCATTCGGCGGGAAGCGCGCGGCGGCCGTCGGCGCACTCGCCGGCGCGGGCGGCTCTTACATCTACACGAAGCGCAGCCGCACTTACCCGCGTCGTCGTTACTAACGGCGGCGACCTTCAAAATCAATCAGCGATGTTTCGGGACGCTCACGCGAGAAGGGTGAGCGTCCCGAACTTTTATTCGGAAGATAAAAATTTGAGCGCGGCGGGCGGGTTCGGGCGTCGACGGCGGCGCGGCGAGTTTGCGCCGGGGCATGCACCTGCCGCATAGTGTTAAGCGGGGATTCGAAATTAAAACACGGGGATGCGGGCGCGGGGCGGCGGGGCTAATCCCGTGCCGGTTCAACTCACACCAACCGGGAAACTATCAATCACACAATGCTGAAAAGGATTCGTCTCGGCGACGACGTGATGGCCTACTGCGGCCGCTGCAAGGAAGAACGCATGCATCAGGTGGTCGCCCTCCATTCCGAAGGGCGCATCGAGCGCGTCACTTGCAACTATTGCCAGTCCACGCACCTCTACCGCGACCCGGAGGCGAAGGCCGCGGCGGCGGCGGCGAAGTCTCGCCGCGCGCCCGGAGTGCGCGCGGTCGAAGCCAAAACACGCGCGCACTCCGGCCAGCCCGCGCGCGCCTACTCGCCGCAGGAGACCTACGCGACGGGCGATCAAATCGCACACCCGAAATTCGGAGAAGGCAACGTGGTGGAAGCAAGGCAGGGCAAAATCGACGTGCGCTTCGGACGCGAGGTGCGGACGCTCCTGCACGCCGGCTGATTCGCAGCGCACGCCTCACGGCAACCGCCGGAACTCAAGCGTCAACGTACCGGCTCAAGGATCAACCCACAACTCAATTGAACGGCGTGCCGTGACGCCTGTCGGCAACTCAAGCGTCCACTCAAACGTCTAGCGTCGCCGCTAACAGTCTAACGTGAGTTCGATTTAAGCAGATGCCATGTTCTTGAAGCCCCGTCAGGGGCGTAAGATTTGTAGCCCACGGCGCAAGCCGTGGGGTCAAGATAGGTAAAATAGAGAAGCCCCGGCAGGGGCGAAAGAAATTTCAAGTTGAACTTCTTTCGCCCCTGCCGGGGCTTCGCTCATCGTATGGCGGCAACCCCCACGGCTCACGCCGTGGGCTACTGTCTGTCGCCCCTGACGGGGCTGAGGCCGCAACGCCGTTCCGGTGTATACCGAACTCACGTTAGTCTACCGTCGGCTCAGGCATCTACCGGCGCGACGCGCCCGGTGACGCGCGCGACCGTCTCGATCAGCGATTTCGGCACAATCGGTTTGGCGAGGTGCGTCTGGAACCCTGCGGCGAGCGCGCGGCGGTGGTCTTCGGCTCCGGCATAGGCCGTCAGCGCGACGGCCGGTATCTGCCCGTGATGTTCCGCGTCGAAGTTGCGCACCTGCCTGATCAACTCGTAGCCGTCCTCCACCGGCATTCCGATGTCCGAGATGAGCAGGTCGGGTTTCCAGACCGCGAGCGTGCGCAGGGCTTCCGCCGCCGACCCGCTCGACTTCACCTCCGCGCCCTGACGCGCCAACACTTCCTGCAACAACTCGCGCGTGTCGGCCTCGTCGTCCACGATCAGGATGCGCAGGCCGCCGAGCACGTCCGACTGCGCGAGCGACGGCCACTCTTCCCCGTCCGCCCCCGCTGCCGCTGTCGTCGCCGTTTCCATGTCCCCTACGACTTCCGAACGCTCCCCGGCCGCCCCGTCGCCGTCGTCAGCCACGGCCGCAGAGGCCGTAGCGAGCGGCAGCGAGAGCGTGAAGGTCGCTCCGTGCCCGTCGCCATCGCTGTGCGCGCGGATCGTGCCGCCGTGTAGTTCGACGAGGTGACGCACGATGGCAAGGCCGAGGCCGAGGCCGCCGTGCTTGCGCGTCGTGGTGCCGTCGGCCTGCCGGAAGCGGTCGAAGATGTACGGGAGAAAATCCTGACTGATGCCCTGCCCCGTGTCGCACACCTCCAACTCGACGCGACGCTCGTCGCACGTCAGGCCGACCTCGACGCTCCCGCCCTCGGGCGTAAACTTGACGGCGTTCGAGAAGAGATTCCAGACCACTTGCTGCAAACGCGCCGGGTCGCCCGACACGACGCAGTGCCCCGTTCTGAGCGCCGGCCGCACCTGGATGGATTTGGCCTCCGCCATCGGGCGCACGGTGTCCACGGTCGCCTCGATGATCGACGCCAGTTCGACGGGACGGAAGTCGAGCATGAGTTTGCCGGTGATGATGCGCGACACGTCGAGCAGGTCGTCAATCAACTGCGACTGCGCGCGTGCGTTGCGTTCGATGGTTTCGAGCGCGCGCGTCATCATCGAGGCGTCGAGATTGCCGCCGCGGATGAGGTGCGTCCAGCCGAGGATGGCCGTGAGCGGCGTGCGCAGTTCGTGTGAGAGCGTGGCGAGAAACTCGTCCTTGGTGCGGTTGGCGCGTTCGGCGTCGGCGCGCGCGGCCTGTTCGCGCACGAGCAGGCGGGCGCGCGCCTCTTCGGCCAGCTTGCGCTCCGTCACCTCCTGCTGCAACTCGGAGGCGTGTCGCTGCGCCTCCGCATAGAGGCGCGCGTTTTCGTAAGAGGAGGCGACCTGCGTGGCGAGCGTCACGGCGAGCCTTTCGTCGGCCTCGCTGAACTCTTCGGCATCGAGTTTATTGGTCAGGTAGAGCCACCCGTGGACGTGCGAGGGCGACAGGATGGGCGCGCCGAGGAACGACTGCATGGAGACTGCGGGCGAGACGAGGTGTTCGGCATCGAGCGTGCCGGCCATGTCGCTCAGGCGCAGGGGATGACCGCTCTTGAGCAGGCGGCCGAGCAGTTCTTCGCTCGCCTGCGGCCGGGCGTTCTCGTCGTCGCCCGATTCGCACACCTCGCAGTGGCAATAGTAGCGCAGGGCGCGCCCGTCTTCGGCCAGCACGCCGACGCCCGCGTGCTCAGCGCCGATGATGTCGCGCGCCGCGCTGCAAAATTTTTCCAAGACCTGTTCGGGGTCGCGTTCGGCGGCGAGTTCCTGCCCGAGTTCGATCAATTTGCCGAGGCGCTGGAGGTTGGCGTTCTCCAGTTCGATGTTCTTCTCGTGCAGGAGTTCGGCCTGCCGCTTGATCTCCTCCGTCTTCTTGAACAACTCGACGAAGACGGCGACCTTCGAGCGCAGAATATCCGGGTCGATGGGTTTGAGGATGTAATCGACCGCGCCGAGCGAATAGCCGCGCGCGATGTGGCGGTTGCCGGTGGAATCGGCGGTGAGGAAGATGATCGGGATGTCGCGCGATTTCTCGCGCCCGCGGATGAGCGCGGCGGTCTCAAGGCCGTCGATGCCCGGCATGTACACGTCCATGAGGATGACGGCCACGTCCATGTCGAGCAGGTAACGCAACGCCTCGTCGCCGGAGGCGGCGCGCACCAGGTTGCGCTCCGGCGTTTGCAGGATGGCTTCGAGCGCGAGCAAATTCGTCGGGCTGTCGTCCACCATCAAGATGTTGATTTTTTGCGGCTCAGCTTGCATAAGACGATCTCGGCTCGTGTTGAGACAGTTGATTCAGATAGGGCGCGATCCCCCGGAGCGGCAGGATCGCATCGACGGACGTGGCGGCAATCGCCGCCTGCGGCATCCCGCTCGACACCGCCCCGGCCGGGTCTTCCACCACGCACCGCCCGCCGTGGGCTTTGATCCTGGCGAGGCCGCGCGCGCCGTCAGAGTTCGCGCCCGTCAGCACGACGCCGACGACGTGCTGCTGATAAACCTCCGCCGCCGACTCGAACAGCACGTTGACCGACGGACGCGCATAACCGACGGGCGCTTCCGTCGAAAGCGCGAAGCCGTCTTTTTCAATCAACAAATGATAATCGCGCGGCGCGAGATAGACGCGCCCCGGCGCAATGGCCTCTTTGTCGTTCGGCTCCGAGAGCGGGAGCGCCGAGTGGCGCTGCAAAAACTCGCAGAGATTGTCCGTCTCCTTGCCGCGATGCTGCACGACGACGATTGGCATCCCGAAGTCGGGCGCGAGCGCGGGCAGCACCGTTTGCAGCGCCGACAGCCCGCCGTATGATGTCCCGATGACGACGATCTCGAAGGTCAACGCTATTTCACCTTCCGGTACAGCTTATCGCGGCTGTCCAGCTTCTCATAAAAGTCCGCGCGCGGCGTGAACTTCAGGGACTCCTTGTTGCCGAGGCCAAAGACGCCGAACATCGAGAGGCTCTCGTAGATCAAATTATGCACGCGCTCCTGCAAGACCTTGTTGAAATAGATCATCACGTTGCGGCAGAGAATAACGTGAAACTCGTTGAACGACCCGTCCGTCACGAGGTTGTGCTCGGAGAAGACGACGTTCGTTTTGAGCGCGGGATGAAAAATCACGTTGTCGTAGTGCGCCGTGTAGTAGTCCGAAAACTCATGCTTGCCGCCCGCGCGCATGTAGTTGCCGGTGTATTCCTGCATCGCGGCGAGCGGGAAGATGCCCTCGCGCGCCTTGCGCAGCACCTCGCGGCTGATGTCCGTAGCGTAGATGACGGACTTGCGATACAGCCCCTCCTCCTGCAAGAGGATCGCCATCGAATAGACTTCCTCGCCCGTCGAGCAGCCGGCGTGCCAGATGCGCACCGTCGGGTAAGTGCGCAGGATGGGCACGACCTTCTGGCGAAACGTCAGGTAGAAACTCGGATCGCGAAACATCGAAGTGACGTGGACGGAGAGGCCGACCAAAAGCCTCTCCATACACGCATTGTCGTGCAGCACGCAAGCCTGGTAGGCCGAGACGGTCGCGATCTTCTCGGCGCGCATGCGTTCGAGAATCCGCCGCTTGATCGAGGCGGGCGAGTAGTCGCGAAAGTCGAAGCCGTAGACGCGGTACAGCCCTTCGAGCAGCAGAGCGATCTCGATGTCTTCCAGTTGCGTCTGGTCGGACTGCAAGGCCGCGCTCGTCACGCCTGCGCTTCCTCCTGATGGTAGAGCCAGACGCGCAGGAGCGACAGCAGTTGATCGATGTCCAGCGGCTTCGAGATGTAATCGGAAGCGCCGGCCTCGATGCAGCGGTCGCGGTCGGCCTTCATCGCCTTGGCCGTCAGCGCGATGATCGGCAAGTTTTTGAACTGCTCGATCTCGCGGATGGCCTGAATGGTCTCGTAACCGTCCATGCCGGGCATCATGATGTCCATCAACACGGCCTCGATACCGTCGGTCGCCCGCAAGGTGTCGATGCCCTCCTGCCCGTTCTCGGCGTGGACGACAACCATGTTGTGGCTCTCCAGCGCGCTCGTCAACGCGAAGATGTTGCGCACGTCGTCGTCCACGATCAAGACCTTGCGGCCGGCGAGGACGGGATCGCGCCGGTGGAGTTGTTCGAGCATCCGCCGCTTCGGTTCGGGCAAATTGGCCTCGACGCGATGAAGGAAGAGGGCTGTTTCGGCGAGCAGGCGCTCGGGCGAACTCGCCTCCTTGACGATGATCGCGTCGGCCACTTTGCGCAGTTGCGTCTCCTCCTTCGCCGTCAGTTCCTTGCCCGTGTAGACGATGACGGGTAAGTCCGCGCGGCCGAGGTCTTTCTGAATCTTTTCGATCAACTCGAAGCCGGTCATGTCCGGCAGTTTCAGGTCGACCACCATGCAGTCGAACGGCTCGGACTGCAAGGCGTCGAGCGCCTCCTGTCCGGTGGCGACGGCCGTCGTCGTCACGTCGCCGTTGCCGATCAGTTCGACGATGCTCATGCGCTGCGCGTCGTCGTCTTCGACGACCAGCAGGCGGCGCACGCGGCGTTCGGCGAAGGCCGTGATCTGGTCGAAGGCCGACGCCAAATCTTCGCGGCTCACGGGTTTTTGCAGGTGCGTGATCGCGCCGAGGTGCAGAGCACGCTGGCGTTGCTCCTCGCCCGAAATGATGTGGACGGGGATGTGGCTCGTGTTCGGGTCGTGCTTGAGGCGGTCGAGCACCGTCCAGCCGTCGCGATCCGGCAGCTTGATGTCGAGCGTGATGGCGTCGGGCTTGTACTTGCGCGCGAGGGCGAGGGCGGCGTCGCCGCGCGTGGCGATCAGCCCCTTGAAGTTTTTCTCGCGCGCGAGTTCAAGCAGGATGCGCGCGAAGTTGAGATCGTCTTCCACGATGAGCACGACGCGCTCGCCGTCGAAGATTTGATTGCGGTCGTCGGCCACGTCGCTCGCCCCGGCGAGGTTCGCCTCCACGTCGTACATCGAAGCCGAACCCCACGCGGCGTAGTCCGCCGCGACGACGGCGCTGGCCGGGCGCGTGCCGCCCGTCACGTCGAGATTCTGGCCGGAGCCGTTGCCGGAAGGGGCGGGCGCATAAGCGAGCGGCAGGAAAAGTGTGAAGGTGCTGCCCTCGCCGGGCGCGCTCACCACGCGAATCTCGCCGCCGAGCAGGCGCGCAATCTCGCGGCTGATCGAGAGCCCCAACCCCGTGCCGCCATACTTGCGGCTCGTCGTGCCGTCGGCCTGCTGGAAGGCCTCGAAGATGATGCGCTGCTTGTCGGGCGCGATGCCGATCCCCGTGTCCGTGACCGAGAAGGCGACGACGCGCTCGGCGCGGTTGAGCGATTCCTGATAATACTTCTGCCCCGGCGCGGCCGGTTCGATCCGCATCGTGACGCTCCCCTGCTCCGTGAACTTGAAGGCGTTCGAGAGCAGGTTCTTGAGAATCTGTTGCAGACGCTTCTCGTCCGTGCGCATCGCGGCGGGCAGGAGCGGGGCGCGTTCGATATGGAATCCCAGTTTCTTGTCGGCCGCCACCTGCTGGAAGCTGCGTTCGAGTTGCCCGCCCACTTCCTCGAAGGACACGTCGCTGATGTCTATGCCCATCATGCCGGACTCGATCTTGGAGAGGTCGAGAATGTCGTTGATGAGCGAGAGCAGATCGGCACCCGAAGAGTGGATCGTCTCGGCGAACTGCACCTGTTTCGCCGTCAGGTTGTCGTCATTGTTCTCCGACAACTGGCGCGAGAGGATGAGCATGCTGTTCAGGGGCGTGCGCAGTTCGTGCGACATGTTGGCGAGGAACTCCGATTTGTACTTGGAAGTGAGCGCCAACTGCTCGGCCTTCTCTTCCATCGCCCAGCGCGCTTCCTCGACCTCGCGGTTCTTCGCTTCGACCTCGGCCTTCTGCTTCTCCAGCAGCGTCGCCTTCTCCTGCAACTCCTCGTTCGTCTGCTGCAACTCTTCCTGCTGGCTCTTCAGCAATTCTTCCGACTCACGAAGACTTTCAGCCTGCTGTTCGAGTTGTTCGTTCTTCTTCTTGAGTTCGTCCTGCTGGCTCTGCAGTTCGGCCGCGAGCGACTGCGATTGCAGCAGCAAATCCTCCGTGCGGCTGTTGGCCTCGATAGTGTTGAGCACGATGCCGATTGATTCGGTCAGTTGATCGAGGAAGGTCAGGTGCGTGTCGTTGAAGCGGTTGAACGAAGCCAGCTCGATGACCGCCTTGACCTCGCCCTCGAACAAAACGGGCAACACGATGATGTTGAGCGGTGCTGCTTCGCCGAGTCCAGACCCGATGCGGATGTAGTTGTCCGGCACGTTCGTCAAAAGGATGCGCTCTTTTTCCAGAATGCACTGGCCGACGAGTCCCTGCCCCGGCTTGTACTCGTTCGACAAATTCTTGCGCTCCGTGAAGGCATAGCCGCCGAGCAGTTTCATCAACGGCTGGCCGTTGTTGGAAGCGTTGACGTAGAAGACGCCCTGCTGTGCATCGACGAGCGGCGCGAGTTCGGAGAGGACGAGTTGCGAGACGGTCGCCATGTCGCGCTGACCCTGCAACATGCGCGTGAAGCGCGCGAGATTGGTCTTCAGCCAGTCCTGCTCGGTGTTCTTCTGCGTCGTGTCTTTGAGATTGATGATCATCTCGTTGATGGTTTCGGAGAGCGCGGCCACTTCGCCGAGCGCCTCCACATCAATCGAGCGCGTCAAATCGCCCTTCGTCACGGCCGTGGACACGTCCGCGATGGCGCGCACCTGCGTCGTGAGGTTGGCCGCCAGCCCGTTCACGTTGTCCGTCAGGTCGCGCCACGTGCCGGCCGCTCCGGGCACGTTCGCCTGTCCGCCGAGTTTGCCTTCGACGCCCACCTCGCGCGCCACGGTCGTCACCTGGTCGGCGAAGGTGGCGAGCGTGTCGGTCATGCTGTTGATGGTGTCGGCCAATTCAGCGATCTCGCCCTTCGCCTCCACGGTCAGCTTGCGCTTCAAGTCGCCGTTCGCCACCGCCGTCACGACCTTCGCGATGCCGCGCACCTGACTCGTGAGATTCCCGGCCATCGAATTCACGTTGTCGGTTAAATCTTTCCACGTCCCGGCGACGCCGCGCACATCCGCCTGCCCGCCGAGATTCCCTTCCGTGCCCACTTCGCGTGCGACGCGCGTCACTTCCGACGCGAACGAGTTCAACTGATCCACCATCGTGTTGATGGTGTTCTTGAGTTCCAGAATCTCGCCCTTCACGTCCACCGTGATCTTCTTGGACAAGTCGCCGTTGGCGACGGCGGTCGTCACCTCCGCGATATTGCGCACTTGCCCTGTGAGATTCCCGGCCATCGAGTTCACGTTGTCGGTTAAATCTTTCCACGTGCCCGCCACGCCGCGCACATCCGCTTGCCCGCCGAGCTTTCCTTCCGTACCCACTTCGCGCGCCACGCGCGTTACTTCCGAGGCGAACGAGTTCAATTGATCCACCATCGTGTTGATCGTGTCTTTCAACTCCAGAATCTCGCCCCGCACATCCACCGTGATCTTCTTGGACAAATCGCCGTTAGCGACGGCGGTCGTCACGTCGGCGATGTTGCGCACCTGCGCGGTGAGGTTGCCGGCCATCGAGTTCACGTTATCCGTCAAATCTTTCCATGTGCCCGCGACACCCGTCACCTGCGCCTGTCCGCCGAGTTTTCCTTCCGTACCCACTTCGCGTGCCACGCGCGTTACTTCCGACGCGAACGAGCCGAGTTGATCGACCATCGTGTTGATGGTGTTCTTGAGTTCGAGGATTTCGCCCTTCACGTCCACTGTGATCTTCTTCGAGAGGTCGCCGTTGGCGACCGCCGTGGTCACATCGGCGATGTTGCGCACCTGCCCTGTGAGATTCCCCGCCATCGAGTTCACACTATCGGTCAAATCTTTCCACGTGCCCGCCACGCCGCGCACGTCCGCTTGCCCGCCGAGCTTTCCTTCGCTACCCACTTCGCGCGCCACGCGCGTTACCTCCGACGCGAACGCATTGAGTTGATCCACCATCGTGTTGATCGTGTCTTTCAACTCCAGAATCTCGCCCCGCACATCGACGGTAATCTTCTTGGACAAATCGCCGTTGGCGACGGCGGTCGTTACCTCCGCGATGTTACGCACCTGACCCGTGAGATTGCCGGCCATTGAGTTCACACTATCGGTCAAATCCTTCCACGTGCCCGCCACGCCGCGCACGTCCGCTTGCCCGCCGAGCTTGCCTTCGCTACCAACCTCGCGCGCCACGCGCGTTACTTCCGAGGCGAACGCATTGAGCTGATCCACCATCGTGTTGATCGTGTCTTTCAATTCGAGGATTTCCCCTCGCACGTCCACTGTGATCTTCTTCGAGAGGTCGCCGTTGGCGACGGCGGTCGTCACTTCCGCGATGTTGCGCACCTGACCCGTCAAATTGCTCGCCATCGAGTTCACATTGTCCGTCAAATCTTTCCACGTGCCCGCCACGCCTTTCACTTCCGCCTGCCCGCCGAGCTTGCCTTCACTACCCACCTCGCGCGCCACGCGCGTCACTTCCGAGGCGAACGAGTTCAACTGATCCACCATCGTGTTGATCGTGATTTTGAGTTCGAGGATTTCGCCCTTCACGTCCACTGTGATCTTCTTGGACAAGTCGCCGTTGGCAACGGCGGTCGTCACCTCCGCGATGTTGCGCACCTGACCCGTCAGATTGCTCGCCATCGAGTTCACATTGTCCGTCAAATCTTTCCACGTGCCCGCCACGCCGCGCACGTCGGCCTGTCCGCCGAGTTTTCCTTCCGTGCCCACTTCGCGCGCCACGCGCGTTACTTCCGAGGCGAATGAGTTCAACTGATCCACCATCGTGTTGATGGTGTTCTTGAGTTCGAGAATCTCGCCCTTCACATCCACCGTGATCTTCTTAGACAAGTCGCCGTTGGCAACCGCCGTCGTCACGTCGGCGATGTTGCGCACCTGCGCGGTGAGGTTGCCGGCCATCGAATTGACGCTGTCGGTTAAATCTTTCCACGTCCCGGCCACGCCTTTCACTTTCGCTTCCCCGCCGAGCTTTCCTTCCGTGCCCACTTCGCGCGCCACACGCGTTACTTCCGACGCGAACGAACCGAGTTGATCCACCATCGAGTTGACGATCTTGACGGAGCGCAAAAATTCGCCCTTGAGCGGGCGGCCTTCCACATCGAGCGCCATGCGCTGCGAGAGGTCGCCGTTGGCGACTGCGCCGATGACGCGCGTGATCTCGTTGGTCGGGCGCGCCATGTCGTCAATCAGCATGTTGACCGAATCAACCACTTCAACCCAAGAGCCTTGCGCCCCGGCGAGCGTCGCGCGCTGCGTGATCTTGCCGTCGCGGCCGACGACGCGGCTGACGCGCTCAAGCTCTTTGGTCGTCTGATCGTTTAGTTCCATGATGTCGTTCAGCGTGTCGGCGATCTTGCCGGCCTCGCCCGTCCATTCGGTCGGGAGACGCTGAGAGAAGTCGCCCTTTTTGAAGGCCATCAGGGTCTTCAAGAGCAGCTTGGTGTCGAGTGTATCTGGTGTTGCCTGGTTGTTTCGCATCGCGTCCTTCCAAAAAATATTATGTGCCGTGCCGGAAAGGAATTGTCAGTTCGTCGCAAAAAACAGCCCGCCCGCGCGCCGATGTAAAAGCATCCTGGTTGTTAGTGGACACACGCCGCGCCGCGTGGGAGACAGGGCGGCCGGTATCGGAATGGGTGGAGAGCGCGGGGAGCAGTTTGGTTGCGTTGGTTATCAAATCATTCGCCAGTTCAATTTATACCCGCCCGGCGAAAATATGTAAATCCCGCGTGCACGTGAGGTTCGCCGCCCGCCGCCGTTTTGCATCCGCCCGGCGCGGTTATAGACTCGACACGGCAGACTTCATGTTGCGCCACCCCGGCGCGAGACGCCCGCCGGTTTACGCCGGCACGCACCTCGCGCGCCGGGGCGGCATCTTCCCCGCACAAGGTCGCCCTGTCGATTAAACAAACCGCGGAGTTTTTGATGATGACTGTACACCTTCCCTTTCGGCGCGCGCTTTCTCAACTGCTCCTCCTCGTGTCGTGTTTCGCCGTCGCGGCCGGCGCGTCGTTCGAGACGAGGGCGGCCGCCCCGGGTTGGTCAGCGCGCTTCGACGGCGACGTGCGCTTCTACCAGTTGACGGAGTTGGGCGTCCTGCTCGTCGGCACGCAGACATCGCTCTACGCGGTTGACGGCGAGCGCGGCGAAATTTTGTGGCGGCGCAAGGGCGTGCGCCTGGACGAGACCGACATCGCGCCCGTGCCCGGCACGGACATTTTGCTCCTGAGTTTGGAGAGCGACGGCAAGACGCGCCTCGAAGCGACGGACATTTTGACGGGCGGCCGTCTCTGGCAGAGCGACCGCGTGCGCGGCAGTGTGATGCAGATGGCGCTGGACACGGAGGCGCAGCAGCTCGCCGTGGTCGTCGTGCGCGGCGCACGGGGCAAGTCCGGCGATGGATTGAAGAAACATCCCGTGACGCACGTCTTCGACCTCGCGCGCGGCGATGAATTGTGGAAGCACGAGACGGGCGAGGTGGAACTGATGCCCGCCGCCTGGGGCGAGGACGGCGCGGCGGTGGAGACGAGTTTCACGCTCGACAATTATCGCCCGCCGCTCTTTGCCGACGGTCGCCTGTATCTCTTCTACGAAGGCCTCACGTCGTTCGACGCGCGGACGGGCAAGAGCCGCGAGCGCGAAAAATTTCGCGTCAACGAAGAGGGGCTGGCGCTGACCGAAGCCGATCCCGTCTTCGACGAACGCTACATCTACACTTCGGGGCGCGGCCGCGTGCGCGCCGTCTCGCGCTCCGGTTTCGAGGTGGTATGGGAGGCGAAAGATGTCGGCCTCGCGCCCGAAATGCTGCTCGCGGGCGAGGGCGCGACGCTCTACGTGCGGACGGGCGGGCAGTTCACGCGCCTCAGGGACGGCGAGACCACGGAGCGCGGCCCCTACGGCGTGAGCGCGATTGACACCGCGACGGGCAAGGTGCGCTGGCGTTACAAGGGCGCAGACCGTGGCATCACCAACCTCGCGCTGCCCGATGCCGCCACCATCCTCATCGCAGACCGCGACGACCTCATCTGGATCGACACGGCGACGGGTAAGCGGCGCACTAAAATTTCGCACCGCATCGAGCGCGCCGCCTTCGTCCTCGTCAACGCGGCGGGCGCGGCCGTCGTCGGCGGGCAGAGCGAGATCGCGGCCTTCGACGCGCGGAGCGGACGTGAGCTATGGCGCACGCGACACACGCCGCCGGGGCGCGGCATCCTGCGCACGGTGGGCGCGATTGCCGCGCGCGCCGCCTCGCTCTATTTCCGCTACGGCGGTACGGCCTCGACCGTCTACGGCGGCGTGCGGACGGCCTCGCGCGCCGCGACGGCGCTCCGCTGGTCTGGTCTCTCCGCGCGCAACACGCTGCCGGGTCTCACCTCGCTCGCCGCGGGCGCGGCGCGGCAGGAGATCACGCGCCGCTTCACCCCTTACGGCATCGCCTCGCGTGCGCGCGAAGCGGCGAACTTTCGCCTGCCGAACATGCCGCGCGCGAACATCTCCGACCTCCCGCGCCCCTCCGCGCGCGACGTGGACGAACGCCTGCTGGACAGGCTCGACCCGGCCAGCCAGCTCGCGCGCCTCTCGCGTTTCCTCTGGCGGCGCGAACGTCTCGCGGCGCTGCGCGGGCAGTGGATGTACTACTACACGAGCCTGAAGACGACGGGCGGCAACGGTCTGGCGGGCGTCAACCTCGACAACGGGCGCACCGAGCGCGAGCTCCGTCTCGAACACCCAGACCCGCGCTTCACCACCGCCGAGGAGACGGGGCTGCTCTACAGTTCGCGGGGCAATCGCCTCTACGCTCTCACGCTCGGCGCGGCGGCGGGGCGCGAGTAAAGCGCGCACGGCGGCGCGAATGAAGCGCGTGGGCGACGCGTGCGAGAGAGAGAGTAGAGAGACGCACACGCGCCGCGAGAGGCAGACACACGGACGCGCCGCGAGAGTGAAACAGACGCGGACGCGCCGCGAGGGTGTAACTGGCGCGGACGCGCCGGGCGTTTACGCCGGACGACGCCGCACGCTACAATCGCCCGCCGAGCGGCCGTACCCCGCGTGCGGCTAACCCAACCTTCACTTCGGAGTTGTTTATGAAAAACCTTTTTCTTTCCCTGTGTCTCCTCCTGCTGGTCGGGCTGGTCGCGCCGGCCGGCGCGCAGTTTCACAAGAGCGAGTCGGCGCGAAAGGCCGGCGAAAAGCTGGTCAAAGGCGATCACGCGGGCGCGTTGGCCGTGCTCGACAAGGCGATAGCACAGCGCAGGGACTTGCATGAAGTCTATCAGATGCGCGGCTCGATGCGCGGCGGCAGGGGCGACATAGACGGCGCGATTGCCGATTACACGGAAGCGCTCAAAATCACTCCGGACAACGCCAGCTTGTACGAGCGGCGCGCCATGTTTCGCATGTTTCGGCGCGACTCGGCCGGCGCGCTCCAGGATTTCGACGCGGCCATCGCCCACGGGTTGAAGACCGAAAAGGTGTACGTCGGTCGCGCCGGGATCAAGGCCGACATGGGAGACACGGCCGGCGCGATTGCGGACTATCAGTTCGCGCTCGCCTCCAACCCGAATCTCGCCGTCGCGCACAACGGGCTGGCCTTCACGCTCGAACGCAGGGGCGAGGTGGATGCGGCGATAGCTCACCTGCAGGACTTCCTCGACCGCTACGAAGGAAAACGCGACGGGAAGCTGCCGACCGCCGAAACGCTCGGCACGCCGACGGGCACGGCGACGTCGGTCAAACGCGAGGGCAAGGAAGCCGACGGCGGGCAAACTTATTTAGCCACCGGGGAGTTCACCATGCGGATCAAGGGAAATACGCCCGAAGAGTTGGAGCGGGAGACGGCGCGATACGAACAGTTGATGAATCTGGCAGGCACATACGCCGCGCTCGGCAGGCTCTACACGAAGAAAAACGACCTCGACCGCGCGCTGGCGACCTACGAGAAAGGGTTGCGAATCAACCGCGACGATTTCTCTCTCCGCAAACTGCGCAGCGAAATCCGCATCAAGCGCGGCGATTTGCCGGGGGCGATTGAAGACCTCACAATCGTGGTCAATTCCCGCATGGGCAGCCCGAACGCTCACCTGGAGAGAGGACTGTTGCTGCTCTTGCGGGGCGAGGAAGCGGAAGCGGAAAAAGAGTTCGCGCTGCACCGGCAGAAGTTTCCACAGGCCGGGGAATACATGAACGGACAGATCGAGGACGCGAAAAAGCTCCGCGCGCGGCAATCTCAGCCCTAAGTCTCCACCCGCCCGCGCCGCCTCTATGTCATTGTCCCTGTCGCGCGTTTGAGTAGACGTCGGGACGCGGGCGGCATGGGGCGGTGGCGGAGGTGCGACACTTGATGAAACAATTCGGCCGAGAGGCAGGCAACACGGCATTGATCGTGCTGGGGATTCTTTCGGCGGGGATGGGGCTGAAGGGGTTTTTGCTGTCGAGCCGCTTCATTGACGGCGGCGTGACCGGCGTCTCCATGCTCCTCTCCGACGTGCTCGGCTGGCCGCTCGCCATCCTGATCTTCGTTATCAACATTCCCTTCATCGCGCTCGGCTACCGGCAGATCGGCCGCACCTTCGCGCTCAAGAGCGCGCTGGCGATTGCGGGTTTGTCCGCCTGTCTCGCGCTCGTCCCTTACCCGGACGTGACACCCGACAAATTGCTGACGGCCGTCTTCGGCGGCATCTTCATCGGGGCGGGGATCGGCCTCGCCATTCGCGGCGGCGCGGTGCTGGACGGCACGGAGGTCGCGGCCTTGCTCGTCAGCAAGAGCAGCCACCTCCTGCGCGTCGGCGATGTCATCCTCATTCTCAACGTCTTCATCTTCACGGCCGCGGCCTTCTTCCTCGGCATCGAATCCGCGCTCTATTCGATCCTCACTTACGTCGCCGCGTCGAAGACGATAGATTTCCTCCTGCACGGCATCGAGGAATACACGGCCGTCATCATCATCTCCGAGCAGAGCGCGGAGATCAGGGATGCCATCATCGTCCACCTGAATCGCGGCGTCACGGTCTACAAAGGTCGCGGCGGTTTGACCGATACGGAACAGGATATTTTGTACTGCGTCGTGACGCGACTGGAGATCGGAAGGGTCAAGACCGTCGCCAGGGACGTGGATGCGGCGGCCTTCATCCTGACGCACCCGCTCTCCGATGTCGAAGGCGGCCTCATCAAGAAGCCCGCGCTCCACTAAAGACTCGAAGGCACGCCCCAACTCTGTCGATACCGGCCGCGCTCGACCGGGCGGCGCGCAATTTAACCGCGCTCCCACCGCCCCGACCTTTCGGCGTTGCGGCCACCCGCCGGGCGTGCGCCGAAAGCGTTGGTTTCGAGTCCGGCTCGTAGCTTGCGAACCGTGATGAGACAGCCCCCGCCGCCGAGTAAGATGAACCCGGCGAGGTAGAGATATATCGGCTCGAATCCGCGATATGCCATGAGCGAGATCGACAGCGCGGCGAAGGCCAGATACCAGACCACCCCGAACCACAGCGCGGGGCGGACGATTCTGCCAGGAAGGGAGCCGCGCACTGCCACGTAGAATATGAGCAGGGGCAACATCGAAATTGTGGCCGCGACCCAGAAGGGTATCTGTATCCGAAAGAGCATATCCAGCGATGCGGCGAGCAGCACGAGGATTCCCCCGCCGCCGGTGCCGAGCGTGACCATCACCGCAGACGGCGACCAATTCAGCAGCCACGGCTCCTTGCGTTCAACCTCCAGTTCGAGGTAGCCGCCATCAACGCTGACGCAGTACGTGCGTTGGTATCGGTCGAAAATAGCGGCCAACTCCGAGAAGTTAATCTCCAGCGTGTGTGCGGCAATGGAGATGGGACTGCCGACCATGTTGTGGTTAGCTTTATTGAGCGCCCGCCTCAGAGAGTTTCCACGGGCGATATATTTTCGTGGGTCTCTGACATTGATGATGAGCAGCTTCTCATTTTGTATTTTGCATATCTGCGCGCCTGCGACGTCAGACCAGGGAATGAATCCGGGCGAGACGCTGCTCGCGTTATCGACGATGCCGGAGCTGTTGAATATCAGTGCGGGCTTTCTGTCGAACAGCTTTTTGAGGGCATAGAGCGCGAAGCTTCCACAAAATACGATTAATACAAGTCCGAAGGCGTGGATAACCACGGGGTCGTTGAAACTGCGCCGTGACTGTATGTTCGCGCCGTCGAGCGAGAGCAGCCAGATTCCCGCCGCCACGAAGACGGACGTTGCGAGCAGCAGCAGCAGGAGCTTCCGCTTGCCCAATTCGATTATCGTTACGTCGCCCGCATCCATATTGAAGATAAAAGATTGTTAAGGATGTAAAAGAAATCGACGGAGAATCGGTTCACCGATCCGATAAAGAAACGAATCGATTCTTCATTGAATCAACGGATCGACGAATCAATGGATCAACGGATCGACGAATCAATCGATCAACGGATCGATTCCCTGCTCGGCCAGCCGTTTCCTCCCCTTGCGGAGACGCTTGCCGGGATCGTCGTAAGCGCGCGCGGCCTTGACCTGTGCGAATTCGCCCGTCTCGATGATGTAGGCCGTGAGTTCGTAGCCGTAGACGCAGCCCGTGTCGAGGCCGATGGCGCGCGCGCCGCGCCGCACGGTGGGGCCAGGCCAGTGGCCGAACAGGACGGTCTGCGCGCCGTCGTAAACTTCATACCACGGCGTGCCCTTCGGACTGGAACGCTTGCCTTCCAGCGTGCGCAGTTCGGTCAAATCCTTGGGAGACTGATCGGCGAGCGCTATGCCCAGCCGCAAGCCCGCGTGCACGACGAGGTGCGCGCCGAGGTCGAGCGTCAGAGGCAGCGAGGCGAGATAGGCTTCGTAACGCTCGCGCCCGCTTTCGAGTGCGAGGCGGCAGGCGTGCTGTTGCTCGTTCAGTTTCTTCTTCTTGCCGCGCCAGTAGCGCAGGAGGGCGCGGTCGTGATTGCCGAGCACGGAGGAGCAGCGCGCGTCCGACATGAAGAAGTCGAGCACTTCGGCGTTGCGCTCGCCCTTCACAATCAGGTCGCCCACGGCGATGATGCGATCATCCGCGCCCGCCTCGACCTTTTCGAGCAGCGCCACGAGTTCGTCGTAGCAGCCGTGTATGTCGCCGATAACGATGGTGCGTGCGGTCATGTTCTTCTCACATTAAGTTCGAGTCGGATGAATAGCGAACGGAGTTTAACGCACTGCGCGCACGGATGCGGAGGGCATCGGGGCACGCGGCCACCGGACAACGCGACGCCGGTGTAAATCGCCCCGCGCTTCGTGCTAAAACTTCTCCACATCGCCCCGCGCGAAGTTTGCCCGGATCGCCTATTACACTTTCACACGGTTATGAAAACACTGCTTTTGCTTCGCCACGCCAGGCCGACCCGGACGAGCTCCACCGGGCGCGACTTCGACCGCCCGCTCACCGTCGAAGGCCGCGCCGAGTCTCAACTCGTCGGCCAACTTCTACGGCGCAGGCAACTCACGCCCGACGCCATCATCTGCTCAACGGCCGTCCGCGCGCGGGAAACCGCCGACGGCGTGATTGAAGCGACCGGGTTCGCCACGCCGCTCCTCTTCCGCGAACGCATCTACGAGGCGAGCGTCGAGCAATTGATCGAACTCATCTCGGAAGCGGGAGCGGACGCGGAGATGCTTCTCGTCGTCGGCCACAATCCCGGCCTTGAGGAGTTGCTCGAACGCTTGACCGGCGAGCACGCGCCGATGCTCCCGGCCACGCTCGCGCGCATCGATCTAAACATCCACGCCTGGGACGAACTGCGGCACGCGGCGCGGCAGGGGCAACTCCTCTTCACTCTCTCGCCGCAGGCAACTTGAGGACATCGAAAAGTTCCCGTCGAAACTCTCACGCTGTACAGCTCACAGTCAGACACTCGCTTTAGACGATTCGCATCGAACGACTCACAGCCAAACACACGCGCTGAACAATTCGCGCCGGGCGGCTCGCGTTGAACGCCTCGCGCTGAACGCCTCGCGCCGGGCGATTCTTAAGGGGCGCGTAAAACGGCGAGAGGCTTGCGCGTGAGCGCGTCGAAACTCGAAAGCGCGCCGACGGCGGCTACCAGCAGAACGGTCGCCCCGAGACCCGACAGATAGAGCAACGGCGTAAAACTCCACGGAATTTCAAACACGAAACGCGAGAGCGAATAAGAGAGAGCGATGGCCGCGAGCGTGCCGACCGTGCCCGCCACGAGGCCGAGCAGGCCGTATTCCGCCAACATGATCGAGAGCAGCACCCTGCGCTTCGCGCCCAGCGTCTTCAACACCGCCGCCTCGTAGACGCGCTGCCACTTCGTCATCGCAATCGAGCCGATGAGGATGAGCACGCCGCTCAACAGGACGAACCCGCCGATGAACGACACGGCCAGCGTCACGTTGTTCAAAATACGCGTCACGGCGCGCACGATGTCCGCCACGTCGATCACGGAGATGTTCGGGTAGCGGTCTAAGAGCGCGCGCTGGAAACGGCCGCGCTCGGCGTCGGTCGCGGGGCCGTTGATGGGCGCGATCAACATCTGCGGCGCGTTCTCCAGCGTGCCCGGCCGGAAGAGGACGAGGAAGCCCGTGCGCGAGTTGCGCCAATCGACCCGGCGGATGCTCGTCACGCGTGCCGTCAGGCGGCGACCCGTGATGTCGAACGTGATCGTGCCGCCGAGGTCGAGTCCGGCGAGGCCGCGCATCCCCTCTTCGATGGACACCTCCGGCTCGCTCGAAGGCGCGGCGTCCCAGAACGCGCCCGCGACGATTTCCTCGTTCGCTTCGAGTTGCGGCCGGTAGGTGACGACGTACTCGCGCCCCAGCATGCCGCGCTCCGCGCGCCGCTCGCGGTCATTGATGTCTATGCTTCGCCCGTTGATCGCCGCGATGCGCGTGCGCACCGTGGGGACGAGCGTGGGTCGCTCGCCCGTCGTCCGCGTGATCAACTCTTCGACGCCCTCCCTCTGTTCCTTCTGCACGTCGATCAAAAACATGTTCGGCAACTGCCCGCGCGCCGCCGGGTCGAACTCGCGCACGAGGTTTTGTTGCAGCGATTGCGTCGCGATGACGAGGAACGCGCCCAGCCCGACGGCCAGCACCACGACGCGCGTCTGGTTGCCCGGCCGGTACAGGCTGTTGACGGCGTGGCGCAGCGCGAACGAGCGGACGTGGCGCGCGCGCCGCACACACAGGATGACGAGCATCGCCGTCAGTTGCAGCGCGCCCGCCGTCAGCGCGAGACCGGCCATGAAGAACGCGCCCACGCGAATCGACCCGGACTGCCACGCCGCGAGCCCGACCAACCCGCACGCCACACCCGCGGCGACGAGCGCGCGCGACCACCCGATGCGACGCGGCGACAACGCGCGCAGCAGGCGTTTCGGCCACGTCTCGCCCGTGCCGGCCGACGCGCCACTGCCCCGCGCTCCGGCGTCTCCGGCCGCGTCTTCGCGCAGCAGCATGTTCGGTTTGATGTGGCGCACGCGCAGCAGCGGCAGCGCCGAGAACAGCAGCGAGATGAGCAGGCCGAGCGCAAGCCCCTGCGCGATTGCGCCGGCCGTCAACTCGTAGCTCATGTTGGCGGGCAGCGTCTCGCTGAAACGGCGTGCGACGAAGAGCAAGGCCGCGCGCGCCAGCACGACGCCAAAGAGACTGCCCGCGAGGCCGAGCGCGAGCACCTGCGCCAGGTACACGCCCGCGATCATGCGGCTCGACGCGCCCACGCATTTCAGCACGGCGATGGTGCGCTTCTTTTGTTCGATGAAGACGCGCGTCACGTTCGACACGCCGATGCCGCCGAGCACGAGTATGACCAGCCCGGTCAACGAGAGGTAGTTCTCCGAGCGCGTATACTGTTCATTCAAACCTTCCTGCGAATCCCTGTAAGAGCGCACACTGACGAGATTGTCTTTCAGCCCCGCGCGCAACTCCGCGACGGCCGCGTTCAACCCGGCGGGCGGAACCTGCAGGAGAATCTTGTGGCGCGCGCGGCTGCCGAAGCCGGTCAACCCGGTCGCGTCGATTGCCCCGCGCGCGATGAAGACGCGCGGGCCGAGGCGAAAGCCGCCCGTCGCCCCCGGCTCCTGCGCCGTCACGCCGCGTATCTGAAACGTCGCGTTCCCGATCTTGACTTCGTCGCCGACCCGCAAACTCAGACGCTCAAGGAGCGACGCGGCGACGACCACGCCGCTGTTCTCCAGCAGCGCGTGCGAAAATGCTTCGCCGCTCGCCAGCCTGAACTCGCCATACAGTGGATAGGGCGGATCGATGCCCTTCAACTCGACCATCAACGCGCCCTCGCGCGCCGCGTCGGCGGGGCGCAGCATCGTCGCGGCCTCGATGGTCTGCGTCTGATTCGTGATGCCGCGCGCGAGCGCGATGCGCCCGATGGAGGCGAGCGTCGCCTCGTTCATCTCGCGTGTGGAATCGACCTGCACGTCGGCCGTCAGGATGTTGCGCGCCTCGGAGACCATCGCCGCGTTGACGTTCTGGATGGTCGAACGCAGCGCGACGATTGCGCCGACGCCGATGCCGATGCACAGGAAGAAAAAAAGCAGGCGCTTCCACGATGAACGTATCTCGCGCCGCGCCATTCGCCAGATGAACCTCATCGCGGCCTCTGTCCCTCGGCCGCCGCTTCCGACACCTCCGCGCCCGCCGCCCCACCCGCGCCCACGTCGCCGCCGCCGTCCGTCGTGCCCCGCTCTGTTTTGCCCTCCCCCGTCTTGCCCGCTTCGCTCGCCTCAAACGTAACGCCCGTCCGGCTCATCTTACCCGTCGCGCCCGTCTCGCTCATCTCGCTCGCCTCGCCCGCGCCGCTTCCGCTGCTGTCGCTGACGACGCGGCCGTCGCGCAGGGCGATGCGCCGGTCTGCGAGCGCGGCGAGTTCGTGGTCGTGCGTGATGAGGATGAGCGTCGTGCCGCGCTGCCGGTTCAATTTCAACATGAGATCGAAGACGTGGCGGCCGTTCGCGGAATCGAGATTGCCGGTCGGCTCGTCGGCCAGCAGGATCGAAGGGTTGTTCGAGAAGGCGCGCGCAATCGAGACGCGCTGCTGCTCGCCGCCCGACAACTGCGACGGGTAATGATGCGCGCGCGCCGTCAGGTCAACGTCGGCGAGCAATTGGTGCGCGCGCTCCTGCGCGTCTTTGAGACCCGCGATCTCCATCGGCACGAGCACGTTCTCGTAGGCCGTGAGCGAGGCGATGAGGTGGAAGGATTGAAAGACGATGCCGATCTTCCGGCCGCGCAATTCGGCCAGCGCGTCTTCGCTCATCGAGGTGATGACCGCGCCGTCAATCGTGATTTGCCCGGCGGTCGGCGCGTCGAGTCCGGCGACGAGGCCGAGCAGCGTCGATTTGCCGCTCCCCGAAGGGCCGACGATGGAGACGAACTGCCCTTCGGGGATCGTGAGATCGAGCGAGTGCAGAATCGTCAACGTCTCCGCGCCGGAAGGAACTTCTTTTCTGAGCCTGTATAATTCGATCATGCGTCAATCAATTTCATTCAGCTTAACATTACTCGCGGCCTTTATGCTCTGCGCCTCCTGTGGCAACCGTCAACGAAGCGCGCCCGCCGTGCCGTCGTCGCCGCCGCCACCCGCCGCGCCACCCGCGACCCCGGCGCGCAGCCTGCCGAAGATCGTCGCCCTCGGCGACAGCCTGACGGCAGGTTACGGCCTTCCCCTTCACGAAAGTTACCCGTCGCTCTTACAAGAACAACTCAAACGTGACGGTTTTGATTACGAGGTGGTCAATGCGGGAGTTTCCGGCGACACGACGGCCGGCGGCCTGAGCCGTCTCGACTGGGCGCTCGAAGGCGACGTGCGCGTCGTCGTCCTCGAACTCGGCGCAAACGACATCCTGCGCGGCCTGCCCACCGCCGAGACGCGCAGGAACCTCTCGCAAATCATCGAACGCTCACGCGCGCGCGGCGCACAGGTTTTGCTCGCCGGCATGTATGCCCCCACCAATTCAGGCGCGGAATACGGCCGCGCGAGCCGCGAAATATTCCCCGCGCTCGCCAAACAATACGATCTGCCCCTGATACCCTTCTTCCTCGACCGCGTGGCCGGAATCGAAAACCTCAACCAGCCGGACGGCGTCCACCCCACCGCCGAAGGCACGCGCATCGTCGCCGCAACCGTCTATCAACATCTCAAACCGATGCTGGAAAAGAAACGTTGACGGCGGCGTGCGGAACGAGGATTTGAAGCGCCGGAGTTTGAACCCGGCCGGAGCGTCGGAGGCCGGACTTCGAGAGTAGCCTGTGGCCTGTTAACCAACGGCACGCGCTGATTTCTCGCCGAGGTGAAGAAGCCGCGCAAACGTAGGCAACTTGAAAAGGCGTAATATATTATGAGAATTGAAAATGGGAAATATAGCGCGGACGAGTCTCACGAACGATGGAGCCTGGCTGCAAGCGGCCTGAGCCGTCAAAGAATTTTCACGTCCAGAATCACTTTCGCTCAACCTTTTGAAGATTCGCCGAAGGTAATCATCGCCATTTCGGGCTTTGATATTTTCGATTCCGGTGAAACCTTTAGTTCGAGTGTGAAGGTTCGGGCTGAACAGATCACGACGGAGGGCTTCACCGTTCAGTTCAGCGCCTATCATACTTCGAGAGTTCGGAGTCTCACGGTTGATTGGCTGGCGATAGGTACCTGAGACTTTCACGGAAAAGCCCGCCGGCACGATCATGCTTTCAGCCCCGGCGGCGCGACCGCGTGGCTGGAATCCAACACCTCAATCAAACCGGACGGCGTCCACCCCACCGCCGAAGGCACGCGCATCGTCGCCGAAACCGTCTATCAACATCTCAAGCCGATGCTGGAAAAGAAACGTTGAATTCGGAGGGTGGAGTTCTTAGCGATTCGAGGAAGTCCGGCGGAGAGGTCGTTCAAGGGGTCGCAATATACTATGGCTTTTAGGTCGTCTAATTTAAGCAAAATGCTCGCATGTTTATATTAAAGGTGTGACCAATTATGAAAATTGTCTACCAGGATAGAATCGTGGCGTTTATCGATGTTCTTGGATTTTCGTCACTGGTATATTCAAAATCAATTGAACCAATTCAGAATTATTTTAACTATGTTCTCGAAGAATTTACTGAAGACCTAAGATACTATCAGTTCCAATATTACCTGATTAGCGATTCCATCGTGGTGCATTTGCCAATTGATAAAATGCATTTTGAGGCACTTGTGCGGACACTCGTAAAACTTCAAATGAAATTAATCACCCGGGGTATTCTGGTCAGAGGAAGCATTTCCTTTGGAGAGCTATTTTCAGATAATGCTAACAATATTATTGTCGGTGCTGGTTTAATCAATGCCTTTAAACTAGAAGCTAAAGCTATTTATCCCAGAATCATTATTGATCGAAAAATTATCCCCCTTCTCTATGAAAATAGTGTTGCCATGCTCGAAGATAACTCTGGAAGGATTGTCATAACCCCACCACCACCGTATCTCACGGACTTTCCTTACTTAAACTACACTTATAAGCTGGCGATAGTTATGCAAGGCCAAAAACTGCATCGAGTGAAAGAACTCTTAAGACAGAACAATTATCTTAACGATAATATTGATAAGTATCTATGGCTCGTCCATCACATATTACTCTCCGTCCAAAATCAGATGACGTATTTGGAAAGTAAGCCAGCTAAGAACAAAAGGGACGCGCGCCGGATGAGAATTCTAACAAAATTTAAATCTGAAATAGAAGCAATATAATTACTCTGAAACTCATCTCATAAATAGCTTGGCGGCGATTGCGAGCGATTCCTTTAATCGTTGTCCTCTCCTATCTGGTGGAATGCCGCTCACGCGCGGCGGGTTAATCCCAGCGTCATACTTCATTTTTGCATTCAACAAAATAAAGAATTACATCTTGTGATGATAGGTTGTCCGACGATAGATTTTGAAAGGTTGATTCCCACCTTATTCAATTGAAGGCAGTTCCCTTTGGTTTCCATTCCTCGCTCCGCGTTCATCATCTGCCTTCGATCCTGATCTCGATGTCGCGCCCCTCGGTCGCTTCGTTGCCGTGGTAATCGGCGGCGTGGATGCGCAGGGTGTAGTCGCCCGGCGGTAACTTTGAAGTGTCCCAGACGGAGCGCGCGGCGCGACCGTGGCGGACGTAGTTGGAGACTTCGTAGAGGAAGCGCGTGGACTTGCTGCCGTAGACGGTGATGCCGCTCTCGTCCGCGTAGGCCACTTTAACGGCGTCCATGTCGGGCGGCATGCGGTCGAATTCGAGCGTGATGCGCGGCCGCTCGAAGCCGGTTGCGGGCGTGCCGTCCGGGCGGAGCAATTCGTAGCCGAGTTTGTAGAGGCCGAGACGGCGGCGCGCCTGATTGCCGTCAACCTGATCGTAGGCGTCGACCACGATGCGCACCTGCCCGCCAACGAGCAGGCGGCCGTCGCGCTTCCCGGTTAGACGCTGGCCGCCCTGCGCGTCGAAGAGTTGCACTCCGTCGCGCTCGATCTTCGGCGCGACCGTGTCCGTGAAGCCGACGAGCGGGAGCGCGAGCGGGTTCAGTTCGGCGTTCGGCGCGCCGAAATTCATGTGGACGTGATACATCCGATTGATCGTGCCGAGGGCGTCGCCCACGCGGAAGCGCGCGCCGCGTTTGAGGCGGACGCGCGCGAGTTTGCCCGCGCCGTCGCGCACGGGTGTGAAGCGCGCGTCGTCGATCAACTCGTCACGCTCGCTGCGCCCGACGCGCAGGTGGACATAGGTCATCACGCCGACGCGCAAGCCCTCGTTGAGTTCGCCGTGCCCCCAGTTGGTCAGCGCGCTCTCGACCTTTTCATCGAGGACGGCGCGCACGCTTTGGCCGTAGACGCCGAACACGTCTATGCCGCTGTGCAGGTGATGGCGGCTGTCATCGGTGTCGTAACTGCCGCGCACCTCGCCGAGCGTGGCGGCCACTTCGTGCCAGCTTCCCTGCGGGTCGAGCGGCCACGGCAGAGACTTGATGCCGAGCGCATCGGCGGACAGACGCGGCAGCACGTCGCCCCGTTCAAAGACCGAACCCTGATTATCGCCTGAACCACCGGCCGTCACGTTTGCGGAACTATCAGCCGTCGAGTGACCGCTTTGCGTCGAAGCGTCTTGCGTTGAAGCGGTTTGTGTCGTCGCGCCTTCCCGCATTGCCGCGCTGTTCGCCGTTGCGCCGCCGGTCGCCGCCGTGCCGCTCGTCGCCGCCGTCAGCTTGCGCACGAGATAGTTCGCGCTGTCGGCGACGTACAACGCGCCGCTTTTATCGACGGCGATGCCGGCCGGCTGATTGAAGCGCGCGTCCCGCTGCCCGTCGCCGTTGGCGAACCCTGCGCCCGTCCCGGCGACGAGGTGCGCCGTCAGGCGTCCGTCGGGCGTGAGTTGCCAGATGCGGTTGCGCTCGCGCTCGGCCACGTAGAGAAAATTGTCGTGCGTGAGCGCGAGACCCATCGGCTCGAACGCGCCGTCGAGCTGAGAACCATCGGCGGGCGTGGGGGTGAGCGTCGAGACCTGCCCGTCCTGCGAAAGTTTGCGTAGACGCCGGTTGCCCGTGTCGGCGATGAACAACTCGCCCTCCGCGTTCGCGATGAGGGCGCAGGGCGTGTCGAACAGCGCGCCCGCGCCCGCGCCGTCCGCGTAGCCGGGCGCATCGCCGCCCGCGAGCGTCGTCACCTGCCCGTCGGCGGTCGTGATCAGGCGGATGCGGTCGTTGTAAGTGTCCGCGACGTAGATGCGCTCGCCGCCCGCCGAGACGGCGACGCCGACGGGAGCGTTGAACTGCGCCGCGTGCGCCGCGCCGTCGCGCGCGCCCTGCGTGCCGTCGCCCGCGACGGTCGTCACGAAGCCTTCGGGCGTCACCTTGCGGATGCGGTTGTTCGACGTGTCGGCAACGTAGAGGTTGCCGTTCGCGTCGATGGCGAGGGCGGAGGGCGTGTTGAAAGAGGCCGTGCCGCCCGCGCCGTCGGCGAAGCCTTCCGCGCCGCCCGCGAGCGTCGTCACGGCCGCGCCCTGCGCCGCGATCCTGCGTATGCGATTACTGTCGCCCGCGTCTGCGACGTAGACGTTGCCCTGTGCGTCAACCGCGACGCCGAACGGGTTGTGGAAGCGCGCCCCGGCCGGGGCGGCCGCGTCTAACGCGCCGGGAGCGCCGTCGCCCGCCAGCGTCGAGACGACAACGCGTTGCCCGGCGACGGTCGGCACGGGGCGTTCGCGCAGGCGGTAATAGACGAAGAGTGCGACGCCAGCCGAGATGAGCAGGAGCGCGAGCGGGAGCAAGGTGCGTTTGAACATTCGTCGGGCGGCCGGGGTTGGCGATTCAGCGGTCAGATTCGGACAGGATTCTTATGTAGTTTTCGCGCGGCGGTTGTCAACCGGAGCGGTCGCGCGTGCGGCGCGGAAAACTATTCACCGCGCTTTCTCGAATCTACGAATAGACGCGCACGCGAGAGTTGGTTTATCTTTTCAGTTCCATTCTGTTTTATTCAAGTCACGCCGCCGTTAGGAGTCGAGTTCATGCCGAATTGCCGTTTGCCCCGAGTGTGGGCTTTAGCCCTGCTTTTCCTGCTCTGCACAAATCTGCCCCGGCACGCCGCAGCGCAGCAACAGACACCGACGCCGACGCCGACCTCGACGCCCGCGTCTACGCCCACGCCCGAAGAACGTTTCGACCCGGCGAAGGATGCCGGGACGCCCGCGAAGAACACCGGAACGGCTGCGGCGGCGAAGGACGAGAAGGACGCCGGCGGGCAGAACGCCAATCCCTTCGAGCGTTTGGAATGGCGCAGCATCGGCCCGGCCAACATGGGCGGGCGCACGAGCGACGTAGAGGGCGTGGCGGGCGACCCGGACATCGTCTACGTCGGCACGGCTTCGGGCGGCATCTGGAAGACCGTGAACGGCGGGCAAACCTGGCGGCCCATCTTCGAACGGCAGGGCACGATCTCGGTCGGCGACCTCGCGCTCGAACCGAAGAACCCCGAAGTGGTCTGGGTGGGCACGGGCGAGTCGAACGTGCGCAACAGCGTCTCGTTCGGCGACGGCGTCTATAAATCGACCGACGGCGGGAAGACCTGGCAACACATGGGACTGCGCGACTCGCGCCATATCTCGCGCATCGTCATCAGCCCGCGCAACCCGGACGTGGTTTACGTCGGCGTGCTCGGCCACGCCTTCGGCGCGAACGAGGAGCGCGGCGTCTTCATGACGACCGACGGCGGCAAGACCTGGAAGAAGACGCTCTACATCGATGCGGAGCACGGCATCTCCGATCTCGACATCGACCCCGTGAACCCGAACGTGCTCTACGCGGGCGTGTGGCAGTTTCGCCGCACGCCCTGGACGCACAAGAGCGGCAGCGAGCGCGGCGGCGTCTTCAAATCCATCGACGGCGGGCGCACCTGGAACAAGCTCACCACGGGCTTGCCGAAACTCATCGGGCGCATCGGCGTCAAAGTCGCGCCGAGCAGCCCGAACGTCGTCTACGCGATCACGGAGTCGAAAGAGGGCACGCTCTATCGTTCGGACGACGCGGGCGACACTTGGCGGCGCGTCTCCAATCAGGCATCAATTGTCTCGCGCGGTTTTTATTACACGGACGTAAGAGTTGACCCGACGAACGCGGATCGCGTCTACGCCATCGCCTCCACGCTGTTCGTTTCGATTGACGGCGGGCGCACGTTTCGCTCCATCACCGGGCGCACGCACATCGACTATCATTCGCTCTGGATCGACCCCGTAGACCCGCGCCGCATCTGGCAGGGACAGGACGGCGGCGTCGCCGTCTCGTATGATCGCGGCGAGACGTGGGAGTACGTCAACAACATGCCGCTCGGCCAGTTCTATCAAATTTACGCAGACAACCGGCAACCTTTCTACTACGTGATGGGCGGCTTGCAGGACAACGGCAGTTGGACGGGGCCGAGCCGCACGCGCGAACCCGCCGGCATTCTCAACGACGACTGGCGCATGATCAGCTTCGGCGACGGCTTTTTCACTTTGAACCACCCTGACGACCCGGAACTCTACATCTCCGAATCGCAGGGCGGCGGCATCGTCCGCACGGACATGCGCAACCGCGAGCAGCAGGCCGTCACGCCTTACGCCGACGACCTCGGCGGCCCCGCCTCCGATCAACGCTATCGCTTCAACTGGAACTCTCCCATCATCCCGTCGCCGCACGACAAGAACACGATCTATCTCGGCGGCAACGTCGTCTTCCGCTCAACCGACTTCGGCAAGAGCTGGACGGCCATCAGTCCCGATCTCACCACCAACGACAAAACGAAACAGGGCAATGCCGGCGGCCCCGTCGCGCTGGAGAACACGGGCGCGGAGTATTACACGACCGTCATCAGCATCGCCGAATCCCCTCTGCGCGCCGGGCACATCTGGGCGGGCACGGACGACGGGCAATTGCAGGCGACGACCGACGGCGGCAAGACCTGGAAGAATTTGACGAGGAACGTCCCCGGACTGCCCGACAATTCGCCCGTCTCGCACGTCGAGCCTTCGCGCGCCGACGTCGAGACGGCCTATGTCTCCTTCGACCGCCACGCGCTCAACGATTTGCGCCCCTACATCTACAAGACGACCGACGGCGGGCGCACCTTCCGCAACGTGACCGGGAATTTGCCCGCGAACGCCTACATCTGGGTCGTGCGCGAAGACCCGAAGAACACCAACCTGATTTACGCCGGGACGGAACTCGGCCTCTACGCTTCCTACACGGGCGGCAACACCTGGCAGCCCCTCCTGCTCAAGAATTTGCCGCACGTCGCCGTCCACGACATCATCGTCCACCCGCGCGACAACGATCTCATACTCGGCACGCACGGCCGCAGCATCTGGATTTTCGACGACGCCACGCCCATCCAGGGGATGAACGACGCGGTGCGCGCCTCGGACATGCACATGTTCGACATCCGCCCCGCGCTGCGCTACACCACGCGCTTCACGCGCTACGGCATCGGCGACAAACCCTTCACCGGCCAGAACCCTCCCTACGGCGCGCTCATCACCTACCACCTCAAAACGAAACCTGACGAGAAGACTAATGTGCGCATCGAAGTCCGCGACGCAAAAGGGCAACTCGTCCTCGAAGAGACGCGCGTGCCGAAAGAGCGCGGGCTGAATCGCTACGCGTGGAACCTGCGCTACGGCGGCGCGCAGGTGCGGCGGCCTCAGACGACCGAAGAGACGCCGTTCGGCGGCAGCGCACGCGGCCCGCAGGTGTTGCCCGGCATCTATAGCGTCAAAC
>DASQLU010000017.1:0-13290 GCA_035645855.1 Pyrinomonadaceae bacterium
GCGCTACGCCGTCAATCAAGGCATGAGCACGGGGGCGCAGACCGGGGCGAAGAACATGGCCGTTTACGGCAACGCGGCGGGCGCGGGTCAGCCGCTCGTGCCCGGCCTCTCGATCTCGCAGGTCAAAATCACTTATCAGAATTTTCAACTCGGCGGCGGCACGGTCACGGCCGAGATCGAAAACTACGATTTCAGTTTCGTGCTTCCGCTCGTCGGCAAGACGATGCGCCTGCCCGCGTACAAAACTTCTCTGACGGCCGAGAGCGCGGGCTACGTGCCCGGCGTCATCCCGTAAACGATTCGCGACGGCGGCAGCGGCCGCCGCAGCGTATCCTCCGCCATAACCCGCGAGAACGTAAGAGCAACGCGAACTTCGATTCGGCAACAGCACACGAGAGAACGGCAAACATGAATCAACTGTCATTCGTTATCCTCAGCACCGGCCTCGACTCGCTCAAAGAGTTGCGCGGCGCGCTCGCCGCGAACGAGCGCACGCGCCTCCTGGCGGGCGGCGACGACGCCGAACAACTCTTTCCCGAAATCGTCCGCCTTCGTCCGAGCGCGGCCGTCATCACGCTCGGCGCGGAGGTGGCGCAGACGCTCAAGTTCGTCGAACGGCTCGCCGCCGAATGCCCGCGGACGGCGATCATCTGCGCCTCGCGCGACGCCTCGCCCGATCTCATCCTGCGCAGCTACCGCGCCGGGGCGCGCGACTTCCTGCGCCTGCCCGTCATCGTCGAAGAGTTTCAAACCGTCATCGAGCGCACCGCTGAATTTTGTTCGACGCAGGTGGACGCGCCGAAGAAACGCGGCCGCGCCGTCGCGGTCTTTTCGAGCAAGGGCGGGTGCGGCACGTCGTTCATCGCCACGAACCTCGCCGCCGCTTTCGACGCGCCGACCGTTCTCGTCGATCTCAACTTGCAGGCGGGCGACCTCTCGCTGTTCCTCGGCCTCGAACCCCAATTCTCCATCGCCGACCTCGTGGAAAACCGCGCGCGCATCGACGATTCGCTCTTGAAAAGTTACATCGTGCCGCACACGTCGAACCTCTCGCTGCTGGCCGCGCCGCGCGAAGCCGACCTCGCCGACGACATCGAACCCGAACACATCTTCGAAGTGCTCGAACTCCTGCGCGAGCGTTTCGACTACGTGGTCATCGACCCGCAACACACCTTCGACGCGATCACGCTCTCCGCGCTCGACCAGGCGGACGAAGTGGTGCTCGTCCTGACGCTCGACATCCCCGCCATCCGCAGCACGCAGCGCGCCCTCGCACTCTTCGACCGGCTCGGCTACCCGCGCCACAAGGTGCGCATCGTCGTCAACCGCTGGAGCAAGCAGATCGATCTCGATCTCCGGCAGGTCGAACGTTTCCTCGGCGAGCGCGTGACGGGCTACGTGCAGAGCGACTACAACACGGCCGTCAACTCGATCAACCTCGGCGAGCCGCTCGTCAAGTCAGACCCCGCCTCGCGCATCGCCACGGAGATTCGCCACATCGCTTCGAGCATCACGGGCGCGGGCGGCGAGTCCGAAATCAAAGAGCCGCGCAAGAGTCTCTGGGGCGCGATCTTCGGCCGTCCCGTCGGCGCGATCTCGAACGCCGGACTGCGCACGCGCCTCGACAAAAACAAGGCGACCGCCGCCATCTGAAGGGCACGCTGAAAACGCTCTTCAGCTTCCCGATTTGAAATCTTAAATCTCAAATTTGAAATCTCGAATCTGAACTCTCAGATTTAAACTATCGAATTTGAAATTCTGAATCCTTAACCCCAAACGAACACTAACGGCGAACCAAAAATCATGTCACTACGCGAAAGACTAATCAGGGAAATTAACCCGGCGGCGATGCCGCAGGCGACGCGCCCCGGCGGCGACGAGACGCCCGCCGGCGGCCAGCACACTTTTCAGGAGATGAAGTCGCGTTTGCACCGCGCCATCATCAACCGCATGGACTTGACGAAGCTCGGCCAGCTCGATGCCGAACAGCTTCGCGCCGAAGTGTCGCGTCTCGCCGAAAGTTTGCTCGCCGTAGAGAACACGCCGCTCTCGACGAGCGACCGCGAGCGGCTGGTCGAAGAGGTGCGCCACGAGTTGTTCGGCCTCGGCCCGCTCGAACCGCTCCTCGCCGACCCGACCATCTCCGACATCCTCGTCAACTCGCCGCAGAACATCTACATCGAGCGGCGCGGCAAACTCGAACGCACGAGCGTCACCTTCAAAGACGACGAACACCTGATGCGCGTCATCGAGCGCATCGTATCAAGCGTCGGCCGCCGCATAGACGAATCCTCGCCGATGGTCGACGCGCGCCTCTCGGACGGCTCGCGCGTCAACGCCATCATCCCGCCGCTCTCGCTGGACGGCCCCGTGCTCTCCATCCGCCGCTTCGGCGCGGAGCCGCTGCGCATGTCGAAGCTCATCGAGATCGGCGCGGTCACGAAAGACATCGCCGACATGTTCGAGATGTGCGTCAGCGCGCGCCTCAACATTTTGATCTCCGGCGGCACGGGGGCGGGCAAGACCACGCTCCTGAACGCGCTCTCCGCCTACATCCCGGAGGAGCAGCGCATCGTCACGATTGAAGACTCGGCCGAGTTGCAGTTGCAGCAGCCGCACGTCGTCCGGCTCGAAACGCGCCCGCCGAACATCGAGGGGCGCGGCGAAGTTACCCAGCGCGATCTCGTCAAGAACGCGCTGCGCATGCGCCCCGACCGCGTCGTCATCGGCGAGGTGCGCGGCGGCGAGGCCATAGACATGTTGCAGGCGATGAACACCGGCCACGACGGTTCTTTGACGACCGTCCACGCCAACACCCCGCGCGATGCGCTGGCGCGACTCGAAACCATGATCCAGATGACCGGCATGAAGCTCTCCGAGCGCGCCATGCGCCAGCAGATCGCCTCGGCCTTGAACCTCGTCATACAGGCCGCACGCCTCTCGGACGGCACGCGCCGCGTCGTCTCCATCTCCGAGATCACCGGCATGGAAGGCGACACGATCACGATGCAGGAAATTTTCCAGTTCGAGCGCAAAGGCATCGACAAGGACGGCAACGTCGTCGGCCGCTTCCGCCCGACCGGCGTGCGCCCGCGCTTCGCCGAACGCCTCAAGGTTTACGGCATGCAGTTGCCGCGCGTGTTTTTTGAAGAGTAAGCAGTTTTCAGTTTTCGGTTTTCAGTTTTCAGAACAGAAAGACCGGGAGCCGCTTGCCCGAAACCGAAAACTGAGTATTCGCAAACTAAAAACTGAAAACAAACAAACTGAAAACTGAAAACTAAAAACTATGATCCCCTTTCTCGTCTTCGCCTTCTGCCTGTTCCTGACCTTCGCGGGCTACCTGCTCGCGACGCGCGGCACGGAGAAGAAGCGCGCGCGTATGAAGCAGCGGCTCTCGGACGCCCTCATGCATTCGGCCGGCGACGCCGACGTGGAGGTGCAACTCGCGCGCCGGGAATTGATGAGCGAGATACCGCTCCTTGATCGCCTGCTCGTGCGCGTGCAGGCGGCCGGCCAACTCAAGCTGTTGCTCGATCAGGCCGATTTGCACATCACCGTGACGCGCCTGCTGATGTTCTCACTGATGGCGGCGATGCTCGCGGGCCTGGCCGCCTCGATGCTCACGATCTCGATCCTCCTGATCGCGTTGGCCGCAGTGGCCGCCGCCGCCGTGCCGTTCGTCCACGTCGTCTGGGCGCGGCGCAAGCGGCTCGACAAGTTCCTCGGGGATTTGCCGGACGCGCTCGAACTGATGAGCCGCGGGCTGTCGGCCGGCCACGGTTTCGCGGAGGCGCTGCACATGGTGGCAAGCGAGATGCCCGACCCCATCGCCACCGAGTTTCGCAAAACTTACGAGGAGCAAAACCTCGGCCTCTCGCTCAAACTCGCGCTCGACAATCTGGCCGCGCGCGTCCCCCTGCTGGATTTGAAACTGTGCATCACGGCCATCCTCATCCAGCGCGAGACGGGCGGCAACCTCGCCGAAGTGCTCGAAAAAGTGGCGCACACGATCCGCGAACGCTTCCGCATCATGGAAGATTTGCGCACGCTCACGACGAGTTCGCGCATGTCCGCCTGGATTCTCTGCGGCCTGCCCATCTTCGTCGCGCTCGCCGTCACCGTCATGAACCCCGACTACATGAGCGTCATGTGGAGCGACCCGCGCGGCCACAAACTGGCGGCCGTCGCCATCGGCTTACAGGTCACGGGCATGCTCGTGATCCGGAAAATTCTGAACATCAAGATTTGAAAAAGAACAGTTTTCAGTTTTCAGGCGGCGGCTTTGAACTGAAAACTAAAAACTCTTTGAACTGAAAACTGGAAACTGAAAACTCTCATGATTTTCATCATCACCCTCTCGACATTCGCGTTCATCACGCTTGCCGTGATGGGCATTTACTGGCTGATGTTTCGCCCGGCGAGCGCGGCGACCGAAAGGTTGAGGCGCATGGGCGAGACGGGCGGAGGCGCGGCCACGGCGGCGCGCGCGGGCGTCGGCGTGGACTTGAGCGCGTCGGCCGCCTCCGACGACGGGATAACCGCGCTCGCCGAGCGCATGGCGCAACCCCTGCACCGGCTCGCGCCGCCCTCGGCTGCCGAGGCGAAGAAGCTGCAAAAGCAGTTGATGCAGGCGGGTTATCGCTCGCCGAACGCGCCGGTGGTTTTCCGCGCCGTGCAAATCTGCGTGCTCGTCGGTTTGCCGGGCGCGGTCGCGCTCGGTTGCGCGCTGGTGGCGCGCCCGCTCGATAGCGCGTTGATGTGGATTCTGTTCGCCTTCGTGGCCGGCTTCTTTCTGCCGCGCTACGTGCTGCGCAAGATGGTCAAGAATCGACAGCAACGCGTGCGCTGGGGATTGGCCGACGCGCTCGATTTGCTCGTCGTCTCCATCGAGGCGGGGCTTGGTTTGAACGCCGCCATCGTCAAAGTCGGCGAAGAGTTGCGCGAAGTTCACCGCGACATCAGCGAAGAGTTCGAGTTGACGAATTTGGAAATCCGCGTCGGGCGCGACCGCGACGAAGCCCTGCGCAATCTGGCCGAGCGCACGGGCGTGGACGATTTGCGCAGCCTCGTCGCCATGCTCATCCAGGCGGATCGGTTCGGCACTTCAATCGCGCGCGCCGTGCGCGTCTATGCCGACAGCCTTCGCACGAAGCGCAGGCAGCGCGCCGAGCAGGCCGCGCAGAAGGCCGCCGTCAAGTTGCTGTTCCCGCTCGCGTGCTTCCTGTTCCCGACGCTCTTTATCTCCATCCTCGGCCCCGCCGCGCTCAATCTCATCGATTCGTTCGCCAAGATGTAAAGGAGTTCTTTCGCCATGCGCAACCGCACACTCAATGCTTTTATCATCGCCGTTATTTTGACCCTCGGCATCTCGACGTGCTGGACGGCCACGACGACCGAGCACGACGGCGACGGCGCCGCCGAAATTGTCGCGGCCGACGGCTCGCCGACCGGCACGGCCGAAGACGCGGCCGGGACGGGCGAGAAGAAGCCCGCGAAGAAGGGCAACCGCTTCGCGCGTTTCTTCAAAGCCCCTTTCAAAGCGGCGGCGAAACTCATCAGCGGCGATGATGACCGCGTGCGTCGCCTGTCGGAGAAGGACGTGGCGAAGTTCGAGAGCGCGCCGCTGATGCGCGTGGAAGACAGCCGCACGGCGGCGCGCTCCGGCGACGCGGACGACGCGGGCGGCACGGCCGGAGATTACCTCGCGCGCGGCCGCTCGCTGCTCGACGAAAATCGCCTGAACGAAGCGATCAGGGAATTGTCGCGCGCCGTCTCGCTCGACGCGCGCCTGTCCGAGGCGCACAACCTGCTGGCCGTCGCCTACGACCGCAAAGGTCTGCACGAGCGCGCGCGCGAATCCTTCGAGCGTGCCCTCGACCGCCAGCCGGACGCGCAGACGCTCAACAATCTCGGTTACTCGCTCTACCTGAACGGCAACTACCGCGCGGCCGTCGCGCGCCTCAAGCGCGCCTCGCGCCTCGCGCCCTCGGACGAACGCATCTGGAACAATCTCGCGCTCGCGCAGTGTCGCCTCGGCAAGTATGAGGACGCTTACAAAAGCTTCGCGCGCTCCGGCGGCGAGTATCAGGGGCGGCTCAACGTCGCCGCCATGCTCGAACGCGCGGGACGCGAAGACGAGGCCATCGAACATTACGAAGCCGCGCGCCGCGCGCAGCCACAGTCTGAATTCGTCCTGCGCCGCCTCTCGGAACTCTACGCGCGGGGCGGCCACAGAGCCGAAGCGGCGTCCCTTGTCCGTTGTCAGTCGTCCGTTGCCTGCGACTGACGGGCGGGCGGCTAGAGATGGAATCGAACCACTAACTAACCGAAGACAAACAACTGACCACGGACAACTGACCACGGACAAAGACCAATGACACAAACCAACATACTCACGCGCATGGAAGTGGAGAGCATGGGGCCGCCCGTGCCGGAAGAACTGGCCGAGACGGACGTGCCGGAGAGTTTCCTGTGCGACCTCGCGCTCAAGATCGTCGCCGCGCTGCCCGAACCGACCACCGCCAACGTCACCGCGCGCCTGCACCTGCCGCGCGCGCTGACCGAGGAAATTTTGCAGCAGCTTTACCGCGAGAAGTTGATCGAAGTGAAACTGCAATCGGCCATGGGCGCGACGCGCTACGGCATGCTCGATAAAGGCTGGGGGCAACTCGCGCGCGCGCGCGCCTTCTGCGGCTACGACGGCCCCGCGCCCGTCTCCTTGCGCGACTACGCGCACATGATGCGCCTGCAGGCCGTGCCCTCGCGCCACGCCACGATGGACTCCGTGCGCGCCGCCTTTCGCGATCTCATCCTGCCGGATTCGCTCATGCAGACCGTGGGCTGCGTCGTCAATTCGCGCCGGTCTCTGTTCCTCAGCGGCCCTCCGGGCACGGGCAAGACGGCCGTCGCCGAGCGCATCAACGCCAGTCTGCCCGGCGCGATCTGGATTCCCTACGCCATCGAGATCGACGGCCAGGTGATCCGCATGTTCGACGCGCACACGCATCGCCCGGCCGCGAGCGAGGCCGTGCCCGCCGAGTACGACCGCCGCTGGGTCTGCATCGAACGCCCGCTCGTCATCGTCGGCGGCGAATTGACGCTGGAGAACGCCGATTTGACGTGGAGCGAGGCGGCCAGATTTTACGAAGCGCCCTTCCAGATGAAGTCCAACGGCGGCACGCTCGTGATAGACGACTTCGGGCGGCAGCGCGTCGCGCCCGCAGACCTCCTGAACCGCTGGATCGTGCCGCTCGAACGCCGCGTGGATTATTTGACGCTGCACACGGGCAAGAAGATCGAAGTGCCGTTCGAACAGTTGGTCGTCTTCGCGACGAACCTCGAAGATAAAGATTTAGTTGACGAGGCCTTCCTGCGTCGCATGGGCTACCGCGCGCGCGTCGAGCCGCCGACACCGGCCGCCTACCTCGAAATCTTCAAACGCGCGGCGCACACGCGCGGGATGCGCGTCGATCAGGTCTGCCTCGATTACATTCTGAACAACTACATGATCTCGCACCGCCAGATGAAAGCCTGCGAGCCGCGCGATCTGCTCGACCGCGTGCTCGACATCTGTCTCTTCGAAGGCCAGCCCATCGAACTCACGCCAAAGGTCATAGACAGCGCATGGCGTAACTACTTCGGCACGTCGCACGGCTTCGCCGCGACCGAGGGCGAGCGGCGCACCGCGGGCGACGCGCGCACCGTGGGCGATTTGATCGAAGTGTCGTAAGGGGGGAAGGACGATGACGAGAAGATTTTCACGCAAAGGCGCAAAGGCGCAAAGGGAAATCACCATGGAGTGGAATGAGGATGCGAAGAAGTCGGACGATGCCGTGCGCAGGTCTTCTTTCTTTGCGCCTTTGCGCCTTTGCGTGAGTCCGATCTTTCCCCGCTCGCGCGCTCCTCATTTGAAAGTCGCCGCGCTCGCACTCCTCTTCGTGTTCGGCCTGCCCGTCGCGGCTTACGCCGACCGGCTGTTGCTGGTTGACGGGACGAGCATCGAAGTTGACGAAGCCTGGGACGAAGCGGACGGCGTGTGGTACAGGCGCGGCGGCATGACGAATTTCATCGCGCGCGCGCGCGTCAAGGCGATTGAGCGCAAGGGGACGGAAAAAGATGCCGCGAAGAGTCGTCAGGTTGCGAAGCTGTCGGAGGCGGGCAGCGCGACGGGCGAGACGGTCAAGACTTCGCAAGCCGCAGACATCGCGCGTCCGCTCTGGATTTATCTCGTGGGCGGCGCGCGTTTTGAAGTTGACGAGGTGAACGAGACGGGCGAAGGCGTCTGGTACAAGCGCGGCAACCTCTCCATCTTTCTCGAACGCGCGCGCATTGAGCGTATTGAGAGAGAGTCGGACGAGTTGACGGAGGAGCGCGAAACAGTCGCCGCCGCCTCCGCGCGCGCGGTCAGAAGAGAGCGACGGTGGACGACCGGCCGGCCGCATCTCGACGCCCTCATACGGCAGAACGGCGCGCGCTACGGCGTCGACCCGTACCTCATCTTTTGCGTGATGGAGCAGGAGTCGCACTTCAACGCGGGGGCGGTCAGCCCGGTGGGCGCGCGCGGGTTGATGCAGTTGATGCCGGGAACGGCGGCGCGCTTCGGCGTCCAACGCATACACGACCCGGCGCAGAACATCGCGGGCGGCACGCGCTTCCTCAAGCAACTACTGGGCAGGTTCAACGGTCGCGTCGAACTCGTGCTCGCGAGTTACAACGCGGGCGAGGGCGCTGTCGTCAAGTACGGCCATCGCGTGCCGCCCTATCGCGAGACGCGAAATTACGTGCGGCGCATCAGCGACCGCTACGGGCGCACGGCACATGCCATGAGCAGAGAGGCTACGGTCAATAGCAAGGCAACGGCCGGTGGTAAGGCAACGGCCGATAGCATGGCGGCGGCCGGTAGTAAGACGGCGGCTCCGGCGTCGGGCAATTGAGCGGGGCGCGGAGTCGATCTGGAGGCGTATGAGAAGTTTGCTGAAAAGGTATATGGCGAGGCGTGTGGCGAGGCGTGTGGCGGGGCATGTGGTGAAGCGCGTCGCGTGCGTCTCGTTGTGCGCCGCCGTGGTGGCGGTGTCATCGGCGGCCGGCTGTGTGGGCGAGGCGCGGGCTCAGGGGACGCCGTCGCGCGGCGTCGCCCCCGAGGCCGACGCGGAAGCGCCTTTGACGAACGCCGCCGTCGTCAAACTCGTGCGCGCGAAGTTCAGCGAGAAGACCGTGATCGCGATCATTCGCGCACGCCCCGCACGCTTCGACCTCTCGCCGGATCGTCTCATCGAACTGAAGAAGAGCGGGGTCGGCGAACGCATCATCCTCACCATGCTGGCGCGCGCCGACGGCGACATGCTCGCCGCGCGCGACGACGCGGGCGACGCTTTCGACGACGATCCGTTTTTCGAGGGGACGCGCGGGCAGACGCGCGCGCCGGAAGCGGCCGAGCGGTCGAGCGGGCGGACGAACGGCGGGGGCGACCCGAACGAAGTCAACGTCTTCGGCTCATCGGGCGGCGTGCGCGGGCGCACGCGTTCGCGCGTCGGCGGCGGCGCGGCTGAAGGCGACACGCAAACGACCGGCAGCGCGAGCGTGCGGATCGTGCGCCCCCCGGCGGAAGCGGGCGGCGCGGGCGGCGGCGGCGCTGAACCCAAGCTCGAACGCACGCCGACGCTCACCAACGATTCTATCGTCGAACTCGTCGAGGCCGGTTTTTCGGAAGGCACGATCATCCGGCGCATCGAGGGGTCGCCGGTCGAATTTGATTTCGCCCCCGCGAAGCTGGCCGAGTTGCGTCGGCGTCGCGTGGGCGATGCGGTCATCGCCGCCATGCGCGCCGCTTCGGGCGAAGAGGACGCGGGACGCGGCGCGAACGATTCCCACTCGAAACCTTGAAAGTTAACTCCATGCGTTTCATCCTTTCCGGCTTGCGCTTCGCCCTCCGCGCGGCGAAATTTCGGCCGCCGCGCGCGGCCTGCCTGTGTGCGTTCTCTCTCTTCGTCGTCGTGGCGACGGGCGGAAAACTCGCGCCGCCCGCGTTCGCGCAGGAAGCTAAAACCGGGAAGCATTCTCCTACGTCGCAGGAAGTGGACGAAGACGAAGTGGTCAGGGTGAGCACGTTGGAAGTGCTCTTGCCCGTGACGGTGAGAGACGCGGCCGGGCGTCTGGTGACGACACTTGGACGCAGCGATTTCCAGGTGTGGGAAGACGGGCGCGAGCAGCCGCTCAGCGATTTGCGCCTGCGGCGCGTGCCGGTGGACGTCCTGTTGATGGTGGACGCCTCATCTTCGGTGGCGAACAATCTGGAAGATTTCCGGCGCGCGGCTGAAGAGTTCACCGCGCGGCTCGCGCCGGATGATCGCGTCAGCTTGTTGAAGTTCGACGACCGCGTAGAACTGTTGCAGGACTGGACGGCGAGCCGCGTGCAGTTGCGCCGCTCGCTTAGGCGCGTCACGCCGGGCATGTTCACGCGCTTCCACGACGCGCTCTACCTGGCGGCGCGCGAATTGTTCAAAGACGCACGCCGGCGACACGCCGTGGTCGTCCTCACGGACGGCATCGATAGCGGGCGTGGCCGCGCGACTTTGGAGATGGCGCTCGCTGCGCTGCTCGAAGCAGGGGCGAGCGTCTATTGCATCAGCAACACGGAGATCGAACGCGCGCGCAAGCGTGCCGAACTCGACACGCTCCAATCCGAGTCGCCGTCCGCACGGCGCTTCAACGAACTACGCATCGGCGATTTGCGCGAATCCCTGCGCGTGCTCGACGCGAGCGAACGCAACCTCGCAGGGCTGACGACGGCTACCGGCGGGCGTCTCTTCAAGCCGCAAAGCTTCGCCGCGCTCGATAGCGTCTACGCGGAGGTGGCGGAAGAGTTGCGCCACCAGTACGCGCTCTACTACATGCCGCTCGACAAGACGCGCGACGGAAAATTTCGCCGCGTGCAGGTCAAGACCTCCGACCCCGCGCTGCGCCTCAATGCGCGCATCGGCTATTTCGCACCCCGCAGTTAATTTATCCGTCTGCCGCCGACGCTCCCCGTTGCTCCAGCCTGTCGTTCCGGCCTCAACGTGCCCTGTTTACACACAACTGCCGCCGTTGTTAACGGGCGTGCGGGTCAGAAAAGCCTGCGCGGCACGGGGACTTGCGGCTTCCGGGTCGGAACGATACGCTAACGTCTATGCTGAGTAGGTCGGGTTCATGCGACACACATTTGCAGGCCGTATTCGGGCTTCGGGAAAAACCTCAATTGGGTAAGTCTTTATATTTCTCCAGTTACATTATTAAGCTGTGCTGGCATGCTCATTGCTCTATGCAGTGGGTTGACCCATCTCTCTGAAGCGGAGAGGACAATTTCACAGGTAAAGAATTACGTTTGAGACGTGTCGGGAAGTGTCGAGTCAAACGTCACGCCGCGCCTGAATGTTCAACCGCAGGTTGCATTTAGCGTGTGTTGAGGGTAGATTCTAGCCTGACAGTCCGCCTGTAGATTGCTCCCCGGCTGGTTCGCTTCAAAGACTCAGGTCAAAGATAAGCGTTTCAACTGAAAATTCGACGCCCGCCGGCGCGCGTCCGACAAGTTTATCCGGCAAATTTATCCGGTTGAGAAGGAAGAGAACAAATGCGACCCATTAAACACGTGGAAAGAGGACTGACCGCCATCGCGGCGGGCGCGTTCAACACCGTCCAGTTTTTCAATAAATATCGCCCGAGCGAATCGTTTATCCCGAAGTGGTCGGACAAGCCGCTGTTGAAGTCCTGGCAGAAGTCCAAGCCGCCGCTCGGCTTCCCGCGCACGACCGACAGTTTGTGCCCGAAGTGCGTCATCGAGGCGCGCGCCAAGATTTTGAGTCAGGAAGTGATCGACCCCGCAATTCTCATCAACGAGAAGGTGGGCGAAGTGAAGGCGCAGATCATCGAGCGCAACGGCGAAATCTGGATGATCAAGGATTGCCCCACGCACGGTCACATCGAAGACATCATGGCGATGGATTCCTCGTTCCTCAAGCACATCGAGGCGCAGTTTCCCGGCCGTGACATTCAGGCGCACAACGACGAGAAATTGCACAATCACGGCTCGTCCACGATCAAGTACGGTCGCGGCTCCGTGTTGACGATTGACCTGACGAACCGCTGCAACATGATGTGCGACCCGTGCTTCATGGACGCCAATCAGGTCGGCTTCGTCCACGAACTCAGCTTCGAGGACGTGAAGGACATTCTCGACAAGGCCATCTCGATCAAGCCGCGCCGCCAGATGTCCGTGCAGTTTTCGGGTGGCGAGCCGACCATCTCGCCCTACTTCATCGACTCGATCAAGTATTCGCGCAAGGTCGGTTACAACTCCGTGCAGTGCGCGACGAACGGCATCGAGTTTGCCAAGAGCAAAGACTTCTGCCGTGAAGCCGCCGAGGCTGGCCTGCGCTACGCCTATCTGCAGTTCGACGGTATCGGCAACGACGCGAACTCGCACCGCCAGGTGGGCAACCTCTTCGACGTGAAACTGCGGGCGATTGACAACCTGCACGAAGCGGGCGTGGAGATCGTGCTCGTCACGACGCTCGTCAACAACATCAACAACGATCAGGTCGGCTCGGTCATCCGCTTCGCCCTCGACAACCCGAAGAAGGTCGCCTTCATCTCGTTCCAGCCCGTGTCTTTCACCGGCCGCGACGAGGAGATCACGGACGAGCGGCGCATGGCGCAGCGTTACACCCTGTCGCACCTCGCGCACGACGTGAAAGCACAGGTCGGCATCACCGAGCCGACGCGCGACTGGTTCCCGCTCTCTCTGATGGGCGCGTTCGCGGACTTCGCAGACCTCGTCCACGGCCCCGAAGCCGAGTGGGGTCAGGTCTCCTGCGGCTGCCACCCGAACTGCGGCGTCGGCACGGCGGTGATGATCAATAAGAACACGAAAGAGATGAAGCCCGTGCCGGAGTTCCTGAACATTCCCGGCCTCGTCAAAGACATGACGGGCATCACGGACGCAGGGCGCGGCAAGTGGTTCTCAAACATCATGATGGGCTTGGCTCTGTTGAAGAACTATCGCCCGTATGGCGCGCCGCAGAGTTTGACGCTGATGGACATCTTCAAGAAGTTCGACAAGTCGTTTGGCTTGTCGGGCAAGTCCTACGGCAAAGTCGAAGGCGACCGCACCAAAGAGGACATCGAGAAGCGTCGCGCAGACCCCTGGAACTTCCTCTTCATCGCGGGCATGTGGTTTCAGGATTTGTTCAACTACGACTTCCGCCGCACGGAGATGTGCATCATCCCTTACGGCACGCAGGAAGGCGAGATCAG
>DASQLU010000018.1:0-13141 GCA_035645855.1 Pyrinomonadaceae bacterium
TCGCCACGGCCTGCCCCGTCCATCTTCTCGAATGGGAAGTTCCGGCAGGTGTGGCTCGATGACCGCCCATTGTTCGTCAGTTAGTTCTTCGCCTCGTGCCATGCCGAAATGCTAGCACGGGTATTTATGAGACCGCTTCTACAATCATGAAGCCCTTTTCAACTCGGATTGGTAAGGAAGTAGAACACCTGATTTTCCAGTTGGGTTTGGATTTGAATCTCGTACTTCATGAAATCCAGTGGTCTTTGGGAGAAGAACGTATTAATCGTGTAACTCCATCCTATGAACAATTTCGTAAATGGTCGTGTCAGCGTGATGGATTACATAACTTCTGGCTTTTTGCTAACACGAAACTTGAAACTGAATTACTACAAGAAGAAATACTTGATATTTGGAAATGTATTGACCTAACGTTAAATGCTCGCAAGAGAAGACCATTTACCTTTCAAGAATATTTGATGATCGCGATTCGCTCAGATCAAAAGTGCGAGATTTGTCATAAACGTCCGCCGGAGGTTACACTTGAAATTGACCATATCTTACCAGTTTCGAGGGGCGGATCAGAGGCTCCTTTCAATCTAAGATTTTTGTGTCAGTATCATAATCGCTCAAGGGGCAATCGATTTCGTTGGGCAGACATTTGGCGACGATTGTAATACTAATACATGGAGGCAAGACATTATGAAAGAAGTTACAGCATTAGTTTTTAGACAGAAATCAATCACTCTTTATTACTTCACAATGGATGCGCGGGAACTTGAACGGCTTTGCTATGTTATGCCAGCAACTCGTGACGAACAAAAAGGTTTGCAACGTGTTACTGAAGAATCCCGCTTGAGGGAGATAGGTGAATTTCTTAAGTCAGGTGAAAGCAGTCTATTACCTAATAACATCATCATTAACTTGAAATCTCAAGTCCAAATCAACGAAAAACGTGGCGGAACGGCAACGATTACTTTTCCCAAAGAACAAGGAGATTATGCGTTCGTCGTGGACGGGCAACATCGACTTTTTTCATTTAGAGATGAATATAGAAGGTTACCGGACGGAGAGACTTTTCATTTGCCTGTTGTTGCTCTGCATAATGCGGCTGAAGAACTGGTCGGGGCAACCTTCGTTTCAATCAATGTAAATCAGAAGCCTGTTAATCGAGACCTCTTAACCCAAATGAAAGCTATTTTGGGCTTACTAGATACGGACATTGATAAAGCAACTGTTGATTTGATTCATGCAGTAGATGAAGACCCTAATTCTCCAGTGAGAGATAAAATTCTTCGTTACCCTAAAGAAAAAAATAAGTGGGTCAAAACCAATCAACTGTTACCTGTAATCAAAGGCTTATTATTACTTGGCGGAGCATTACATGAAAAAACTCCTGCTGAGCGAAAACAAATATTTGTAGATTACTTAAGGGCAGTTGCCGAAACTTTTCCTGATGCGTGGGCTGATGATAAAAGAACAAGTTATGCATTGCTATTACCCACTGGGCTGCAAATTATGATCTCTCTGCTCCCCGACGTGATGGCACGGTGCGATTTTCATGAGAGCTTTATTTATAATGTGCAAACGTTCAAACGACAATTAGAACCCTTAGCAGCTCTTGCTCTTTTAGGTGAGTGGTCAAAAGCGACAGTTGAAGGATCAATTTCTGTTAAACCCAGACGGCAAATGTTCCTCGGACAACTTAAAGAAGCTCTAAAAGTTAAGCCACCCACACGTTAATAGAAATCCCCACTCAATCGGCGAAGGCGACGCTCAATTCACGCAGCGTGGCGGAATCGCTCGCGTCGGTGGCGGTGGATTCGTCGCGGTTGACGTGGTTGTAGAGGATGTCGCGTTGTTGCGGGTGGAAGCCGGCGGTGCGTATGAGATAGCGGAGCATGCGTTCGTCGGCTTCGTTGTGCGCGCCGGCGGCGGAAACGACGTTTTCTTCGATCATGATCGACCCCATGTCGTCCGCGCCGAAGCGCAAGACGACCTGACCGAGCCTTAAGCCTTGCGTCAGCCAAGACGACTGGATGTGTTCGATGTTGTCGAGGAAGAGGCGCGAGACGGCGACCATCTTCAGATAATCGACGCCCGTCGGCTCGTCCTTGATGCGGCGGCCGAGCGCGGTGTTCTCGCGTTGGAACGTCCACGGGATGAAGGCCGTAAAGCCCCCGGTCTCGTCCTGTAGATCGCGTATGCGCGCGAGATGGCGCACGCGGTGCTCCGTGCGGTCGCCGATGCCGAACATCATCGTCGCCGTCGAACGCAGGCCGACGCGGTGCGTGGCGCGCATCACGGCGAGCCATTCGTCGGTCGTGCATTTGGTCGAGACGCGCCGGCGCACTTCGTCGTCGAGAATCTCGCCGCCGCCGCCGGGCAGCGACGATAGCCCGGCGTCTTTCAGGCGCAACATGATCTCTTCGTAGGAGAGGCCGCTGATGAGATGTATGTTGTGAATCTCCGGCGGCGAAAAGCTGTGCAACTGCATGCGCGGATACTTCGCGTGCAGCGTGCGGAGCAGTTCTTCGTACCACTCGATGCCGAAATCCGGGTGCAGTCCGCCCTGCATCAGGATGCCCGTGCCGCCGAGCGCGATGGTCTCGTCGATTTTCTCGCAAATCTCTTCGACCGTGCGGACGTAGGTGTCGGGCTTTCCCGGACGGCGATAGAAGGCGCAGAAGGTGCAGACGACGTTGCAGACGTTCGTGTAATTGATGTTGCGGTCAATGATGTAGGTGACGACGCCCGACGGATGCTTACGTTTGCGCACCTCGTCGGCGGCGACGCCGATACGCGCGATGTCGTCGGATTCAAGGAGCGCGGTGCAGTCATCCACGGTCAGACGCCCGCCTGCGAGCGCGCGGTCGAGAATTGGTTGGATGTCGGTCATAACGTTTGCTTGGCGTTGATAAAAAGTTTGTTCGGGGCGTGTCCTTTTAACTTCATCTCTTCAACTTATTATACGCCACGCGGCGCGCTTTGTTTGAACGCAAGGCTTTACTCGCCGAGCCATTTCAAAGGGCGCACGGCGTGTATGAGTTTATGCTTGTGCGCGAGTTGGAAAAACAGTTCGAGCCCGGCGCGCATCTCTTCGTTCAGGTCGAAGCAGATGTTCTCCGTGAGGTAGGCGCGAAGTTCGGCGCGCGGCAAACGCAGCTCGCGCTCGTATTCCGCGACGATCTCTTCCAGACGCGCCAGCCCCTCGTCTCGCGCGCCCGCGAAATCCACACGCCGCACCGCCGCCGATGCCGATGCGTGCGCCATCCACATCGCGAACACGAAGCCCAGCCCCGTGAACTCGCGCCATAGCACTGCCAGATCGTACACGCGCAAATTTTCGCGCGCGAAAGTCATCGCCGGGTCGCCGATGACGAGCGCGGCGTCGTGCCGTGCAAGCATCGCTTTCACATCCGGCGACGCGGGCGCGGTTTCGATGTCGCGCCCCACGAACTCCCGAAAGATGATCTGTACGAGCGCGGCCGAAGTGCGCGACGAGTCGTCGAGTGCAAGCGTCCGCACGTCTCTCAAATCGACGCACTTCGTCGCCAGCACCACGCTGCGCACGGCGCGGCGCGCGCCCACGCACACGCCGGGGACGACCGCTACTTCCGGCAGGCGTTGATACTCGATGACGGGCACGAGCGCGGCCTCGACCAACCCGCGCGCCAGCATGTCGCCGCAACGCGCAGGCGCGGCGTCCGTCAGCAACGCCACCTCGCGCGCCCTCTCGCCCCGCGCAAAACTCCAGATGAGCGGTGCCGAGTTCAAATAACTCGAAGCCGCCAAGCGCGGCACGCCTTCTCTGTCGTCGATCTCCGAAATGGCTCGCAACACCCCCATCCGCTCGAAAGCTTCACCCGGCTAAAATCAACACATCGCACCCGAATGCTAACGCACCACGATCAAGGCCGCAAGAAGTCGTGCGCCACTAAACGGGCACAGCGTTGACAGCCCTCGAAAGCTGCCCTTAACATGCGGAGTTGAAGACAGTCGAATCGTGAAACGCGAACCGTGAATAGCGGGAACAGGCTTTCTCTATTGACGAGTCACGAGTCACGATACACGGCTTCGACACATCACTTTATGCCTATCTACGACATCAGCGTCGCCATTTCGCCTGAAACGACGCCGACTTATCCGGGCGACCCGGCCATTGAAATTATCTCCTGGGCAGCCATCGCGCGCGGCGACGCCGCCAACGTCACACTGTTGCGTCTCGGCGCGCACACGGCCACGCATCTGGACGCACCGGCGCACTTCATCGAGCACGCGCCGCAAGTTTCCACGCTCCCGCTCGAAGTGCTGATCGGCGAGGCGCGCGTGGTCTCACTGGGAGACGAGGTGCGTGCGATTGATGCGAGCCACGTCGCCGCGCACGTCCCGGCGGGCACGACGCGCGTGCTCTTCAAAACTCGCAACTCGAATTTCTGGCAGGACGAGGGCAGGATTTTTCGCGAAGACTTCACGCACCTCACGGCGGACGGCGCGCGTGCACTGAACGAACTCGGCGTGCGGCTCGTCGGCATTGATTATTTGTCCATCGAACGTTTCAAGTCGGAAGTTTTCGAGACGCACCTGACGTTACTCTCGGCGGGGATAGTCGTCGTCGAAGGTCTGAACTTGCGCGAGGTGGCGGCGGGCGTCTACGAGTTGATCTGCCTGCCCCTGAAGATCGCGGCCGGAAGCGGCGACGGCGCGCCCGCGCGCGCTGTCCTGCGCACGCTTGGCTAAAACAATCTCGGACATTCGCTCCGCCGGTGCGAGGAGGGTCGCAATGAAAGTGGTAAATCTCAACGAGAAGTTCAGTCTCATTCAAGAGCACTGGCAGCCGAAGATCGCGGGCGAGTTCAACGACGCCTACCTGAAGCTGGTCAAGTTCAAGGGCGAATTTCTCTGGCACAGGCACGAGACGGAAGACGAGTTGTTTCTCGTCGTCGAGGGGAATTTGACGATCAAATTAAGAGACCGCGATCTGCAACTCGCGGCGGGCGAATTCGCTGTCATCCCCAGAGGCGTCGAACACATGCCGGTGGCCGTCGAAGAAGCCCACGTCGTCCTGATCGAGCCGAAGACGACGCTCAACACCGGCGACCTGCGAACGGATCGCACGCTCCCCGAACTCGAACGCATCTGACTGAACAAGCGCGATGAACTTAACCGACGAGAAACGGAAAACTTTCGCCGCCGAACGCGCCCAATTCGCGCGGCTGCCCATCCCTCAACTCATCGAATTATTGTCGAGCGAACATCTGCGCACGCGCTTTCTGGCCGAGATGTGCCTGCGCGACGCGACCAACACCTGACTCAGCTTTCGGCCTGCGGCTCCGCAGGCGGAACGCACGAGCGCGATTGAAGAGTGGCGCGCGTGGTGGCGTGAACACGGCCGGACGGGTAAAAAACGATGGACACGAAATTAAAACGAAGCGACGCCGGACGCGAACCGAAGATTCCGGCAAGCGATCCGGCCGTCGTGAACGCGCCGGGTTACAACGAGCGCGTGTTCGAGATCGTGCGCCGCATCCCGGCGGGTCAAGTGATGACTTACGGCCAACTGGCGGAACTTCTCGGCGAAGGATACACGGCGCGCACCGTCGGCTTCGTGATGAACAAGGCCGACGAATCCGTCCCGTGGCATCGCGTCATCAATGCGCAGGGCGGGTGTTCCACGGGGCGCGTCCTGTTGCCGATGAATAAGCAACAGCGGCTGCTCGAAGCCGAGGGCGTCGAGTTTAACGCGCGCGAGCGTTGCGACCTCGGCCGCTATCGCTGGACGCCGGAGGAAGCTCGCGATGGTGTCGGCGACGACGGCGACAACGCGCAGCCGTCCCTCTTCGGCGATTGATAGTTCCCGGTTTTACTTGACAGAGAGAGCGCATCAACTATGAACAACGATTCTCTACAGACACGCGCCCCATACGAAATCAGCGAACGCAGCTACTCGGTCTCGCCGCACATGGTGACGACCGCCTTTGAGCTGACAGGCTTTCGCATCACGAGAAATCTGGGCATCGTGCGCGGCATCGTCGTGCGCTCGCGTAACCTCTTCGTCAACATCGGCGCGGTCTTCAATTCGATGGTCGGCGGCAACATCACCGCCTGGACGAATCTCTGCGAACAGACGCGCCGCGAAGCTTTCGAAATTATGGTGCAGCACGCCACCGAACTCGGCGCAAACGCCATCATCGGCGCGCGCTACGATGCGACCGAGTTGGGGAGCGGCATCACGGAAGTACTGGCTTACGGCACGGCGGTCGTCGTCGAATCGAGTGACGGCGGGGCGGGACTCTACAACTCTTGAACGAAACTCCCCTGACGCACGAAGAATTGAGCCGTCTGCGCGAAGGCCTGACCCACATCCCTTACGCGCGCCTGCTCGGCATCGAGTTTGAAGACGCTACGCGCGGCGCGGCCACCGTGTCCATGAGGGCGCGCCCTGAACTGGAGCGGTTCGGTGGCATCATGCACGGCGGCGCGCTGGCTTCGCTGGTCGACACGGCCTCGGCCTTCGCCGTCATCTCCACGCTCGAACCCGGCGCACAAACCGTCACGGTCGACCTTACGCTCCACTATCTGCGCCCCGTTAAAGGCGGCAAATTGATCGCCCGCGCCCGCGTCCTGCGCGCCGGACGCCGCCTCGCCAGCGTCTCCGTAGAAGTTTCCGATGAATCCGGCGCACTTGTCCTCGCCGCCCTGACAACCTACCTGAAATCCAGCTAAGTCGTTTGTTTCTGTAAATAATTTCATCCTGTGGGAGATGAAACGAGTCTCCCATGGCGGTCGAGATGTGTCCTGTAAATATTCATGGACAAAACCTTTTAATTCATGCAAAATATGTTTTGTCTTCGTCGCTTCCAATGCGGCGGTCATAACCTTCATCTCAGCAGCCCTTCTTGAAAGAGCCCCATCAGGTCCGTCCGGTCGCTAAAGCTCATGCTTTCTCTGTATCAAGCGCTACTTTCCCAACACTCCCGACAGTTGACGCCGATGCGTTGCGCGGATCAGACGATTGCGCAACTGCATCGTTATTTCGAGGACGTGGTGTTGGAGAACAATCTGGCGGCGCTGGTGGTTGAAAGTTTGCCGTTAAAGGTTGAACGTTCCCCGCGTTCGGCCGAGCGCGTCTTGAAAGTCGGCCGGGCAGCGCGTCATGCCTTCTTCTTTCTCGCGCCGCAGGACGCTTATCACGAGATGACGTTTCTCGATGAGATGCGTGGCTCGATGTTGCAGTCGCGCGCGGCGGCGGGCGGGAACAATGAGCATTTCGTGATCATCGCCGATGCGCGCTTCTCGGCGCTACTCGTCTCCCTGCCGGGGCAGACGAACGACGGCGCGGAAACCATCACCGAGAGCGAAGTGATCTGGACGTTCGAGCCGGACATCGTCTATTCGGCGCTGGAATACCTGATGGCGCGCGTCACGGCCGAACGCTTCAAGCAGACCGAAGCCTTCGCACAGGCCGTGCGCACCTGCATGCCGAAGGCCACTTCGCTGCAACTGACCGTCTCCGTCACGACCAAACTCGCACGCCTCCTGCAGGAACAGGCCGCGCGCGAGGTCGCCATCAATCGCATCGCGTCGGCGATCAGAAGTTCGCTCTCGCTGCCGAGCGTCCTGCAAACGACCGTGGACGAAGTGGGGCGCGCGCTCGGCGTGCAATTGAGCGGCCTCCACGTCGAAGGTGAAAACGATCAATCGCCGGTGATGAAGTGCTACTTCCGCGACGGCGCGCCGACCGAGGAAGCACGCGAAGCCGTCGTCAACGACCTCTACGCCTACCACACCCAACTGGCGCGCCGCCTCAAACATTACGTGCTCGACGAGCAGCGCGGGACGAGCGCGCAGACCGAAGACGAGACGCGCCCGCTGGCCGTCGTGCCCCTGCTCTACCAGGCGCGCTCGATGGGCGTGCTTTTGGTCTGTTCCGACGACCCGCACCGCATCTGGCAGGAGAACGAGCTCCTGCTCCTGCGCACCGTGGCCGACCAGGTGGCCGTCGCCGTCAACCACGCGCGCCTGTTCACGCAGATGCAGCAGTTGGCTCTGACCGACGGTTTGACGGGCTGCGTCAACCGCCGCTCGTTCGAGATGCAACTGGAGCGCGACCTCAGACTTGCGACCCGGATGCGCCAGCCCGTCTCGCTCATCATGCTCGACATCGATCATTTCAAGCGCGTCAACGACACCTACGGGCACGACGCCGGCGACGCCGCCCTGCGCTTCCTCGCAGACGTGTTGCGCGACGAACTTCGCGGCGTGGACACGGCCGCGCGTTACGGCGGCGAAGAGTTCGCGGTCATCCTGCCGCAGGCCGGACTCGACGGCGCGCTCATCGTCGCCGAGCGTCTGCGCTCGCGTCTGGAGACGACGGAAGTGCCCGGCATCGGCTTTATCACCGGCTCGTTCGGCCTCGCCACCTTCCCGCTGCACGCCAACTCGCGCGACCAGATCGTCGGCGCGGCCGACCGCGCGCTCTATCAGGCCAAACACGCCGGGCGCAATCGCATCTGCACCCCGCCGAGCGAACAAACCGAAGTCAGCGACGAAATGTACGGCGTGCCCCTGGAGATACCGGCGCAGGCCGAAGCCGACGCCGGCATCAACACGCCCGCCGTCTGAAGCACGGGGCAAAGGGTAAAAGGGAAAGGGGTAAAGGAAGTTGATTCTTCCTTTACCCCTTTCCCTTTACCCTTTGCCCTTAATCCCCCGCCCTTCTCCGTTTGGTTTTGGGGAGAAAGTCGCGCATCATAGGCGCGGCGGATTCGCCCCGGAGCCGGACGAGACACGGGCGGGCGGACAGGCCATTTTCCCTGTTATGGACGATCTGAAAAAATTCAGCCTCTACTTTCGCCCGTATAAAAAAGAGCTGATCACGGGTGTCTTTTGCATTCTGGCCTCGGTGGTTACGGGGCTGTTTATTCCGCTCCTTGTCGGGCGCGCCGTGGACGGGCTGCGCGCTGACGTGACCTGGGCGAAACTGACGCGCTACGCGCTCGTCATCCTCGGCGTCAGCCTCGTCAGCGGCACGTTCCTGTTTTTGCAGCGACGCATCCTGATCGGCATGTCGCGCCACGTCGAATTCGATCTCAGGCAGGACTTTTATCGCCACCTACAGCAACTCCCGAACTCCTTCTTTCAGGCCAACCGCACCGGCGACCTGATGGCGCGCGCGACGAACGACCTGGCGGCCGTGCGCCAACTCGCCGGGCCGATGATCATGTACACGCTGCAGACGATCTTCGTCGTCGTCTTGATCCTGCCCCTGATGCTGCGCATCAGCGCGCGACTGACCCTGTTGCTCTTTGTGACGATGCCGCTCGTCTCCCTGACGGTGAAATACTTCGGCCAGCAGGTGCACACGCGCTTCGAGAAGATTCAGGATTTCTTCGCGCAGATTTCCGCGCGCGCGCAGGAAAACTTCACGGGCGTGCGCGTGGTGCGCGCCTACGCGCAGGAGGAGTCCGAGATCGCGGTCTTCAAAAAACTGAACCGCGAATACGCCGAGCGCAACCTCGGACTCGTTCGCATCGATGCCGTGATGCGCCCGCTGATGCAGTTTCTGATCGGCCTCGGCTTCGTTTTGATTTTGTGGTACGGCGGCGTGCTGGCCGTCCGCGGTCAGATCACGGTCGGGCAGTTCACGGAGTTCAATCTCTACCTGACGCGCCTCATCTGGCCGCTCATCGCGCTCGGCTACGTCGTCAACCTGTACCAGCGCGGCACGGCCAGCCTCAAACGCATGAACGCCATCTTCGCGGTCAAACCGGCCATCGCCGACGCGGAAGGCGTGCGCCCGCAGCCGCAGATCAGGGGACGCATCGAGTTTCGCAACCTGACGTTCGGCTACAGCGAACACCTCCCGCCGGTGCTCAGAGACATCGACCTCGTGATCGAGGCGGGGCAAACGGTCGCCTTCGTCGGGCGCACGGGCACGGGCAAATCGACGTTGATGAATTTGCTCCCGCGCATGATGGACGCGTCGCGCGGCGCGGTCTTGATCGACGACCGCCCGCTCGCCGATTATCCGCTCGCGCAGTTGCGCGCGAGCATCGGCTACGTGCCGCAGGAGTCTTTTCTGTTCAGCGAGTCGCTCGCCGAAAACATCGCCTTCGGGGTGGAGCGCGCCGAACGCGCCGAGGTCGAATGGGCGGCCGAGATCGCGGGCTTGAGCGAAGACATACGCGGCTTCCCGGAAGGCTTCGACACGCTCGTCGGTGAGCGCGGCATCACGCTCTCCGGCGGGCAGAAGCAGCGCACGGCGATTGCGCGCGCCGTCCTGCGCCAGCCGCGCATACTGATTCTCGACGATGCGCTCTCCAGCGTGGACACTTACACCGAGGAGAAAATTCTCGCGCAACTGCGCGGCGTGATGCGCGAGCGCACGAGTCTCATCGTCTCGCACCGCGTCTCCACCGTGCGCGACGCAGACCTCATCTGCGTGCTCGACGAAGGCCGCATCGTCGAGCGCGGCACGCACGACGAATTGCTCGCGCGCGGCGGCGAATACGCCGCGCTCTACGAGCGGCAGCTTTTGGAAGAAGAACTCGCCGCGAGTTGATTTGATGAAAGCCCGGGCGTTTTTGCGGGCGTCGGGTCGCAACCGGCCTCTCGGAGATAAAGATGATGAATGAAAGCCCTATGCCAGCAACCGCCGGAGCGCGGCGGCGCGGATTGCTGCTTATCTGGGGGGCGCAATTTATGTCGCTCGCGCTCATGTTCGGTCTGACGTATGTCGTGCGGCCGGAAGCGAACGCCGACGGCCAACACACGCTCGCCTGGGCGCTCGGCGCGCTCGGCTTCATGTCTTTCCTCGGTTCATTTCTCGTCAAGCGCAAGCTGCTGGCGCAGGCCGCCGCGAAGCGACGACTCGATCTGGGCACGACCGCCTACATCCTTGCCTTCGCCACGTGTGAGCTAACGGCCGTCCTCGGTCTCGTCGCCTACGTCATTACGGGACTGTCCTACGCGCTCCACTCGTTCATCATCGCGGCGGCCGGAATGCTGCTCCACTTTCCCGCGAGCGGCGCGCTCGATCAAATCGAGGGAGACGGCCGGGACGGCGACGCGGCTTTAAATAAGACGGCTTTATAACGACCGGAATCAACGAAACATGGCGACAGCGGTTCAACAATTTCACGAAGAAGAGGCCATCGGCAAAACTTACGATTCGCAGATCGCGCGTCGGCTGCTGCGCTACCTGCGCCCATACCTGCGCCTGCTCGTCCCCGCGCTCGTCCTGACCCTCGGGTTGAACGGGCTGCGCGTGCTGCAACCGAAGTTCACGCAGTATGCGATTGACTGGTACATCCTGCCGTGCCAGCAGGGCGGCGTGCCCTGCCTGCCGGGCGGCCTGATGTGGCTCGCGCTGGCGATGCTCGGCGTGCTGCTCCTGACATTCCTCTTTTCCTACGCGGCGGCCGTGCTGCTCAACACCATCGGCCAGCACGTGATGTACGACCTGCGCGCCGAACTCTACGACAAGCTCCAACGCCAGGAGGTGGCCTACTTCGACCGCAACCCGGTCGGCCGTATCATGACGCGCCTCACTTCCGACGTCGATGCTCTGAACGAACTGTTCACGTCGGGCGTGACGGACGTGCTCGGCGATCTCGTCACGATCTTCATCATCATCGCCATCATGCTGGCGATGGATTGGCGTCTGACCCTGATCACGCTCGTCACCGTCCCGCTCCTCTTCGCCGCGACCTCATGGTTTCGCAAGCACGCGCGGCGCGGCTACGACATGGTGCGCACGCGCCTCGCCCGCATCAACTCGTTTTTGCAGGAACACGTGTCGGGCGCGCAGACCGTCCAGATTTTCAACCGCGAGGCCAAATCCGAGCGCAAGTTTCACGAACTCAACGACGACTATCGCCGCGCCAACATCGAGACGATCTTCTACTACGCGGTCTTCTTCCCGCTCGTCGATTTCATCGGCGCTATCGGCATCGCGCTCATCGTCTGGTATGGCGGCTATCACGTGATGGGCACGACGCCCGGCGCGCCGCAACTCCTGACGCTCGGCGCGCTCGTCGCCTTCATCCAGTATTCGCAGGCTCTCTTTCAACCGATCCGCGACATCTCCGACAAGTACAACGTGCTGCAAGCGGCGATGGTCGCCTCGCACCGTCTCTTCAAGACGCTCGACCTGCCCATCGCCATCAAGACGCCCGCCGAGCCTGTGCAGGCTGGGCGCGCGCGCGGCCGCATCGAGTTCGAGCACGTCTGGTTCGCTTACAAGGGCGAGGACTGGGTGTTGAAAGACGTCTCCTTCGCCATCGAGCCGGGGCAATCGGTCGCGCTCGTCGGGCACACGGGTTCGGGCAAGACGACGATCACGAATTTGCTCATGCGCTTCTACGACGTGCAGCGCGGGCGCGTGCTCCTGGACGGCGTGGACGTGCGCGAGTGGGACTTGAAACAACTGCGCGAAAACTTCGCCGTCGTGTTGCAGGACGTGTTTCTGTTCAGCGGCACGGTCGAGAGCAACATCCGGCTCGGCCGCGAGGAGATGCCGGACGAGCGCATCCGCTGGGCGGCGCGCGAAGTGCACGCGGAGAGTTTCATCGAGAAATTGCCGGAAGGCTTCAAGTCTGAAGTGCGCGAGCGCGGCGCGGGGTTGTCGGTCGGGCAGAAGCAGTTGATCAGTTTCGCGCGCGCGCTCGCCTTCGACCCCGCGCTCCTGATTCTCGATGAAGCGACAAGTTCGATTGATACAGAGACCGAGCAACTCATTCAACAGGCCATCGAACGCGTGATGCGCGACCGCACCGCCATCCTCGTAGCGCACCGCCTCTCCACCATCCAGCGCGCCGACCGCATCATCGTCCTCCACCACGGCGAAATCCGAGAGCAGGGTTCACATCAGGAATTGCTCACGCTACGCGGCCTCTACTGGCGACTCTACAAACTCCAGTACGCGGACAAGTCGCGCGACGAGGCCGTTCCCGATCTGCCGCTTCCCGGCACGATGCAATACGGCGATTGAACGGGCGAAGAAGACGCGCGACGGGCGGCGAATCGGAATAATAAGTTTCCGTTTCGCCGCCCGTCCTTGCGTCTTCTTCGTTCGTTCAATCGCCGTATTGCATCGTGCCGGGAAGCGGCAAATCGGGAACGGCTTCGTCGCGCGACTTGTCCGCGTACTGGAGTTTGT